>JAZOOI010000018.1:0-38753 GCA_045654925.1 Alistipes sp. | reverse complement strand
CAAAGGCTCTGAAACCTCCGATGCAGCGATCTCGCTATCGCCAACAAAGAAGATAGGAGCAGAGAAGTCGCTCATAGGATAGCCGTGGAAGCCCTTAGAGATCTTACCGTCGAAACGAATCTCATAGACGCCAGCCTCTACCTCCAAAGAGGTAACCTTCCAAGAGATCTCAGAGTCACCCTTCATGTCGGTAACTGTGCCCTTGGTAGGCTTTGCCGATGCTGCGCTGGCAATAGTAGTGAATGACAATGTCATCACCAACGCCAACATCAATACGTTAAATAGTTTTTTCATAAAATTAAAAGTTTGTTATGATTGTTTATTGATTATTGTCTTCTACTCCATCACCTCTGGCATAAACTCACTCTCCTGAGCTATGGCATCCTCGGTGCGACCATTCCATATCTTATAGCGCGATGGCGACACTCCCACACGCTGCTTGAAGTACTTGCCAAAGAAGGACTGTGACGAGAAGTTCAGC
Organism: Alistipes sp.; assembly: GCA_045654925.1. Classification (GTDB taxonomy): domain Bacteria; phylum Bacteroidota; class Bacteroidia; order Bacteroidales; family Rikenellaceae; genus Alistipes. Next base: position 38,272 of record JAZOOI010000018.1, on the reverse strand, counting down.
TTGGTGGATATCTCCTGGATGCTCATTCCCGAGTACTTCAACAAACGCTTAGCCTCGTATACCACAGCCTCATCGATAAGCTTCGAGGCGTTGCGGCCGCTCTTCTTCTTGAGGATGAGCGAGAGATACTTTGGCGTGATGCCCATCTTCGATGCGTAGAACTCAACGCTACGCTCGGTGCTACAGTGCTCACGCAACAGGTCGAGGAAGCGGTTGAAGAGCTCGTCGGTGCGGTTGCTCACAGAACCGTTGCCTGGGAGGCTATGCTGCTGCAGGATGCCCATAACGTAGTGGAACATCGCAGCAAAGAGCGAGCTGATAATCTTCTCGCGGTTTGCCGTAGGGGCATAGTCGCACAACACCGAGCGCATGAGCTTCGATATGTCGTGGATGTAGGCTGCCTCCTGTGGCTCCACCTGCACACATGGCTCATCGAGGAAGCCATGGTAGATAGAGATGAGGTCCTGCGTGTCGACATGTATGCTATTTAGATACTGTCGCGAATAGGTAATCATATAACCCGACGAGCGTATTGAGGCCTTAACCTGCTCAATGACGGTGTTCTCGTTGAAGATGAACAACGTATTTGGGCGTAGCTCATGTAGCTTGCCGTTAATCTTAATTTTAGCACTACCACTCACCGTCACACCTATAGAGACACCCTGAATGAGTGCTGTCAAGTCGTCCAACTCGCGGAACATAACCAACGGAGTGATGACCATATCCTCCGAGTAGTATGCCGTCTCGAATCGCGACTTTAGCTTCTCGATAGAAGCTCTCTTTATTCCATCCTGCTTCATCTACTTACTTTAGCAATAGTCTATATAAAATTAAAAATAGTATCTTCTATAAATCTCCCCACTTACCGAGGTCCATTACTTACGCACCCTGAGGGCTCCTGCCATGCAGCGCACATACATTGGGAACTCTGGTCCTGGCTGACCATCCACATCGGTACGCTCCTGACCCTCGGCGTATATCTCTATTAGCGAGCTACGCAGCTGACGCACGGCGCGTGGCTTGCCACGGAAGAGGTGGCGCACCATGTTCACACACGCTACCACAGGGTTGCGCTTCTCGAGCACCAAGATGTCGAAGAGACCATCATCGACCTTCGCGCCACGCGCTAGGCGGAAGCGTCCCGCAGTCTCGCCATTGAAGACGAGGAACATGAGGGCGTTGGCGTCGAAAATCTCATTGTCGACCTTCACCTTGAGCTTTATGCCATGCATGGTGACAAGGTCCTTAAGACCCACCCATAGATAGGCAAGCTTGCCGTAGCGGTGCTTGGCCTTGTCGGATGTCTGCTGCGATGTTGTTGTGAGAACACCGAAGCTGAGGATATTTACAAAGTAACGACCGTTGACCTCACCACAGTCCACATGACACTCCTTGCCCTGCGCAATCTTACGCGCCGCCTTGACATAGTCCTTAGGCATGCCTAAGGCACCTGCAAAGTCGTTGGCCGTACCCGCTGGGATGACGCCGATGAGAGGGTTTATATCCTTCTCGCGCATCTGGTTTACAACGTAGTTTATTGTGCCGTCACCACCACATATCACCACAAGGTCTATATCCTCGTGGCCATCGAATGGGTTGTTGACAAAGTCGATAAGCTTAGGTTGCATCTCGATGCCCTCCTTTGTAAACTCGGCAACGATGCGCTCAAGGCGCTTTGCCACCTTACCCTTACCAGCCTTAACGTTATATAAAATTAGTCCCTTCATCTTGAAAGTTAATCTTCAAATCTCTCTGAACACTCTATGCGATAGCCCTCACCATCGGCATAGATGAAGTAGTAGCTCCAGCCGTACTCCGCCTCGCAACGCTTCGCAAGCTCGAGAGCTCCGCCCTCAGAGCCCATGGCCATGAACATCGTCGCCGCAGCATCGGCCTCGGCACACGTGGGTGCCACAACAGTAACCGACAAGAGCTCACTGATGACACTACGACCCGTGTGTGGATCGATGGTGTGTGCCACCTTCTGGCCATCCTCCGTATAGTAGAAGCGACGATAGTTGCCCGATGTCGCCAAGGCGCAGTTGCTCAAGGGCAATACCTTGACATAGGAGTCCATCGCCATGTTTCCGTCGTATGGGGTCTCGATAGCAATCTTCCAATCCTCACCCTCGCGGTTCTCACCCTTGCAGCGTATCTCACCGCCGATATTAACGAGGTAGTCGCTGATACCCCTCTGCTCAAGCTCCTCGGCAACAAGGTCTACGGTATAGCCCTTAGCTATCGAGTTGAAGTCAAGCTGCACACGCTCATCCTGGCGTACAAGTCTGCCATCCTCAATGGCTATCTTATCGAAGCCCACGAACTCCAACAATGAGTCGATGTTGGGCTCTACGCCACCATTATCCTCGCCCGCAAAGCCCCACGCTTCGGTTAGTGGCTTGACTGTGACATCGTAGACACCGTCACTAAGCTCTGTAAAACGTGCCGAGATCTCCAAGTTACGGGTGATATGTCTATCGAGCTCGTCGGTCTCACCACGATTGATACGCGAGAGCAACGAGCTCTCGTCAAAGATGGACATCGACGCTTTAGCCTCACTATCGACACTTGCCACAATCTCGGCAATCTCCTCCTCGCTGCACTCGGTATTACAGGTGACAGCCACAAAGGTGCCCAACGCCTCACCCTCAACCTGGATGTAGCGCGTCTTAGTTTCGGTCTTGCAGGATGTGGCCTGTAGCACGAAAACCATGAGCATGGTTAGCAACGATATGGTATGTGACCTGGTGAGCATTTTATCAAAATAGTATATCAGCCTACAAAGGTAGTAAAAATTCACAATTTTCCACCACTATGGCCGCTATTTTTATATAATAAATATAATAAAGGGCCGTGAACGCTGTCAAATGGTCATTATTTCCACAATCGACAATATATGAGAATGTGCTCTTTTGGAGCGAAATATTCGAAATAACAACCAATATTCGACTGCGAAAACCCGGGAATAACACAAGAGTTTTATCGTTATTTTATAATGTTATCAGTCTTAAATAATCGGCAATATCAGCACAATAAAAAGCTATATTAAACGCCTATTTCGCAAGGATACTGACAAGTCGAGACTATGCGATGTGTTGTGTGAAGGCGATATCTACTAAGCGAAAAGAAAATTTTTCAGCAAACTTCTTGCATAAAGCACTCTTTTTCTAAGAAAAAGCCTTTGTAATTAGCAAAATTTATCGTACCTTTGCCGCACGCTCCGGCAGGATCAAGGTAAGGATGATCTGTCGTGGAGTGGAACCAGGGGCGTAATCCTCGGGAAATGAGAAGGATGCGCACCATAAAACAATTATCACTATGTATTTGACACCTGAGAAGAAGCAGGAGTTGTTCGGCCAGTACGGCAAGTCTACAACCGACACCGGTTCACCCGAGAGCCAGATCGCGTTATTCACCTACCGTATCAACCACCTTACCGAGCACATGAAGAGCAACCGTCACGACTACGGCACACAGCGTTCATTGTTGCGTCTCGTAGGTAAGCGTCGTAAGTTGCTTATGTACTTGAAGGAGGTTGACATCGAGCGCTACCGCGCTATCATCAAGACTCTCAACCTTCGTAAGTAGTCTTGTGCTGAGAATGAAGGCAACGCAAGTTGCCTTCATTTCAACTTGATTCATTTTTTTTGACGATTATATTTAGAGGTTTTTAGAAATTTTATGGAAGCTAACAAGTTGTACAATGCTGTACAGAAGACAATCACCTTGGCCGATGGTCGAGAGATTATGATTGAGACCGGCAAGCTCGCTAAGCAGGCTGATGGCTCGGTGGTTGTTCGCATGGGCGACACAATGCTTTTGGGTACTGTTGTTGCCGCTAAGGATGCAAAGGAGGGTACTGACTTCATGCCCTTGCAGGTAGAATACAAGGAGAAGTATGCATCATGTGGCCGTTTCCCAGGCGGCTTTATGAAGCGTGAGGGTAAGGCTGGTGACAACGAGATCTTGGTTGCTCGTCTTATCGACCGTGCTTTGCGCCCACTATTCCCCGCTGATTACCACGCTGAGGTATTCGTTACTGTAAACCTTATCTCAGCAGAGAAAGATATTCAGCCCGACGCACTCGCTGGTTTGGCTGCATCAGCAGCACTCGCCGTATCGGACATCCCATTCGGTGGTCCTATCTCTGAGGTACGCGTAGCACGTATCGATGGTGAGTATGTTATCAACCCAGGCTTCGAGGCTATGAAGCGTGCCGACCTCGACATCATGGTTGGTGGTACTATCGACAACATCCTCATGGTTGAGGGTGAGATGAACGAGGTATCTGAGGAGGTTATGCTCGGCGCTATCATGTTCGCTCACGAGGAGATCAAGAAGCACTGCGCTGTTCAGATCGAGCTTATGAAAGAGCTTGGCAAGGACGTTAAGCGTGAGTACTGCCACGAGACCAACGACGAGGAGTTGCGCCAGACAATCATCACCGAGCTCTACGACAAGGCATATGCTATCGCAACAAGCGGTACTATGAAGCACGAGCGTTCTGATGCGTTCGACGCCTTGGAGGCTGAGTTCGCAGCTCGCTTCACCGAGGAGGAGCTCGAGGAGAAGGCTCCACTCATCCACAAGTACTTCCACGACGATGTTCAGAAGAAGGCTATGCGTAACATGATCCTCGACGAGGGCAAGCGTCTCGATGGTCGTCGCACCGACGAGATTCGTCCTATCTGGTGCGAGATCGACTATCTCCCATGCGCACACGGTTCAGCTATCTTCACACGTGGTGAGACACAGTCGTTGACCACCGTTACTCTCGGCACAAAGCTCGACGAGAAGCAGAAGGATGAGGTTTTGGTACAGGGCAGCGAGCAGTTCGTATTGCACTACAACTTCCCTCCATTCTCTACAGGCGAGGCACGTCCTGCACGTGGTTTGAGCCGTCGTGAGATTGGTCACGGTCACTTGGCATGGCGCGCATTGAAGCCTATGGTGCCTGTTGGCGAGGAGAATCCATACGCAGTACGCGTAGTATCAGATATCTTGGAGTCTAACGGTTCATCATCAATGGCTACAGTATGTGCTGGTACCTTGGCACTCATGGATGCTGGTGTTAAGCTCCGCAAGCCTGTATCAGGTATCGCCATGGGTCTTATCTCAGACTCTGAGACTGGTCGCTGGGCAGTATTGTCTGATATCTTGGGCGATGAGGACCACCTCGGCGACATGGACTTCAAGGTTACAGGTACACGCGATGGTATCACCGCAACACAGATGGATATCAAGGTTGACGGTCTCTCATACGAGGTGTTGGCAAAGGCTTTGGAGCAGGCACGTCAGGGCCGTCTCCACATCCTCGACAAGCTCGTTGAGACTATCTCTGAGCCACGCGAGGACTACAAACCATTCGTACCACGTATCGTTCAGATCTCTATTCCACAGGAGTTCATCGGTGCTGTTATCGGCCCTGGTGGTAAGGTTATCCAGGAGATCCAGAAGACTACTGGCACTACCATTACCATCACTGAGGTTGATGAGAAGGGTATTGTCGACATCTTCGGTCAGGATAAGGAGGCGTTGGATGCAGCTTTGGCACGCATCAAGGGTATCGTTGCTGTTCCAGAGATTGGCGAGACCTACAACGGTAAGATTCGTTCTATCGTAGACTTCGGTGCCTTCGTTGAGATTCTCCCAGGCAAGGATGCCTTGTTGCACATCTCAGAGATCGACTACAAGCGTTTCGAGACTATGGAGGAGACTGGTCTTAAGGAGGGCGACATGATTGAGGTTAAGCTCATCGCTAAGGATCAGAAGACTGGCAAGCTCAAGCTTTCACGCAAGGCTCTTCTTCCAAAGCCTGAGGGTTGGGTAGAGCGCGAGCCACGTGAGCGTAAGCCACGCGAGCAGCACGACGGCGAGAAGCGCGAGAAGCGCGACCACGGTCCACGTCGCGAGCGTCGCTAATATGATATATATGTGTGGCGGGGTGAGCGATGTGTAACCCACTAGGCTAACTCCACCCACACGTTTATATATAAGGTAAACGAAACAAACAGAAAACAATAATTCATTTAACAAACTTAAAATTTGACATCTATGAAAAATCTTTTCAAGGTTAGCCTTGTACTCGCAGTAGGTGCAATGACCTTTACTGGTTGTAACTGCTTCAAGAAGATGGCTAAGAATCGTGAGGACATCAACCTCACATGCACACCTGAGGTTTTGGTACTCAACAATGGTAAGGTAGATGCCGACATCACTGTTACTTTCCCAGAGAAGTACTTCAACGCAAAGGCTGTTTTGAAGGTAACTCCAGTTATCGTATTCGAGGGTGGTGAGGTTGCTGGTACTACTCAGTACTTCCAGGGCTCAAAGGTTGATGACAACTACACTGTTATCGACAAGAAGATGGGCGGCAACTACACTATGCACGCATCATTCCCATATGATGACCGCATGGCATGCAGCGAGCTTCAGCTTCGTGCTGAGATCAAGTGCCCTAAGGGTGGTTGCAAGGAGTTCACATTGGTAAACCTTAACACTGGTGCTATCCCAACAGATGAGGAGGCAGCTATCCTCGCAGCAGGTGGTGCTGAGGCTGACGCTTTGAAGCGTACCTTCGGTCTCACTATCGCTGAGGGTGTTGACTTCACACAGAAGAACCTCGACTTCGCAGCAGCTATGAAGCCTATGGATTCTGGCTACAAGCGCGTAACTACTGAGGTTACTAAGGCTGACTATATGTTTGCTATCAACTCTTCATCTTTGACTAAGAAGGCTAAGGAGAGCGAGGAGCTTTCAGCATTCCAGCAGAAGGCTGCTGACCAGAAGGAGAACGATCGCATCAAGCAGAACCTCTATGTAAATGGTTACGCTTCACCAGATGGTCCTGAGAAGTTCAACGACAAGCTCTCAGACGCACGTAGCCAGGCAGGTAAGAAGGCTGCTGAGCAGCTTCTTAAGGAGATCGGTCTTCCACTCGACGCTGCATCATACGGCGAGGACTGGGAGGGCTTCAAGGAGCTCGTAGCATCTTCAGACATCGAGGATAAGGCTCTCATTCTCTCAGTTCTCGAGAGCTATGAGTCATCTTCAGAGCGTGAGGAGCAGATCAAGAACATGGCACAGGTATTCGGCTCATTGAAGGAGGATATCCTCCCACAGTTGCGTCGTGCACAGCTCGTTAACAGCTCTGACATCACAGGTAAGAGCGACGAGGAGATGATCGCTTTGGTACGCGCTGGTAAGTTCAACGAGCTTAACGAGAAGGAGTTGCTCCACATCGCTCTCACTGGCAAGCTTGCTCAGAACGAGGAGATCGCTACATTGGAGGCTGCTGCTAAGACATATAAGAGCACTGCTGCTTACAACAACCTCGGTATCGCTTACGCTGAGGCTGGCGAGGTAGAGAAGGCTGCTGCTGCTTTTGCTGACGCTGTTAAGACTGGCAACGCTGACCAGATCAACGAGAACCTTGCTCTTGTAAACCTTATGGCTGGTGACACTGAGGCTGCTAAGTCATACGCTGCAAATGCTTCAGCTGAGGCTAAGGCGTTGGCTGCTGCTGCTGAGGGTAACTACGCTGCTGCACAGTCACAGCTCGAGGGCTACAACGCTGCTGTTGCTGCTACTATGAACGCTGACTACACAGCTGCTAAGCAGTATATCGCTAACGACGCTTCAGCACAGGCTGACTACTTGCGTGCTGTTATCGCAAGCAAGCAGGGCGACTTCGCTGCTGCAACTGCAGAGCTTAAGAGCGCTATCGCTAAGGATGCATCATACGCAGAGATCTGCAAGAAGGATGTAAACTTGCGTAAGTATATCGGCAACGAGATCAAGTTGTAATCTCACACTTGCCAACGACAAGGGTCGACCATCGCGGTCGGCCCTTTTTTTATTCCCCAGGGGCGGATAGGGCGCGGCCATTAAGGAAGTTAAGGAATTTAGGGAAGTTAGGGGAGAGCGCAGTCATCTTCTCCTTAAACTCATTAAGTTCCTTAAACTCCTTAATTCTCTCTTTGAGATTGCCACGGCTTGTGCCAAGCCTCGCAATGACGCACTCTTGTACGCTCCTCGGCATGCCGTTGCTACGACTGCGCTCGAATATCCACTCCGGTATGGTGTCTATGGGGCGCGGCGTGGTGGTTGTTGATGTTGAAATGTTGAATTTCCCTATCATTTTCAACTTTTCAACAACAACGTCCCTCTTCCAAGGGTTATCAGTAAAGTATTGTTTAGGGGTATAATGATACCCACACTTATCAAGACGATTACACTTACCTACATTATCACTGATATATATATTATTATGTGTATCAATATATCGTGTGAATGATTGTTTACGATGACACTGAGGACAAGTATGACGAGTACCACGACCACGATACTTCTCTAATTGATATCTATAATTACTCATATTGATATACTATTATGTGTTGTTGTTGAATTGTTGAAAATGATAGGTATTTTCAACAAATCAACATCAACATGTCTCACTACAAACTCTCCCTCTTAAGTATCTTACATATAGTCGAGCGGTCCTTATACCCCAGCGCATCGGCTATCTGCTGCTGCGTCATTCCCTCGCTCTTCATCGAGCATATCATCTCGTAACACTCCTGCTCCTCATCATCCCTCTCGGTGCGCTCCTTAAGCGCAGCAAAGGGTACACGTGCGCCCGTGGCCTCGAAGTTAAGAGCATTTACGACACATAGATGTGACACATGGGTATCTTTTTGAGTACCCGCAACAGATGGTGGTCACTGACTCCGCACATGGATGTGGGTATCTTTTTGAGTACCTACTATGTAGCTCCCTCGCCGTCATGCCGAGGAGCGTAGCGACGTGGGCATCTCACAGGGCATCTCACAGAGCGCAGAGAGAGCGCAGCCATTAAGGAAGTTAAGGAGTTTAGGGAGGTTAGGGAGATCGCAATCATTATTCTCCTTAAACTCATTAAGTTCCTTAAACTCCTTAAATAAAACACCTCTTGACGCTAATTGTCAAAATATAGGAGTTACTTTGCACCAGAAATAAGTGATAAACCCTAAACATCCTAAGCTATGAGCGTCACCTACAACATCGATTGTCACCACTGTGGTGCACATACAGAGCACACAACATGGATAGACCGCCACACGGCGCAGCACACCCTCGAGGAGCTAACGCAGCACATCGACACCGAGTATGCCATACGCTGCCCAGCATGCCGAGCAAGGCTCAATAGCAGCGCCGAGGCATTTCGCAGTCAGGTGACAATAGCCCTAATAAAATAGGCAATGCTTATAGTGCCATAGATAAAAAGTCTAACACATATTTCCAAGTTTCGGAAAAATAGTGTAACTTTGAGTGATATTTATAATATATATATGGTAAACGACTAAGCTATGATAAAGATAAACATAGGAGATAAGCTCCCACAATTCGTCAGCACAACAACCGAGGGTGCTACCTTCACGCTCGACAACATCGTGGGCACACCAACAATCCTTTACTTCTATCCTAAGGACAACACCTCGGGATGCACGCTCGAGGCTAAGAGCCTACGCGATGGCAAGGAGGAGCTCATGCGCCGTGGCTATAAGATTGTGGGCGTGAGTCCCGACTCTCAGAAGTCGCACCAGAACTTTTGCCAAAAGCACAACCTTAACTTCACCCTCCTGGCCGATACCGACCACTCGTTAGCAGAGGCTGTGGGCGTATGGCAGCTCAAGAAGATGTGTGGCAGAGAGTATATGGGCATAGTGCGCACAACACTCCTCTTGGATGCCGAGGCACGAGTGACACACATCATCAAGAAGGTGGACACGAAGGATGCCTATGGGCAGATAATAAAACTATTGGATAACAAATAAACGATATATATTATGGCAGAGAAACTACAGGCTAATGCCGATAAGCTTAAGGTGCTATCGGCAGTAATGGATAAGATTGAGAAAGACTTCGGCAAGGGCTCAATCATGCGTATGTCGAGCGAGTCGGTCACCGACGTGCCCGTGATACCTACAGGCTCCATCACCCTCGATATGGCGTTGGGTGTGGGTGGCTATCCCAAGGGTCGTGTGATTGAGATTTTTGGCCCTGAGTCATCAGGTAAGACAACATTGGCGATACACGCCATTGCCGAGGCGCAGAAGGCGGGAGGCATAGCAGCATTCATCGATGCGGAGCACGCCTTCGATAGCTACTACGCACAGAAGCTCGGCGTAGATGTAGATAACCTCCTCGTGTCGCAGCCCGACAACGGCGAGCAGGCTTTGGAGATTGCTGACTCACTAATACGCTCAAGCGCCATCGACATCATCGTCATCGACTCGGTGGCTGCGCTAACACCAAAGGCGGAGATTGAGGGTGACATGGGTGACTCGAAGATGGGCCTCCAGGCACGTCTTATGTCGCAGGCATTGCGTAAGCTAACAGCCTCGATATCGAAGACCAAGACCGTATGTATCTTCATCAACCAGCTGCGCGATAAGATTGGCGTTGTCTATGGTAACCCCGAGACCACAACAGGTGGTAACGCCCTTAAGTTCTACGCCAGCGTGCGTATCGACATCCGCCGTACATCGGTAATCAAGGATGGCGAGGAGCAGCTCGGCACACGCACCAAGGTGAAGGTGGTGAAGAATAAGGTGGCACCTCCATTCAAGAAGGCTGAGTTCGACATCATGTTCGGCGAGGGTATCTCAAAGCTCGGCGAGATTATCGACCTCGGCGTCGGCTTCGAGATCATCAAGAAGTCGGGCTCATGGTTCTCATATGGCGATAAGAAGATTGGCCAGGGCCGTGACTCTGTGAAGGAGGCGTTGCGTAGCAACCCAGCTCTCATGGAGGAGATTGAGCTTAGGGTGCGTGAGGCAATGTCTGCTTCAGCAAGATAGAGGCGCATCTGCTGCCGCTAACGAATTATCTCAGCAATGGGCAGTACGTCAAGTACAGCCCATCGCCTCGAAATTCGCCGAGCGTTGCATCTACACCTCTCTATTGCTGAAGCGTGCGATAGAGGCGCATCTGCTGCTCAGATGGTAGCACGATAGAGGCACAACAGCCTCTGCAAACGATATATATATCTATGGCTCGAACACGGCTGCCGAGAGGGTAGTCGTGCTTCGGCATATAATATGATAGGGTGATAGTAGGGCAGGGCAAACAATCTCGCCCGCAGTTACCCACCTAACACAATAAAGCTATGGAGTACTCACCGCAGGATGAACTATTGATTGAAGAGAAGTGGCAGGAGCTCGTTGAGGCTTGCCGTGAGCATAAGGTGTGCCGTCGTGATGACGACTGGCAGTTTGTTCGACGTGCCTACTTCTTAGCCAAGGAGGCGCATAAGGGTGTGCGTCGTCGCTCGGGAGAGCCCTATGTCATACACCCCATTGAGGTGGCACTAATCGCCGTGCGTGAGATAGGTCTCGGCAAGAAATCGGTCGTGGCAGCACTTCTCCACGATGTGGTGGAGGATACGGAGTACACCGTAGAGGATATAGCGCGCATATTCACACCCAAGATAGCGTCGATGGTCGATGGCCTAACTAAGATGGCGGGTGTCTTCAATGCCGACAGCTCCGAGCAGGCGGAGTACTTCCGTAAGGTGCTCCTCACACTCTCGGACGATGTGCGCGTCATAATAATCAAGATTGCTGACCGTCTGCACAACATGCGTACGCTGGGCGCCATGCCACGTAACAAGCAGATAAAGATCACCAGCGAGACGATATACCTCTTCGTCCCATTAGCATACCGCCTGGGTCTCCACGCCATAAAGAGCGAGCTTGAGGACCTCTGTATGAAGTATCGCTTCCCCGAGGAGTATGAGGAGATACGTCGTAAGATAGACGAGACGGAGCCCGAGCGCCAGCAGTATATCGAACGCTTCATGGCTCCCATAAAGGAGGTCCTCGACAAGAATAACTTCCAGTATGAGATGACGGCGCGTGTGAAGAGCATCTACTCCATATGGAACAAGATGCGCCGCAAGGAGATACCCTTCGAGGAGGTGTACGACCTCTTCGCCATACGCATCGTCTTCAAGACCCTCCCCTTCCCCTCGGAGAAGACGCAGTGCTGGCAGATATACTCATGCGTCACCGACATATACACCCCCAAGCCTGACCGCCTGCGTGACTGGATATCTATACCCAAGAGCAACGGATACGAGGCGCTACACTCCACGGTGATGGGACCCGACGGTATATGGGTGGAGGTACAGGTGCGCACTGAGCGTATGGATGACATCGCGGAGCGAGGCTTTGCCGCACACTGGAAGTATAAGCACGCCTCGATAACGCAAGATGAGGATAGCCTCGATAGGTGGCTCAAGAAGGTGCGTGAGGCGTTAAATAGCCCTACGCAGAGTGCTCATGAGTTCCTGGATAACTTCAAACTATCGCTATACAAGACCGATGTCGTTGTCTTCACGCCCAAGGGTGAGCCACAGACGCTCCCCTATGGTGCCTCGGTCCTCGACTTCGCATATGAGATACACACCAAGATAGGCAACCACGCCATAGGTGCCAAGATAAACCACCGCATAGTGCCCGTCACGGAGCGCGTAAATAGCGGCGACCAGATAGAGGTTATCACCGCTGAGAATGCCCATCCTAAGGCTGAGTGGCTCGATGCTGTGGTGACAAGCAAGGCGCGCCAGGCGATACAGGACTACCTCAAGAGTGAGCGTCAGAATAGCGTTGAGCATGGTATGTCGCTCCTCGAGCAGCGCCTCGCAGAGCATGGCGTGATGCTCAGTGGCCGTGTGCTACGTAAGCTAATGCCGGCATACGACTGCAGCAATAAAGATGAGCTATATAGCAAGATTGGCGCAGGCATCGTCAAGCTCGATAACCTCGATAAGCTCCTCAAGGAGAACTCGTCGAGGAAGATACTTAAGTTCTGGAAGCTCTTCATACCTGGTAAGGATGCAGACGAGGAGCAGTTGCAGGATATAGATATCGACGATGATACCCTCACGTTGGACGAGACCAAGTCTACGCCTGCGACCTCTAACCACGACTTTGTCATGGCGGAGTGTTGCGAGCCTATACCTGGTGATAATGTCGTTGGTTATCGCGATCCGCAGAGTGGTCGCATCATCGTTCATAAGTCGACATGCGACACGCTCATCAGACTCGCAGCGCAGTATGGTGACAACATCGTCAAGGAGGAGATTAAGTGGTCGCAGCATAAGGCGGTCTCTTATCTCGCCACCGTCGAGCTTCACGGTATCGACCGTAGTGGCCTTATCCTCGATTTGGCAAGAGTTATAACATCCGACTTCAGCATAAATATGCGAGCTATCAGTGTGCAGTCGCACGATGGAATCTTCGAGGGTACCATCAGTTTGTATGTTACCGATATCGAGAGCCTGAACTCGCTGTTGGATAACATACGCAAGGTGAAGGGCATTGAGAGCGTTAAGCGATTGCTTAACACATGATATTCGAAGCAGGGTAGTAGCCACCGCTTATGACGATTTTTGTGGTTGCATGACCCTCCATTTTGAAGCTCGCTGCACGCTGTAAGTATCGCACCACGTCGGAGTATATCTGCCTATAACACCTCGATAGTGGTCGTGGTGGGGTAGTTCCTAAATGATATATTATTTGTTAATTTTACATATACTACTATGGCAACAATTTTTTCACGTATTGTAGCAGGTGAGATACCCTGTTATAAGGTTGCAGAGAACGATCGTTTCTTTGCGTTCCTCGACATCGCCCCTCTGGCAAAGTATCACACATTGGTAATTCCAAAGCGCGAGGTTGACTATTTCTACGACCTGGAGGACGACGAGCTTCAGGAGATGATGGTTTTCGCAAAGCAGATTGCGAAGAAAATTAAGGCAACTACATCGTGTACAAAGGTAGCAACAGTGGTTTTGGGCCTCGAAGTACCCCATGCACACATCCATTTGATCCCAATGAACAGCGAAAAGGATGTAGATTTCAGCCGCGAGAAGCTCTCTTTAACACAGGATGAGTTTGTAAAACTAGCTCAGGACTTGCGTGATTAACGGCTATTGATAACTTTATAAGTCGCTGATTATTAATAGGGTAGTATGTTATTAACATGCTGCCCTATATTGTTTATTAACATAATATTCTTCTCAAAACGAAACTATCCATTTTCGCACTTCAACAGGGTGTTTTTCGCAATAATTTTGTAAATTCTTTACACTTGTGATTACATTTGTAAATCGCCCGCACACTGTTTAATATTGTAAACTTGACAAATGTAATATAACTATACCCTGTTAACAGCTGTTAATAGTTACAAATGTTAAATCAATGTGATGTGGTTACACGCCTCTATTTTCACCTATTTTATCCAAGTTAAAATATTGCACACGAATATTTAAGTTGCTGATATAGGTGTATATAGATACTTTTATATTAACTATATTTCGGCTCTGAGACCCTATTACGGTCGTTTTCCTTACTTTCTCTCTTTATGAGGTTAAATATGTTGTACAATCTATTGATATACCCCTATTTACGTTGGTTTACCTAATATTATTCGTGTTATCGCCTAATTTCTCTACTTTACCATAATGTTGTTTATTACAGATGTAAAGGTTATTAACACTTATCAACACGTTACTTTTGTATAAAATATTTGTTTTACAAAAATAAAATGTTTATATTTGTAAAAATTATGGATATGAAGGAAAAGATTGAATTTTTGCTGCGAAATAAGGGGCTTACTTCGACTCAGCTTGCCCGTATGTTAGAGATACAGCCATCCGGAATCTCCCATATTTTGTCGGGTCGTAATAAGCCGAGCTTCGATCTTGTCGTTAAAATCCTACGTGCTTTCCCCGATATTGATCCCGATTGGTTGTTGTTGGATGGCGAGCAGATCTTCCGCACTGGTGAGTCGGCGCCCTCTTCTGGTGGCGAAATCGCACCTGCTGCTGAGGTATCCCTCTTCGACTCGGCTGCTAATATCGAAATCTCGAAGACTTTAGAGGAGCAGAAAAATGAGCAAGCGCCCATTTTTTTTAATCGCAGTTTGCAGCAAAAAGCTGTTAAGCGCGTCATTATTCTCTATGCTGATAACACCTTCGAAAGTTTCTCGGAGATGTAGCCTCTCGGCTCGATATCTCTAATAAGATCTAAGCCACGACACGTCATCTGTCGTGGCTTCTCTTTGTTTCTATTGTTGTGTAGCTACAGTCTACCCTATCTGCCGTTGTGGCTCTTTGTCTCTGTGAGGTGATTATAATCTCTAAATTGCTTGGTGTTACCCCTGAATTCTGATATTCACCCTTATTGCATAATATGCGTATAATGCGAATATATATGCAGTGTATTATGCGAAGAATTTTCGCTTATCCAGCAGCGGTCATAGCTGTACGGATGTGCGTAATTTAGGCTTATCTCGTTAGTTTGGGGTGGCTCTGTGATTTGATGTGAGGGTACTATTTAAGGCTCTCCTCCTTGAGTTTTTGTAGGCGATGCATCTCATCGCGCCACTCTGCGGCATCCTTAAATTTGAGCTCCTTGGCAGCGCTCTCCATCTCCCTTTTAGCCCTCATTATAAGCTCGTCAATGTTCTGCGATGTCGTGTATGTTGATTTGCTCTCCATCGCCACGGAGGTGCTGTAGTGCTCCTCGTGGATGGGGTATACGTTCATATCTGCAGGCTTGTTACTCTCCTTTTCGCTGAGCAGTGCGCTTGTCTTGCTACCCTTGTTGATGCTTCGTGGGACTATCTCGTGGTTCATGTTGTAGGCTATCTGCTTCTCGCGGCGGTGGTTGCTCGCCAGGATTGTGCGTCTTAGAGAGTTGGTCATCACGTCGCCGTAGAGCAGTACACGGCCGTTGCGGTTACGCGCTGCGCGTCCCGCTATCTGTGTAAGTGCTCGCTCGTTACGCAGGAAACCCTCCTTGTCGGCATCGAGGATGGCCACCACGCCCACCTCCGGGAGGTCTATGCCCTCACGTAGCAGGTTTACGCCTACGAGCACGTCGATGAGGTCGTTGCGTAGGCTGTCCAATATCTCTATTCGCTCCAGGGTGTCGATGTCGGAGTGTATATAGTTGTTGCGTATGTCGATGTCTGTGAGGTACTTGGATAGCTCCTCTGCCATGCGCTTGGTGATGGTTGTCACAATCACCTTCTCGTTGTTCTTCACCGCTATGCGCACCTCCTCCAGCAGGTCGTCTATCTGGTTCTTAGAGACGTGAAACCTTAGCGGGGGGTCTATGATTCCCGTTGGGCGTATTAGCTGCTCTATGACTATGCCCTCGGTGCGTTCCAGCTCCAGGGGTCCTGGCGTAGCGCTCACATATACCTTATGCTTCGTTAGCTCGTCGAACTCCTCGAAGCGCAGAGGTCTGTTGTCCTTGGCTGCCGGTAGGCGGAAGCCATACTCCACGAGGTTCTCCTTGCGCGCCCTGTCGCCGCCGAACATTCCGTGTATCTGGGGTATTGTTACGTGGCTCTCGTCGATGACGGTGATGAAGTCCTGGGGGAAGAAGTCGATGAGGCAGAAGGGGCGTGTTCCCGCCTCTCGAGCATCGAAGTATCGCGAGTAGTTCTCTATGCCCGAGCAGTATCCCAGCTCCTTAATCATCTCGAGGTCGTACTCCACCCTCTGCTTTATGCGCTTTGCCTCGAGGGGGCGCTCCTCGCGCTCGAAGTACTCTATCTGCTTGTTAAGGTCCTTGTATATCTCTGATATAGCGTTGTTTATGCGCTCCTGTGTCGTCACAAATAGGTTTGTGGGGTATAGCGTTATGCTATCCACACAGCTTGTTTTCTCGCCTGTTTTAGGGTCGAGGATATATATAGTCTCTACCTCGTCGTCGAAGAACTCGATGCGGAATGTCTGGTTGCCAAACTCGCCGAAGGCCGCCATGATGTCTATGGTCTCGCCCCTCACGCGGAATGTCGCGGGCTGCAGCTCCATCTCTGTGCGTGAGTATAGCGCCTCGACAAGGCGTCGTAGAAACTGATTGCGGGGTAGTATCATGCCCACCCTCACCTCTATGGCTGTCTTGTGGAAGTCATCGGGGTTTCCACATCCGTATATGCACGACACGCTCGACACTACGATTACATCCTTACGTCCCGAGAGGAGCGTCGCCACGGTCTTGAGCCTCAGGCGCTCTATCTCGTCGTTTATCGAGAGGTCCTTCTCTATGTATGTGTCGGTTGTGGGTATGTAAGCCTCGGGCTGGTAGTAGTCGTAGTACGATACGAAGTACTCCACGGCATTGTCGGGGAAGAAGCTCTTAAACTCGTTGTATAGCTGCGCTGCGAGTGTCTTGTTGTGCGATAGGACCAATGTGGGACGGTTCATCCTGGCTATGACGTTGGCTATCGTGAAGGTCTTTCCCGAGCCGGTCACGCCCATGAGTATGGTGTCCTCATCATTGCGCTCCAAGGCCTCCACGAGCCTCTCTATAGCCTCTGGCTGGTCGCCCATGGGGGCATATTGCGATACGAGCTTAAAGTCCATAGCGCAAAGGTATGAAAAAGAATCGTTATAGCAAGCAGGGAGAGGGGTAATTAGGAATGAGGAATGAGAAATTAGTAATGTTTTCGGTTGTCGCTGAGAGGCGCGGACGAAGCGCGGCCGTTAGGGAATTTAGGGAGAGCGCAGACATCTTCTCCTTAAGCTCCTTAAGTTCCTTAAACTCCTTAACCCCTCATTACTAATTTTCTCTGCCGTTTTCCACGCGAGGTATATGGTAGCTCTTAAGCTCCTTGTTGAGCTGCCTCTCCCTGCCCTCTACGCAGCTGTCGAGCAGAGTGTGAAAGGCTGTCGAGTGGTTATGGTGGCGGGTGTGGCATAGCTCGTGGAGGATGACGAACTCGCGTAGGTGCTCCGGAAGGAGCATCAGGAAGAGAGATAGCGATATGCCATTCTTGCCGCTACATGACCCCCAGCGCGTATGTGCCGACGAGATGCGTATGGAGGTATATGTGAAGCCATGCTCGCGTGCCAGGCGCTCCAGTGTGGCGGGGAGGTATTGGCGTGCTGCCCTACGTAGCTGCGATAGCTGCGTGGCTGTGATTGTCGGCATGCCCCCTATGCGCTGGCGTGTGGCCTCTATCCACTGCGCCTTACTCTCCATAAAGGCTATGGCGCGTGAGCGCGTGCAGAAGAGGGGGTAGGTGAGTCGTATGCTTAGGTCGCTGCACACCTTAAGACGAATGGAGCGTGCACGCCATGAGCGCACACACTCCACCTTGCCTAATTGTGGATGACTTATGATGGCCATTAGTCGCCAATACGCTGGCGCACAACCTCAAAGAGCATGATGGCTGCCGCGGCGGCTACGTTCAACGACTCGGTATGGCCGATAAGAGGTATTGCGAGCTGCTCGTCGCAGAGCTTGAGCAACTCCTTAGATATGCCCGTATCCTCGGCACCCATGACGATGACCGTAGGCTTCTTAAAGTCGGCATCGTAGAGTAATTTGCAACTCTTCTCCGAGGCTGCAACAATCTGGAAGCCCTCGGCCTGCAACATCTTGGCGGTGTTGCGCAATGAGCCTACACGGCATACGGGGATGTTGTGTAGTGCACCTGCCGATGAGCGTATGGCATCGCCATTTACGGGTGCTGCATTCTTCAGTGGGGTGATAAGGCCGTGAGCACCAGCACACTCTGCCGAGCGCGCTATGCCGCCGAAGTTACGCACGTCGGTGACGCCGTCGAACATGACGATGAGTGGCGTCTCATCCTCGGGTACGCGCTCCAGGATATCCTCCACCGAGACATACTCTATGGCTGCCATCTGCGCCACTACGCCCTGGTGGTTACCCTTTGTCAGGCGGTTGAGCTTCTCGATGGGCACCTCCTGCCAGCGTAGGTGGTGGCGTGCCATGAGGTCCTTGAGGTCGTTCATCAACGCTCCCTCGGCATCCTTCTTTATATATATACGCTCTATCTGCTTGCGTGCCTCGATGGCCTCAGCAACAGGGCGTATGCCAAAAATAATACTCTCCTTTTCCATATATTGCTAATTGCTTATTACTCACTGCTAATCTCTAATTCGTATACCGCCTTTTCCCACTCGTGCATAAGGTGGTCGTAGTGCTCCTTGAGGGCGTTGTATTTTGCGTACTCCTCGGCATTATACTCCGTAGCTACAGCCAGACGAGCATCGTAGGCGGCAATCTCCTGCTCCACCTTTGCCAGCTCCTCCTCTACGCTCTCCACAGCCTTGCGTAGCTTACGTAGTAGCTTCTCCTGCTCCTTCTTCTGCTCGTAGGTGAGCTTGCCGGCGTTGCTCTCCGCCACCTTGGCCGATGTCGTAGGCTTATCCTTGCGCTCAATATCCTGCAGCGACTCCACCTTGCGCTTCTCCAGGAAGTACCATATATCGCCTAGATACTCCCTCACGCCGCCATCGCGAAACTCATATATGCGGTCCACAAGGCCATCGAGGAACTCTCTATCGTGCGATACGACGACCACCGTGCCGTCGAACTTCTGCAGGGCATCCTTAAGGATATCCTTCGAGCGCATATCCATATGGTTTGTAGGCTCGTCGAGAACCAAGAGGTTGTAGGGCTCGAGCATCAGGCGTGCCATGGCCAGGCGTGAACGCTCACCACCCGAGAGCACCTTCACCTTCTTGTCGATATCCTCGCCACGGAAGAGAAATGCGCCGAGGATGTCTCTCAGGCGTGTGCGTATGTCGCCCACAGCCACACGGTCGAGGGTGTCGAAGACGGTGAACTCACCATCCATAAGGTCGTCCTGGTTCTGGGCATAGTAGCCAATGTTAACATTAGCGCCGAGCTTTATCTCGCCCTCTGTCTGCTCCAGCTCGCCAATGAGCATACGGGCAAAGGTTGTCTTACCCTCGCCATTACGGCCTACAAGGGCTATCTTCTGTCCGCGCTCGATGGTGAACTCGGCACCTGCGAATATGCGCTTCTCACCAAAGGCCTTGCCCACGCCCTTCACGTCGGCGACAATCTGTCCCGAGCGTGGCGCTGGTGGGAACTTGATGTTCAGGCGCGATAGGTCCTCCTCATCAACCTCTATGCGGTCAATCTTCTCGAGCTGCTTTATGCGCGACTGCACCTGGTTGCTCTTCGTGGGCTTGTAGCGGAACTTCTCGATGAACTCCTCGGTCTTCTCAATCATGCGCTGCTGGTTCTCGTATGCCGCCATCTGCTGTGCGCGACGCTCGGCACGCAGTACCACATACTTCGAGTAGGGCACCTTGTAGTCGTAGGCCTTGCCTAACGATATCTCCACGGTGCGCGTCGTCACATTGTCAAGAAAGGCCCTGTCGTGCGATATGAGCAACACTGCGCCGTTGTAGTTCTTGAGGTACTCCTCGAGCCACTGTATACTCTCGATGTCGAGGTGGTTTGTGGGCTCATCGAGGAGGAATATCGAGGGTCGCTTAAGCAGCAGCTTCGCTAACTCGATACGCATGCGCCAGCCTCCCGAGAACTCGCGTGTGGGACGCTCGAAGTCGGTGCGCTTAAATCCCAAGCCGAGGAGCGTACGCTCGATGTCGGCCTCACGGGTGTCGCCACCAAGGATGTGGTAGCGGTCGTTAGCCTCGTTAAGACGATGTATAAGCTCCTCATACTCAGCCGACTCATAGTCGGTGCGTGAGCCTATCTCGGCTGTTAATCGCTCGATGTCGGCCTCTATCTTGAGCACCTCGTCGAAGGCCTTGGCGGTCTCGGCAACAAGTGTTGTGGTGTCTGCCACGCGCATCTGCTGTGGTAGGTAGCCTATGGTGCACTCGCCGTTGATGCTTACAGCGCCCTCGGTGGGCTGCTGCTCGCCGGTGATGACACGCAGTAGGGTAGTCTTGCCAGCACCATTCTTACCCACAAGACCTATGCGGTCCTTGGGGTTGATCATGAACGATATGCCGTCGAAGAGTGTCCAGCCGCCGTAGCTTATGGTGAGGTTATCTAACGAAATCATACTATGAATTAAGCATATCTACGATTGCCTGCTCAGGGTCCTCAGCACCAAACACGGAGCTACCGGCAACAAGTGCCTCAGCACCTGCGTCGAAGAGGAGGCGTGAGTTCGAGGCCGAGATACCGCCGTCAACCTCGATGATAAGGTTGTCGAGGCCCAGCTCCTGCTTCTTCTTGTTGAGGTACTCGCACTTGGCGATAGACGATGGCATGAACTTCTGGCCGCCGAAGCCTGGCTCCACGCTCATCACGAGGATAAGGTCGAGCTGCTCAATCCATCTATCCAACGCCTCAGGCTCGGTGCCTGGCTTGATAGATATGCCCACCTTAGCACCCGCCTTGCGGATGAGGTCGATGCACTCCTGGATATTCTCCGTAGCCTCCAGGTGGAAGGTGACATAGTCGGCGCCCGCCTCCACAAAGCGTGTTACATACTTCTCGGGTGCGGTGATCATGAGGTGTACATCCAACACCTTAGTAGTACCCTTGCGTAGTG
Organism: Alistipes sp.; assembly: GCA_045654925.1. Taxonomy (GTDB): domain Bacteria; phylum Bacteroidota; class Bacteroidia; order Bacteroidales; family Rikenellaceae; genus Alistipes. The sequence goes on along the minus strand of JAZOOI010000018.1, from coordinate 16,903 downwards.
GCTTCATGAGGGGGAAGCCGAACGAGATGTTAGGCACGAATACACCATCCATAACATCGACATGTACCCACTCAGCCTGTGATCGCTGAAGCATCTCCATATCCTTGTTGAGGTTACCAAAGTCGGCAGAAAGCACCGATGGGGCGATAATTCTTTTCATAGCTATATGTTGTCTTTTTTGAGTTAGCAACTATTATTCGACAAATTTACGAAATAAGTTTCAATTTCTCTCCTATTATATCATTTTTGTTTCGTATCTTTGTCCTAAAAGATAATATTTACGCATATGACAGGGTATATTATAGCAATTATCATCGCCCTTGTGGCCCTTATGGTGGTTGTTGCCATGTGGCGCCGTGAGGTCGGTCGTCTGAATGAAGATATTGCCAAGCGCGACACACTGCTTCGTGGCAGGGATGAGGAGCTTGCGCAGCTTCGCTGTAGCCATCAGAGCGAACTTGCGCAGCTCAATCAGAGTCTCACCGACGAGCGTGTTGCCCATGCACGTACCGCAAGCGAGCGCGATGCCATTAAGCAGACCTACGAGCAGGCACAGCGCGATAGGGCAGAGTCGGAGAGTAGCATGAAGAGCGAGTTTAAGACACTCGCCAACGAGATACTCGCTGAGCATCAGCATAGCCTACGCCAGACAAACCGCGACTCTATAGACCTATTGCTCAAGCCCTTCAAGGATAACATCACCGAGTTCCGCGAGCGTGTGGAGCGCATCTATGCTGCCGAGAATGAGCAGCGTGGAGCCCTTAAGAACGAGCTCGACAACCTCGTGCGTCTCAACCAGCAGATGACCTCGTCGGCAGCCACCCTCACCGATGCCCTCAAGGGTAACTCCAAGGTGCAGGGCGACTGGGGTGAGGTATACCTCGAGACCATCCTCGAGAGCACAGGTCTTGTTCGTGGCATCCACTACCACATACAGAAGAACCTCAAGGGTGAGGAGGGTGAGAACCTACGCCCCGATGTGGTGTTGTCGCTGCCCGAGGAGCGTAGCATCGTCATCGACTCCAAAGTCTCACTCACGGCCTATGTTCGCTATGTCGAGGCTGAGAGCGATGCGGAGCGTAAGATTGCTATGGCTGAGCATGTTAAGTCTATAACGAAGCATGTCCAGGAGCTCGCTAATAAGGAGTACCAGAAGCTCCTCAACTCGCCCGACTTCGTCATCATGTTCATACCCACCGAGCCCGCCTTTCTCGAGGCTCTAAAGGCCGATAATAGCATCTGGGCCGACGCCTATGCCAAGAAGATTATCATCTCGTCACCCACCAACCTCTTCGCCCTCTTGAAGATGGTTGGCGATATGTGGCGTCGCGACGAGCAGACTAAGAATCAGGCGGAGATTTTGGATAAGGCGACGAAGCTCTATGAGCAGTTGGTTGTCTTCACCGAGCAGCTCGATGGTGTGGGTACAGCTCTCGATACGGCCAAGAGCAAGTACGACGAGGCTTACAAGCGCCTGCACACGGGAAATAACAATATCGTGCGCCTTGGTGAGCGCCTCAAGCGCCTGGGCCTACCTACCAAGAAACAACAATCGGCAAAGGCTCTTGCCAATGCCGATATGGATGTCGACGAGGAGTAATAATAAAGGGTCTGATGTGTTGTGCATCAGACCCTTCAACTTTACTCGCCTATCTTGTTCGTGTTAGCGTGAAGCTTAGTGGCATAACATCGTTGTCATACTCAAGCTCTACGGTGTTATTGTCTTTGAACTCAATGTCGTAGACAATGCTTTGTCCCACAACGCTATTGAAGGCATCTAAGAGGTTCGACTTGATCATATCGCCGGCGCTGTTTAGCGATGGGTCTGAGAATGTGAAGTTAAGCTTGGCGAAATTGACATCCTTAGAGGTTATTACTAGGGCGTTGTTAATCAATTCCCAGCTACCACTCTCCGACATCTCCATCTCCATATACATCGTAACACCCATGACGTCGGCGTGTGCCTTGATGTATGAATGTGTGGTGTAGGTGTCGTTGCTTGAGAATGTCCAGAGGTTATCAACCTCCTCAACCTCACCTCCCAAGGACTGAATCATTGCATACTGACCGCCACCGGCCTCTGCGTTCCACTTACCCACGAGTGACTGTGCTGATGCGTTAATCGAGATTGCTGCCACGAGGGTCAGCGCAAATAGTGTGAATAGCTTTTTCATAGTTTTATAAAGTTTTAATGTTTGTGTTTTGTAGTTATAGAGTGTGCTGCGTGGTGAAATCTATCACCTACGTCAAAAAAAATGTTACATCCTCTCTATATGTACAAACGTATCCTCTGTCGCCTCTATTGTAGGTCGGCTCTCGAAAATGCCGAAGAGGGCAGAGCCCGAGCCCGACATGGCAGCATATATTGCCCCCTTGTCGTAGAGCATTGCCTTGAGTTGAGCTATGCGTGGATGTGCCGCAAAGATATGTGGCTCGAAGTCGTTGCCTATGCAGTTGCGCCATTGCGCCACAGGTGTTGTTATAAGCTCCTCCAACCCTCTTTCGGGTAGTCGTGGTGTCACGCCACCATAGGCCTCAGCCGTAGATACACCCTCGTTCGTGGGCTTCACTACCGCAAGCCATAACCCCTCGAGAGGCACCTCTATAGGTGTCATTACCTCGCCACGACCACGACATATCTGCGCTGTGTCGTAGACGAAGAATGGGGTGTCGCTACCTAGCCTTGTAGCAAGCTCCGCCAGCACCTCCTTAGATAGTCCGAGGTTGTATATCTCCGCTATTGCAACGATGACGGCTGTGGCATCTGCCGAGCCACCACCGAGGCCAGCACCAAAGGGCACGCACTTATTGAGGGTTATTGACACACCGCCAACGCCATACTCCGCCTGCATGAGACGCGCAGCACGCACACATAGGTTCTTATCCGCGGGGCAGTCGACAACAATGCCCGACTGATGAAACTCTATTGTTGGGGTAGTGGTTGCAACGACCTCTATGGTGTCGTATAGCTGACGCACGGGCACCATGATAGTCTCAATATCGTGGTAGCCATCCTCTCTGCGTCTGAGAATGTTCAGTCCAATATTTATCTTGCAATGGGCCTTGATAATCATAGCATCAAACATACATTTATATCGCAAAGATATGCAAAAATATGTACATAGTGCTATATAAATAGTCAATAAAAATTTGGAATTCCAAATAGATTTTTATATCTTTGCGTTATTGAACAAATAAATAACTAATATAAAATTCCATTTACTATGGCAAATCTACGAGTTTTGAAGAAGGAGATCGACTACCGTTTGGAGGAGTTTGTCTTTGATTGCGAGATGGCAGCATTCGTGCAGCCTAATAAGGAGGAGCAGATCGTTGAGCTTATGCAGAAGAGCCTCGAGCTTCGCAACGCCCTCTACTACAAGGCTAATAACCCAGCAGAGCCTAAGAACCGTTCACTTGTACGCAAGCACTACTCAGCGCTTCGTCGCGATATGGTAGAGAGCTATGCTGCGTTGTTTGCAGATCTTAGCGCCGTTTGCGAGTAATCTCTTGTGATAAGAGCGCATCTGCGACCTTTAAATTAAAGCCTCGAATGAACTGTACAGCTCATCCGAGGCTTTTTCATGCGCGTATTACTTTGGGTAATCAGTGCAGCAAACTATTTCTCCTCTCTCAGCGACTTCTCATACTCGTTGCTCATGTGAATCATGTTTGATGTAGCCTTTGAGCTAAGCTTTACATTGTTGGCGTTCCATCTGTTCATGTCATCATAAAGCTTCTGTATCTCCTTGTGGCTCATATCTTTGATGAGCTCTTCGTACTTTGCCTTAGCCTCGTTGTAGGCCTCATGGTCATCCTCGGCAGAGGCTGTCATCCACTCGACATAGTAGTCGAAAGCTCCCTTCTCCTTCTCCTCCTCTTTCTCCTCGCTGTTGCAGGCGACCATCGCGCCGCACAATGCTAAAAGCATGAATAGTCTCTTCATAGTCTCAAAAATTAAGTTGTCTGTTTATTTGATATTACATTAGTCCGCTACCTCTGCTCGTAGGCATACTCGATAGCGCGGTTCATCTGGTCGATGAGTGGCTTGCACCTCTCGAAGAGCTCGGCTGTGCGCTCTATCCAATCATCCTGCAGAAACCAATCACTCGTTAGCGAGCGTGATACGATGATCTCCCTCTGTCTGAGGAGATACTCATACTCGGGAGCTACACTAAAGCCGCGTGGCGTGCGTCTTAGAGCATTGCCATTGTCGAGCCTAAAGCCGCTGTGCTCGATATTTGCAGCCATGAGTGGTGCGTTATCCTCTATCTCCTCGCGTATGCTACGCAGGACATCTGCCTCTGGAGACACATTGCCCGCCGCCAGGAACGACCCCTCGCCCCAGGTGTTTCCCTTGGGCGATATGTGTAGGTAGTAGCCGCCATAGCCACTGCGCTTGCCACCACGGGCGATGAAGGTGCTCATAAAGTCTTTGTAGGGCGTCTTATCCTTCGAGAAGCGCGTGTCGCGATAGATGCGATAGGTGGCGTCGCTAACCTTAAGACCCTCGATAGTGGGGTCGAAGCGTGATATAAGCTCTATGAGACGCTCCGTGTTGGCGTTATGTTGCGCCAGCACTGCACGATAGCGCGCCTTGTTAGCCTCGAACCACTCGCGGCAGTTGTTGTCGTGCAGCTCACTTAGGAACTCTAATATCTCTCTCATAGTTGCGAAAATGGGCGTTAGAATACTCCATCCTAACGCCCATAGTTATGTTAATATACTACCAAGCGAACAATGGGTACTCGGTCATCAACGCATTAACGTCCTTGCGAACAGCTGCGATGTTTGCCTCGTTCTCAGGGTCGCACAATACGCGGTCGATAAGCTCAGCGATGTAGTCCATCTTATCCTCCTTCAAGCCACGAGTGGTGATTGCTGGAGTACCGAAGCGCAAGCCCGATGTTGTGAATGGGGTGCGTGAGTCGAATGGCACCATGTTCTTGTTTGTGGTGATGTCAGCAGCTACCAAGCACTTCTCCGCAAGCTTACCAGTGAGCTCTGGGAACTTAGTGCGGAGGTCAACCAACATAAGGTGGTTGTCGGTACCGCCCGATACGATCTTGTAGCCACGCTTGGTGAGTGCCTCAGCCAATGCCTTAGAGTTCTTCACCACCTGCTGCTGGTACTCCTTGTACTCAGGTGTGAGAGCCTCGCCAAAGGCAACAGCCTTAGCTGCGATGACATGCTCCAATGGACCGCCCTGGATGCCTGGGAATACTGCAGAGTTCAATATCTGCGACATCTTCTTAACCACGCCCTTAGGTGTTGTGTAGCCCCATGGGTTGTCGAAGTCCTTGCCCATAAGGATGATACCACCACGAGGACCACGCAAGGTCTTGTGTGTTGTAGATGTTACGATGTGTGCATACTTAACAGGGTTGTCCAACAAACCAGCGGCGATAAGACCTGCGGTGTGAGCCATGTCGACGAGCAACAAAGCACCTACCTTATCAGCTATCTCGCGCATACGCTTGTAGTCCCACCCACGAGAGAATGCCGAAGCACCACCGATGATGAGCTTAGGCTTGTGCTCCAAAGCGAGTGCCTCCATCTCCTCGTAGTCGATGTTACCAGTCTCCTCCTTGAGCTTGTAGCCCACAGCGTTGAAGTACATACCCGACATGTTCACTGGAGAACCGTGTGATAGGTGACCACCGTGCGATAGGTCGAGACCCATGAATGTGTCGCCTGGCTTGAGGCAAGCGAAGAATACTGCCATGTTAGCCTGTGCGCCAGAGTGTGGCTGCACGTTAGCATACTCAGCGTCGTAGAGCTTGCAGATGCGCTCGATGGCGAGGTTCTCAATCTTATCTACCACCTCGCAGCCGCCGTAGTAACGAGCGCCAGGGTAGCCCTCAGCATATTTGTTAGTACATACAGAGCCCATAGCAGCCATTACCTGGTCGCTCACGAAGTTCTCCGAAGCGATAAGCTCGATGCCCTTAGTCTGACGTGAACGCTCCTCGGCGATCAAGTCAAAAATCTGTGTCTCTTTGTTCATTTTAGGTTGTTTTATTTCGGTTTAATTTTTTGCTTTTGCTTTACTAACTAACAAAGTTAAGAATTTATTTTGAATGTAACAAAAAAAAGAGCAGCAAATGCTACTCTTTATCTCATTGTCTTCACTACAATTCCAGCAGACCTTCAGGAAGTACGAACTTTATTTTGCGACCCTCGAAGTCGATATGTGCGATGAACTCCTCCTGTGCAGGTATTAGATGGCGCTTGCCCGAGAGCTCAATCTCGAAGAGGGGGTTGGCCTCGCTGTCGTAGTAGTCGACAAGCGTACCTCGGCTCTTACCCACCATGACGGTGAAGCCTATGAGGTCCTCCATGTAGAACTCGTCGTCGTCATCCTCATCCTCCTCGGCGATGAATATCTCGCGGCCAACAAGGTAGTTCTCAGCACGATACTCTGTGTCGATATCGTCGAAATGGATTATTGCGCCACTCTGTCCACGGCGCTCGAAGGATGATAAAAATAGAGGAACCGCAAGTTCGTCGATGACAACGAACAGCGGTTCCTCGTGTGAGAAATCGTCGGGGAAAGCGTTGTAGAGCGATACCATCACTCCGCCATCGGTGCCAAAGAGGCGACCTATGCGACCCACGGCGATCATAAGCACCTGTGAGATTAAGCCTCAGCAGTCTCCTCTGCAGGAGCCTCAGTTGCCTCAGCAGCAGCCTCAGCAGCAGCGGCAGCCTCAGCAGCCTTCTTCTCAGCGATTGCTGCAGCGCGCTCCTCCTTAACCTTAGCCTCAGCAGCGAGCTGTGCCTTCTTTGCAGCGTTAGCGTCAGCAGCGAGCTTGTTGCTCTTAGCCTCAATCTTACCCTGCTTCTCAGCAGCCCACTTGTTGAAGCGAGCCTCAGCCTCAGCCTCAGTGAATGCGCCCTTAGCAACACCACCAAGGAGGTGCTTCATATACATTACACCCTTGTACGAGAGAATTGCTCGACAAGTGTCAGTAGGTTGTGCGCCCTTCATAACCCAATCCAAAGTTCGGTCGAACTTCAAATCGATTGTAGCAGGATTCGTGTTAGGGTTGTAAGTACCCAACTTCTCGATGAACTTACCATCACGTGGCGCTCTGCTATCTGCGGCAACGATGTGGTAGAAAGCATAACCCTTCTTACCGTGACGTGCCAAACGAATTTTAACAGCCATTTGCTATAAAATTTATTGGTTAAAAAATAATTACGCTCAACCCTTCTGGGTCAATAAGCGCGCAAATATACACACTTTTTTTTGACTGGCAAAGAAAACCTCGAAAAAAGATTTGAAATGTCACCATTAAGCCCCGTCCCATGTCACTTTTTGGCTCAAGTTTTGCTCATGTTGAGGTGAGTTTATTTCTAAAACCTTTATGTTATGATGCCAGTAAAAAAACTAAACCGTCTGCCCGATGTATGGGGCGACTTGTTCTATGATCAGTGGCCTGCGCTCTATGCTAAGCGTGGCACAACACCACAGATCAACGTCATCGAGACCGACAAAAAGTTCAAGGTCGAGATTGCCGCTCCGGGCATGACTAAGGATGACTTCAAGGTGGAGCTTAATGCCGACAACCAGCTTATCGTATGCCTCGAGAAGGAGCTGTCGAAGGATGATAAGGGCAAGGAGTGTTGTGGCGACGAGGATTGCTCTAAGGATGAGACACACCACTACCTACGTCGCGAGTTCGCCTACACCTCGTTTAGGCAGATCTTCAACCTCCCCGACAACATCGACCGTGACAACATCACTGCGAAGATGAAGCATGGCGTGTTGCGCATCAAGCTTCCTAAGAAGCATGCCGACGAGAAGCTCCCAGAGATGAAGCAGATAGCTATAGAATAGCACTGCAAGGGGGCTAAACCGACGACGAGGGCACACCTATGCCCTCCAGCGAAGAAGCCCCGACGGGTAGCCTTCTGGCACCTGTCGGGGCGTACTGTTATAAATGGTAGGGAGATTAGGGAGATTAGGGAGATTAGGGATATTAGGGAGATTAGGGATATTAGGGAGTTTAGGGACAACAATGAAACCTGAATATTAGAGTCTTCCCAGCTCTCTCTAAATTCCCTAATCTCCTTAAATTCCTTAAACTTTCCTATACAAAAAATCTCCCCGCACCCGAAGATGCGAGGAGTGGTTTTTATATATATCTGTAACAAATAGACCTACTTGTATGTAATATCAATATAAAGAGTTGAGATTAACTTATTGTCTCTATAATTTTCCTCGCGAACTACGCTTTCATGGCTATCATAGTAGAGTATTTTTATGTCGTTATTATTTATATTATATTCATGTATACTTCGAACAAGATTATTATCATCGTATTCATATGTAATACATTCCCAATTGTCATATTTTTTACAAAGTTTATTATCCTTACTATATTCAAATATTGTGCTAAGGTCATATGTGTCATCATCATAGCATGATTTCTCGATACAATTGCCGTTATCATCGTAATGATATTCTATTCGTCTTACTGGCAAATCGCTATCTAGTCGATTCGTTCTCCTATACTCAATAATCTTGTTATCCTCATCATAGTAATATTCAATATAGAAGTGCCCATATAGTCCCTCTTCTTTTGAGTAATATTTTTCCTCTAAACTTACAGGTATATTCCCATCATATGCTATATGTTCTTCGTAATACGTATAGTTTTCATTTTCACTTCGTATGCCAAAGTATACGATATTACCGTTTTCATCTGTTACATAGTCCATTAGATCATAATCGTCATAAGTAGAATGTCCTATGCGTGATACATGTCCATTCTCCCCGAAATCATATATGGTTGTAAGATCGTAATAGGTTGTTACAATACTTTCTACATCACCATTAAGCGCTTTATTATATCCAAACCTTGATGTGAATTCGGGATTATAAAATCCTTTTGCGCTATCTGAGTCGGTATTTTCATTCTCGACACTCTCCGCTTTCTTCCCACTATTGGCATCGAGCACAAAGTATGCGCCGCCGCCAATTAGCAATAGACCAAGTAGCCATAGCCACCATTTACTCTTCTTCTTTGGCTCATCTGACTTCTTAGGCTTATCGGTGCTGTACTTCGGTGTCCACTCCTTCTTGGGAGCTTCGGCCTTGGGTGTTGGGGCAGAAATAACAGTCTCCTCTTCAGTAGCAGATGCCTGTATGCCAATTACCGTTGCCTCGTTCTCTGGAGTTGGGACAGATATAGGTGTGGTAGTAACATCCTTGCTGTCATTCAACAATGCTACAAACTCGCTCATCGAGTGTGGGCGCTTCTTACGCTGCACCTCCATAGAGCGCTCGATGGCGTTACGCACATTTGCTGATAGGTGTGCGGGCAACTCGGGTAGGCCATCGTCAACAATAGCGGCTGCCTGGGGCGGTACAACACCTGTTACCAGGTAGTATAATGTTGCGCCAAGCGAGTAGATGTCGGTCTCGGGCGAGAACTCCTTAACGCCACCCTGTTGGTACTGCTCCATTGGGGCGTAGCCGGCACTGATACCCACGGGCGTAGAGCTTGTCTGGTTACCCTCGGCATCGTACTGCTTCGAGAGACCAAAGTCGATAAGTACAGGCTTGCCATCATTTTTGCGTAGCATGATGTTGGCGGGCTTGATGTCGAGGTGCATAATCCTCTGCTCGTGGATATTACTCAAGGCTGCTGCCACCTGCTTGATATAGTTAACAGCCTCATCTTCAGAGAGAGCACCACGCTCCTTGACCAGTGCACTTAGTGACTCACCATCGATATACTCCATAACGTAGTATGCCGTATTGTTCTCGGTAAAGACGTCGTGGATGTGGATGATATTTGGGTGGTCGAGCTTTGCTATTGTCTTAGCCTCCTTGATAAACTTAGCCTTGTAGAGGTCCATAATCTCAGCGCTACCTTGTGAGCCGAGCGATATGCTTCGTGAGTCCTCATCGCGGTTGTAGTACTCTTTAGGGAAGAACTCCTTGATGCAGACCTTGCGCTCTGCCATGACCTGTTCGGCGAGATATGTGATGCCGAAGCCGCCCTGTCCGAGGACATCTATAATGCGATATCTATCGCCTTGAAGTAGTGTACCTGGTTGTAATCTCATATGCTTTGTGGTTAGTATTTAACGATATACATTACAAAATTAAAAATATTTTCCGAATTATACAATACTTTGTAGCGACAATGTATCATATACGTTGTACGTAACAACAAAAAAAGGAGTGCCCCGAAGGACACTCCCAAACATCTCCGTGATAGATAGGCTAATTAGCGAATCTGACGGATGATCTCGCCACCATGCTTGATAGCCTCCTCGTTCTGTGGAAGCATCTTCCATGCGCGCTCTGGCAAGGTCTTCTTCAAACCAGCCATAACGTTCTCCATCTTAACCACAGGGCGTACCTTCAAGTATGCACCCAAGATCATGGTGTTGAACAACTTAGCCTGGCCCAAACGTGCGCACTCAGCAGTAGCATCGATCTGATAGATGCTGATGTCGGTACGTGTAGGGTGGCTTGTGATACCGTTAGTGTCGTAGATGAGTACGCCACCTGGCTTCACCTGTGCCTCGAACTTGTCCATAGACTGCTGGTTGAGAACAACTACGCAATCGAACTCGTGAGCGATAGGTGATGAGATAGCCTTATCCGAGAGGATAACGGTTACGTTAGCGGTACCACCACGCATCTCAGGACCGTAAGAAGGCATCCATGTTACCTCCATGTCCTGCATAATTCCAGAGTAAGCCAAGATCTTACCCATAGTGAGGACACCCTGTCCTCCGAAACCTGCAATGATTATTGTCTCTTTCATAATTGCTTACTCTTTAGTTGTATCCTTCAAGTCTCCGGGCTCGTAGAATGGCAACATGTTCTTCTCAAGCCACTCGTTAGATGCTACTGGTGATAGCTTCCAACCGCTGTTACATGTAGCAACGATCTCAACAAGGCTAAAGCCCTTACCTGCCATTGCATTCTCGAATGCGTGACGAATAGCCTTCTTTGCCTTACGAACGTTAGCTGGAGTGTGAACAGTCTGACGTGTTACGTAGCATACACCATCCAAGTGTGCCAACATCTGAGCAATCTTATATGGGTAACCATTGAGCTTAGGATCACGACCATAAGGTGTGGTAGCTGTCTTCATGCCCAAGAGGGTAGTAGGCGCCATCTGACCACCTGTCATACCGTAGATAGCGTTGTTGATGTAGATAGCAACGATGTTCTCGCCACGAGCTGCTGCGTGAATAGTCTCACCAGTACCGATAGCTGACATATCACCATCACCCTGGTATGTGAATACCATCTTATCAGGGTTAACGCGCTTGATAGCTGTTGCTACTGCGCATGCACGACCGTGAGCAGCCTGTGCCCAGTCGATGTCAATATAGTTGTATGCGAATACTGAGCAACCCACTGGCGATACGCCGATAGTGTCATGCTCCAAACCCATCTCCTCGATAACCTCGGCAACGAGCTTGTGCACTGTACCGTGGCTACAGCCTGGGCAGTAGTGCATTACATTAGGCAAGATAAGCTTAGACTTGCCAAATACCAAATTCTCCTTTTTGATTTCAACCTCTGCCATAGTCTTATCGATTTATAAGTTTCTCTTTAACTGCTTTAAGTACCTCATCTGGTGAGAACAACATACCACCCATGCGGCCGAAGTGCTCTACTGGAGCCTTGCCGTTTACTGCGAGGCGAACGTCCTCAACCATCTGGCCTGCGTTAAGCTCAGCTGAAAGGAAGCCCTTCACGCCACGCTCTGCAAGCTCAGCGATAGCCTTAGTTGGGAATGGGTAGAGAGTGATAGGACGCAACAAACCGAGCTTGATGCCCTCAGCACGTGCCATCTCAACAGTAGCAGAGCAGATACGTGATGATGAACCAAATGCTACGATTACATACTCTGCATCGTCGCACTCGATAGCCTCGTAGCGTACCTCGTTCTCCTTGATAGCATCGTACTTAGCCTGAAGACGCTGGTTGTTAACCTCCATAACCTCAGACTTAAGCTCCAATGATGTGATCACATTGCGCTCGCGGTCGTCAGTCTTACCGATAAGTGCCCATGACTTGCACTCTGCTGCGATCTCCTCCTTAGTCTTACGTGGACGCTGTGGAGCAAGAACAACCTTCTCCATCATCTGACCGATACAACCGTCAGCGAGGATCATTGCAGGGTTGCGATACTTGAACGCAAGGTCGAAAGCATCTGCAACGAAGTCGTGCATCTCCTGTACTGAGTTAGGAGCGAGTACGATAAGGTGGAAGTCACCGTGTGCACCACCCTTACATGCCTGGAAGTAGTCAGACTGTGATGGCTGGATAGTACCAAGACCTGGACCACCACGCTGGCAGTTAACGATAACACATGGAAGCTCAGCACCTGCAAGGTAGCTCAAGCCCTCTGACATAAGGCTGACACCAGGTGATGATGATGATGTCATCACACGCTTACCGGTAGAAGCACCGCCATATACCATGTTGATTGAAGATACCTCAGACTCTGCCTGAAGAACAACCATACCGGTAGTCTCCCATGGCTTCTCCTCCATAAGTGTCTCCATAACCTCCGACTGTGGAGTGATAGGGTAGCCGAAATAGCCGTCGCAACCGTAGCGAATTGCTGCGTGAGCAATCACCTCGTTGCCCTTCATAAGTTTTACCTCTTTCTCTGCCATAGCTTACTCGAATTTTTGGCGATACACCGTTAGACAACTATCCGGACAGATGATAGCGCATGATGCGCAACCAGTACATGAATCCGGCTCAACCATCATAGCAAAGGGATAACCCTTGCCGTTTACCTCGTTCGATAGACCGAGTGTCTTAGTAGGGCATGATGCTACGCATACGCCACAACCCTTACAGTGCTCAGTATCGACGACAACTGTTCCTTTGATTTTTGCCATACGACTGTAATTTTATTGATTGTTAATAGTTTTATAGGTATGTTCTATAAATTAGTAAAAAGCTTTCGTTATCTCGGGAAATTCTATTTCGGCTGCTTTTGAATTTATTTCGGCATCTTTCTCTTCTTTCCTCAGTTACAATACTCGTATTGCGCCTTCAGAAGAGATGAGAAATATCCTCGAAATACTCTTCAAAATCATCGCGACCTAATTTATAGAACCTCCCTATTATCTTATTTTGTGTTGGAGCACCACCATACCTATATATAATATAGTGGCGCCCCGCTACTTTTCTTATTACTTAATCTCCCAAGTCTGACCAGAGCGCAATAGATCGTCAACGCACTTGATCTTTGCTGTGGCCTTAACCTGCTCTACCTGCTCAGCAACCTTGATGTCGTAGACGTTCTCGTCATCAACATCGCGGATAACACCAACAGCCACTGGGTACTCTGGGTACTTCATTGCTGCAAGCATTGAGTGGAGAGTAGTATCTGCGCACTTAGCATCGTGTGTCAACACATCGTCGATGGTGTAGCCATCCTCACCGATGGTAACAGCCTTGAGACGCATATTCTCGAACACGAGACCACGAGCGTTGTCCTTGCCGAAGAGCATCTTCTGACCATGTACAAGGTGGATGGTGTTCTGCTCACGTGTAGCCTTGTCACCAGCAAACAATGCGTGTGTCTTGTCGTTGAAAATCATACAGTTAACCAACGCCTCAGTAACAGCCATACCCTTATGCTTTGCTGCTGCCAACAAGCACTCCTTAGTGAGGTTAAGCTCCTGGTCGATAGTACGAGCGAAGAATGTACCCTTAGCACCGATAACCAACTCACCTGGGGTGAAAGGCTTCTCAACAGTACCGAAAGGAGATGTCTTAGTCACCTTGCCGAGCTTTGTGGTTGGTGAGTACTGACCCTTGGTAAGACCGTAGATCTCGTTGTTGAACAAGATAACGTTGAGGTCGATGTTACGACGGATAGCGTGGATGAAGTGGTTACCACCGATAGCCAACGAGTCACCGTCACCTGTGCATACCCATACTGAGAGGTCTGGGTTAGCGGTCTTGATACCTGTTGCAATGGCATTCGCACGACCGTGGATGGTGTGGAAGCCAAAGGTCTTCATGTAGTAGATGAAGCGTGATGAGCAGCCGATACCCGAAACGAAGGTGAACTTGTTGTGGGGCTTACCCAAGGCGTCTGCCACCTCAGGCATTGTGCGCTGCACAGCATTCAAAATGGCGTGGTCGCCACAACCGGGACACCACTTTACCTGTTGATCGCTCTTGAAATCAGCGGGTGTATACTTAAATTCTGCCATAGTTTTTAATTCTTATTGTGGTGTTCTTAATTACAACATTGAGTTAACCTTATCCTTAATCTCGATAACGGTGAATGGCTGACCCTCGGTCTTGCCGTAAGACTCGATATTGAGATCCTGGAACTGCTGACGCAAGTAGCCAGCAAACTGACCCTCGTTAAGCTCGCATACAACGATACGCTTGTAGCGCTTCATGATGTCGTGAGCCTCCTTCTGCAATGGGTAGATGTAGTTGAAGTGGAGGTGTGCTACTGACTTACCCTCATCCTGCAACTGCTTAACAGCGCTGTGGAGGTGTCCGCGAGTACCGCCCCAACCAACAACAAGAACGTCTGCCTGCTCAGCACCGAAGACATCCAACTTTGGCAACTCGTCAGCCACCAACTCAACCTTGCGGCGACGTGTTGTAACCATCTCCTGGTGGTTCTTAGGATCGTGTGAGATGCTACCCTTGATACGGTCCTTCTCAAGACCACCGATGCGGTGCTCAAGACCCTCCTTACCTGGGAATGCCCAGCCGCGTGCGAGCTTCTCGTTACGAGCATAAGGCATGAAGTCGCCCTCACCCTCCTTGCGTGGCTCAACGATAGGAGGCACGATAGCAGGATACTCCGACATTGATGGAATCTTCCAAGGCTCAGAACCGTTGGCGATGAAGCCGTCGGTGAGCAACATTACTGGAGTCATGTGCTCCATAGCGATCTTACTTGCCATGAATGCGTAGTGGAAGCAGTCGCTTGGTGATGAAGCGGCGATGACAACCATAGGACACTCACCATTACGGCCGTAGAGTGCCTGGTTGAGGTCGCTCTGCTCGGTCTTTGTAGGAAGACCTGTTGATGGACCACCACGCTGTACGTCAACAACTACCAATGGAAGCTCAGCCATAACTGCAAGACCCATAGCCTCGCCCTTGAGTGAGATACCAGGACCAGATGTTGTTGTCACTGCGAAGTTACCTGCATAGGCAGCACCGATAGAGGTACAGATACCAGCAATCTCATCCTCAGCCTGCACGGTCTTAACGCCGAGGTCGCGACGCTTAGCGAGCTCCTCGAGGATTACGGTAGCAGGGGTGATAGGGTATGAACCGCAGAAGAGTGGAAGACCCGACTTCTCAGATGCGGCGCAGAAGCCCCATGCTGTAGCGGTGTTACCGTTGATTGAGCGATATACGCCCTTCTCGAGATCTGCAGGAGCTACGGTATAGTTGTTAGCAAACTGGTGTGTGTTAGCTGCGTAGTTGTAACCAGCCTCGATAACCTTCTTGTTAGCCTCAGCTACGAGAGGGTTCTTCTTAGCGAACTTAGAATCGAGGTAGCTCTTGGCGTAGTCATCTGGACGGTTGTACATCCAGAATACGATACCCAAGGCGAACATGTTCTTACACTTAACAATGGCCTTGTTATCCATGCCGCTATCCTTCAACGCCTCCTTTGTCATTGTTGTAATGGCAGGGATTACTACGTTGTAGTCCTGGAGGTTGAGCTCGGCAATAGGATCCATTGTCTTGAAGCCAGCCTTTACGATGTTATCCTCTGTAAGAGTGTCGCCATCGAGGATGACTGTTGCCGATGGCTTGAGCCACTTGCGGTTAGCGATAAGTGCTGCTGGGTTCATAGCCACAAGCACATCGCAGTAGTCACCTGGGTTGTCTACGCGCGACGCGCCAATATGTACCTGGAAGCCAGATACACCTGCAACGGTACCCTGAGGAGCACGAATCTCTGCTGGATAGTCGGGGAAGGTAGAGATACCATTTCCGAGCAGTGCTGATGTGTCCGAGAAGAGTGTTCCGGTGAGCTGCATACCATCACCTGAGTCACCCGAGAAGCGGATAACAACATCTTGCAACTGCATAGCATTTACATTGTTCATTGTAGTGAAGTTTGTAGTTTGTTATATAGTTATTATATTAATTCATAGTCGATTAGGAGTGGGCACTATATACGCCTCCATAATTTCATACAAATATACGAAAAATTCTCTTACGATGTACCAAAAATGTGAAATATTTTTCAAGGTGAAAGGTGAAAGGAATTTAGGGAGAGCGCGGACGAGGCGCGGACGTTAGGGAATTTAGGGAATTTAGGGAAGTTAGGGAAAGCGCAGACGAAGCGCGGACATTAAGGAATTTAGGGAATTTAGGGAATTTAGGGAAAGCGCAGTCGAGGCGCGGACATTAGGGAATTTAGGGAATTTAGGGAAAGCGCAGACATCTCCTCCCTAAACTCCTTAAGTTCCTTAAACTCCTTAATTTCCCTAATTTCCCTAATTTCCTTAAACTCCCTAATCTCCTTAAACTCCCTAACCCTCCTGCTAATTAAAAATTTTACCTAAAACTCTTGACAAGTCAAAATATTTGTTATATATTTGCACCCAGAATTCAATTCTTGAATTTAACGACTCGTTCTGAGTCGAGGCGTGCGCAGTCTAAGCGCAGAATTAATAACCCTTTAAAATCTTAAACCAAATGACAAAACTAAATCATGAGATGATTGAGGCGCTACGCGACGACACAGCGCGCCTCGCCGAGCAATTGGCAATGAAGAAGCAGAAGCGCGAGCAGGCTGGCTATGCCGCACTTACGCAGGATGAGTTCGAGTGGTACACGGGGCATATCGCCCACGCCTCGGACATGATGATTATCGAGCCTCGCGAGGAGATGACGCTCCTCGAG
>JAZOOI010000017.1:0-25899 GCA_045654925.1 Alistipes sp. | reverse complement strand
GCTGCAGATGGTTGAAGATGTTGAAGAAGGCATTCTGCGTTCCTGTCTTACCCGTAAGCTCCTGAATATCATCGATAATAAGGACGTCGACCATCTGGTAGAACTGAATGAAGTCGGTGATTTCACCATTCTTATACGCCGTCTGGAACTGAGCCTGAAACTTGTTCATCGAGACGTAGAGCACCTGAAGCTCGGGGTGACGCTGACGCACCTCGTGGCCAATAGCCTGTACAATATGTGTCTTGCCAAGACCCGAGTCGCCATAGATATATAGCGGGTTGAAGGCCGTAGTGCCTGGCGACACCGCTACAGCCATACCCGCAGAGCGTGCCAAACGGTTACACTCACCCTCGATATGATTATCGAATGTATAGTTAGGGTTTAGCTGAGGGTCGAACATTATTCGACGTAGGCCAGGGATAACAAAGGGGTTCTTTATATTTGCAGTGTCGGTAGGCTGGCTATACTGTGGCACAGGCGCTGCATCAGATACAGTCTGAGGCTGCGCTGGGCGGCGTGGCACGGCATAGTGCAGCTTGGTGTCGGCACCATAGAGCTCGGTGATGATTGGGCGTAGGATGCGCAAGTAGCGCTTCTCGATGCTCGCCACAAAGCTCTCGTTAGGCACACGCAGACGCAGGTTCGCACCATCGAAGTCGATAGGACGAATAGGCTTGAACCACTTGACAATCTCCTCCTCGGTGATCGAGTTGCGGAGCTTGTCCAAGCACTCTTGCCACATATCGTTGTAAATTTCGTTCTGCATTATCTGCGTGTTATTAACAATTTATTGTATCTTTGCATGTCGTTCAGCCAAGGGGCGAAAAAGGGCTTGAAACACCAATTTTACTGTGTCTCAGCAAGTTAACTTTATCGACCTTTTCTGCTTAAAACAACCACCGATTTGCCGGAGCAATTGTGGCGCTTTTGACATTGCAAAGATGTGGATAATTTTATTAAAATAAACTCAAAAAAGAGTTGCAAAATTCGATTTTTTTAATAAGTGCCAAGAGGCAAAATTTTTGTTGGATAATTTAACGTGCTGATACTTGAGAATCTAAAGATTTTTTAGTATATTTGCATATTAGAAAATTCACAAGCAGAACTAACAAGTTATAAAAATATCTAATACGATTATGACAAACGATTTGAACAAGCAGGTAATGGAGCGAGCAAACGCATGGCTCGCAGGTGACTACGATGAGGCAACAAAGCAGGAGATACGCCTGATGATCGAGAACAACCCAACAGAGCTAGTAGAGAGCTTCTACAAGGATTTGGAGTTTGGTACTGGCGGTCTTCGTGGCATCATGGGTGCAGGTACAAACCGCATGAACATCTACACCGTAGGTGCTGCCACTCAGGGACTTGCAAACTATCTAAAGAAGAATTTCGCTGGCGAGGAGATTAAGGTTGCCATATCTCACGATAGCCGTAACAACTCACGCATGTTCGCCGAGCGCGTTGCCGATATCTTCGCCTCTAACGGCTTTATCGTCTATCTTTTCGATGCACTACGCCCTACCCCAGAGCTCAGCTTCGCAATACGTCAGCTCGGCTGTAAGTCGGGTGTGATGGTCACAGCATCACACAACCCTAAGGAGTACAACGGATATAAGGCATACTGGACCGACGGCTCTCAGGTTACCTCACCACACGATGTTAACATCATCGAGGAGGTGCTCAAGGTTACCGACAATAGCCAGGTGCTCACAGGCCTAAACAAGGAGAATATCAACATCCTCGGCGAGGAGTTCGATAAGATCTATCTGCAGGCTATCAAAGAGCTATCGCTATCACCTGAGGCAGTAGCCAAATATAACGACATGAAGATTGTCTACACCCCATTGCACGGTGCAGGCGTGAAGCTTGTTCCTCAGTCATTGAGAAACTACGGCTTTAATAATATTATATGTGTGGAGGAGCAGATGGTGCTCGACGGTAACTTCCCAACCGTTGCATCGCCTAACCCTGAGGAGCGCAAGACCATGGCTATGGCTATCGAGCGCGCCGAGAAGGAGGGCGCCGACTTCGCGATGGCTACCGACCCAGATGCCGACCGCTTGGGTGTAGCTCTTCGCACCGGCAGTGGCGACTATGTGCTCCTAAATGGTAACCAGACACTTGTGCTTCTAATGTGCTACCAGCTCACCCGTTGGGCAGAGCTTGGTAAGATTACAGGCAAGGAGTTCGTCGTTAAGACTATCGTTACCTCGATGATGCCTGATGCTGTTGCCGAGCACTTCGGCGTTAAGTGCTACAACTGCCTCACAGGCTTCAAGTATATCGCTAAGATTATCCGCGAGCAGGAGGGCAAGACTAAGTTTATCGGTGGTGGCGAGGAGTCGTTCGGCTATCTCCCTGGCGACTTCGTACGCGACAAGGATGGCGTTGCCGCTATCACTCTTGTTGCCGAGGCTGCAGCATGGGCACGCGACACTATGGGCATCACCCTCTACGAGTGGTCGCAGCAGCAATATGTTAAGTATGGCTTCTTCCGCGAGGGCTTGGTGAATGTCGTTCGCAAGGGTAAGGATGGCGCAGCTGAGATTCAGCAGATGATGGTCGACTACCGCGCAAATCCTCCTAAGTCGCTGCTTGGCTCTCCAATAGTTAAGATTCTCGACTATAAGACCCTTGAGGAGATTGATGTTCGCACAGGCGAGCGCAAGGCTATCGAGGGCATCGACGAGAAGAGCAACGTGCTACAGTGGCTCACCGAGGATGGCACCAAGGTATCGGTACGTCCTTCAGGCACCGAGCCTAAGATTAAGTTCTACTTCGGTGTTAAGGCTCCACTATGCTGCGTAGAGCAGTTTGCCAAGGTTGAGAAGGAGCTCGACGAGAAGATCGAGGCACTAAAGGTTGAGCTTAAGCTGGCCTAAGCAATAAACGGTATAGATTTTGTGTGGGACTATGGTCGTGAGACTATAGTCCCACCTTTTTATGTAGTACCCTAAAGTAGCAAGCCATGACGCCATCAATATTCGACAACCTTATAAAGCAACAAAGCCTCAGCCTTGTGGACTTCTATGCGCACTGGTGTGGTGCCTGCGGGGCTATGGAGCCAACGCTACAACGCCTTCTGCTCGCCTTTGGCGATAGGATAAACATCGTGCGTGTTGACACCGACTGCGCGGAACACCGCAAGCTCATACGACGCTATAACATAGTCGCCGTACCCACCTTCATACTCTTTGGGCACGGCGAGGCGCTATGGCGCGATAGCGGCATAGTGAACTACGACATACTTGCTGCTGCAATACGTCGTTATGCGAGAAACGTGATTTATAAGTAGGATATTACTCGATATAGTCTAAACGCCACTCCAGCTCCTCGGCGATGCGCTCCTTAGTGCCACACTCGGGGAGTCGTTCAAGGAGTACGGGCAAGCCCACCTTTACGGACTTGTCGCGCTGCGCTATGTAGCATACGAGCGAGACAACACCCATGGCTATATACTCCGATGAGGGGTTAGCTCTCACCGCCTTCTCGATGGCGATGAACGAGACCTCGGTTGTTGTGCGCTCATTGCGCGATGCTGCCATAAGGGCTGCATAGGCCACCATCTCGTTACTCTCGGTGCACCATATACCCATAAGCGAGTTTATATCGTAGATCTTCGAAAGGAGTGCAAAGGCGAGCTCCTCGGCAAGCTCAGCATTGGCGATACCACGCGACCAGAAGGGGAACTCGTGGGTGTCGACCATCGAGGGCTCAGCAAGATGACACGCCAGGAGCTTCAGCTCGCGCACCTGCTGCTGATATAGATACTTTGCAAAGGCGTAATCGGGGCTCTCGGCAGCTGCTATCTCACGAAGTGTTGCGACACTCACGCCGTAGTTAAGACCATACTTCTGTCCATGCGTTGCCATACTCTCCGACACCGCACCATTCATCTCGCGACGAACACGCCCCAGAAGGGCTATCATTCTTTGGGTATTATCCATGGCAGCAATTGGTTATAGGGTGACAGTTGCGCCATACTCATATACTGGCAACACGCGATTGTTGAGAACCTGCTGGCCAAGGGTAATAACTATAGTGGCGTTGTTGGCATAGCGATATGTAGCCTTACCCTTAGGATTTGATGCTGGGTACTCCATCTCGGAGGGCTGAATGGTTACCATCACGATATCGCCACTGAGATCATCGCTGCTAAGTAGTCCCTGATCGGCATTGAAGCGTGCCACAACCTGGCTCTTGCGCTCAGGGTCTATAGATACATAGATGCGACGTGTGAATGTGCGTGACTCGCGCTTTCCATAGAATAGCTCCAAGTAGCTCTTCTCGATAGCATCTATCTCGCGAAGAGCGCTCTCAAGGCCTGCGCCATAGACGCCATCACCCAAGTCGCCACACACAAGCTCCAAGCGCACGCGACGAAGTTCGAAGATCTTCTCAGCAGCACTCTTTGCAGCATCCTCTGTTGCGACAACATTTGTCGACATCTTATCGGGCAACACATCACCAAAGCTAAGCTCAAAGGGGAGTGACTCAGCTGCGGCATTGCTATTTGCATCTGTCATATAGTAGTCATCGGCAGCTACTGCCACCTCAGCACCCACGATGCTATACTCTGCATAGTCGACCTGTGAGGCACGCGTACCCATATACTTCTGCGCATAGCGAGCATAGGGGCCAGCAACAAACTCCTCGTAGCTGAGGGTGATATCTACTGCAAGCACAGTATTTGCCTCGGCAACAACGAGGTTACCGCTCTCGGTATATGTGCCGATGCGCTTCTTTACGACCTGCTGCGCTGAGAGGCTCGATATGGTGAGTGTTACAAGTGCGAGTATGAGTGAAAGACGTTTCATATAGTATTCGTTTTTAAGGTTATTCCACAAAAGTAGGCATTATAATCGAATAATCAAAATTTTAGATAATATTCTGCAGTAAGCTGGCGATATTTATCGCTATACACCCCACCATCGTCGTATATCTCGAGGGTATCGACACAAGGCATGAGAGGCTCATTGCAAAGCACAAACTCCATCATCGTACGCTTTGGAGCATCACCCTTGCGTGTCAGTACCGTAGTCTCACGACGAAGCCACAAACGCTCAAAGGCCACACGGCGAAACTGAGCAGCCTCACTCGTAGGAAGGATTAGCGATAGACGACCCTCGGGCACAAGCAGGCGCTCGGCAGTGGTGATAATATCGTCGTAGCTCAGCGTTGCGCAGTGGCGCGCCATGGCACGACGCTCATCGGGCGACAGTAGTGTGGTGGTGAAAAATGGAGGGTTGGAGACTATATGGTCGAAGCGCTGCGACGAGGTGTAGCTATTGGCATCCGAGAGGGTGACCTCTATACGCCCTTGCCATGGCGATGCATCGATATTTTTGCGTGCCTGAAGCACAGCACCCTCATCTATATCGATAGCCTCAATCTGCGCCTTATGATTGCGCTGAGCCACCATAAGGGCTATGAGACCAGAGCCTGTACCCATATCCAATACACGCTTAGCACCCTCGACATCGGCCCACGCACCAAGGAGCACACCATCGGTGCCCACCTTCATAGCGCAGAGCGCATCATCCACACTAAACCTCTTAAAGTGAAACATCAGCAAATATTAACATTAATCCCCCATATTTTCAATCTCCCGCATAATATCCCAATCAAAAGGCTTCTCTCCATATTTTTCAACTAATGGACGAAACCGGGGTATCTCCTCTTCCTCGTAATATGCACAGAATAGGTTTTCAGGATATGAGTACTTCTTAGCACCTCGCATCTTACCGAAAGTCTCATCTATGAAGTTATATGCCCACTCATTATCATAGGACATCACCACCTTGAAAAGCATCTTCACTCTATAATAGTCAAGATATCTACGAGATAATTCATAGTCTCGCAACTCCTCCAAAGCAGGTATGAAGGCATCATCGTTCCAGCCTATAATAGCATACAGGGCGCTATTTGTATCTCCCTCCAGACCTTCGGTACTGAGACCACCTTGATTATCCAGCCCCACACTGTATTCCCGAAGAGCATCAATAATCATAGGAATATCATCCTCATTCCTATACTCGGCTATAATAGGTAGTAGATTTGGCGTTCCAGATAGATGCAACTCTCGAAGCCTTCCATATAGACCATCCATCCCTTTAAGTCGTGATGCAGGAGCATACTTATCGAGGTGTTCAAGCCCATCACTGAAGACAATGAGGCTATCCAGGTGATGCTGCTGCTCCTTCGTAAACAGTGGTCGCTTAGAATCTGAAACAACACCGATCATGAATGAGGCAACATCACAAGTATACCATACATCAAACGCTGCAACCTCGAATGTGGTAGAATCACTCAATTTCTGAAGAAGAAGGTCATAACATTTCTTGCTTCTATCTTCCACCAATGCATGATAAGCCATTGCTCTGTAAGCTGGAGTCTTTGAGTGTAGTACAGTCTGCTCAAGATCTCTCTTTGTCGCGTTCTTCAGCAGTTCGCGTTGTACAGTCCACCCTTTAGGGACACCTCCCCAGCCATCATTGCCATATAAATAATATACATTACAGCTATCGGGTGATTCGAGAATATTTACCCCTCTATTCTCAATATCCTGCGCATTTGCTTCGAGCCCAATAAATAACATCACTATGGCCAGAACAAGACTACTTACCTTCATAGTTCACACGTTTTGCAATTATACCCTTTTTAATCGAAGAGTTTAGTGATACCTGCACCAAAGAGCGAGTAGTCGTAGCGTGTAGGGTCCTCGGGCGAGAACTCTCTGAGCGAGGCGGTAATCTCCTCCACAGCCTTCCAATCATCCTGCTTGCGCTGCAAGAGTCCCATAGCACGGCCCATGCGACCTGTATGGATATCCAAGGGGAGGTAGAGTGCCGACATAGGAATTTTGGTCCACTGACCAAAGTCAACACCTCTATCATCCTGGCGCACAAACCAACGCATATACATAGCTATACGCTTACAAGCAGCACCCCTATCTATTGATGATAGGTGCTTCTCAGCGTGCTTGTCGTGCTCCACATTAAAGAACTCCTTGCGGAATTCCGAGATAGCGCATCTAACATCGCCACTACGCTCATAGCTCTGCTCGAAGAAACCTCCAACACTACCCCACCCCTCAATTATATGGCGTAGACCACGCACGAAGTCCTGGAAATCGACGCCATTGAAGGTGCGATGAACAAAGGATGCCAGGTGGGCCATCTCCGCCTCCGAGGCATTAAGCACAAAGTCGGCAGGGGCGTTATCCATATATCGCATCATGCGGTGGGAACTCTGCACAATAGCGCGACGGTTACCCCACGCAATGGTTGCGGCCATAAATCCCGCCACCTCGCGGTCGATAGGATTGGTGAAACTATGAGGCACACTGATAGGGTCCGCCTCGATAAAGCTTGGGTTATTATACTTGTCGTGAAGTTCATCTAACAACTCGCGAAGCTCCTCACGCGACAAATCACTAAAGGATGCTACCATCGTTCATCACAATTTTACGATCCGACTGCTCGGCGAGCTTCTCGTCGTGGGTGACAATAATGAAGGTCTGCCCTGTGCGCTCACGAAGCTCAAAGAAGAGCGACTGAATCTCATCGCGGGTATGGGAGTCGAGGTTACCCGTGGGCTCGTCAGCAAGCACCACAGAGGGGTTATTAGCCAAGGCTCGAGCTATGGCAACACGCTGCTGCTCACCACCCGACAATGCCGAGGGCTTATGATCGGCACGATGGGACATACCGACAAGCGCCAATAGCTCATCGGCACGACGCTCAGCATCCTTGCGCGCAACCTTTGCAATGAGCATAGGCATCATGATGTTCTCCCTTGCGTTAAACTCCTCCAAGAGGTGATGGAACTGGAAGACAAAGCCTATATGCTTATTACGAAATGCAGCAAGTTCTCTATCGCCAAGACCCATGGGTGACACTCCGTCGATGAGCACCTCACCAGCATCGGCCTTCATAAGGGTGCCTATAATCTGAAGAAGCGTACTCTTACCAGCACCACTGGCGCCAACAATAGAGACTATCTCACCACGCTCGACACTCATAGAGATACCATGGAGCACCTCAAGTGAGCCAAAGCGCTTTACTATGTTATCTACTCTAATCATCACTCTTTAGACCTATAATAGTTACTAAGCTCGACAACCTGGCATGTGGCAGCCACATCGTGGACACGAAGTATGGTAGCACCACCACGCAACGACTCCCACGCAACGACCAACGAGGCGGGAAGGACATCTTCGGGTGTGGAGTTTAGGGGTTTATATAACATCGATTTACGCGACACGCCTATAAGCAACGGCAAGCCCAAAAGGCGTAACTCATCCAAGCCGCGCAGCAGCTCCCAGTTCTGCTCCACGCTCTTGGCAAAGCCGAAGCCTGGGTCGAGGATTATGCGCTCTCTTCTTATGCCTGCAGCCTCAAGCTCCGACACACGGCACTTGAAGTAGTCAACAACGCCACGCACAACACCCTCGGGGTAGTTGGTCAAACTCTGCATATTATCGGGCATACCTCGCATATGCATAGCGACATATGGCAGGTCGTAGCGCGCTACCGTAGCAAGCATCTCACAATCGGCCTCACCAGCCGAAATGTCGTTTACCATGATGGCACCATAGCTCTCAACGGCACGACGCACTATCTCCGAGCGAAAGGTGTCGATAGAGACAACAACCGCCGCATCGATATCGCGCACAACATCGAGGCCCATACTCACACGGCGCCACTCCTCCTCCACATCGACGCTCTCAGCACCGGGGCGCGACGAGTAACCACCCATATCGATAATGGTAGCACCCTCGGCGATAGCTCGGCGAAGAGTATGCTCCACATCGGCATGCGTCATACTACGACTCCTTGCATAGAAAGAGTCTGGCGTGAGGTTGATGATAGCCATCACATGGCTACTCGTCAACTGTATGGTTGTGGGGTTTAGAATCATAGACTAAACGGCGGTGTAACTGCTCAACATCCTCCTCAAGATCCTCGAGGATGATATTTACAATGGCATATTTAGAGCGGTTAGTGCGCTCATCATCCGACATCTGATTGGCAATGCGGCGCTCTACATCCTCACGCGCAACACCATCGCGCGCCATGGCACGCTCAATGCGCAACTCACGAGGCGCCAAGACCGAAACAACACAGTCTACCCTACCGTCCAAGCCCGCCTCAAAGAGTATTGCCGACTCGATAACAACATAGGGCGACTCCTGCCTCTCGGCCCACGCATCGAAGTCATCCATCACCGCAGGGTGGACAATAGCGTTGAGCGCTGCAAGCTCCTCAACATTATAGAAGACTCTCTCGGATAGGTAGCGACGGTTGAGCTCACCATCGACATAGGTATCCTCGCCAAAGCGAGCAATGAGCTTTTCACGCAACGAGCCATCATGAGCCATAAGCTCCTTGGCTCTATCGTCCGACAAATAGACAGCAACGCCCATGCCCTCAAGCATGCGCGTTACGGTGCTCTTACCAGAGCCAATGCCTCCTGTGATACCTACCTTATACATATTTAATATTAATATAGGTAATAACGCAACATCAACGATGACTATTGCATAGAGGGAATAGTATCGCTGTCAGACTCTATTTTACAGCAGACATCCCTGGTAATCTCTACGAGATGTTTGGGGATCATCGACTTGATGTCATCAACATTTGAGGTTGCCGACTTGATGCTACCCTCAGCAACAGCTGTCTCATAGTCGCTCTCGATAGGTGGCAACGAGCCCACTGCGACAACCTCGATATCACTCATACGAGCTGCCAAGGCCTGTTGTAACGACACAGTGGATATATGGCGAAGAACAATGCCCTCACCAGCGTGTATCTCGTTATCGAAGGTGAGCTCTGATGATGAAATCTCGAAGTTGCTACGACGTGATGATATGGTGTAGCTCAGCAAGTCGATACCCTTACCACGGATAGTGCAGTCGACAGTATAGGGTGTACCATCAATGACAACAGTAACCTCATGGTCTGTAGTATATGTATCGCCCAACTTAGTGGCATACCACAACACAAAAGCGGCAACCAACATCATAATATAGGCTGGAGATACATAGCGGCGAATAAAACCAAACACCTTTGAAAAGGTCTCAATATTCAAAAACTTCATCGTTGCTCAAATTAAGGGCTATTTCTAACTGCAAACTTACACAAAATTTCTCAAAGAACGAAAAAAATAGGCCGCCAAAGATATTGGCGACCTATTTTATCAAGCATTTATGCTAATTACTCTGCCTCAACAGCAGCTGCCTTAGCTGCCTTAGCAGCCTTCTTACGCTGAAGATCGTAAGCGATAGGCGATGCAATGAAGATTGAAGAGAGAGTACCGATTACAATACCGATGATCAATGCGAATACGAAACCACGGATTGACTCGCCACCGAAGATGAAGATAGCCAAGAGAGTCACAAGGGTTGTACCCGATGTATTGATTGTACGAGACAAGGTGCTGCAGATAGCGTTGTTCATATTAGTCTTGAAGTCACGCTTTGGATAGAGACCAAGGTACTCGCGGATACGGTCGAATACGATCACAGTATCGTTGATTGAGTAACCCACGATGGTGAGGATTGCCGCGATGAATGCCTGGTTAACCTCCAAGTTGAATGGCATGATAGCATACAACATTGAGAAGATACCGAGTACCAACAAGGCGTTCTGCAAGAGTGCGAAGGTAGCACCCAAAGCCCACTGCCAGTGGCGGAAACGGATTGCGATGTAGATACCGATAGCAATCATCGATACGAGAACTGCCAAGATTGACTTCCAAGCCATCTCACCAGAGATAGAGCCGTCAACACGGTTAGACTGGGTGATACCCACCTGGTCGTTATTGTCGCGGAACTCAGTCTCGAAGTCGAGTGGTGTGTTGTAGAACTCCTTGGTTACATCCCAGATGATATACTCAACAACATATGCGTCGTCGATGTGTGCACACTTCTCGCGCTTATCAGCCTCGTCGAGATCAGCATAGCCGTTCTCAGCAAGCCAGTTATCCTGGAACTCCTTGATATACTCATCAGATGGAGTGAACTGAGTTACGATGCGAACCTGGTTGTCATCACCAAACTGCTTAACCTCCACAGATGAGTTTGCAGCGTCACCGATCTCCTCGAATGCCTTAGTGATGTTATCACGAACACCCTCAACATCGGCTGCGTTGTCGAACTTAACGATATAGGTACGACCACCTGTGAACTCAACACCCTTGTTAAGACCCAAAGTGAACAACGAGATAACAGAAGCTACGATGAGAACACCTGAGATAACATATGAGTACTTACGCTTAGAGATGAAGTCGAACTTAACATTCTGCAAGAAGTTCTCAGTAATCTTACGTGAGAATGACACTGTGCCACGACGTGCAGCCCAAGCCTCAAGAAGAAGACGGGTGATGAAGATAGCACAGAACAACGATGTGATGATACCCACGATAAGAGTTGTTGCGAAGCCCTTAACAGGACCTGAACCGAGGAAGAACAATACAACACCAGTGATGATTGTTGTAAGGTTACCGTCGATGATAGCTGAGTAGGCGTTAGAGAAACCATCCTTGATAGCAGCGCTAATGCCCTTACCAGCACGCAACTCCTCCTTAGTACGCTCGAAGATGATAACGTTAGCATCCACAGCCATACCCATGGTCAAGACGATACCCGCAATACCTGGGAGTGTCAACACAGCACCGAATGATACAAGGACACCCATCAACAACAATACGTTGAACAAGAGTGCGATGTTAGCCATCCAACCAGCTGTGCGGTAGAAGAATGCCATGTAGAGAAGTACCAAGATGAAGGCCACGATGAATGAGATAAGACCAGACTTAATAGCCTTCTCACCAAGTGATGGACCTACGATCTCAGAGTATACGATTGTTGAACGTACAGGTGACTTACCAGCCTTGAGTACGTTAGCCAAGTCCTCAGCCTCCTTAACAGAGAAGTCACCGCTAATCTGTGAGTCACCGCCAGTGATAGGCTCGTTAACGTTAGGAGCAGAGTAAACCACGCCATCCATAACGATAGCGATAGCCTTACCTACATTGTTTGCAGTAACATTTGCCCACTCGTCAGCAGCCTCGCCATTCATGCTCAACGATACAACCATACCACCATTCTGGTCGCTGCTCTGAGCGCTTGCATCGGTGATACCAGAACCATCCATCAATGGAGCAGTACCCTTCAATACTACCAAACGGAAGTCGCCATATGTCTTACCATCAACGCTCTTCTGCTCCCATGCAAGCTTAACGCCATAAGGCAACTTAGCCTTAACAACAGGATCAGCAAGATACTCGGTGATAACATCAACATACTCATAGTCGGCAACACCCACATGGAATGGAGCGATGCAGTTCTCATTGAGGCGGAGCTTGCCCTGAAGGTTATCATCGCCAGCGAGTACTGAAGCTACAGCAGCAGCATCGTTACCCTCGCCAACAGCCCAGAACTCGAGCATTGCAGATGAAGCAAGAAGCTTCTTAACGCGCTCTGGCTCCTTGACACCTGGAAGCTCAACAGAGATACGGTTGGTACCTACAACGCGCTGAATGTTAGGCTGAACAACACCAAGAGCATCGATACGGCGCTCAAGGCTTGCAAGAACATCGTCGGTATATGTATTTACGCGCTCAGAAACTGACTTCTTAATGTCGTCACGGTCTGTTGTACCGAATACTGTCTCGAGATCCGCATCGTCACACTTGCCAACGAAAGCGTCGATAGCCTCATCAACGCCATCGGTCTTAGCAGCTACGTGGAGAGCCTCATCCATGCGTGTTGCGAACTCAGCATCCTTGTGATACTCCTCGCACTCCTCAACATCTACGCGGATAACATCAGCAGGCTTAACCTCAAGCATTACGTTCATACCACCACGCAAGTCAAGACCGAGGTTGAGCTCCTTGCTCTTACAGTCGCCGTAGGTATACTTAGCGATACCTGCGTTGTAGACAACCTCATCCCACTTCTCCTCGAGGTAGATACGCTCATACTTTGAGTAAGCAGCGTTGTATACATCCTGCTCATTCCAGTTAGCTGCGATGTAGTCAGCAACAGCCTTGTCGTACTCAGCCTTGTGCTGCTCAACATACTCAGCTACTGCCTGATCGTAAGCAGCCTGATACTCCTCATCTGAAGCATACTCCTCGCGAACGATAGTGATCTCTGCCTTAGCAGCCTCCTCGAGGTCTGCCTTAGCAATAAAAGCGGCCTCAGCCTCAATAGCAGCCTTCTTCTCAGCTACAGCCTCTGTAGCCATCTTCTCGGCGTGCTCAGCAGCAGCCTTCTCCACATCGCGTGCAACGAAGGTGAAGGAGAGCTGCCAAATGCATGCTACTCCCAATAGGAGTGCAATCCATTTAATAATTCCTTTGCTCTGCATTGTTAAAAAGTTTTGTTTATTTTGTTTATGTAAATTTCTCTGTTAATGCGTCTCTATAGACTATAGTCTATGTCCGTTCGCGCGTTTAACGCGCAAAGATAATAAAAATATCGCAATCCACAACTGCGGACTGCGATATTTTACACTATTTTAGAATTTCTACTTTGTGCGAAGCTCGACAATATAGTCGGTCTTACCCTCCACCTTGCCGCACTCAAGAAGAATACCCTTGGTAACCTTCTGGAACTTAACGGCATCACCTGTCTCAAGAGCCTTAGCGCCAACAACCTTACAGTCGAGAGGCAGGTAGAGCACCTCATCCTCCAAATTGAAGATATGCACATAGAGTCTATCACCCTTGCGTGTGGTGCAACCCCACTCCTGCTGTGCTATATCACCCGCCTCGGTGCCATATACCGTGTAGCCATACTGCTCCATCCATGCACCCATCTCCTTCATACGCTCAACAGCAGCGGCAGGGAGCTCGCCATTGGGCTGAGGACCTACATTGAGAAGCAAGTTAGCACCCTTACCCGCAGCACTAACAAGATAGCGAATGAGAGTCTCCGTAGACTTATAGTTCTGATCTATAATCTTATAACCCCACATGCCATTCATCGTCTGGCAGGTTTCCAAAGGCAAACGGCTGATATCCTGGCCCGACAAACCATGGGTATTCTCACCAGGCAGGTCGCGCTCGAAAATCTGGATATCCTCACCCTCAAAAGGCACCTGATGGTGGTTGTTGGCCACGAGGCATGTTGGCTGCAACTCATGAATCATAGCATACTGCTCATCGAGATCCCAGTCGAAAGGTGTGGCATCCTCATCATGATCCCACCAGCCATCGAACCATATGGCGCGGATAGGGCCATAGTTTGTCAAAAGCTCCACAAGCTGACGGTTCATGAAGTCATAGTAGTTCTCCCAGTTAATCTTGCTCTCATCGCGTCCTGTAACGGTACGTGCTGTACGACCACGTGGATAATCATCGCGCGTCCAGTCGATATGTGAGTAGTATAGATGTAGCTTTATACCCTGCTTCTGGCACTCCTCTGCGAGCTCCTTAAGGACATCACGACCAAAGGGCGTTGCGTCAACGATATTATAATCCGACTCGGCGGTGTCCCACATAGAGAAGCCATCGTGGTGGCGTGTAGTGAAGCATATATACTTAGCACCCGACGCCTTGATTGCCGACACCCACTCAGCTGCATTAAAGCGGTGAGGATAGAAGGCATCTGCCGCCTTGGCATACTCATCGCGATTGAGACCAGCATTCTGCATATACCACTCGCCTTGCGCGAATGATGAGTATATACCCCAGTGGATGAAGATACCGAAGCGATCGTCGGCAAACTCCTCACGCACCTTGAGATTTTCGGGCGACGGCTGATAGCTCTGCGCCGAGATAGTAGCAACGCTCACAAGTGCCACAAGGCTCAAAATAAATCTTCTCATCGTTATTTGGTTTTAGGTTTTAGTTTCTATATGGTAGATATAGATGAGTTAGCTTGATTAGGGATTTTAGGGAACTTAGGGAACTTAGGGATAATAACTACTTACGACACTGCCACTGCGTGCGACATTCATATTTACCCCGACCCCTGGAAGGGGCGATTAAGTGTCGCGGCTGAGAACCCCGCTTGCCTCTCAGCAAGCTGAGCGGTAGACGGGACTCGAACCCGCGACCCTCGGCTTGGGAAGCCGATGCTCTACCAACTGAGCTACTACCGCAATATATTTTAGGGAGTTTAAGGAGCTTAAGGAACTTAATGAGGGTAAAGAACTCAAAATTAGACAATCACTAAACTCCCTAAATTCTTTAATCTCGCTATAACGAGATAGAGGGGTGAGTTGTGGCGGCTTATCGCAGATTGTAAATCCACAGTTTACTCGGCGTAAATGAGGAATTTGCAAGCAAGTAAGACGTCGCAGATGACCCCTTATCACAAAAAAATTAATCCATCTTAAGCACCGCCAAGAACGCCGACTGAGGCACCTGCACCGAGCCAATCTGACGCATACGCTTCTTACCCGCCTTCTGCTTCTCGAGGAGCTTACGCTTACGCGAGATATCACCACCATAACACTTGGCGGTAACATCCTTACGCACAGCCTTGACGGTCTCACGAGCGATGATCTTAGCACCGATAGCCGCCTGGATGGCGATATCGAACTGCTGGCGTGGGATGAGCTCCTTAAGCTTCTCGCACATCTTACGACCGAAGTCGTAGGCATGGTCGGCATATATAAGCGACGAGAGGGCATCGACAGCCTCACCATTGAGGAGGATATCGAGCTTCGCAAGCTTAGAAATCTGATAGCCCGTGCGGTGGTAGTCGAACGAGGCGTAGCCCTTAGATATGCTCTTGAGCTTATCGTAGAAGTCAAAGACGATCTCAGATAGTGGCATCTCGAAGTTTACCTCCACACGGTCCTGCGTGATGAAGGTCTGGTTCTTCATGACACCGCGCTTGTCGATACATAGCTTGAGAACATTACCCAAGAAGTCGGACTTGGTGATTATCTGTGCGAGGATATATGGCTCCTCGATCTTTGCCACCTTGGTAATCTCGGGGAGGCCCGAAGGGTTATGCACCTCGAGCTCCTCGCCCAAGGTTGTGGTTATGTGGTACGACACGTTAGGCACGGTGGTGATAACATCCATGTCGAACTCGCGGTATAGGCGCTCCTGGATAATCTCCATGTGGAGAAGACCGAGGAAGCCACAACGGAAGCCGAAGCCGAGGGCCAACGAGCTCTCTGGCTCAAAGGTGAGCGACGCATCGTTAAGCTTGAGCTTCTCGAGCGATGCACGCAAATCCTCATACTGGTCAGCCTCAACGGGATATACACCCGCGAAGACCATAGGCTTAACATCCTCAAAGCCCGCGATAGCCTCGTGACAAGGGTTAGCCACAGCGGTGATGGTATCACCCACCTTCACGTCAGTAGAGTTCTTGATACCCGAGCATATGTAGCCCACATCGCCCGCCTTGATCTCGTCGCGCGCCACCATCTTAAGCTTCAGCACACCAATCTCATCGGCGTCGTACTCGCTGCCTGTATTGAAGAACTTAACATGATCGCCCTTGCGTATTGTACCGTTGAAGACGCGGAAGTAGGCAATAACACCGCGGAAGGGGTTGAACACTGAGTCGAAGATGAGGGCCTGTAATGGAGCATTCTCATCACCCTCAGGAGCAGGGATACGCTCGATGATAGCCTCAAGCACCTCCTCAACGCCCTGACCGGTCTTACCCGAGGCGAGAAGAATTTCCTCCTCCTTGCAACCTATGAGGTCGATAATCTGATCCTTAACCTCATCGATCATCGCCGACTCACAGTCGATCTTATTGAGCACGGGGATAATCTCGAGATCCTGACCGAGAGCAAGATATAGATTCGATATAGTCTGCGCCTGAATACCCTGCGTAGCATCGACAACAAGGAGAGCACCCTCACACGAGGCGATGGCGCGCGACACCTCATACGAGAAGTCGACGTGTCCTGGGGTGTCGATAAGGTTGAGAGTGTAGCTCTGACCATCGCGCGCCTTGTACTCCATCTGTATGGCGTGGCTCTTGATGGTGATACCCTTCTCGCGCTCAAGGTCCATGTCGTCGAGCACCTGTGCCTGCATCTCGCGCTGGTTTAGCGTGTTTGTCTTCTCAAGAAGACGGTCAGCAAGGGTACTCTTGCCATGGTCGATATGGGCGATAATACAAAAGTTGCGTATGTTCTTCATCTGAAGCAAATAATCATTACATATTAATAGTGCGCAAAGATACAAAAACTATTCAGAATACACAAAGTGTAGCGATATTTTTTGCACCCCACAACAACAAAAAGGCGACGCACACAGCGGTTATCTCCACTGCGCGCATCGCCGTATAGCACTCCGCTACGCCTATCTACTAATACTCTTCCTCGTTAAAGAAGAAGTCATCCTTTGATGGGTAGTCGGGCCAGATGTCCTCGATAGACTCGTAGATATCGCCCTCGTCCTCGATCTCCTGCAAGTTCTCCAACACCTCCAATGGAGCACCCGAACGAACGGCGTAGTCGATAAGCTCCTCCTTGGTTGCTGGCCATGGTGCATCCTCCAACTTCGATGCAAGCTCTAATGTCCAATACATAGTTATCCTAGTTTTAAGTTTTACGTTCAAACATACACCCTAACGGGCATTTTGAAATTTTAGCGTGCAAATGTATGAAATAATTTCTCCAATTGCAAAATAGTTAGTCAAAAATATTTGAGCCACAGCCCTTTTGGCCTATATTCGCTATGGTATCCACTCAACCTCTTCGACACCCAGGCGCTCGGTCATAACGCGGCCAAGCGTATAGAAGTAGTCGGACAGACGATTGAGGTAGCACAACGCCGAAGCATCGACATCAGTAGTCTCAGCAGCACGCAGCGCAGCACGCTCGGCACGACGGCACACCGTACGGCATACATGGCACAACGACACCACGCGGTGGCCTCCAGGTATAGTAAACTTAGTTATTGGGCGCAGCTCCGTGTCGTATGCATCGATAGCCCTCTCGAGCTCCTCGACATACTCACCCTTGAGCGGAGCAACCTTACCCTCGCCACCACGGCCGACAGCAAGGAGCGCCTGGACGCCCATAAGGCGCGACTCTATATGGTGCAACTCGGCAACAACGTCGTCATAATTTACACCCTCACGAATAGCATCGGCAAGCAATGCGATGAAGGCTGTGAGCTCGTCGACAGTGCCATAGGCCTCAACGCGGAGGTCGCACTTCATAACACGCTCACCACCAATGAGCGAGGTTGTACCCTTATCGCCTGTCTTGGTATATATCTTCATAGTTGTAGCACTTTATATTCTGAAACGCTGCAGCGGCAGATGGTTATTGAATATGAGCAGGTAGGCTCTATTATCCACCGTCGTCGATGGGTGCTCATCGATAAGTCGCTCGCACACCGACCAACGCTCCGCATTATAGTATGGATCCATGACACACAATGTCGCGCCATGCTCACGAGCATAGGTGGCATAGGACGACAACATCTCGCTTGGCGTGTCGAGCGTAGCCACAATAAATGGCACGGCAGAAACCTCATCGATACTCCATGTCGCATAGTCGCAGTGCCGCACAAGGTTTTGCAGCTGTATGGCGCGACGCTTGGCAACACCCTTAGCCTGAAGAGCATCGTAGAGTGCGTGCTCCTCGCCACTGAGCTTCGAGCACATAAATACCTGGCGCACAATATTGTATATATATGGAGAGTGCACTCCATGACCACGGAAGTAGCGTGCACGGCCAAGACGCGACGATAGGTGCTTAAGGCCATAGAGGCGCTGTTTGAGTGTTCGTCCCGAGCGTTTCATACCTTTTACTTTTTGAGTTGTCCTGCAAGACGGCCTGTAGAGAAGGCTATCTGCATATTATAGCCACCCGTGTTGGCATCGATATCGAGCACCTCGCCAGCGAAGTAGAGGCCCTGAACGCGCTCCGACTGCATGGTGTACTTATTTACCTCCGAGCAGTCAACGCCACCAGCCGTAACAATAGCATACTGGAATGGTGCATAGTCGACAATGGGGAATACCATGCCCTTCAATATCTTCACCAGGCGCATCTTCTCAGCCTCGGTGAGCTTGCTGACATAGGTCTTAGAGTGGAAGTCCACCTCCTTAGCCAAGGGCACCACCATCTGCTTTGGCACGAGCTTACGCAATAGCTCCGAGAAGAACTCCGACGACTGCATCTCGGCAATCTCCCTATCGATACGTGCGAGGAGTGTCTCCTCGTCGAGTGCAGGCTTGAGGTCAACGACAATCTTCACGCGTTTCTCGTCGATGATGGCATCGACAACATCGCGGCTGAGGCGCAATGCCACAGCACCCTCGATACCGCGCTCCGAGAAGCCGAGCTCGCCGAACTCCTCCTGCACAAGCTCATTGTCGATATATAGCTTAGCACCCACATTCTTGAGGAGCAAGCCATTGAGATACTCCTTCTGTGGATGCGATGTTACAAGGGGTGTCAACGATGGGCGCACAGGCTCGATGTTGTGACCCACCGATGCTGCGAAGTCGTAACCATCACCCGTAGAGCCTGTAGATGGGTAGCTCACACCACCCGTACATACGATGACAGCCGCAGCCTCCTCGCGGCGCTCGAAGCCTCGAGCATTGCGATATCTCACGCCAGTAACCTTGTCACCCATAGTCTCGATGGCTGTCACCTGCGTCTTGTAGACTATCTTGACGCCCTTATCCTCGCAGAAGTCGACAAGTGCATTGGCTATATCCCACGCCTTGCCGCTCTTGGGGAAGACACGCTCGCCACGCTCCGTCTCGAGCTTGACACCTATACGCTCGAAGAAGCGTATTGTAGCACGGTTGTTGAACTCTGCAAAGGCCACAGAGAAGAACTCCTGGTTGGTGCGCACCTTCTCCAAGAACTCCTCCGCAGGGCGTGCATTTGTTAGGTTACAACGTCCCTTACCCGTAATGCGAATCTTACGTCCCGCCTTCTCCATCTTCTCCATAAGGAGTACCGAGCGTCCGCTCATGGCTGCTGTGCCCGCAGCCATAAGACCTGCGGCACCAGCGCCTATAACTATAACATCGTATGCCATAAAATCATGTTTAATCAAACAAAGGTACAATATTATTTTTGCTTATCCAAGCATTTAACGATAAATAAGTAAAAAGGGGGTGGCTCAAGGGGAGAGACAGCAACCCTCGCGACCTTTCTCTGTTCACTTTTCGGCGCTATGATGCACAACTTCTCCAAATTTATCGTATCTTTGTGAGTTAATTAACTCACGAGATAGAGCATAACGATGCGAGAACTCTGGAATAGCATAACGCAAAAGGTGGGCCGTGCGCCACGCTGGGCAGTAATCATAGGCAAGGTGATAGCCTCACTAATAATAGTGATGCTCATCTATGTTGTGGGCACAAGCGCAAGCGCCGTCTACGACTTCCGCGCACCTACGCCATTTAGCGGTCCCGACATCTTTAACCCCTATCGAAATGTCGATACGACCTACGGCTGGAAGCGCGCAGCACTACACACCCACTCAAAGGTGGAGGGTATATTCAACGAGTGTGACTTCACGCCACAGCAGATATGCGACGAGTATGCCAAGTATGGCTACGAGGTCGTGCACTTCTCGAACCACAACGAGCACACGCAGCACCCCACCGAGGGCGAGGTGAAGATATATGAGCATGGCTACAACATATCGAAGCTCCATGTTCATGTATATGGCAGCGAGGGGGTAAACATATTCGACCCCTTCATCCCACTCTTCGACTTCCAGCGTCAGTTTAAGCTCGACATGTTAGCTAAGGATGCCGACATAGTGCAGCTCAACCACCCACGACGCACCAAGGGTATAGACAAGGAGACACTGCAGCGTCTGGGCGGCTATCAGATAATTGAGCTTAGTGGTGTCATTGAGGAGGAGCAGCGCGAATGGGACTGGGCGCTAAGCGCTGGTCGCTATCTCTTTGGCATCTACACTGACGACATGCACTTCCTGGACCGCACAGCTGCCGTGGCACGACGCTCAACGATGCTCAACACCCCCTCGGAGAGCTACGACGATGTGGTGGCAACGCTTCGCGATGGTGCCTATTACTCGTTATATACGCCCGACTATGGAGATGGCGACAAGGAGATAAAGAGGGCGATGAACCTCACGATACCACGCATACGCACCATAGGTCTAAGCGACGACAACATCTACGTTGCCTTCACTGAGGCTGCCGACAGCATACGCTTCACGGGACAAGACCAGAGGCTTCTGCACGTGGTCTACAATAGCGACACGGCGAGCTACAAGATGCACGAGGAGGATAGCTACGCACGCATCACCGCCTACTTTGCCGATGGCGAGCGCATCTACACAAATCCCTTTGCGCGCTACGATGCCGAGCAGATGTCGAGTCCGATGGATATGCAAAACCATAGCATTAACATAACGCTTACAATAATATATAATATAGTGGTGCTGGCCATAGTCGTAGCACTGGGCTATGCACTATATAAACTGATACGAAGATGGTAAAATTCAACGAGTTGGGAGGTAAAATATTAGCTGGTCTACGCAGCAGCTTTAAGAGAGTGAAGAGTTGGACAAAGCAGGCGTGGGAGATTATACGTCGTCCGATTGATGTCACCAAGCTGGCGCTCATATTGAGCATATTCACCCTTGTGGCATATAACATACCACTCATCAAGATGGTTGTCAACAGTGTCGAGGGTGACTTCAATGGTTTTCTCATAGGCTCAAGTGTCGTCATCCTGCTATTAGTGCTCAACTACCTACTCTACTACATACTGCTATATTGCTTCCGTGTGGTGGGTAAGTATCTCATTGCCTTCACGTTCATCGGCAATGCCATAGCACTATACTTCATCAACAGCTACAACACGCTAATCACCGAGGAGATGATGGGCAACGTATTCAACACACGCCCCTCGGAGGCTGGTGGTTACTTCTCGTTTGCCGCCGTGGTCTACTTCCTCATCTTGGGACTACTACCCGCCATATGTGTTGTTGCCACACGCATCAACTACCGCTCTATATGGCGCTTCCTAATATCGCTCGGCGTGACCCTGTCGATTGTCGGAGGCACGGTGTTCATCAACAAGAACAACATCCTCTGGATTGACCGTCATGCACCACGCATCGGTGGTCTGGCCATGCCCTACTGCTACACGGTGAACACCATACGCTATATCCACCACTGGATATTGATGAACCGCGAGGAGATAAAGCTTCCCGACGCCGAGATTACGACCGACACACGCGACGTTGTGGTGCTCGTCATTGGCGAGTCGGCACGTAGCCAGAACTTCTCGCTATATGGCTATGAGCGCTGTACAAACCCAATGCTTGAGCAGGAGGATGACCTCATAGTGCTCGACGCCACCTCGGCATACACCTACACAACTGCGGGCGTGAAGGCTATCATCGACCACAAACAGACAGAGGAGCTCTACGAGATACTCCCCAACTACCTATTCCGCAATGGTGTGGATGTGGTATGGCGCACAAGCAACTGGGGTGAGCCTCCGTTGCACATCGACAAATACTATACGCGTGAGGACCTCGGCGAGCGCTACGACATCGACGACTCGTATGACGAGACGCTGATATATGGCCTTAAGGACGAGATCCTCAACAGCGACAAGGACAAGACCCTTATTGTCATACACACAAGCACCAGCCATGGTCCTGAGTACTACAAGAGATACCCCTACGACTTCGAGGAGTTCACGCCTGTATGTACCGAGGTGGAGATGTCGAAGGCCGACCGTTCGGAGCTTATCAACGCCTACGACAACACCATACTCTACACCGACTATATGCTAAGCACAATCATCGACGAGCTACGCTCACTACCCGACGATATGCGCTGCTGCATGATATATGTTTCGGACCACGGAGAGTCACTCGGCGAGAGCGACATCTACATGCATGGTCTTCCGCTCGACATAGCCCCTAAGGAGCAGTATACCATTCCATTCATCGTGTGGAACTCCGACCCATATACCCATGTCAAGGACTTCAAGTCGGTGGGTCAGTATCACGTATTCCACAGCGTCATGTCCTACCTCGGCATGACAAGCGAGATATACGACGAGAGCAAGAGTATCTTCTGGTATGAGGATAAACCCGCAGCGGAGAGCTCATCAGAGGATATAGCACAATAGTTGCACTACCCCACAACCATATAAGATTAAGTCAATGGAGGCACTTCTCGAGTATGGATATTTAGGTCTATTCCTGGGGTCGTTTCTTGCGGCCACGGTAGTACCCTTCAGCTCCGACGTGCTCCTTGTGGGCATGCTCTTCGCTGGCGGGGAACCCATACTCACCGTCGCCATCGCCACCCTCGGCAACTGGCTGGGTGGCCTCACCTCCTATTGGCTCGGCTGGCTCGGAAAGACCGAGTGGCTGGAGCGTTGGTTTAGGGTGAAGAGAGAGACTATCGAGCGACATAAGGCCAAGGTGGAGCGCTGGGGAGCATGGCTCGCCCTACTCACATGGCTGCCTATTGTGGGCGATGTGTTCGCCATAGTCCTCGGCTTCTACAAGGCGCCATTCTGGCCCTCGGCACTATGGATGTTGGTGGGCAAGTGCGGTCGCTTTGTCATCTGGGCGCTGCTGAAGATATACCTTTGTTAGCAATTCTGCCCACTGGCTTGCCCAAATTTCCACTAATAGACAACTTTGCCACGATTTTTTAGTAAAATATTTGTAATGTAGAAATATTTTGCTTAAATTTGTTATTCGAACAGGGGGTGTACCCCTGGCGGATGGATGAAACAACTTAAAACTAACTAAATAAAACCTAAGTGTAATTATGGCAAAGACGCTAAAAATTCGCGATCTAACGTTGCGCGACGGCCAGCAGTCGTCATTCGCAACTCGTATGACTCAGCAGCAGGTAGACCGTTGCCTTCCTTATTATAAGGATGCAGGCTTCTACGCTATGGAGGTATGGGGCGGTGCAGTGCCCGACTCAGTGATGCGTTATCTCAATGAGAACCCATGGACACGTCTTGAGACCATCAAGAAGGCGGTGGGCGACGTATCAAAGCTCACAGCTCTTTCACGCGGCCGTAACCTCTTTGGTTATGCACCATACACCGATGAGATTATCGATGGTTTCTCACGCAATGCCATCGAGAGCGGCTTGGGCATCATGCGTATCTTCGACGCATTGAACGACGTTGACAACGTTAAGTCTACTATCAAGTATATCAAGCAGTATGGCGGTATTGCTGACTGCGCAGTATGTTACACCGTAGATCCTAAGTATAACGACGGCGAGGAGCACGAGAAGGTCTTCACCGATGAGTACTTCCTCGACAAGGCACGCCAGATGGCAGAGCTCGGCGCCGACATGATCACCATCAAGGATATGTCGGGCTTGATTCCTCCAGCACGCGTAGCAGGTCTTATCAAGCTTCTCAAGAAGGAGCTCGGCGTGACCGTGGACTTCCACACACACTGTACCCCAGGCTACGGTCTTGGCTCGGTATATGCAGCTATCGTAGCGGGTGTCGACATCGTAGATACCAACTGCTGGTGGTTCGGTGGCGGTACAGGTGCCCCTGCCGTAGAGCTTGTTTACCTCTTCTGTAAGAAGCTCGGCATTGAGCTCGGCGCTAACATGGAGGCTGTAGCAAAGATCAACGAGCAGTTGAAGGATATCCGCAAGGAGCTCGAGATCTCAGTATTCGGCGCAGAGAAGCCACTTCCAAAGCCATTCAACCCACTCACCGACGAGGTACCAGCTGAGGTTGATGCATTGCTCGACCGTTGCGTTGCAGCAGCACAGGCTGAGGATTGGGATGAGCTTTTGGTAGCATCACAGGCTATCGAGGCATACTTCGGCTTCCCAGCACCTAACAAGCTCGTTCAGGATGCTGAGATCCCTGGCGGTATGTACTCTAACATGGTGGCACAGCTCAAGCAGCTCGGTGCTGAGGACATCCTCCCACGCGCTATGGAGCTTATTCCTCCCGTACGTCTCGCAGCGGGTCTTCCACCCCTCGTAACGCCTACTTCACAGATCGTGGGTGCTCAGGCTGTTAACTGTGCTATGGATGAGAAGGCAGGTCGTGCTATGTACACAAATAAGTCGGCTCAGTTCGTAGGTCTCGTTAAGGGCGATTATGGCCGTACTCCTGTAAAGATTGATGAAGATTTCCGCGAGAAGATTTGTGGCTTTAGAGAGGAGCGTCCTTACGATACATCTAAGTATCAGAAGCAGCCTAACCCCGTATTGGAGAAGGCTGGTGGCGTGCTCTTGGCAGAGAACGAGAAGGAGGAGCTCTTGCTCGAGTTGTTCCCATTGGTTGCTAAGGCTTACCTCACAGGCATCAAGGAGGCTGCATACGCTGAGAAGGTAGCTGCAGACCCATCATTGAAGAAGGATGAGGCAGTAGAGCTTCAGCCTATCACTGGCGACACCATCCTCGCACCACTTCCTGGCCGTGTTATCGAGCTTAAGGTTAAGGTTGGTGATATGGTTACCGTAGGCCAGGAGGTTGCTATCCTCGAGGCTATGAAGATGGAGAACTCTATCACTTCTGACTTCGCTGGTCGCGTTAAGCAGATTATCGTTAAGGAGGGTGACACCGTACAGGCTGAGGGCGTTATCATCGAGATAGAGAGCGCTAAGGCTGGTGCAGGTGCTGCTGGCAAGCGCCCCGTAACTGGTAAGACCGTATGCGCACCACTTCCTGGTCGCGTCATCGAGCTCAAAGTTAAGGTCGGCGATAAGGTTAACGCTGGCGACGAGGTTATGATCCTCGAGGCTATGAAGATGGAGAACTCTATCACTACTGACTACGCAGGCTTCGTTAAGCAGATCCTCGTTGCTGAGGGTGACACCGTGGCTGCTGCCGCTATCCTCATCGAGGTTGCAGACTCTATGGAGGATGATGGCGCAGAGGTTGCAGAGCGCAAGGTCTCGGCTGCTGATGGCAACACTGTGAATGCACC
>JAZOOI010000016.1:0-41397 GCA_045654925.1 Alistipes sp. | reverse complement strand
ATATTCTAATTACTTAGAACTTCCATTTTTCAACCACTCTTTTTTTAGAGCGGAAAAGCGGTGCAAAGATAAATCATATTTTTGAAACTACCAAATGTTTTGGTAACTTTTTTTTCAAAAATGTTTCTGAGAACCGTTTTTAGCTATCAGGCATCGTTATGATTTCTGATTGCGGGTGCAAAGGTAGCGCTTTTTTCTTATTCTCCAAACTTTTTGTTAATTTTTTTTCAAAGTTTTTTAATATTTTTAATTACATATGGCTATACCTATATTTATATAATATTAGGAGCATTCTGAGAAGCTGAAATTGACGTTGGCTGCAAAGAAAAAGCGGGACAACCCATTGGGCCGTCCCGCAAAAGAGTGATAAGGAATCAGCAGTTACTCTGCAGAATCCTCTCCATTTGAAGCATCGATAGACTCTTCTGTTGCAGACTCAGCAATTACCGACTCATCAATAGCCTCAGGTGCTACGAAACCAACAATGCCCTCAATAGTAGATGTCTCGGCAACATCGGTCTCATTCTCCACACCCTTAACCTTGATAAGCTCATCGAGCTTAGTACGCTGCTTGTCGCTTAGAAGTGCAGGACCACGATTCCACAATGAGCGAGATACACCCTCACGATAGTAGTCAAGACCTGCGCTAATCTCCTCCTTCAAAGACTCGAGCATCTCAGCAGGAAGATCCTTATCGTAGACAACATTTATTGCGCTATACTTAACGAAGTTCTCACCATTGTTCTCACCCTCAACAAGCATATACTCATCCAACATATCGTTGATATACCATGCCATAGAGCGAGTATCGGTAGAACGATCCTCGGCATTATCCTCGAAGATGCGGCCACACTTGAACTCAGCGTCATCACCCTCGCCTACCCATACAGTAGTGCATACCTTATTCTCATCGAGATACTCAATGCGGATCTCAACAGGGTCTATATCGTTGAAACCCTTGTTTGTCTCAGGCGAGCCGAAGCACAATACGAAGAGAACATAGATCCAGTGAGCAGAGATACCTGCAACAAGACCACCTACGGTATGCGCAAGGATAGCCTTAGAGGTGA
This sequence comes from Alistipes sp., assembly GCA_045654925.1. GTDB lineage: Bacteria > Bacteroidota > Bacteroidia > Bacteroidales > Rikenellaceae > Alistipes. The sequence continues at coordinate 40,327 of JAZOOI010000016.1, read as the reverse complement.
GCTTACGGTAACCAAGAGCATCGAGCATGGCAGTATGGGTGCTGAGGTAACCACTCCAGCACATACCGATAGCTGTGAAGACAGCGATTGCATTACCATCAGCCCAGCCAGCCTCAACGAAGCCAGGAACAAGACCCAATGCCGCACCCACAGCACCAAGAGCGGTGATTGGGAATGCGATGAGATGTGGATCACCGAAGCCAAAGAGCCAGTCGAAGATGAAGTTAATCTGGCCAGCAGCCCATGGCAAGAAGCTAATACCCTCGTAGGCAGCACCAGTATAGATGCCACCCTCGCCAGGACCGAAGGTGAGAATCATCACAAGGGTAGAGATAATCAACACGCCAGGGATGATTGAAAGACCTACGTCAACACCGGTCTTACCACCGTCGAGCAACGAGTTGAGAATACGGGTGAACATAGATGTCTCCTTAACCTGCTCTGCCTCCTGCTCATCCTGCTCGCTGATGATCTCAGCCATCTCCTCCTTGAAGTTAGGATGTGCCTTAATAATGAAGCGCTGCATGAGGCGTGTAGATACGATACAGCCGATGAAGGCACCCAAAAGACCAATGAATGGCTCAGCGTAGAAGCCGTTGCTTACCATGAAGACGATAACCAACAGACCCATACCGAAGGCAGTACCGAAGTTGGTGAGCGAGATAAGCTGATACTTCCTGAAGAATGAGCTAAAGCGCTTATCCTTAGCAAGTGAGATGATTGCTGGATTATCCGAAAGGAATGTCATCACAGCACCAAGCGACGCCACACCTGGAAGGTTGAAGAGTGGCTTCATAAGTGGGCGCAAGATACGCTCCAACAAGGCAACGACGCCGAACTCAACGAAGATACGACCAAGAGCACCTGTGATAACACAGATAGCCATGAGGTAGAATACGGTGTTGAGCAAAAGGTCGTGAGCGGTCTTCATGATGGTGTTCAGCATGTTAGGCAAACCCATAACCGAGCCGATACCACCAAAGAGACCAATAACTATGAGCAGGCAGACGATGCCCGCGCCATACTTACGTAGTTTGTTCTCAGAACTCATAACTTATTATTTATTAGTAGTTTATAATCTTATCGCTTGTTAGACACCTTATCTACGAGCTTTGTAACAGCCTGCATAACATCGATGCGCCATGTGAGACCTACAGTGAGGTATGAGCCCTTGCCGAGTGCTGTACCGTCAACGTTTGTGTTAAGACCGAAGTTATAAGCATATGCAGCGTGAAGGCGCACGTCGCGGTTACCCTGACCACCCAATGGATAGTACTCTACACCACCACCAACGCGTGTTACCTCAGTGCCAGGGAAGAGGCCTGAAGCTACAACTGCGCTATCGCCAATCTTGTCGTAGGTAGCCTTAGCAAAGATATTAACGCGGTCGGCAACGAGGTATGAGAACTCACCCATGATTGAGAAGTTGTCGAAGAGAAGGTCCTTAACCTTAGGGCCACGGCTCATAAGGTCAACCTGAAGTGTTGCGTCGCCAAACTTAAACTGATTACCAAGGGCGATATATTTGTCGTACTTACCTGGAGCATACTGCATGAAGTTGAGCGAGTAAAGCGCTGTATAGCAGCCGTGTGAACCACTCCAGTAGAGGTTATAAGCGTAGTAATCTACAGCTGAGCTTGTTGTATCATATGGGCTCTGACATGCCTGGAAGAGGATGGTATCATTACCCTTGTTGGTTGTATAAGCCACGCTTGCACCCAACTGATAGCAGTTCACGTTGTTCCAGAACTCCGAGCAGAAGTAGAGGTCCATAGGGGCACGATCATACTCCCAGCCACCAATCATTAGCACCTGCTTACCAGCCTGAATAGCCCAGTTGGCTGTAGGCTTGTAGGTGAGGGTGAGCCAGTCGGTATTCTGCGCGAACTCGCTTATTGAGTTAGCACGGTTGAAGCGCTGACGCCATGAGTAAGAGAATTTTGGTGAAATCTGACCATCAAGACGAAGGTTGAAATAGCGCACCTTGAAGCCTGAACCAGCGTCGCTATGCACGCCATCAACGGCCTGATTGAGGTAGTCGAAGCGAGCCTCGATGCCCACCTTGAAAATCTCGTTATCCTTCTCGTAACCAGACTGCGCCTGAGCCTCACTAAAGGTAAAAAGCGCCACCATAAGGGCCAAGCCCTTGAGCATTGTAGTAAAGGTATTCTTCATAATAAGTAGATTAATTGCGCAAATATAGTAAAAAAAGCGGAAAGAGAAAATTAGTATATACTAATTTGCATGGCTCGCACAGCAAAGGCCTTGCGGCAGGAGACTGAGACACCCATCATATATCAATGACTCTATGGGATTATGATACCCCAATATCCCCTCGCACGCCAAGCGACAAATGACAACAGCCCGAAGAGCATAGGTACTCAAAAAGATACCCATGATATTAATTTGCTTCATTGACATTGATAGACACGGGTACTCAAAAAGATACCCGCATTGCCATAGTGAAAACATCAAATAACAGACAATAATGAGCTCAACAAAGCGTGAATTTCAGCTCAACATAGGTACTCAAAAAGATACCCACGCCGTTAATGGGCGTTGTTGATATGGGTGCAAGCAAAGGTACTCAAAAAGATACCCATGACATGGATTGGCATTGTTGACATTGGCGGGCATGGGTACTCAAAAAGATACCCGCAATATGGTGGCAGAAGTCGCAGATGATAAGTATCCCAAAAGGCAGATTATCATAGTAAAATAAATTCACAAAAAGACAACCACACCTATTATACACACCCGCAACTACTAAGTTTTGGGGTACTCAAAAAGATACTCACGCCGTTAATGGGCGTTGTTGATATGGGTGCAAGCAGAGGTACTCAAAAAGATACCCATAACGCGGATTTGCATCATTGACATTGGCGGGCATAGGTACTCAAAAAGATACCCGCACTGCCATAGTGAAAACTCCAAATAACAGACAATAATGAGTTCAACAAAGCGTGAGTCAGAGCGCAACAGAGGCACTCAAAAAGATACCCATGACATGGATTTGCATCATTGACATTGGCGGACACGGGTACTTAAAAAGATACCCGCAATGAAGTGGTGGATACTTAAGTAAAAGGGGCGATGACGAGGGCAACAGATAGGAGGACATATATTTAGCAATAGCATCCAAAATATATCCTAATCACCCTAAATTCAGATGCCGAGATAGAGATAGCGTCGTTGAATATCGCTTTGTCTTTAGTAATAAATTACTAAATTGTAGCCCTCGATTTTCAATTACTAAATATTTTTCGTATCTTTGTCCGATTATTGACTATAACTAAAAACAATATACAACTATGATGGAACTCAGCGAACAGGAAGTGTTGCGTCGCCAATCGCTTAAGGCATTGCGCGAGATGGGCATAAACCCCTACCCAGCAGCACGTTATGAAGTGAACGCCTCAGCACGTGAAATTGCCGAGCAGTTCGATCCTGAGAAGGGTAACTTCCAGGAGGTATCGATCGCCGGCCGTATCATGAGCCGCCGTATCATGGGCTCAGCATCGTTCTTCGAGCTTCAGGACTCAACAGGACGTATTCAGGTATACATCCGCCGCGATGATATCTGCCCCGAGGGTGACCCAACGCTCTACAACACAGTGTTTAAGAAGCTTCTCGACATCGGCGACTTCATCGGCGTAGAGGGCTTCGCCTTCCACACAAACACAGGTGAGTTGTCGGTACACTGTAAGAAGTTCACCGTACTCTCTAAGTCGGTACGCCCTCTTCCAGTGGTTAAGCAGAAGGATGGTCAGATGTTCGACGCCTTGACAGACCCTGAGGTGCGTTATCGTCAGCGCTACCTAGACCTTGTGGTTAACCCACATGTCAAGGATACCTTCGTGAAGCGTGCCAAGATTATGCAGACCATGCGCGACTTCTTCAACGAGCGCGGATATCTCGAGGTGGAGACACCTATACTCCAGCCAATCCCTGGTGGTGCTGCGGCACGTCCATTCATCACCCACCACAACGCCCTCGACATCGACTTCTACATGCGAATAGCTACCGAGCTATACTTGAAGCGTCTTATCGTGGGTGGGTTCGACGGTGTTTATGAGTTCGGTAAGAACTTCCGCAACGAGGGTATGGACCGCACACACAACCCAGAGTTCACATGTATGGAGATATATGTTGCCTACAAGGACTACATCTGGATGCAGGAGTTCACCGAGCAGATGTTGGAGCGTGTGGCAATGGCTGTTAATGGTACTACCGATGTGGTGCTCGACGGCAAGACTATCTCGTTCAAGGCTCCATTCCGTCGTGTGACAATGACCGACGCCATCAAGGAGAAGACAGGTTACGACATCACAGGCCAGAGCGAGGAGCAGCTTCGCGAGGCGTGCCAGCGTCTAAATGTTGAGATTGACGACACCATGGGTAAGGGTAAGCTCATCGACGCTATCTTCGGTCAGTACTGCGAGGAGCACCTCGTACAGCCAACATTCGTTACCGACTACCCTATCGAGATGTCGCCACTATGCAAGCGTCACCGCGATAATGAGGAGCTCACAGAGCGTTTCGAGCTCTTCGTAAATGGTAAGGAGCTATGTAACGCCTACTCAGAGCTTAACGACCCTATCGACCAGCTTGAGCGTTTCCAGGAGCAGATGCGCCTATCGGAGAAGGGCGATGACGAGGCGATGACCATCGATATGGACTTCGTACGCGCCTTGGAGTATGGTATGCCATCGTGCTCAGGTATGGGTATCGGCATCGACCGTCTCACCATGTTCATGACCGGCGAGACCTCAATCCAGGATGTATTGTTCTTCCCAACCATGCGCCCAGAGAAGAAGGTTGTTGCCGACGCCGAGGAGGTATACACCGAGGCTGGCATCCCTCAGGAGTGGGTTGCTGTGGTTCAGAAGATGGGCTACATCACCCTCGAGGCCTTCGAGAACACCGCAAAGACAGGTGGCATGAAGCTCTTCAATGATCTCTGTGGCTTCAACAAGAAGAACAAGCTTGGCCTTGCAACTGCCGAGATCAAGGCGTGGATAGAGTCAAAGAAGGAGTAAAAAGCAAGAGTAAAATAATAATAAGAATAGACTAAGATTATGAGAAAGAAGATTGTAGCAGGTAACTGGAAAATGAACACCCTCCCAGCTGAGGGCGTGGAGCTTGCTAAGGGCGTAGCTGCCGGCAAGGGCGAGGTTTGCGACTGCGTGAACTTCATCGTATGTCCCCCTTTCACACATCTACACAGCGTCATTGAGACTCTCAAGGGCTCAAACATCGCTGTTGGTGCTCAGGACTGCGCAACAGAGACTAAGGGCGCCTACACTGGTGAGGTATCGGCACAGATGATTGCAGCCCTCGGTTGCCAGTATGTTATCCTCGGCCACTCGGAGCGTCGTCAGTACTATGGCGAGACATCGGAGACACTCAACAAGAAGATGGCACGCGCCTACGAGAACAACCTCACACCTATCTACTGTGTAGGTGAGAACCTCGAGGAGCGCGAGGCAGAGCGCCACTTCGACGTTGTTAAGGCACAGATCGAGGAGGTGGTATTCAACCTCACCGAGGGGCAGTTCGCTAAGCTCGTTATCGCCTATGAGCCAGTATGGGCTATCGGTACAGGCAAGACAGCTACTGCCGACCAGGCAGAGGAGATTCACGCCTACATCCGCGAGGTGTTGCGCTCGAAGTTCGGCGCAGCAGCTGAGGAGTGCCCAATCCTCTATGGTGGTTCATGCAAGCCTTCAAACGCTGGCGAGATCTTCTCTAAGGAGAATGTAGACGGCGGTCTTATCGGCGGCGCAGCACTCAAGGCAGAGGACTTCCTCGGCATTGGTAAGGCATTCTAAACCTGATGCACATATATGATAATAGGCAGGCCTTTTGGCCTGCCTATTATCTTTTATCCTACTACTTACTGCGTCTTGCAAACGTACGCTTTATCCACAGATAATAGCCCGTGAGCGGTAGTGTCGCGCCTATGATAGCTGCGATAAACCACATGATGCGCGTTGTCATACCTCCAATGTCGCCAGTATGTAGTGCCCTAAGCCATGTTCTCGCATCCTCGCCAAAGAGGGCATAGAAGCCATCGCGATACCACTCGAAAGACCAGACAAGGCCTGTGAGTGCCATGATGAGAATGAGCACCACGGCATATATTCCACCCGAGACATGAAGGTCGTACCAGAAGCGTCGCCACCCCTTGCGCAGGGCTATCTGCGAGCGATTACGCCACATCTTCAATGTCTTTGGCCACCACAACACAATACCCGAGATGAGGACTATTGCCATGGCCAAGGTACTAATACCCACAATCAACTTACCTGCCGACATCTCTCCTTTTGCCTGTGGGGCATCCATCAGCCAGCGGTGCATACGAAACATCGTAGCAAAGAACTCATGACGCTCAGGCGTGCCAAGCACCTCGCCCGTATACTGATTGACGCAGAGCTTGCTCTTACCCCTCTTGTCGAGATGGAAGATATAGCTACGCTCGGCATCATCCATCACCTTGACATCGTAAATCTTCTCCCCTTCGTCAAGCGAGGCCTCCACCTTTGCACGTAGCTCCTCCATAGGGAGTGGCTCACCTTCAACATTTTCGACATAGTAGTAGTCGCTCTGGAGGTGCGGCGTAAGCTCCTTCTCGAAGATGAGCATAGCACCCGTAAAGCAGGTTATTGACATGAGCACTCCAAGAGGTATCGATAGCCAAATATGGAGTTGCCTAAATATATTTCTTACCATATAGAGTCAGTTTATAGTACAAAGGTAGTAAAAAAAGTGTTATACGATTAATTGAGTGGCGACATTCTACCTACGGCACCAACCTGTGTTGCCTCCACCGTGAGACCCCTCTCTGCCACGGCCGTAGCTATGTCGATAGAGTATATCGCTGGGTAGTCGTTGGTTGTCGTCACTGCGATGTAGGCCTTGCCCGCCTCAACATATGGAGCATTGCCGAAGCCAGAGATAAGATCTGCTGAGGGCAGACCCTCAACATAGGTTATCGTTGCCTGCGCCGCATCGAATATGGCCAACTGGTTGGCAACCATCGTCTTGCCAGGCTCAAGAGCGCTATCATACATAAGCATCAGGAACCTATTATTGCCGACATACCATGTGCGAAGGAATGATAACCCACCTGTCAGCGCTTCTATATCTACATAGTAGCTGGGGTCAAACTCCTCGCTATGGGCATTTATGCGCACAACACCCGCGGGGAGCGTTGTTTGCTGACGCGCGTCTGCCATAGTCTTAGCATACGATGGCGAGAATACATAGACATCGCCACTCTCCGTCTCCCATATCATCTGATAGTACTGCGACTTGTTACGTCCCGCAGCATAGCTAATCTTGTCGGTTCGAATAAGTTTTCTCTCGGCAAGTGTCTCATCCTCGAAGATTGCCACCCAGCACTCATCGGGATACTGCGTCCACTGCAGCTCACCCTCCTTATATGCACCCGAGCCAGAGCCACCAGCCTCCCTCTTAACAAGGTCAGCGTAGCCCTCACGTATCCACTTACCACCCTCTGCCTTCACACCATACTGGCTAAGGCCCATGGGCACAGCCGCCGAATAGATCTTTCCATCGACCTCCTCGATGCCCGCCAAGGTCACGAACTCACCATTGCCGAGGAAGTTCTCCGCGAGGTAGTGCTCCTCAAGGGTGTTATTGGTTGTATAGGTCTCATTCTCGACATCGAGCAACGATACAAGGATACTCTTGGGAAGGTAGCCATTCTCATCGGCCATCTCCTGCGGACCATCACCCGTCGAGGTCGTCATAACATAGTTGTCGTAGACGCCTACTGTCGTAAAACGACGTACGGCATACTCAGCAGGACGCGCCGAGAGAGAGTAATCATCATTCATCACATAGGAGCGTGTGGTACCAGCATTACCCTGGTTATAGGTAAGACCATAGAGATACTTATCGCCCCAAAATACCCAGTACGACGCACCATCATTCACCAAGCCATGCTCCATGCCAACGACACCGCCATCCAGCGTCTCAGCAGTAAGTAGCACATTGGTTGTCGTATTCGAGAATACGCCCTGCGATGCTATGACATAGGGGCGCACCGCATCGGGATTTGGCTGAGGTCTCTCACCATTCACCTCACTCTGACAAGCCACAGCACCAACTAGCGCCATAGCGAGAATTGCAAATCTAATATTCATATCTTTAAATTTTAATTATAAACTATTTACTACCGAAGGCCACACGAAGTTTAACATAGAATGCGCGACCCGCCCTCTGCAGGCTGAAGTTATCGTATAGTGCCTCGTTGGTAATGTTGCGACACTCCGCCGAGATGTTATATCGCCCATCTTTTAGCGAGTAACCTATCGAGAGGTTATGTGAAAACTGCGTAGGCACCATATAGTCACCCTTGTTACTACCTATACGTGATGAATAGTAATAGAAGCCATGCAGATAGTTGTTATCATAGCTGATAGTCAAGATATTACCCTTGGCTATGCAATCGTGCCATGTGAATGTTATGTCGCTATCGGCAAATAGATATGGTGTGTTGGGCATACGGTCACCATAGCCGAGGTTGGGCATCGACGAGCCGATGGCCGTAGGCATATTGTCGCGCACATCCATATATGTTATATTACCACCCACGGATAACCACTTAGAGAGTGTATAACGCAGCGTGATGTTACCACCGAGCGTGCGCACACGGCCGTAGTTTATATATGTTGCTGCCGCCTTGCCGCCACTCATATCGACGATGTTACGCTGTATGTAATCCTTGGTGTCGCGCCACACAAAGCCGCCCTCAAGATATATACCGTGCATACCGAACGAGGCGGAATAGCTGAGGCTGACATTTATGTTATTACTACTCTCGGGGCGTATGCCAATGTCGCCCATCTCAAGGTCCTCATCACCAAACATCTCCTCGATGGTTGGCAAACGATATGCCTTCTCGTATGAGGCCTTTGCCTGAAGCCCCTCCACAGGAATATATGTCGCTGCAGCGCCATAGCCCAAGGCGCTCTCCTTGCGCTGCTGCTCGACAAACGCCGTGGCATTGGCATCCACCGCCACAGGGCCACGAACACCCTGCGCATAGTACTTCGCAAAGAGCGAGACATTCCATCGTTCGTTGGGCGTCAGGCGATACTGCAGACCTGTGATATTCTTCTCGGTGCGCTTGTCTATAGCCTCGGTCTGCGGCGAGGTGGCAAGGAGCGAGGTGTTCTCGCGCCTAAAGGCGCTAAAGATATGGTTTAGGGTTATAGCATGCTTCTCGCCTATACGATAGGTGAGCGTTCCCGTAGCATTCCAGTTATCGTTATCCGAGCGCGTATGCTGATAGGAGTGCTCACCAGGCGAGTTAAGACGCTTGGTCTCACCACGCCAATTATACTTATACTGCGATGTATCGATGTTGAATGTAACGTTGCGATTATAGTTTACCGTTGCCACAAGGTCGAGCCCCCTCACCAAGAGGTTGCTCTTGCGATACTCCAGCGATGGCATCAGCGAGTGTCCTCTGCGCAGCTTATCGCCATAGACAATATCCTGACGCACGCCTGTCTGTATCTCCTTATACATCTGTGAGTAGGTCATACCCACCACCAGACGGTCAGCCCACCTCTTATCAACCAGCCCCACCTTGGCCACCACGGCCTCATTGTGATAGGTGTCGTTGAAGCGGCGCACACGGTGCTTAGTGCTCTTATCTATACGTCCCGTTGCGAAGTCCTCAACGGGTGCCATCACCTCATAATTGTTATCGGAGTAGTTCTGAAAGGCATTAACCTCCCACATAAAGCCACCATCGAGCCTCTGCCCCGCATTGACCGCCGAGCGATGGGTATTAAACGAGCCGAAGGAGTAGGATGCATCGGCAAACCAGCTGCTACGACGCTTCGCGGTGACAATGTTAATAACACCACCCAAGGCATCGGCGCCGAAGCCCACAGGCACCACACCACGATATACCTCTATGCGCTCGGCATACCCTGCAGGTATGTTATTGAGCGAGAAGGAGCTACCAACACCCTCCTGTGGCACGCCGTCGATAAATATCTTGACATGCTTGCCCGAGAATCCATCGAGCGTGATCGACATATCGGAGCCCACACCACCCGACTCTCGAAGCTTAACACCCGGAGCCTTGGTGAGCGCATCGCTTAATGACTTGGAGCCATTCTCCAAAGCCTTAGTGTCTATCGCCACAGCGTTGAATGGCGAGCGCTTCACCACGCCCACGCCCGACGCCGAGACAACAACCTCCTCAATATCTGTTGCGGCACTACGCAGAACATAGTCTATGTTATAGTTATTACCACCGCTCAATGAGATTGTGCGACGCTCACTATCGTAGCCTAACGAAGCAACAACGATAGTCCTTTCGCCACCCTCAACATATATCTTATACTTGCCCTCGGCATTTGTCGTCACACCACGCGAACTACCCTCAATGCTCACCGTAGCATAAGGCAGGGGTGCACCCTCCTCGTCCAAGACCACACCCTGCATACATGCACTATGCCCAGAGGTTGTTGGTGGCTCGGTGAGAGCCTCGAACGAGGGTGCTGCAGCATGAGCTACATTGGCGCCGATGAACAACGCACAGATAATATATATAAGGTATAGCGATAGTTTCACACAAATCTTTCTCATAGCAAACGCATATTTTTACGCTTGCAAAGGTACCGCATAGCCACAAGGTGGGCAATCCCCAAAAGGCGGTAAATGAGCCACGAGCAACTCCCCACATCTTGGGGTATAACATTTTATCGCCCATGCCTAATTGCATATTCAACAAAAAGTTGTAACTTTGGACTCAATAACGACTAATAGATAGAAGATCATGTTTACTAACGAAAGAGCAATTATAGAGCAGGCGTGGGAGAACCGCGAGATGCTTGCCGACGAGAGCGTACGCGAGGCTATACGTCGCGTGGTAGAGGCTGTAGATAAGGGTGTTGTGCGCTGTGCCGACCCTATTGACTTGGAGCGTAGCGAGTGGCAGGTGAACGAGTGGGTGAAGAAGGCTATCATCATGTACTTCCCCATACAGCCCATGCGCACCATGAAGGCTGGCGAGTTGGAGTGGTACGATAAGATGGAGCTTAAGCATGGCTACGAGGAGCTTGGCGTGCGCGTTGTACCTCATGCCATAGCTCGCTATGGTGCATATATCGCCCCTGGCGCAATCCTCATGCCCTCGTATGTTAATATCGGCGCCTATGTCGACACAGGTACCATGGTAGATACATGGGCTACGGTTGGCTCATGTGCACAGATAGGCAAGAACGTACACCTCAGTGGTGGTGTGGGTATCGGTGGCGTATTGGAGCCTGTGCAGGCAGCACCCGTAATCATCGAGGACAACTGCTTCATCGGCTCACGCTCGATTGTCGTCGAGGGCGCTCATATATGTCGCGAGGCGGTGCTCGGCTCAAACACCGTAATCACGGGCTCGACACATATCATCGACGTAACAGGCCCAGAGCCTAAAGAGTATAAGGGCTATGTACCCGCACGCTCAGTTGTTGTGGCAGGCACCTATAACCGTAAGTTCCCAGCAGGCGAGTATGGTGTGCAGTGCGCCCTAATCATCGGTCACCGCAAGGAGTCTACCGATAAGAAGACATCGCTAAACGATGCTCTTCGCGACTTCTCAATATCTTAACAGCCATATTATGAGACGGTTACTTTTACTCGTGGCGCTGATCACATCTCTTGTTGGATGCAACAACCCCAAAGGCACAGAAGAGAGGGTATGGATCTATATTACCAGCGACAAGGAGGCTTGGGTAAGTGGCGCAGGAGGCAACCATTGTGTCGAGTGCAAGACACATGGCGGTGAAGGCCTACAGCTACAGGCCACCAGCAACGACGAGTGGCTCAAGGTGGAGCGTTGTGGCTCATCTATGGTGTGGTACCAAAGCTCGAAGAATGATAGTGGCGAGGTGCGTTGCGGCTCGATAACCATCATCTACGGAGAGGAGTCATGCACCCTTGTTGTGGTTCAGCGACCCTATGCCGACAAGGAGTTTGAGGCAAAAACACTGCAAGGCAGCAGCTACTACGGCGATGAGGCAACAAGTGGCGAGCTATATAACTACCACATAGTACTCTCGCAATATGGCATCGACGAGTCTGGCTTCCTATATAGCGACAGCGAGTACTTCTTCCTCGACCTATACAGTCAGCAGAAGGCATACGACAGCAATGCATGGTATCTACCCACAGGTCTCTATACCACAGAGAACGGAGGAATAAACCTTGAGGATAGCTACTACACCAAAACCGACGATAGCTCGGCTACCGAACTTGGCATTGTGGAGGCTTCGGTCAGTGTAGACATACATAGAATAGAGGCTCGTCTGACCTTAGAGGACAACACAACGGTGAACCTCTACTATAAAGGGCCTACACTTGTACATGGTAGAGAGGATAGCCTAAGCACCCTCAACCAGCACCTACGCTTGGAGATCCCCGCAGCCACCTACATAGGCACTATCAGCGAGGATAACCACTGTCTAATATACATATTCGAGAAGTTCGACTATACGACAGGTATATATAGTGGCGAGATGTTCCAGCTATCGCTCCTACTTCCCGACGATGCCACCGACATAGTAGGCGTCTATCGCGAGGGCAACACCCCAGGGTCGTTCATCGTTGGTTGTGCCACAGAGGACGAAGATGGCAACATGGAGCTTCAGGAGTCGTGGTATATGAAGGCCGACCTTACGGAGCGAGCACCACTCATGGATGGAGTAATCACAATCGAGAAGCAAGATACAGGAGGGTATGTATTTTCGCTTGACGTGATGGACGGTGCTAAACACAACATCTCGGCAAGCATTCGTGCCACAGGACAGATGGTATAATAACCCCTGCAACATACAAACAAGAAGAGCGTGTTCGGCTGAACACGCTCTTTTGATTTAAACAAACCTATTGGGCAACTTACTTGATTGCGATAGCGTCAATCTCAACACGTGCACCCATAGGAAGTGCTGCCACCTGGTAGCAGATACGAGCAGGCTTATCACCAGTGAAGTACTCAGCGTAGATAGCGTTCATTGCACCGAAGTCTGCGATATCGGCGAGAAGAACGGTAGTCTTAGCAACATCGTCGTAGCTATAACCAGCCTCGTTGAGGATGTAACCAAGATTCTTGAGTGCCTGGTGTGTCTGTGCCTCGATACCCTCAGCCATAACGCCTGTAGCGCCGTCGATAGGAAGCTGACCAGAGATATAGAGGGTTGCATCGTGAGCAATTGCCTGTGAGTATGGACCTACAGCTTTAGGTGCCAATGGTGAAGCGATAACTTTTTTCATTTTTCTATTCGTTTTAAGTGATTTATACTATCTTTGTGCTACAAAGATATGTTATAATTTTGACTTTTGGTATGAAACGCACGATTTTATTTTTCATCACCCCCCTAATGTTACTCCTTTTCACCTCAGGGTGTTGTGATTGCCGCAAGCAGGTGAAGAACCAAAAACCCCTTGTGGGAACATGCTGGCAGTTAGTGCAGCTTATGGCTGAGGATATCACCCCCGAGGATATGAAGCATACCCTTACGCTCCACGACAATGGCACATTCTCCGCATATGGCGATTGCAATACTATGACTGGAACATACCGCATAAGCTCATCGCGCGAACTCAACATGAGTACCGAAAGATCGACAATGCGTCGATGCAGGGATATGCGCACCGAGATGGTATACCAAGAGCTACTCAATGGAGTCACCCACTATGAGATGGATGGCGACATGATGCTACTACTACGCAATGGTGAGCTAGTAGGAATAATGAAGGCTATCGCCGAGTAGAGACTAAGGCACAGGGTCATAGCCCGAACCACCCCACGGATGGCACCTCAACAGGCGACGCACAGTGAGGTATGAACCCTTGATGGGTCCATGCTTACGCAGTGCCTCGATGGCATACTGTGAGCAGGTGGGCGTAAAACGACATGAGGGCGGTTTAAGGGGTGAGATACACACCTGATAAAAGCGCACGAGAAGAATAAATGGCTGAGCAAAAAGCCACTTAACAGCGCTGAGCAACCTCCTCCAAAATCCTACGGATGGCATTTTCGATTGTCTTATAAGATAGTACCTCCTTTGTTGAGTAGACGAGAGCCATATCTACGGCAACGCCCTGGGTCTCGGCACTCTGCCATAGGAGCTGCTTCTGCAGGCGGTATGCCTCCTTGGTGCGACGACGCAAGAGGTTACGACGATTGGCGCGCTTATGGTTGCGCTTAGGCACAGAGAAGAGCACCTCCACAGTAGATGGGGTGCTCTTCTCTATATATGTGGTATAGCGAAACGGATAGACGAAGCCAGACACACCATCTGTAAATAGGCGGCGCTGGGCATACAACGAGCATAGACGCTCCTGCTTGGGCAATCCGTTCACCTTATCCATAAAAGACTATATAATTACGCCTTGCGTGGCGCGCGTGTGCGTGTCTTCTTCTGAAGCTTCGACTGCTGGGCGCGAATAAACTCCTCCTTGTCGGGATTCTCCTTAACCTCAGCGTCCTCAATCTCCATACCCTCAGCAACCTTATTGCAGTAGATCTCCAACGCCTTGACCATTGATGGTGCCTCGGGCGATGGTGCCGATGCTTTAACCTTTAGGCCAGCCTCCTTTGCAGCACGGAGGGTTGCCTCGCCAAAGGTTGCAACAACAGGCAACTTCTCAACGTCGAAGTTCTCAACCAAGGCCTTAACGTCGGATGGAGAGTAGAGAGCGATGATATCGTACTCCTCAGGCTTCATCTCATTCATATCGGCAGCCACGGTGCGTGCGAAGACCACAGGATCTACCTTAAGCTTTAGCTTAGAGAGTGCCTCGGGAAGCTCTGGCTTATATGGTTCGGTGAGGGCGAGGATGAACTTCTCATCCTTATGCTTCACGATGAGCTCGAGCAACGAATTGAAGGTACCATCAGCAAACGATATCTTACGTTTGCGATAGACGATATACTTCTGCAAGTAGAGAGCTACGGCCTCTGTGTTGCAGATATACTTCATGGTCTCGGGTACGGTGATACGAGCCTCTTCGCAGATGTGGAAGAAGCTGTCGATGGTTGTACGCGATGAGAAGATGAGAGTTGTGTGGTCTAAAATCTCTGTACGCTGAGCGCGGAACTCCTTGAGATTAACACCCACAACACGAATAAGGGGCTTGTAATCCACAGCGAGATCGAAATGCTGTGCGAACTCATAAAAGGGAGACTTCTCCAATACAGCCGGACGTGGCTGTGACACCAAAATCTTATTAACTTTCAAGGTCACTCCTTTTTAAAAACGTTGATCAATCACTAATATCTCTGGCGACAGACGTCGCCCTCTCACATGCAACACCCTAACTATCAAAAATATACATCATTCAGCACTCAGAATAACTGAGGTATAATTCTGAAGACAAAGCTGATAGGAAGCAATATTGCGGCGCAAAGGTACAAAATCCAATTCAAAATGGAAATTTTTTTGCCCACAAATAGCACAAAAGTATCTTTAAGATATATAATGACCATTATTGACATCGCAATGCTCAGCACCACAGACCACATATTGAGCATATCGTTAGGTGCCAAGAGCCATATTGCTACGAGGGGATAGAGAATGACAATCAAACGCACGAAGTTCATCGCCGTGACACCCCATGCGCCATCTACAACCTCGGAGCGAGTAACCACTCCAATAAGTTTATGGAGCAGATAGTGCCATGCCACGAAGAGGAGTATGGCAAAGAGCGCATATATCGGAGCCAAGGAGAGCATACCACTACTATAAATAGCCGCATCGCTCTGCAACGACATATCGACAAGGCGCACAACAACCAAAGCCATGAGGACAAGACCCAACAACGAGGCCGAGAGCTTAAAGCGCTCCAACGGCAGCTCACCACCCTCATCGCGCATTCGTCGTTCGCTACTTCTGAAGAGAACACCCTGCCATATAGTTCCCATAAAACGCCACGAGCGCAACAACATATATAGGTACGCCACAAGGCCAACAATAATTAGCGACTGAAAGAGCCAGCTACTGATGAGCGTAGGCTCTAATGGTGTCACGGCATCGTAGCTCTCCAACACCGAGGCCTCACCAAACATCTGCTCCGCAGAGGCCTCACGATAGCTATCCACATAGCTTACCTCGCCCGATGCGAGCTCGCTGCCTGCACCGTAGACGCTACGCGCATTGGCTACGCTATAACCCTGAGCCTCAAGCTCTATGATTAAAGAGTCATTACTCATCGCCCGCACGTTTAAGTGTTACACGTATGGTTGTACCCTTGCCTATCTCTGAGCGCACAACACCTATCTTTCCCTTATGGTAATCCTCCATAACGCGACGCGAGAGCGATAGTCCAAGACCCCAGCCCCTTGTCTTTGTCGTATAGCCTGGTTCGAAGATACGCTCCCAATTACCCTTGGCAATACCCTTGCCCGTGTCGCTCACATCGACAAAGACACCACCCTTCGTCTCACCAATCTCGACCATGATGCTACCCTTACCCTGAAGAGCGTCAAGCGAGTTTTTAAGCAGGTTCTCGATGACCCACTCAAAGAGTGCCGCATTGATAGGTGCGGTGATAGGTGCCATGGCAAGGCCGTTATAGTCGAGCTGCACATTGCGAGGTATGCGACGACGGAAGTACATCACCGTATCACCCACAACCTCATTGACATTGGCATTGGTGAGTTGTGTCTCAGCGCCAATCTTCGAGAAGCGGTCTACAATCTTCATTAGGTGGGTGAGATCCTTTGACATCTCATCGACAGCCATCTGATCCACAGGCTGCGAACGCAGATACTCGACCCATCCTAAGAGTGAGGATGTTGGCGTACCCAGCTGGTGTGCTGTCTCCTTTGCCAAGCCTACCCATACGCGGTTTTGCTCATTCTGCTTTGTCGACGAGAAGGCAATATAGGCGAAGATAGCAAAGATAATGATGATGATAAGCTGCACATAGGGGAAGAAGGTGAGAGCCTCGCTATGAGCACTCGACACCAACGACGAATAGTCGGTTGTCTGGTAGTAGATGGTATATACCTTCTGCTCCATAAAGCCACGCGACACAACAACCGTGATGGGTGGATTATCCTCATCGTCACTCATGAGCATAATCTCATCAATGAGGCGGTTTTTATCATCTACCACATCGTCAGGGAGGTTAGAAACCACGACATCTAACTCCTTATCAGCGATGATGATGGGCACGTTAGTATGTTCTATAAGCTCACTTAGGAACTCTCTATTTCGAGGGTCCTCGAAGCCCGGAGAGACAACAATGTCCTCCCACATCTTCACCGCATTGCGCTCATCACTGCGTAGTTGCTCCACGGCAGCCTCATCCTCATGACGCATATCCGACGACACGGTCCACGTGTAGTAGACCGATAGTGCCGCCAACGCCAAGCCCACAATGATAACGATGGTGCGTAGGCGTGTCGAGAATAGACGACGAGGATTATAGCGCGACAAGAACTTCATTGGTGACAACTATTTGGGATATATCGCTATTAGTGCATCGGCAGGTTTTGCTCACGGAGTATGCGCTCATACTCAGCACTATCGAGGATGAGGTCTATAGCGCTATTCACCATCTCATCCTTCACCATAACGCCCTCTATAGCACCCGCCTGATAGGCGTAGCGGAGGAGCAACTGCTGGTTGAGTATCTTGGTAATCTCCGTACGGTATGTCTGCATATTAGACATCTTATCATCCTTGATCATCTCATCGAGACCCTGCAGCACACCCTCTAACGACGCATCGTAGCGCTCCTTCTCGGCTGCTGCGCGCAGCGTAGTGAGCGCCTTACGTGTCTCCGACTCATAAGGGACATCCTTATCCTCAATGAAACGACAAAAATCGGCATAATCATCATCGCTAATGGTGAATGTGCGTACGTCGATATCCATATTTTGATGACTGCGCATATATATGTCGGCCCAATCCTCAATATAGCCTAACGAGTAGAGCATAACGGCAAAGTGGCTGACATACTCCTCATCATGCTTCACATCGGGGACGATGCCACCACCGTCGTAGACCTTACGGCCACCACGCGTTGTGAACTCCGAGATGAGCGAGTCGGGGACAATGCCTATGCTACCATCTTCTGACAGCGATGAGTAGTCGCGCGCCTGGACGCAACGACCCGAAGGGATATAATACTTTGCAGTTGTAATCTTAAGATAGCTATTATAGCCCACATGAAGCGTACTCTGCACAAGGCCCTTACCATAGGTGCGGCCACCCATAATCACAGCACGATCGAGATCCTGAAGAGCACCTGCCAAAATCTCCGAGGCCGAGGCCGACGAACCATTCACAAGCACCACAATGGGGATATTCTCCGCCAAGGGCAGATGTTTTGTAGTATAGTGGGATAGCGACGACGAGTCACGACCCATGACCGAGACGATGCGCTCGCCACGAGGCACAAACAACGAGGCGATATCTACAGCCTCCTGCATCACACCACCGCCATTGCTACGATAGTCGAGGACCAAGCCCTTCAACTCGCCCTCAGCGAGCATAGCCTCAAGGCTACGACGCACCTCATCGTAGCTGCCATCGATAAAGTCGTTATGGTTGATATAGCCTACTCCATCGCGGATAATGCCCGAATAAGGGACACTCGGAATAGCAATACGACGGCGACGTATGGTGAGAGTATCCTGCTTACCATCGAGGTTGCGCTCAATGACAACCGATACATCGCTGCCGGGGTCACCCTTGAGGTTTGAGCTTATTACCTCAACACCCTTACCCTTCATCGGCTGGTTGTCGATGGCCAATATCTTATCGCCAATCTTTATACCTGCCTCATCAGCAGGGGAGCCCTCATATGGCTGCGCAAAGATTATGTAGTCACCCTTCTTGCGGATGAGTGAACCCACACCTCCATACTTACCCGTAGTCATCATCTCAAAGGCATTCATATCATCCTCCGACAAATACTCAAGGTAGGGATCAGTAGCAAGCAGCATACCCATCGAGGCATTCTCTAAAATCTTAGCCGCCGACACCTCATCGACAAACTGGGTATCTATTTCGCGCATCATATTCGCCAATATCTCGATAGACTTGGCGAGCTCGAAATCGTCATTGTCGCGCTGGGTGCTCTGCGCCGAAGCCGTGGAGAGGCTTGCCACCATAATAATGGCAGCCATCATCACCCTAAGACCCGTAGAACAACACAGGCTTGACATGCTATTTATTGTCAGTTTCATTACTCTCATAACGCTTATTATTAAGATAGGCCTCCAACTGGAAGGCGATGCGCACCACACGGCTACGTATGCCGTAGAACTCAACGCCATCGCTCATCTGACGAAGCTCAATCTTATCATCAAAACGCAATATCAAGCGCTGAAGTATGCCCGCAGCACGATATATCTGCGCGCCATCCTTCTCGCCAACATAACGGAAGCCATAGGTATGCATGGCGTTCTGTATGCGTATATTATCATCCCTGAGATTGCAGTTAGTCACGCGCTTGCGCATATATCCGAAGAGAGGATAGAGCGCAGCAAGCACAACAAGAGCGCCAAGCATAATCATGCCATCTCTATTTGAGAACTTCCACTCCATATACTCCCACAAGGAGATATCGTGTCCCTCGTAGACAATCATCAAATATGACAAGCCCACAAGCAGAAGAGCCAAGAATATAAGATACTTTATTGAACTGATGATATATCTCATAACCAACAAATTATACTTCTTTTAGATTGAAACAACGCTATTTCGAGGTCATCGCATCCACGCTCTCGGCAACACGCTCCATAAGCCAGCGAGGCGTTGATGTAGCGCCACATATGCCAACACTCTCAGCCCCCTCCAGCCATGCGATATCTATCTCCGAGGCCTCCTCAATATTATATGCTCTGCTATTGTGACGACGGCAAACATCGTACAACACCTTACCATTTGACGACTTACGCCCCGACACGAAGAGAACAACATCGACACTCTTTGAGAACTCCGCAAGCAAAGACTCGCGGCCCGCCACACGTCGACATATAGTATCGTCGAGCGTCACCACCGACGCATCCTTAGCACGACGCATAACCTCGCGACCCAATGCCTCGAAAAGCTCAATGCTCTGTGTTGTCTGCGAGAGCATATATATAGGGCGTGAGAAGTCAACACTATCGAGGTCCTCCATACGTTCAATGACAACAACATCGTCGTCCACCTGCCCTGTAAGTCCCACAACCTCAGCATGGCCGCGCTTACCTAACAGAAGAAGGCTACCACCCACCTGCTGCATCTTGTCGTAGGCCTCGCGCACCCTACGCTGCAGACGCGCCACAACGGGGCATGTAGCATCTATAACATTAACACCCACACTCTCAGCAAGACGATAGGTTGTTGGGGGCTCGCCATGAGCTCTGATAAGAAGGGTGCGACCCTGAAGATTGGCGATATCGCCATGAGTGATAGTATGAAGGCCCAGCGCCTCGAGACGCTGAACCTCAACACGGTTGTGCACAATGTCGCCAAGCGAATATACCTCGCCATGGCGCTGTAGTGCCGACTCTGCCTCGCCAATGGCACGCACCACACCGAAGCAGAAGCCTGAATTATCATCTATTACAATGCGCATACTCGCTGATACTGCTCATCGAACCACGCCATCTGCTCCTCAACGCTCATGTGTGAGTTGTCGAGCACGATAGCATCATCGGCCTTGCGTAGAGGCGATATGGCACGCGTCATATCGGCCTTGTCGCGCGACACTACATTCTCGTATATCTCCTCCAAGGTCACCTGGTCACCCTTGGCTGTTAGCTCCTTATAGCGACGCTCGGCACGCACCATAGGGTCTGCCGTCATGTATATCTTAAGCTCCGCCTCAGGGAACACAACAGTGCCAATATCGCGGCCATCCATAACAACGCCACCACGATGACCCATCTGCTGCTGCATGGCAACAAGCATCGCGCGCACCTCGCCAATAGAGCTCACCGCGCTCACACAGTTGCTAACCTCGATGCTACGAATCTTACCCTCGGCAAGATCTCCATTGACATAGATGTCGCTGGCACCACGCTCAGGGTTAAAACGGAAGTCTATCTCGATATCCTTGAGCATAGCGACAACACGACCCTCGTCGACCATACCCGAGGTGATGGCCCCATGCTCCAAGGCGTAGAGTGTCACAGCGCGATACATGGCGCCTGTGTCGATGAAAATATAACCTAAGCGGGCAGCTATAGCCTTAGCAAAGGTACTCTTGCCGCACGACGAATGTCCGTCGATGGCTATGATAATACGCTTGTTATCCATTACTATTTGATTAATACAGAAAGGAGTGTATATATGCCAATGATGCCTATAACAAGACCTGCAATGTGGTTTATGGTGAGCATATGGCGGGGGCGGAAGCCCTTACGGAACAAGTTGATAATAAATGTTATGGAGAGCCACCATACCATGGCGCCCAACAAGAAGCCGAGGATAATGAGTGAGTTATAGAAGAAACCACTCATACCTGTATTGTTGCTGCCATTATTAGCTGTCTCAGCGGGAGCTTGCTCAGGCGCCTCAGGCTCTGGTGTAGCCACCTCATCACTTGGCAAGGCCACATCCTCAGGCGAAGATACGACGTGGATTGTAGGTGTAGAGACCTCCTTGGTCTCTTCAGCCGTACTCTCTGCACTCTGCACAGCAGCTGGCTCTACCTCAACCCTATGCTCCTCAACCACCTCGGTCTGAGGCTTCTCCACACCCATAGTCGTAGATAGCTCGACATTAAACATGGCGAAGAATGCGAGGATATATGGAATGATAACAACAAAGTTGGCAAGCGTGAAGCCAAACATCGAGGCGAAGTCCTGCCATAGGTTTGTCTTTCCCGATCTATTCTTACGTATCTGAGGTACAGGGTTTTTGAAGAAGATGAAGGCACCGACGATGATAACAAAGAAGCCCGCGCAAATCTGTATGGCGGTGTAGTACTCGTCGATATATGACTTCAAAAGTGCAAATACAGAGAAGGCGAGGATGGCGAGGATGGCATCGGCAAAGGCAACGCCAAAGCCCGACACAAGACCCGAAAGAGGACCCTTGCTCAAGGTGCGCTGAATGCATAACACAGCAACAGGACCCACCGTAACAGAGGATGCCAAGCCCACGCACATGCCGGCAAAAAGTATCTCTAATATCTGAACTATCATACCATTACACTCATTAAGGTGTATTCACCACCTGTGGCTTACCACTACGCTATGCGTAGCCACACAAATACACGCTACAAAGATATAATCTTTTTATCAGATAACAGCCATATTCAACCCTAAATTATCCAAAATAGATGCGAAAATTGTGCTTGGCCGCCTATTATAGGATAATAATTTTGCACCTCGGCAGAAACTTTGTATCTTTACACAAAATTTCAAAACCAAAAAAACATAAAAAACAATCACCATGAACGAAGTAAAGAAGCAGATAGAGATAAACCTCGACGAGCAGGTAGCACAGGGCAACTACTGCAACATAGCAATCATCTCACACTCAACATCGGAGTTCATCCTCGACTTCGCAACAATGCTCCCAGGTCTTCCCAAGGCACGCGTAAAGAGCCGAGTGGTACTCACACCTGAGCACGCCAAGCGTCTCCTCATGCAGTTACAGGAGAACGTAGCGCGCTACGAGAGCTCTTTTGGCCAGATTAACATTCGTGCCAAGCAGCCAGCAATAGAGCCATTCGGCGGCAAAGGTAACGCATAACCACAGTGGTTTACAACAAACAATTATGGGTTGTCCAATTGCTGGACAACCCATAATTTGTTTTCGATATCTATCTAATTATTAGAGCTATATCGCAGTAATTATTCAATTTGCTTAATCACTGGACGCTGGCTGGAAGGCTTAGCAACGACCAACGATGAGGGCATAGCATAGGTGCTCGCCTTATCGACATTAAGCTCATCAACAAGCGCCTTCAAATCGGCTATATTACCCTTGTTATCCGCCGTTGGGCAGGTATACAATCGGCTAATAGGACCTATCATGCCGTTGTTATCAGTGGCGTAGCACAATGCCGTCTGCACCACATTCCAATCGACTAGATAGAATGTGTAGGGCTCCTGCACACTACACTTATCCCAATAGCCCGACGTGAGCTGCCAAAGCTCGCCATCAGACATTGTCACAGGGGAGCTACAATCACCCTCAACCATCGTGGTGAAGAGTGTGCGAATATCATCCAAGTCGCTATACTTAACAACGGTGATAGCCCTGCCCTTAGTAGCATTAGCATCTCCGAAGATCGAGCCATTCTCATCGTCACCCGAGTAGTAGCCAAAGAGCTCTACTTGCGGTGCTATGGTTGAGAACTGCGAGGTGCGCGCAAAGGCTGGGAAAGTGAAGCACTTAACAACATGACCGGTATGCACATCGAGGGCGTAGATATAGCCCAAATACTCGGTGTCGGGCTGCAGACCTGAGACCTGCAAGGTGGCATTGCCATTATAGTAGTACTGGTCCAAAATCTCCGCTATGGTGATTGATGGATTAAACTTTTTGTACTCCTCAACATAGTAGTCGAAGGCCTCGTTCTCATAGCCAATAAAGGCCTCCTCGTCATACTCATCAGCCTTGCAAAGACCTGGAACATAGTATATTGTCCTATCCGACGACTTTACATTCATAGTGAAACCATAGGGAGTGATGCTCGATGGCAAAAGCTCGAAGACAACCTCCTCTAACGAGCCACCAGGGAGTGTGCGGAAGGTCTTCATGTATGCCTCGGTTGTAATACCACCATCATAGCCAAAGGCGATGATATAGTAGTCGGTATCGGCCGCTGGCAACTTCATAGCTGTGCTGCCCGAGTGCTCTACAGGGCCTCGATCATTAGCCATCATATCCATCCAACCACCCCACTGCTCAACAAGGCTATGCATCATATCCTGAGCCGAAGTAACACCATCCCATGGGGCAACAAGAGCGCAATATTTGTCGCTATTGTTCGAGGGGGTGATACTAAACGATGCCTCCATCTGGCCCACGTCCCACACCTTGATATCGAAGGTCATCGTAGACTGCGCCGCGCCCTTTGTGGTATAGCTACCACGCTGAACATCAGTGCAAATGAAGATACCATCATGGTCAACGATAAGACCCGCAATGAGGAAGTAGTACTCCGTATGCTCCTTCAAACCCTTGGCCTGCAACGTGAGCGCCCCCTGGTGGATAAGCGCGTCGACCACCTGCTGCTCGCTAAGACCCTGCTGCAGTAGAGAATTTATCTCCTGCTGGAAGAAGTACTCATAGAAGTATTCGTGCGACATATTATAGCCATCCTCATCCTCCACATAGTAGTTATACTGCTCTACAGGCATGGTACATAGATACCACTGAAGGTCCACATCCGTAGGATCAACACTCAAATAGACGCTATTATCCTCCACCGAGTGACTAACCCTAAAGTCGCACACGAGTGAGGGGATGTTGACAGTTCTAAACTCCTTAAATGTGACGGGTGTAAGCTGAGCGTAACCCTGCTGGGCATCAACGCCAAAGATTATGATACAGTGCTCAGTATCATTCTTAAGACCCGAGAACGACACATTCTCAATTTCACCTTTGTCAACGACCTCAGACATATACTCATCGAATGTTTTACCCATGTCGTAGGCCTCTGACTCTATATCCATAAATATATTCTGAACCAAAAACTCTTCGCGGGTAAACTCCTCAACCTCAGCCTTTTCAAGAACCAAGCATAGGTAGTCCATCTCTGCATCTTTGGGTGTTACGCTAAAGCATACCGTACCGCGCGAGACATCGTGAATGAGGATCTCGAAGTCCTCGGTCTGAGGCTCTGGGAGTGGCTCCGCGGGCTGCTCGCACGACACACAGACGATGGCGAGCAGCATCGCAAAAATCGACGATAAAATAGACTTTTTCATAATATATACTCTACAAATTACGGAGCTACACGACATGGTGCAGCTCCGTAAAGGTCATTAGATATATCTAATTATAGTGAGAATGACTTAACAAAGCCAAGCGTCATAACGTCGCTTGCTGCACTCTGCAAAGGCTCAACCTCGTGGTAAACAACCTGTGCTGCGCGTGGTGCGCCAACAGACTCGCTCCATAGGCACTCCATGGTTGGCTCAGCCATATTGTTCACAACCAACGACTTAACCATTGCGCTTGGAGCAGCATTGTTCACTGCATCAACATAGCCACGAAGCTCCTCGATGTCACCAGCCGATACTGGAGTAACGCCCAAACGGCCTACGCCAGCCTCGTTGCCATTAGCATCCTGAGCATAAGCAACGACAGTCTGCTCGAGATCCCACTCACCAATGAAGAAGTGGTAAGGAACATTGATGCTTGTGAGTGCCTGCCAGTAGCCACGGAACTCAGAGATGATATAGCGGTCTGCAAGAGCTGCAACATCGGCATAAGCATCTGTTGATAGTGCAGCATATGCTGCTGTTGCAGTCTCGATATTGTTCAACTTAACAGCGATGATAGGACGACCCGATGTGAGCTCCTTATCGCCGAAGATAGTACCCGCCTCATGCTCGCCATTATATACGCCAAGGAGCTCAACCTGAGGAGTTACCTCACCTACAGGTGTGGTCTTAGCGATAACCTCGCTATAAACGCAGCGTGCGAACTTACGAGTATTAACATCGATAGCCAAAACGTAGCCGATATACTCGCGATTAGGCTCAAGGTTAGCGACATAATACTTACCATCGCCATTGCGGTAGTAGTTGTAGAGCTTCTCCTCCAAAGCCTCCCAGAATGTAAGGCTTGGGCTCTGACCCTCCATAGTCATCTGCACGAGCTGTGCAAGATTTGGGCTCGATGCGTCGATAGCAGCCTGAGGATCGAAGTTATCAGCATAGGCGATACCTGGCTGGTAGTAGATTGTTGGGTCTGAAGCATCAATCTCCAAGTAGAAGTCATAAGGACCTACGTCAGATGCGCTGAACGTAAACTCAGCAGTATAAGGATCACCCTGCTCAGCAGTCATGAACGAAACATATACTGGGGCTGAGGTGATTGTACCTGGGTTGGTATCATACTCGCCAGTCTCCTCGTTGATGACAGTGCCATATGTTGGGTTAGGCTCGAAGCTAAATGCCACGATATAGTACTCAGTCTCAGCGATGTTCAACTCAAGCTTATTGTCACCAGTAAGGTCTACAACGCCAGTAACAGGGTCACGATGCTTAAGCTCTGTGTAGTTCTCCCAGTAGTAGATATACTCTGTTACAGCAGAGTTAGCAATGTCGATAGGCTTCATGCTCTTCTTGCTGCTATCGATGTAGCTTACATAGTAGTAGTACTCAGCATCTGGGTTAGATGGAGTGATACGCACCTCAGCAGAGTAGTTGTCGATATTGAATACGTCGATATCGAATGTAAGGTCGTTCTCAGCAGCCTCACCAGAGTTATAGCGAAGCTCCTTGAGAGCAGAGGCTACGTAGGCATTACCATCGGCATAATCCACAGCTGCAACAAATACAACATACTTAGTCTTTGGGGTAAGGCCCGAAGCGTTCAATGTGCGTGCGCCAGTGTGGAAGAGCTTAATGCCAATCTCCTCAGCGCTAAGACCGCTATCCTTGAGGGTTGCAATCTCGGTGTTAAGGTAGTTCTGGAAGTACTCCTCCTTGGTCCAGCCATACTCGCCATCAGCGCTTGTATATGTCTGATACTCATCAACTGGAACATTCACAAGGTGCCATAGCTGCGCGTTATCAGATGGCTTAACGCTCAAAGCAGCATTTGTGAGGTGCACGGTTGACTTAATCTCGAAGGTACAACCTGTCTGTGTTGTCTCGTCGGTAGCAAAAGTCTGCTTGAAGAGCTCCGATGTTGTTGCAAACTGAGCATCTACGCCAACCACCAAGAGGTAGTAGTTGCTGCCTGGGTTAAGGTTCTCAACGCTGAAGTTCTCAAGAGCGCCACGCTTAACTCGCTCAGCCATATATGCCTCGAAGGTTGAGCCGTTAGCCTCGGCATAGCTCTTAACATCACCAAACACATTTGCGATAACTGCGTCATCACTCTCGCATGAATCTACAACGGCTGTGCTAACGACCATTGCCAAGTAGTCAGCCTCGAGGTTTGAGGGAGTCACGTTGAAGGTTACAGCGGTCTTCGACACACCTGTAATCTCAAGCTCGAAGGTAAGATCTGGGGTAGGTGGCACAGGCTCTGGGCCAGGTTCAGGCTCATTACAAGCCACCAACGATAGCATAGACACCATAAGTGCCGCCATCATCCAAGTTAGTTTTCTCATAGTTTTAATGGTATAAATTAGTAATCAATATTAACACACATTACTTCTCAGCTATCTGACCCTCATAGTCGAGTGACACGCTCTGGCCATCGGGGAGAACAAAATGAGCGGTTACATGGTACCAAGCATAGCCCGACTCATGCTCACTATCGGTCACGACATAGGCACTACCCTCAACAAAACGGTGCAAATCTTCGCTACCCGAGAATAGCAGATAGGTATAATCCTGGCAGCAGGTCATCGCTGAACCATCACCAAGAGGGTATAGGCCCGAAGCGAGGTGGTCGTTGCTAAGGTCGCAGTAGCAGTCGATATAAAGGGTATTGCCCGAGACATCATCGTAGAACGACAGATAGTCGTTACGCAGACCATTTGTCTCCATGGTATATACGCTTGCCGACAGGTTCTCGCTGAAATGGTATGTACCCTCGGGATACTCTGGTGCAGGCTCAGGTGTAGGATCTGGATCTGGATCTGGAGTTGGCTCTGGGTTATCTATGGGGTTATCTGGAGTATCAGGAGTAACCTCATTATCGCCACACGATACAAACGAGATAGTTGCAACAAGTGCAACAAGATATAGAAGATGTTTCATAAGTAAATAATTTCGACAAATATACGAAAAATATCTTTTCAACACAACGGCAACGGGGGTGTTAACTAATAAATTAACATATAATTACCCCTTCAGCCAATACATAACAATAGAAAAAGCCCCGAATGGCAGCACTTGGGCGCACTGCTCATTCGAGGCTCAATCTATTGCAACGCTAATCGCGCGCTACTATTACATGTAGAAAGGACGGATGTAAGATGGCTTAACCACGCTCTTTGTTGCAGGAGCAGCAACCTCTGCCTTGACAGCAGGAGCAGCAACCTCCGCCTCAACAGCCTTAGCATCGAGGGTCACACCTACATTGTAGTCAAATACGAGTGACTTTGGAAGTGCAATGCTCTTAGAAGCAGCATTAAGCTCATTAACGAGAGCCTTCAAATCCTCGATGTTACCCTTGTTCTCAACGGTTGCCTCGGTGTAGCAACGGCCAAGAGCACCTGGGTTACCATTGTTATCTACTGCATATGCAAATGCTGTCTGTGGAGCATCCCAATCAACAACATAGAATGAGTATGGCTGTGCCTGGTCAACCTTACTCCATGTGCCTGCCAACATACCCCAAAGCTGTGCATCAGGATATGAAGAAGCGTTGGTTACATCGTCACCTGCCATGCTAGCGAAGAGTGTACGAGCGCCATCGAAGTTGCCATACTTAACAACGGTGATAGCCTTACCCTTAGTTGCTGCTGGCTGGTTCCAGATAGCACCATTCTCATCGTCACCTGACCAGTTGCCGATAAGCTCAACGGTAGGAGCTACCTCACCGAGCTTACCAGTAGTTGCAACGTTCTCGAATGTGTGAACCTTAACAACATGACCTGTCTCTGGAGAGAGTGCCATTACGAAACCTGAGCATGAGGTCTCAGGAGCCAAGCCTGAAGCTGCAGCGGTGTAAGCACCACGGTAGTAGTACAAGCTGAGAACCTGTGCAATGGTAACAGTTGGGTCGAACTGCTGCTGCATCATCATAATCTCATCGAACTGAGCGTTCAACTCCTCAGCAAGAGCATTAACATCCAAAGCTGCGAACTCATCGTTAGGCATAACGTTGAATGTGTAGTATGTTGTAGACTCTGAAGGAGTTACACCAACAGTGAAACCGTAAGGAGTGATCTGTGAAGCAGACATCTGGAAGGTAGTATCCTCAGCCTTAGGAGCTGGAAGGGTCTTGAAAGTAACCATCTCTGGCTCAGTTGTAACACCACCAGCATAACCGAATGCTACTACATAATAGCTGGTATCAGCAGCGTCGAGCTTGTACTTGTAAGGGCTGTTAGGGCCACCGGTGTAGTCCTGAACACCCTTATAAAGCATTGCACCGTTGTTCATCCAACCGCCATACATACCTACGATCTCGTTCATGATATCCTCAGCTGTCTTCTGACCATCCCAAGCGCCGATCATCCAGCAGAATGTATCCTTATCGTTAGATGGGGTGATCAAGATAGCTGCACGCATAGCCTCGATATCGGTTACAGAGATCTCGAATGAGAGCTCCTTAGACTTTGCCTCACCTGTAGTATAGGTAGTGGTTGTAAGCTCAGTAGCGATAGTAACCTGACCCTCTGGAGTAACGATAAAGCCGGCAATCATGTTGATATACTCGGTGTTAGCGTTCAAGCCCTCAGCCTGGAGTGTCAAAGCACCCTTGTGGAAGATAGCGTTCATAATCTGATTGTCGCTATAGCCAGCCTGGCGATATGCGTCAATCTCCATCTGCAAGCAGTACAACAAGAAGCTCTGCTCCGACATACGGTATGAACCCTCAGGATCGGTATAAGCATCGAAGGTAGCCTTTGGAAGAGTGTAGAAATACCATACATCGTCGTTGTTAGATGGTGTTACGTTGTAGATAGCGGTGTTGCCATCAACCTGTGTGTCGATCTGGAAGGTTACGTCGAGCGATGGACCAGCTGCAGTGGTAACATCCTTCTTGAATACGTCTGTGTTGCACTGGTAGTTGTTAGCAGCATCTACACCGAAAACAACGATGTAGTACTTAGACTCAGGTGCAAGACCAGAGAACATACCATCGGTGATAACGCCCTTGTCAACGACATCAGGCATATACTCTACCAAGGTCTTACCTGTGGCACGAGCCTCAGCCTCAAGCTCCATCATAAGAGCCTCAACGAGGAACTGGTCACGTGTGAACTCCTCAACAGTCTCAGCATCGTACAATACGCAAAGGTACTCAGCCTCAACGTCTGCAGGGGTTACAGTGTAAGCCACAGATGATGAGGTAACCTCGCCAATCTGAATGTCGAATGCCAATTTAGTTGGGTTTTCTGGATTAGGCTCTGGCTCTGGCTCTGGAGTAGGATTCTCACAAGCCACAAACGATAGCATAGACACCATAAGTGCTGCCATCATCCAAGTTAGTTTTCTCATAGTTTTAGTAAATTTATTATGGTTTAATATGTTATTGTCTGCTAATTATCAGCACATTATAAACGTTTGCAGAGTAGCCACACACACGCTTCTCATCACAAAACATTTTCCAACTTACAAAGGTACATCATTTATGTTTTTGCGCAAAATTTTTTGCTCTATTTTTTACAAAAAAATAATCCCAACACCTTATCGATGTTGGGATTACACTGCTATATTGCTCGCTTAACGGAACCTACCTGTCCAGTTGAGAGTAATCTTATGTGCTGGATCGGCATCATCCGTAGCATCAATCACAATAGTGTATGTGCCATCGTTATTAGAGGTGATAGTCACGGTACCACCATAGAGAGGTGCCTGCGACACGCATAGGCCATCCTTATAGACCATATAGAGTGAGCCGAGAAGCAAGTCGGCATCATCGGCAACACGGAAGCCTGGAACAAAGACATTTGGGCGGAAGTCAGGCTTAGTCTCATCCTCAGCAGAGAAGCCAGAGGCAACATAAGTGCCTGTGAAGTCGGTTGTTGAGTTATTCAAGAAATCTATAACAAGGTATGTGCCATTCTTCAAGCCTGCATTACATACGAACTCTATGCACCAGTTGTTATAGCCGCACTGCCAGTAGTCGCCAAAGCTATTAACAGAGGCCGAGCAGTTAGATACATCGATAACGGCATCGTTAGTAAGGCTTGACACGCAGTCGGATATAACAGATGTTGTTAGAGAGTAATCGCCATCGAAGGTAACATGGAACTCGGTGGCACCAACAACGGCAACAAGCTCGAAGTGGTTACCAGAAACAGAGAGCTTAGCATCGTCAAGAGCAAGGGCCCAGCCCTCCATATTCTCATCTACCCACGAGTAGTCTGTATTACCTACGTCGATGATAGTATACTCGTCATAGCTAAATGATAGGTCGTAGGTGTACTCACCATCGGGGACACGAACATTATCCTCATCCTCAGGCATTGGAGCCATAAGGTCGAGACGGAAGTACTCGCCACCAGCAACAGCAGCACCATCAACAAAACCATTCTCGGTAAGGATAATCCAATAGTGACCTACGCCATCTTTAAGATTATCGCCATAGTAGTTACCAACAAGCTGGTTAGCAGCGATATTAACTACCTCATAATCGAGTCCATCCTGCTTTACGGTGATGACATATGCCTCGTTCTCGTAGCTCACACGGATAGAGGCCTCACGCTCAACATACTCCTCATTTGCAGCTACGGTGACTATGATGTAGCCCTGCTGCTCCGCATTGATAGAGGTGATGATATCGGTGTTGTCGGCCTCCACCTTTAAGGCAGTATGGTCGCCATTGTTAAGGGTATAGGCGATGACAAAGTTATCACCCTCGGCAGCAACATTCACAACCCTCTCGGATGTAATCTCGAACTTAGTCTCATCAGCAGGCGTTACCACAGGCTCGCACGACACGACGAGGAGGGTTGCTGCAATAAGTAACGTAAAAAAGTTTCTCATGGTTCTATTATTTTTAGATTTTGATCTCATTAGTAGCGCAAAGATAGTAAAAATTTGGGAACAAAGCAATAAACTTATAATCAAAACATAATGCCGAATATAACATTAACATTAGTGTGATAAAGACACAACAAAATGGCGACAAAGAGCCGTGCTCAACACACACCCCTTATCGCCATCTTAGATTATCAGCAGCAGATTACTGCCCTAAATAATGTATTACTATAGCTCGCTAAGAGCATCGAGCGCACGATATGCATCCTCGTGTCCCTGCTTTGCGGCCTCGCGATACCACTTCACAGCCTCCTCGTAGTCCTGCTCGACGCCGTCACCACGCTCGTAGCAGACACCAACATTATACTGCGCATCGGGGTCACCCTGCACAGCAGCCTTAAGCCACCACTTTACAGCTTCAGCATAGTTGAGATCTACACCCTCACCAAAGTAGTAGCACTGACCGAGATTGTACTGCGCAATGAGATACTCCTGCTCAGCAGCGAGTGTGAACCATTTTACAGCATCGGGATAGCTCTGCGCCACACCCTCACCAAAATAATAGTAGGTGCCAATATTGTTCTGTGCCTTGGCATATCCCTGCTCAGCAGCCTTAAAGTACCACTTAACAGCCTCCTCGAGGTTCTGCTCCACAGTCTTATAGTAGAGACCAAGGTTATACTGCGCATCGAGATTATTCTGCTCGGCAGCCATATACCACCACTTAAGAGCCTTGTCGTAGTTCTGCTTGACGTCGTTGCCATAGTAGTAGCGGCAACCCACCTCATACTGAGCCTCGGCATTGCCTCGCTTTGCTAGCTTGAGATACTCCTTAAATGATTGTGCCGACAGCATTGTTGTAGACAACATTGCAATAGCTGTCAAGAAAAGAAACCTTCTCATAACCGATAATGTTGTTTATCTCCGCACCAACTCCTTTACGGAGGTTACCTAAATGAAGAGTGTGGAGTTGGCAGGCCCCAACACCCAACTGCGACACGAACAAAAATCTTGCTACGCCCAATTTAAGGTTGTCGGCCATACTCTTCACTAATGTTTCACACTGTCGAGAGTCGCCCCTCTGCTCTACAAAATTAAGCAAACTTTTTCTAATTCGCAAATCGATGTCCAATTTTATGGGTTTCGGCAAGAGGAATAAGAGGGGATAAATGGCATAAAGGCGAGGTTATAAATATGAAAAAATATGGTGGGACGTAGGGCGTATAACGCACACGGGACCATATTAAGAGGTCATCAATGGCTTGGATGGCACGGAGTATTTTTCTTGTTAGAAGGGTGCCGAGTGCTACACTCGGCAAAAATGCCGTCGATGGGTAGTACTTGACGTACGTCCCATTCGAGGAGTTAAGCTTGGTGATGCAGATTGCTACTCATCGTAACGAATATTTTTCTTGTTAGAACGGGTTAGATATGGCCTCGATAAAGCAATTGCCCCGGATGGGTAGTACTTGGCGTACATCCCATTCGGGGCAATAATTGAGAGGCCATAGATGACCCGTTATCACAAGAAAAATTACATCTTCTTGCCTACATTGGTCTTCTTAGCACCCTTAGCTGCAGAAGCCTTAGCAGCTGACTTAGGAGCAGCATTCTTTGCGCTCTTCTTCTCAGCTACAACAGTAGCGTCCTCAGTAGCATCAGTAGACTTCTTGCTACGTGAACGACGTGTCTTAGGCTTAGCCTCAGTTGCTACAGCAGCCTCACGACCGAATGTGTAAGTCTCGTTGAAGTCAACGAACTCGATGATACACATATCAGCACCGTCACCAAGACGGAAACCTGTCTTGAGGATACGAGTGTAACCACCTGGACGCTCCATGATCTTTGGAGCGATTGTGCGGAACAACTCAGTAACTGCCTCCTTCTGCTTCAAATATGAGAATACTACACGACGTGAGTGAGTAGTGTCCTCCTTTGACTTTGTTACCAATGGCTCGATGAACTTCTGAACAGCCTTTGCCTTGGCAATGGTAGTCTGGATACGCTTGTGCAAAACGAGCGAAGTAGCCATGTTCGAAAGCATTGCCTTACGGTGGCCAGCCTGTCTGCCAAGGTGATTAAAATTCTTATTGTGTCTCATAATTAATCTTTATCAAGTTTGTAGATAGATACGTCCATACCGAATTTGAGGTTCAGAGATGCCAGCAACTCGTCGAGCTCAGTGAGTGACTTCTTACCGAAGTTACGGAACTTCAACAACTCGTTGCGGTGAAGCTTCACAAGGTCGCCAACAGTATCGACATCAGCTGCCTTCAAGCAGTTCAAAGCGCGTACGCTGAGATCCTGATCTGCAAGCTTAGTCTTCAACAATTGACGCATGTGCAAAATGCTCTCATCGAACTCCACAACACCCTGCTGCTCCTCCTCGTCGATTGTAATCTTCTCGTCAGAGAACAACATAAAGTGCTGAATAAGAATCTTGGCTGCCTCCTTCAATGCCTCCTTCGGATGAATTGAGCCGTCGGTAGTAATCTCCAAATTCAACTTCTCGTAGTCGGTCTTCTGCTCGACACGGTAGTCCTCGATAGAGTACTTGACGTTCTTGATAGGTGTGAAAATCGAGTCGATAGGGAGTGTATCAACATCCTTCTCGATGCCCGCATTCTCCTCCGAAGGGACATAGCCACGACCCTTACCAATGGTAATGGTCAACTGCATCTTAGTCTCAGGAGCGAGGTGGCAGATAACCAACTCGGGGTTCAATACCTTGAAGAACGATAGGTAGTTTGAGATGTAACCCGCAGTAAGCTCTGTTACACCAGCAACGTTGATGGTTACCTTCTCGGCATCCTCGTTATCAACAGTGCGGATGAAACGTACCTGCTTGAGGTTAAGAATGATCTCAATCATACCCTCCATCACACCGGGTACGGCGGCGAACTCATTGTTCACACCGGCAACCTTCACGGTCGTGATAGCATAGCCCTCCAACGACGAGAGCAACACACGGCGCAAAGCGTTTCCGACAGTCATGCCATAGCCAGGCTCCAACGGACGGAACTCAAACTTGCCGAACGATGAAGTCGACTCCAACATGATGACCTTTTCAGGCTTTTGGAATGCTAATATTGCCATAATATTGAATTTGTTTGTGAATTACTACTTAGAGTACAACTCGACGATAAGCTGCTCCTTGATGTTCTCGGGAATCTCCTCGCGCTCTGGGGTCTGAAGGAACTTACCGCTCATAGAAGCGTTGTCCCACTCCAACCAAGCGTAGCGGCTGCGTGATGCGCCTGACAACGACTCGGTGATAACCTCCAAAGTCTTAGACTTCTCGCGTACAGATACCACATCACCAACCTTAAGTGCGTATGATGGAATGTTTACTACATTGCCATTTACGCAGATGTGACGGTGTGATACGAGCTGACGCGCAGCAGCACGTGTGGGAGCGATACCCAAACGGTAAACAACATTATCCAAACGGCACTCCAAAAGCTTCAAAAGGTTCTCGCCGGTGATACCACCCATACGAGCTGCTGCCTCATATGTGCGAGCAAACTGCTTCTCCAAAATACCGTAAGTGTACTTTGCCTTCTGCTTCTCAGAAAGCTGCTCGCCGTACTCAGAGTTCTTCTTACGCTTGCGAGCAAGACCGTGCTGTCCAGGAGGGAAGTTACGCTTCTCAAGAACTTTGTCAGCACCGTAAATAGCCTCGCCAAAACGACGGGCAATCTTCGACTTAGGTCCTATATATCTTGCCATAATAATCTAGTTTGTTAATCTGTAAAATTAAGTTTATTACTGTGTGCCTTACACCAATCGCATGAAATTATACACGACGACGGTTAGGAGCACGGCAACCATTGTGTGGTAGTGGAGTAACGTCGATGATCTCCATAACCTCGATACCAGCACCGTGGATGGTACGAACGGCTGACTCACGACCCTGACCAGGGCCCTTCACGTAAACCTTAACCTTACGCAAACCCATATCGTAGGCAACCTTTGCGCAGTCTGCAGCAGCAGTCTGTGCAGCATAGGTAGTATTATTCTTTGAACCGCGGAAGCCCATCTTACCGGCTGGTGACCAGCTGATCACCTCACCAACCTCGTTGGTGATGGTTATGATAACGTTGTTGAAGGTAGAGTGCACAAAAGCCATGCCCTGAGCAGAAACCTTAACAACCTTCTTCTTAACTGTTCCAGTTTTCTTTGCCATAACTCTCTAATATTACTTAGTTGCCTTTTTCTTATTTGCTACAGTCTTCTTCTTACCCTTACGAGTACGAGCGTTGTTCTTAGTGCTCTGACCACGAACTGGAAGACCCAAACGGTGACGGATACCACGGTAGCAACCGATATCCATCAATCGCTTAATGTTGAGCTGTACGACTGAGCGGCACTCGCCCTCAACCTTGATGCCCATCTCGGCAATTGCGCCACGAATGGCGCCGACCTGCTCGTCGGTCCAATCCTGAACCTTGATGTCGCGGCTTACGCCTACGTTATCGAGGATCTTCTGCGCTGTAGAACGACCAATACCATAGATATAGGTCAAGCCGATCTCGCCGCGCTTATTTTTTGGTAAATCAACACCTACTATACGTGCCATAAATTACTTTTCTTTAATTCTGTTTGTTGAAACTAAAAATTATCCCTGGCGCATTTTGAACTTAGGATTCTTCTTGCAGATCACATAGAGCTTACCCTTGCGACGTACAATCTTGCAATCCTCGCTTCTCTTCTTAATTGATGCTCTTACTTTCATAACCGAAGCATTCTTAATTATTTGTACCTAAAAGATATTCGACCCTTACTCAAATCATAAGGTGTCATTTCTACTTTTACCTTATCTCCGGGAAGAATCTTAATGTAGTGCATACGCATCTTTCCAGAGATATGAGCCGTGATAACATGTCCGTTATCCAATTCCACCCTGAACATTGCATTTGACAATGCCTCGATGATGGTTCCGTCTCGTTCAATAGCAGTCTGTTTTGCCATAAGAATTAAATTTTAATAGCCTCCTCAATGATACTAAAGTCAGTCAGGATATCGGGACCATCCTTACCCACAGCCACCGCATACTCGTAGTGTGCTGCCGGCTTACGATCCTTGGTGCGTACGGTCCAGCCGTCACGCTCAAAGACCACTCTGCGATCCCCCATCGTAATCATCGGTTCAATACAGATGACCATGCCCTCTTTCAACAATGGTCCTCTGCCTCGTGCGCCATAGTTTGGTACGCCTGGCTCCTCGTGCATCTTTCTGCCTAAGCCATGACCCTCCAACTCACGCACTACGCCGTAACCAAAACTCTCGGCGTAATCCTGCACAGTAGCCGAAATATCGCCTACGCGATTTCCCGCCTTGGCCTGTGCTGCACCCTTACGAAGAGCCTCTTTGGTGACCTCCAGCAACTGTCTAACCTCGTCGCTAACGTTGCCTACGGCAAATGTATATGCCGAATCACCAACAAACCCCTTCAAAATGGTACCTAAGTCTACCGAAACGATGTCTCCATCCTTGATGACATAATCTGAAGGAATACCGTGGACAACCTGCTCGTTAATCGAAATGGTCGATGCAGCAGGATAGCCGTGGTAGCCGAGGAATGCTGGGATGGCTCCGTTGTCGCGAATAAACTTATCGGCAATATCGTTGAGCTGGCGTGCTGTGACACCTGGCTTGATATGTCGACCAACCTCTGCAAGCGCACGGCTCACCAAGATGTTATTCTCGCGGAGTATCTCAATCTCCTCTTTGGTCTTCAGATAGATCATTGTTCGTAAACTATAAATAAGGAGGCTACCCTAAAGCTTGCCCTAAGGCAGCCTCCCTCTTGTGGTAAAATCTATTAATAGCGACCCTGAATACGTCCAGTCTTCATAAGACCGTCATAGTGACGATTCAACAAGTAGCTCTCAATCTGCTTAAGAGTGTCAAGAACAACACCCACCATAATCAAGAGCGATGTACCACCGAAGAAGTAAGCAAAGCTCTGGTTGATACCAACGGTCATGGCAATCGCAGGAAGAACTGTGATAAGAGCCAAGAACATTGAACCTGGAAGGGTGATTCTTGTCATGATGTTGTCGATATAGGTAACTGTGCTCTTGCCAGGCTTAACACCAGGGATGAAACCACCGTTACGCTTCATATCGTCAGCCATCATTTGAGGATTAACGATAATTGCAGTGTAGAAGTAAGTAAATGCAATTACCAATACAGCAAGCGTGAAGTTGTACCAGAAACCAGCAATGTTCGCAAATGAGCTACCTGGCCAGATAAGACCTGGGATGAACATAAGTGCCTGGGCAAAGATAATAGGCATTACATTAGCAGCGTTCAGCTTCAA
Organism: Alistipes sp.; assembly: GCA_045654925.1. GTDB lineage: Bacteria > Bacteroidota > Bacteroidia > Bacteroidales > Rikenellaceae > Alistipes. Next base: position 2,219 of record JAZOOI010000016.1, on the reverse strand, counting down.
TGGAATGTACTGACGCACGCCACCATACTGCTTATTACCCACGATACGCTTAGCATACTGAACAGGAATCTTACGCACTGCCTGAACGATAGCAATAGCAAGCATGAATACCATCGCGAGGAATACGAGCTCCACGATGAGCATGATGATGCTACCTGCGCTACCCTCCAACTTCATCATTACCTCAGCGAGGAATGCGTGTGGCAAACGCGCTACGATACCGATCATGATGATCAATGAGATACCGTTACCAATACCCTTATCGGTAATCTTCTCACCCAACCACATGATGAACATGGTGCCGGCGATGAGGATCACTGTCGATGTGAGGATGAAACCATCGGGGAACATGATTGCTGCCTCTGGAACCTGAGTCTTGAGATAAGCAGGAGCCTGGAGAAGCAATACTGCGATGGTGAGGAAACGTGTCCACTGATTCATCTTGCGACGACCGCTCTCGCCCTCGCGCTGCATCTTACGGAAGTAAGGTACCATGATACCCAACAACTGAATGATGATAGACGCTGTGATGTAAGGCATAACACCAAGTGCGAAGATAGATGCCTGAGAGAATGCACCGCCCGAGAAGACGTTCAACAATCCCATAAGACCACCATCTGCATTAACCTGTGCTGTCCACGCCTCGAGAAGCGAGTGGTTGATACCTGGCAGTGTCACAAAAGAGCCAAGACGATATATAAGAAGAAGGCCAAGCGTAAAGAGGATACGCTTACGAAGCTCCTCAATCTTATAGATATTCTTGAGCGTCTCAACAAGTTTCTTGTTGGTAGCAAGTAGTGCGACGAGAACTACGAGTATGATACCAACAATGATATACGTGTTCATAAAAATTAGGTTTTTTGATTCTTAAACTTTAACCGTCGCCCTAAGGGCATCTATTTATATATATTAGTGTGCGCCTTAGTACGGGCAGTTAATTGAATTACAACGTCTCTACAGAACCACCAGCAGCTACGATAGCAGCCTCAGCAGTCTTTGAGAATGCGTTAGCCTTAACAGCCAAAGCACGTGTAATTGTACCGTTACCAAGAATCTTCACCTTGTCGTTGTTTGATACGAAACCAGCCTGAACGAGAGTCTCGAAAGTAACCTCTGTAAGGTTGTTCTTTGAAGCGAGCTCCTCAAGAGTTGACAAGTTGATAGCCTTGAACTCAACGCGCTTGATATTCGTGAAGCCGAACTTAGGAAGACGACGCTGCAATGGCATCTGACCACCCTCGAAGCCGAGCTTGCTTGAATAACCAGAACGAGACTTAGCACCCTTCAAACCACGAGTTGAGTAACCACCGTGACCAGAACCAGCACCGCGGCCTACACGCTTATCGTGGTGAGTAGAACCCTTTGCAGGCTTAAGATTATTAAGTTCCATTTCTAATTCGTTTTTCTTTGGTTAAACTTATTTTACCTCCTCGACCTTTACAAGGTGCTTAACGCGCTCAATCATACCCTTGATGATTACTGAGTCGCTGTGCTCAACTGTCTGGTTGATCTTACGAAGACCAAGAGCGTCGAGATTCTTGCACTGCTGTGTCGATGCGCCAATACGGCTCTTTACCTGTGTAATTTTCAATGTTGCCATAGTTGTTCTCTCCTACTATTAACCGTTAAACACCTTGGTAAGTGAGATACCGCGCAACTGTGCAACTGAGCGTGCATCACGCAACTCGCACAAAGCACCGATAGTAGCCTTTACGAGGTTGTGTGGGTTAGATGAACCCTTGCTCTTTGCAAGCACGTTCTTGATACCTACTGACTCCAATACAGCACGCATCGCACCACCGGCGATGATACCGGTACCAGGAGCAGCTGGACGAATCATAACCTCTGAACCACCGAAACGCATCTCCTGCTTGTGAGGAATTGTTCCGTTAAGCACGGGAATCTTAACCAAATTCTTCTTTGCATCCTCTACGCCCTTTGAAATAGCTACGGTAACCTCCGCAGCCTTACCAAGACCATAGCCTACAACACCATTCTCATTACCTACAACTACGATAGCTGAGAAAGTGAAGGTACGACCACCCTTGGTTACCTTAGTAACGCGGTTGATTGCAACCAAACGATCCTTCAACTCGAGGTCGCTTGTACGTACTCTCTTTATGTTTGTATTTGCCATATTCGCTTAGAATTTAAGGCCACCCTCACGAGCAGCGTCAGCCAACATTTTTACACGACCGTGATAGAGGTAACCGTTACGA
>JAZOOI010000015.1:0-63190 GCA_045654925.1 Alistipes sp. | reverse complement strand
GCCTCATGGTGGTTCTTTTTCCATTATCGCCGTTACAACACTTTCAGGTGGTTATATCACCCACGCTATTCCTGATAACACAGGTTATATCTCTGAGGGACAGTTGTTCTTGCGTAATGATACCGACACCGGTAAGGTTATCGTAGACCCATTCCGTTCGTTGTCACGTTTGAAGCAGCTCGTTATCGGTAAGAAGACTCGTGAGGATCACCCTCAGGTTATGAACGCCTGCGTGCGTTTGTATGCCGATGCTGCTAATGCAAAGACAAAGTTGGAGAACGGTTTCGACCTTTCAGACTATGATGAGCGTGCTTTGAAGTTTGCTCACGACTACTCAGAGAAGTTGCTCTCTATCGATGTTAACATCGAGATCGAGCAGATGCTTGACACAGCATGGACACTCTTTGCTAAGTACTTCTCTAAGGGTGAGGTGAGCATCAAGCAGGAACTCTCAGAAAAATATTGGAAAGCATAATAAAGGCTTATGGCAATCAAATTTCAGTATAACAAGACCTCGCTCGGTGAGCTGAATAAGCAGCTCAAAATCCGAAAGAACGCCTTGCCAACAATCAAGAGTAAGGAGAGTGCGTTGCGTTCGGAGGTTAAGCGTGCGAAGGACTCCGCATTGGCATATCGCCGTGAGCTCGACGAGCTAAAGGCTCAGTACGACTACATGGTGCAGCTGTGGGGAGAGTTTGATTGTGACCTTATCCGCATTACTGATGTTGAACTATCGACACAGAAGATTGCGGGCGTGCGCATACCTATATTAGAAAACATAATATATGAGGAGAAGGCCTATGACCTATTCTCATCCCCAGTGTGGTATGCTGAGGGTATAAAGGTTCTTAAGCAGTTGTCACGCCTCGGCATTGAGTTCGAGGTCTACAACCGCAAGATGGAACTTTTGGACTATGCGCGACGCAAAACTACTCAGAAGGTAAACCTCTACGAGAAGGTTCAAATTCCCGGTTATGAGGATGCCATACGTAAGATTAAGCGATTTATGGAGGATGAAGAGAACCTCAGTAAGTCTGCTCAGAAGATTGTGAAAACACGTCAGGCGCAAGCCGAGGCCATGGAGGGGTCTAACGCATGATTAGTAAGATGATACGCTACGATATCGTTCTCTTTGCTGGTGAGCAGGAGCGATTCGTGAATGAGCTTCGTGAGTTGGGCCTTGTGGATATTACAACAACAGGATGGGAGCCTTCGGAGGCTGATCGTGGGTTGTTGCTCGATATTGAGGCGCGTGTTAAGGCTCGTGAGTTCCTTACATCGTTCCGCTCGTCGGAGCAGTTCGTTGAGGGTGCTGCGGCTTATACTTCTGGCGCAGAGGCTTATGATAGCTATGTTGGTGCGCGTGAGCGTCGTCAGCAGTTGCAACAGGAGATTGCACGCTTGGAGAAACTCGCCTCGGAGATTGAGCCTTGGGGTAGCTACTCATATGAGGAGATATCTAACCTTGCAAAGCAGGGTGTCTCAATGCGCTACTTTATGGCTTCGCCATCGGCTTATGCAAAGCTTAAGGCTGAGTGCGACCAGAGCGTGACAATCGCTGAGATTGGTGCCACATCGGCAAATGTATACTTTGTTGTCATCACTACTGATGGTAGTGTCGTAGCTGTCGATGGCCAGGAGGTGCGTCTTCCTGAGAGCGATAGCCAGGCACTCCTAAAGCAGGCTGAGGCGTTGAAGGCTGAAGATAAGGCTCTTGATGAGATCTTCTCTCGCGCAGCTATCTCTCTTGACCTTCTCGATGCTGAGTGTGGAGCACTCAAAGAGCAGCTCGATGGCTTTAAGGTTAGTGCTACGGCACAGCGTGAGGCTGACGGCGAGCTTGTTATCTTGGAGGGTTGGGCTGAGGCCGATACCGCACGTCGTGTAGATAAGATGTTGGAGGCATATCCAAACTTGGTCTATATGCGTCGTGATGCTACTATAGATGACGATGCTCCTGTTAAGTTGAAGAATGGTAAGTTCGCACAACTCTTTGAGCTTATCGGTGCTATGTACTCACTTCCAAAGTATGGTACTTTGGATTTGACGCCTATCTTCGGCCCATTCTATATGTTGTTCTTTGCCATCTGCTTGTGTGATGCAGGTTATGGCTTGGTGCTCCTATTGTTGGGCTTGACACTCTTGAAGAAGGGTGGTGAGAAGCTTCGTCAGGCTGCCTTGCTCTCTATTGTGTGTGCTTCGGCAACTGTGGCGTTTGGTTTCTATGCCAATTCGTTCTTTGGTGTAGCTATTTCGGACTATGCTCCAGTGATTAAGTTCCTCGACTTCCAGCAGGACTTCTTCTCTATAGCATTGGCTATTGGTGTGTTCCAGATTTTGGTTGGTATGGCTATTAATATATGGCTGAAAACCAAGCTCTTTGGCTTCACATCTACCTTTGGTATCCTCGGCTGGTTCATCATTCTCTTGACTGGCTCGGTGGCTATGGGCTTGCCAATGTTCGGCATGGAGATACCTGGTTTCGCTATGGGCTCTCCTGTAGTCTACATCCTGATGGGCGTGGGTGTTCTCTTGATGCTTGTGCTCAATAATGTTAAGCGTAATCCGCTTATCAATATTGGTGCTGGTCTATGGGATGCCTACAACAACATCACTGGCTTGTTGAGTGACGTGCTCAGCTACATTCGACTCTTCGCTATCGGTTTGTCGGGTGGTGTGTTGGCTCAGGTCTTCAACTCGTTGGCTATGGGTCTTTCGGGTACTGCAGATATCCCTGCTGGCTCATCATGGACAGCCTACATCGTTCCAGTTATTGTGGCCTCTATAATCTTGGTTATTGGCCACGGTATCAACCTATTTATGTCGGCAATATCATCATTCGTACACCCTATGCGTTTGACCTTTGTCGAGTTTTATAAGAACGCAGGATTTGAGATGGGTCAGCGCTCATTCAACCCTTTGCGTAAAATGAATAAATAAGAAGTAAATAAATAATAATTAACAAATTAAAACAATTAAACTATTATGAGTACATCTTTGATTTTGGCCTATATTGGCGTAGTCCTTATGGTCGGTGTTTCAGGTTTGGCTTCAGCAGTTGCAACAGCACGTTGTGGTATGGCAGCAGTAGGCGCTTTGAAGAAGAATAGCGGCGCTTTCGGTAGCTACATGATTCTTTCGGCTCTTCCTGGTTCACAGGGCCTCTACGGTTTCGTAGGTTACTTTATGGTTAGCGGCTATATCTGCGAGGGTATGCCTATGATTACTTCAGTAGGTATCTTCGGCGCTGGCTTGTTGATGGCTATCGTATGTTTGTCTTCAGCTTTGTTCCAGGCAAAGGTTTGTGCTAATGGTATCGCTGCTATTGGTAACGGTAACGATGTTATGGGTAAGACTCTTATCCTTGCTGCGTTCCCTGAGCTTTATGCTATCTTGGGTGTTGCTGCTACCTTCCTTATCTCATCTGCTATCAGCACTCAGGGTCTTACAGATCAGAAGGACCTCAACAAGGATTATGTTAAGGCTGAGCTCACAACTGAGCAGGCTCAGATTGAGGGTGAGTTGGAGTTCGCAGAGGAGTTGGCTAAGCAGGAGGCTGCAAATCCAGCTAAGTAATTTGCAACTAAAGCTTACGTAAAACATAAGACCGAGTCACACGACTCGGTCTTATGTTTTCTATATATCTTAAAGTGTTAGAACAGAGATTGTTCCTCGGTGTTACCGTAAGCATACCCGAGGTGGCGATATGCAAGTTCTGTGGCCTCTCTACCTCGCGGTGTTCGCTTGAGAAAACCCTCCTTAATGAGGAATGGCTCGTATACCTCTTCCACAGTTCCAGCCTCCTCGCTCACGGCCGTAGCCACGGTGTTCAGACCCACGGGACCACCATTGAACTTCTCGATGATAGTTGCCAAAATCTTATTATCCATCTGGTCGAGACCTCGTGAGTCGATGTTGAGTGCTGCAAGAGCTATGCGTGTAATCTCCACGTCGATATGCCCCTCGCCCTCGACCATTGCAAAGTCGCGCACGCGGCGTAGTAGGGCATTGGCAATACGAGGTGTGCCTCGTGAGCGTAGTGCTATCTCGAGTGCGGCGTCATCATCTATCGAGATGTCGAGGATTGATGCCGAGCGCTTGACGATACCCGAAAGAATAGAGGCGTCGTAGTACTCGAGGTGACACTGTATGCCGAAGCGTGCTCGTAGGGGCGATGTTAGAAGACCGCTGCGTGTTGTTGCACCAACAAGTGTGAATGGAGCAAGCTCGATCTGAATTGAGCGTGCTGCAGGACCCTTATCCAATACAATATCTATTTTGTAGTCCTCCATCGCTGAGTATAGATACTCCTCAACAATTGGACTTAGACGGTGTATCTCGTCGATGAAGAGCACATCGCCTGGGTTTAGATTGGTGAGCAATCCCGCGAGATCGCCGGGCTTGTCGAGTACAGGACCCGATGTCACCTTTAGTTGTGCTCCCATCTCGTTGGCGATGATGTTGGCAAGAGTGGTCTTACCCAATCCTGGAGGGCCGTGAAGCAATACGTGGTCGAGAGAGTCGCCACGCATGAGCGCTGCCTTGATAAATATCTTGAGGTTGGCGACAATCTTATCTTGACCCGCAAAGTTTTGTAGCTGTTGGGGGCGAATACGACTCTCAAACTCCTTGTCGCTCTCAATGTTTCGCATATTTCTGTCTACTGCCATAATTGGTCTCAGTGTTTATATCACGCAAATATACGATTTTGTCTTGAAAAATACAAACACAAATCGAAGATATAGTTACTGCATAGTGGGGTGGTTGGCATTATGGAGAGTTTTTTATTGAAAAATTTTATTATTTCGAAAAAACGCTTTACCTTTGTCTTCCCCATATAATCTCTATAGAGATATATGGGCGGAAGTAGTGATATGGAAAACTTTTTATTTTTTTATCAACTTAATAATTTAAATTATGGCAAACAAACTTTTTAAGTCGTTCTTTGCTGTTGCAATGGTCTTGGGTGCTACCCTTGGCTTTGTAGCTTGCGAGACGCCAGAGGATGAGGTTGTTGGCGATCCTACAGTAGAGGTATCTGTCAAGAGTCTCAATTTCTCAATGGAGGAGGGTAGCAAGACAGTTGACATCACCTCTAACGCAAGTTGGAAGGTTGAGAACGATGCTGACTGGGTGACCGTAACTCCTGAGAGTGGCAATGGTAATGCAACTCTTACCGTTGCTGTATCTATGAACGATACTGGTGATGTGCGTACTGCATATATCAAGGTTATCGCTCTTCACAAGGATTATGGCAACTGGGAGACCAAGAAGATTACCGTATCTCAGTCTGGCAACTCAAATGTTACCGTAGATGAGGTATTGCTCTATAGCGATAACTTCGACGGTAAGGAGGCAACCAAGGAGTATGGCTCTGGTTCTTCATGGCCTTATATTGACCAGTTCCCAGAGTTCGCAAACCCTGAGGGTGATGCAGCTGCTAACGTAACATATAGCGGTTCTGGTGTCTCTGTTCGTGCTAACTCAACATCTAATAGCTCTTACTCAGACTACGCTGGTTCTGGTTCTAACAACATCTTCTTCGGTGGTGGTGCTTACTTCCAGATCAATGGTATCGCTCCATTGGAGGGTGTTGACTTCAAAGTTACCTTCGGCTCTGAGAAGTATACCCAGGATGGCGACAGCACATTCATCCCAGAGGAGTTCTTGATGTTCATCTCTAAGGATGGTAATAAGTGGGCTCCAGTGGAGTATACATACGCTGGCACTGAGCCTGGTCGTTGGAATGTAGCTACTGCAAACTTCACTTTGACAGCTCCAACCGAGACTCTCTACATCAAGTTTGAGGCTAAGGTTGCTTCAGTTTACCGCCTCGATGATCTTAAGCTCTACACTGGCAACGGTGGTCAGACTATCGACCTCGATAACATTGAGGAGCCAGAGCCTCCAACTCCTCCTACAACCGACGCTCTCTACTTTGAGAACTTCGATGGTAAGGCAGCTGTTAAGGATGGTAACTATTGGCCATATGTGACCGACTTCCCAGAGATGAAGAATGCTGCAGGTTCTGCTGCTGCAAACGTATCTTATGATGGTCACAATACTACAGTACGTAACAACTCTAACTCTGACGGTGCTTACTCAGACTATCCAGGTTCAGGTGTAAACAACATCTTCTTCGGTAAGGTTGAGAACCACTTCACTATCAAGGATCTCGCTTTGGAGTCTTCACAGAAGAACCTTACTTTGACCTTCGGTACTGAGAAGTATTCACAGTCACTCGGTAGCGTGTTCACTCCATCGGAGTTCATCGTATCGCTCTCTGCCGATGGTGAGAAGTGGTCAAACGTTGAGTATACCTTCGCTGGTACTGCTGAGGGCCGTTGGAACGTGGCTACTGCTAACTTCACATTGAAGGAGGTTCCTGCTGCTCTCTACATCAAGTTCTCTGCTACAGCCGAGAGCGCATACCGTCTCGATGACGTTACTTTGAATGTTGGCGAGGGTGGTCAGGAGATTGACCTTGCTAATGGCACTGAGAACCCTGGTGGTGGCAACGAAGGTGGCAACGAGGGTGGTGACGACCAGCCTAATGTTCCTGCTAATGGCATTTACGAGTCTGACTCAGCTTTCGTTTGCACAACCGATGACTCTACAAACTCATGCTATGGCCACAAGGACACCAAGATCGGTAGCGAGGCTGTAACAGGCTTCAAGCTCGGTACTGGTAGCAAGGCTGGTTACTTCAAGTCGGGTGTTGTAGGTGTTGATGGCGACAAGTATTTGAACTTCTATGCTGTAGCTTGGAAGGGTAAGAGCGCTACTCTTTATATGCGTGTTGACGGTGGCCAGGCAATCTCGTTCGAGTTGAATGCACACGTTGGTGCAACAGGTAATCCTCCTTACACAGCTCTTACAGCCGAGGATCAGGATCACTACTCTGTAAAGCTTGAGGGCTTGACCGCTTCTTCAACAATCGAGTTCTCTACCGATGCTTCATTCTCTGCAGTTGCTAACGACGCAAGCGGTCGTGCTATCGTATTCGGTATGAAGCTTACTGACGAGGCACTTGCTCCAGGCGAGGGCGGTGGCAACGAGAATCCAACTCCAGAGCCAGAGCCAAGTGAGACTATGACTATTGCTGAGGCATTGGCTGTAGGTAATGGTAACACTATCGGTGGCGTTATCGAGGGCGTTGTAATCTCTAACATGGACCTCAACAACCTTACTTCAAAGAAGGGTATGTATGTTCAGGATGAGACTGGTGCTTTGCAGTTCTATCTTGCTGCTAACCACACATTCGCCTTTGGTACTAAGGTGCGTATCGACCTTACAAATGCGACTCTTGGTGCTTACAGCGGCGCTGTTCAGGTTAGTGGTGTAGCGTTGGATAAGATTACAGAGGTGTCTACAGGTAACGCAGTTGAGCCAAAGAGCGTATCTATGGCTGATTTCCTTGCTAACAAGTACGAGGGTCAGTATATCGCTTTGGAGGGTGTTCAGGTTTCTGAGGCAGACCTCTCAAAGACTTGGGTTGTTGGTGGTGCTCACACCTCTATCAACATTGAGGATGCTAATGGCAACAAGTTCGTTGTGTTCTCTTCAAAGTATGCTACATACGGCACATCAACTGTTGCACAGGGCTCAGGTACTATTAAGGGTATCTCTTCAATCAACAACGGCATCATGCAGATTATCTTCGCTCAGTCATCAGACTTCGCTGGCTTAACTGGTGAGCGTTTCGGTGAGGGTGGCGGCGAGAATCCTACTCCAGAGCCAACCCCAACTCCTGGTGAGGGTAACACTGTGAGATTTAATGTGGCAGATTATGGTTTTGATAATCAGACAGCATTGGGTACATACACAGTAGACCCTATCACTTTTGCCTTCGATGGCGGTGGTAATCAGAATAACCCTAAGTACTATACAAGTGGTTCAGCTGTACGTTGCTATCCAAAGAACACTATTACAATTTCAGGTAAGACTATCACAAAGATTGTGTTAAACACGCCATCAGACTACACTAATGCAATTGATTTGTATTGTGGTAGCGAGAAGTTGGATAACTTTACTTGGACTGGTAATAGCTCAGAGCCTGTTGTCTTGACATTCGATGTGAACAAGACAAGTGGTCAGTCTCGCTTTGTTTCAATAGATGTAACATTCGCTGAGTAACAATTTTTACTCTTTCGCAATATCCAGGGTGGGGTAGTTCCACCCTGGAGTGCGGAAGATTTGAATAAAAACAGACAAAAAAACTATGCTAAGAGTAGCAAATAAGATATTCCTTACTTTATGCTTTGTGGTGGCTGCGATATTGTGCAGCTGTGAAAATATCTCGAGCGAGATTGTCGAGAGCAATGCCTATTTAAAGAGCGATGTCGTAAAGGGTGATAGTAAGAATTGCGCTGTGGTGCTAAATGCACAACAGGGTAAGTCTTATCAGATGACTATCCATTCGGAGGGCGATTGGGCGCACTTCTCAGGTGGCGTGAACACCATTGAGGGCACTATGGAGACTGAAACTAAGGTTGTCTATATCTACTTCTCGAAGAATGCGTCGGGCGAGAGCCGCGAGGCACATGTCATCGTTACATTGGGCGATGAGGAGTTCTCGCTATCGTTCACACAGCTTAGCTATGATAGCACTATAGCCTTCTCGCGTGAGTGGGCTGAGTTGCCCATCTGCAAAGAGGAGAATAACTATATCTATAACACTCATTACGGCGAGCTTGGCTCAAGGAGCAATGCGCGAAACTACACCTACTGCTTCGACCCCAAGGTGCGCGCCTCGTTGTGGGTGGCATATCCTCTACACTCGGCATATACATCGGGTAGTGGTAATAGAAATTATAGTGACTTTGGCTACGATCCTAAGGTTGATGATGAGCTTCAGGCCAATCTCGGACGTGGCTCATATAACGGCTGGTACGACCGTGGTCACCAGCTGCCCGCTGCCGACCGCAAGTGCTCACAGCAGATGATGGACCAGACATTCTTTGCTACAAACATGACACCTCAGCAGGCAAACTTCAATCAGAAGAAGTGGGGTATGTTGGAGGGTCGTGTGCGTAATATGGTTTGCTCAGATACTCTATATGTGGTTACAGGTGCATATTTCGAGGGTGAACACCACTCGTCAATCGCTAATAAGACAACCGATAAGTCGGGTAATAACTGCCCAACGCCTACTTATTATTATAAGGCGTTGCTTCGTACTAAGAAGGGTAATACGGGCAAGAGTATCGACCAGATTACCGATGCCTCTCAGGTACGTGCCATAGCCTTTTGGTTGGAGCATGCCAACACGGGCGAGGATACCAATATTACCTCAGCGGATTGCATCTCGGTGGCGGAGTTGGAGGCCTTGACTGGATTTACATTCTTCCCTATGCTTGACGATGCCATCGAGGCCGATGTAAAGGCTACTGCGGTGCCTTCGGAGTGGGGTGTCAACTAACTAAACGAGAGATAAACCTAATAACAAAATTATGAAAAGAAAAGTGTTAATGCTATGTGTGGCGCTCATATCCGTAGTGACGGTATATGCACAGGATAAGCCATATATGGTAGCGTTCTACAATCTTGAGAACCTCTTCGACATCTATGATGACCCAGAGACTCATGATGAGGAGTTTACGCCTGAGGGCATAAAGCAGTGGAACGAGATTAAGTATCAGAAGAAGCTTACTAACATGGAGCGTGTGTTGTTCGACATGGCGTCAATACAGAAGGATTATCCTATCGTTATTGGTGTGTCGGAGATCGAGAACCGCACAGTGTTGGAGGATCTTGTGTCGCAGCCAAAGCTTAAGGGCGCGAACTATCGCATCTGCCATTTCGACTCGCCAGATGCCCGAGGTGTTGATGTGGCATTCTTGTATCGTGCCGATGTCTTCAAGCTCGAGGGTTCGGAGAATGTAAAACTTGAGGTTGCCAAGTTGCCAGACTTCCGTACTCGTGACTTGGTTGTGATGTGGGGTACTATCGAGGGTGAGCCCTTCTGTTTCATAGTGTCGCACTGGCCATCGCGTCTTGGTGGTAAGGAGGCTTCGCAGTTTAAGCGTGATGCTTGTGCTCGTCAGATTCGCGAGATCAAGGATTCATTCCTTGCTGCTAACCCTGCAACAAAGGTTATCGTCATGGGTGACTTCAATGATGATGCTACTGATGCTAGCCTTGTGAAAATTATGGGCGCAAAGGGTAAGGAGAAGGATTTGGAGAAGGGTGACTTCTTCAACCCATACTTCCAGATGTTGCGCGCAGGTCTTGGCACGCTCGCTTATCAAGATATGTGGAACCTCTTTGATAACATCTGTGTTACCGAGAATATGGTAAATGCCGAGGAGGGTACTCTAAAGCTTATCAAGGGTAAGAAGTTCTATGGTAACATCTTCACTCGCCCCTATATGCTTCAGCAGGAGGGTCAGTATAAGGGTTATCCATTGCGTACGTTTGTTACCAATAACTTCCAGAACGGCTTTAGCGACCACTTCCCCGTATACATCTACATAGGTAAGTAATCATAAATAATATAGTATGAAGAAATTTCTATTAACAATCTTGTGCGCCACAATGTCGCTCGTGGCCTTTGCGCAGACGGGCGGTATGAAGGGTGTTGTCGTTTCGCGTGACGGGCGTCAGCCTATCGGTGGAGTGACAATCTCTCTTGAGGGTGCTGCTGTGGAGACCACATCAAATCAAGATGGTGAGTTCATCATCGAGGGTCTTGAGGCTGGTCAGTACCTACTAACCTTCACTGCTCCAGAGTTCGAGGATCTAAGCCTCATGGTGCGTGTTAAGGAGATGGTTCATGATATGCAGCAGGTTATCATGATCCCATCACATGTTGTAGAGGTCGATGACTCGGCATTCGCCGAACTCGACACCGATGTTGAGAGCGCTGGTGACTCGCAGGCGATGCCTGGTGCTTTGTCTGCATCAAAGGACCTCTTTAATAACATCGCTTCGTATCGCTTCTCGGAGATGCGTTTCAATGTGCGTGGTTACGACTCTCAGTATCAGGATGTATATCTCAATGGTATTCGATTTAACGACGCCTTGACAAGCTATGGCCCTTGGTCGTTGTGGAGTGGCCTTAACGATGCTACACGTAACCAGGAGATTACCTCTGGTTTGAAGATGTCCGACTTCGGCTTGGGTGGTGTTGCTGGTACAACAAATATCAATGCTCGAGCATCGCAACTTCGTAAAGGCTTCCGTGCAAGTGTTGTTAACTCAACACAGCTCTACCGCTTCCGTGTTATGCTTAGCTATGCTTCAGGTCAGCTCGATAACGGTTGGTCATATGGCTTCTCGCTATCGACACGTCAGGGTGGTAATGGCTATGTCGATGGTGTTTACTATAACGCTTATGGCTATTTTGCCTCTGCTGAGAAGGTTTTCAACTCACGCCACCGCCTATCGGCAACAATCCTTGGTGCACCTACACAGCGTGGTGCCCAGCAGGCATCTACACAGGAGGCTTATGACCTTTGGGGTGATAACTACTACAACCCTAATGTAGGTTTGCAGAATGGTGAGGAGCGTAATGCTCGCGTGCGTCGCATGCACGAGCCTATCGCCATGCTTAACTATAACTGGCAGATATCTGAGAATACCAATCTTGTTGTAGCTACATCGTTGCGCTTCGGTACCAATGGTTACTCGGCACTCACATGGTATAAGGGCGAGGATCCACGTCCCGACTACTACCGCCGAATGCCATCATACTATGGCGATCGTCTTCAGCGTCGTACACTTCTCAATAACTTCGCAGAGAACAACGACTTGACACTCCCATTCACTAGCACCGACCTCGAGACCGACCGCATGAAGTATATCGAGTATGTGCAGAATTGGGATGGTTATATCGACTTCGATGGTATTATCCAGGATAATAAGATGGGTGACCAGAACCCAATCTATGGCGAGGGACACCGCGCTGTTGCAATGATTGAGGAGCGCCATACCGACCAGTTGGACTATAACTTTGCAGCGCAGATTAACCATGTCTTCCGTGGCGGCTCTAAGCTTACTGCTGGTCTACGTGCTCGTGTAAACCGCACAGAGTACTACAGTGAGGTTAAGGACCTTCTTGGTGGTGACTACTGGTTGGATGTCGATAAGTTTGCTGAGCGTGACTTCGGTAGCAATGAGATATCATACCAGAACAATATGGCATACTATAATGAGCATGGCCATGCTCAGGCAGTTAAGGAGGGTGATAAGTATGGTTACGACTACTACGCTCATGTTCGCCAGGGACAGCTTTGGGCAATGTATGAGGTTGCTGCTGGTGGCTTTACTGCAAATATCGGTGCTGAGGTGGGTCTTTCGTCAATGTGGCGTCAGGGTCTTTGGGAGAAGGGTCTCTTCCTAAATGCTAATGCTGGTGATGATCGTGGTAAGACATCGTTGGGCAACTCCGATAAGATTAACCACCTAACTTATAGAGCTAAGGCTAACTTGTCGTACCGCTTTAATGGTATGCACAGCATCGAGGCTAATGCCTTAATCATGCAGAATGCACCTACATTCAATAATGCCTTCGTTTCGGCTCGTACACGTAACCAGATTACTCCAGGTCTTGCACCAGAGAAGGTATATGGTTTCGACTTTACCTATAACCTTAATACTCCATGGGTGCGTGCTCGTTTGTCGGCATACTACACTCAGATGATGGATCAGTCGAAGGTTATCTCGTTCTATGACGATACTCAGAGTTCGTTTACTAACTTCGCTATGTCGGGTATCGACAAGCGCTATATGGGTGTTGAGCTTGGTTTCAGCGTGCCTATTGCATGGGGTCTTTCGTTGCAGGGTGCTGTGAGCCTTGGTGACTACATCTATACCTCTAACCCTAAGTTTACCCAGATGATTGATAACTCGGCTACCGATGTTGTTCATAGTGTGGTTAACTGGAAAGGTATGAAGGTGGAGAGTACACCTCAGACAGCTATCAACGTAGGCTTCAATTTCAGAGGTCCTAAGAACTGGTATGCATCGTTGGATTTCAACTACTACGACCGCTTGTACCTCTCTATGAACCCAATGTATCGTACCGAGTACTTGGCTAATGAGATTAAGCGCATCTACGATTGGAATAACCTCGAGACAGGTCGCCAGAAGGCTTATGTTGTTGGCGTTATCGATGATATTCGTGCTCAGGAGGAGTTGGGTCATGCTTATACCCTTAGCGCGAGCATCGGCAAGAACTGGAGCATCAAGTATAAGTATACTCTCGGCTTCAGCCTCCAGGTTAATAACATCCTCAACAACCAGACTGTCCGCACAGGTGGTTATGAGCAGATGCGACTCAACAAGCTTTCAGATCCTATCATCTTCCCTAATAACGAGGGTGAGATGAAGATTGTGAATAAGCCTACGACATACTCACGTTTCGACTCGAAGTATTTCTATATGAATGGTCTTAACTACTATCTCAATATTTACTTCAGATTCTAACAGCTTAAACTATGAATATTATGAGAATTAACAGATTATTTGCAATAGTTGCCGTTGCACTCATGGCGGTTGGCTGTTATGAGAAGTATACCGATGTTCCTGCTCGTGAGATTATCACCGATCAGCGTTTCGAGGAGATGTTCCCCGAGGCTGAGCGCATTACCATTGCCGAGCTTAAGTACGCCTTTGGTGACATCAGCAATACAGGTGTTAACAGCGGTTGGAATAATACTAAGTATAAGCTCGTTGGCGAGGATATCTTCGCTGGCCGCGATGTCTACATCAAGGGTAAGGTTACCACCAGCGATGAGCAGGGTAATGTCTACAAAACGTTGCATATCCAGGACGAGACCTCGGGTATCGAGCTTAAGCTAAACAACAACGTGGGCGTTCGCTACAAGAAGGGCTCATGGGTATATGTTCGCCTCAATGGCTTGTACTTGGGTAACTACCGTATGATGTTGTCGTTGGGTGGTGCTCCATCGGAGTCTTGGAACAAGGCTGGTGAGCATAAGTTCTATGCTAACTCAAACTTGGAGATTCAGGAGATTATCGATAAGCATGTCTTCCCAGGTGAGATGGATAAGCTTAATGTCGGCACATTCGAGGAGTGGAAGAGCAATCCTGAGTCGGTGGATATCATTAGAGTTACACCTGATAACTATGTCGAGGTCTTCAACCCAGCAAAGATTGAGATGACAAATGCCGATGGCGATACATACCAGATGTCGCAGCGCGAGATAATGTTTGGTCGTTTGATGCAGTTCGAGGGCTTGGAGTGCCACTATGCAGGTGTTAAAAACCAGGATGGCGTTACCAACCCAGCGTTGAAGAGCGGTTCGTTTGAGAATATCTATCCAAGCTGGTTGTATACCGACCTTCGTCCTACCGTGTCTAAGGGGTGGTATCACTGGGCGTTCAAGGAGGATATCACAGGCCGTAGCTTGTATGGCTCGGTGCTCTTCACCTATAACACTGCAGCTACCGTATGCTCGGAGAATGGTGTCTACGCATTGCGTAGCAGTGGTTACTCACGCTTTGCTCGTACCAACGTATGTAAGGATGGTGAGAAGGCTACAATCACAGCTATCTATGGTATCTATGCTCAGAAGTCCGACTATGCGGGTAATGCCAACGACTACGCCTCTTATCAGCTAACAATTAGCGACTTTGAGGATATTGTCTTTGATAATGGCATGGATGCTTTGCTTACAGATGAGCAGGTGGCAGAGCTTACCACTGAGGATATGAAGACAGTGCCCTGGATTGATGAGGAGGGCGAGTCTGAGGAGTTCTAATCTTTGAGCTTTGTTGATTGTGATACCCCGAAGGTGTTGAGCCTTCGGGGTATTATTTTATATATACCTATAGATAGTTGTATAATTGGGCTTTTTTAACTATTTTTGTAAAAAATAGTCATATGCTATGAGAAGATTGATATTGCTAATATGTATGATGTGCGCTACGATTGGCGCTATGGCTCAAACTATGTCACTTATTCCTGCCCCCCGTAGCTATACATCGGCGGCGCAGGGCTATGATATAACCTATAAAACGACAATCTGTTGTGACGAGGGTGCTATCCCTGCGGCTAACTACCTTGCCGATAAACTTGGCATAAAGGTGTCGAGCCAGGGTGATATCTATCTTGCTATCGATGATCGCTTGGGCGCTGAGGCCTACCAGCTAAGTGTCTATACCGATGGTATCATCATCGTTGGTGGTGACTATGGTGGTGTATTTAATGGCGTTACCACCTTGTTGCAACTTCTGCCTGCCGAGGTGTACTCCTCAAATCTCACCTTGCCATGTAGTGTTAAGGGGTGTGCCATCGAGGATGCGCCACGCTATGAGCACAGAGGCTTTATGCTCGATGTTTGTCGCACATGGATTGACAAGGAGGCTCTCTTGTCATATATCGACCTACTGGCATACCATAAGATAAACTCTTTGCGTCTACACCTCACCGACGATGAGGCGTGGCGCATAGAGATTAAGTCGCACCCTGAGCTCGCTAAGGTGGGTGGTTATCGTGGTGGCGATAGCCCCATATGGCCTCGCTATGGCAAGTGGAATAAGAAGTGGGGTGGCTACTACACCCAGGATGATATGCGCGAGATTATTACCTATGCTGCGCAGCGCAATATTGAGATTGTCCCAGAGATAGATCTTCCGGGCCATAGTCTATGTTTGGCAACCATACACCCCGAGGTATTGTGTCGCTACGACCATAATACCGCGGCGGCGTTGGGCTATGACGTACGCTCGGTGATATGTCCATCCAACGAGCGCAATTATAAGCTTTTGGACGATATCCTCAGAGAGGTTAGTAGTCTCTTTCCTTCGGAGTATATCCATGTTGGTGGTGACGAGGTAGACTTCTCGCAGTGGAAGCGTTGCCCCGATTGTCGAGCATTCATGCAGCGCACCAACATGTCTACTACTGAGGAACTGCAGGCCTACTTCATGTTGCGCCTCTCGGAGATATTGGAGAAGTATGGCAAGCGCATGGCAATATGGGATGATGTTGTAAATGGTAATAATATGCCTGTCGATACTCATGTCTATGGCTGGCAGAGTGTCAATAGATGTCGTAGTGTTGCTGCTGCGGGCTACCCAACCATCGTCATGCCTGGTGACTATTTCTACTTCGACATGAAGCAGTCGGAGCATGAACCGGGCCACGACTGGGCTGCTATCTTCGATATGAGCAAGGTGTATAACTTCTCGCCTGCGGCTGTAGGCTTCACAGCTAATGAGCAGAAGAATATCATCGGCCTTGAGGCGTCGTTCTTCAGCGAGGCCTATGCGTCGCGTAACCCCGAGAGCCCCGCATACCTCCACTACCAGACCTTCCCACGCCTCCTTGCCTTTGCCGAGGTGGCATGGATAGGCACCGACTCGCGTAATTGGGATGGTTTCCATAAGCGCGTCGTTGACTACTACGATAATCTCGATGCTATGGGTGTCTACTACCGTTTGGAGCCCCCTGTTGTTGAGTATGAAAATGGTAAGCTTAGTGCTTCGGTCTCTGACGAGAGTACTCTATTCTATCGCCAGGAGGGATCTGACCGCACCCTTCGCTACCTCGCACCTATAGCGACTAATACCCCTGCGGCCTACCGCTTTGTCAGCCGTCGTGCCTTGGCAATATCGCCTACGGTGGCTGTCGACGACTATTTCGAAGTCATAACTCCCGCATTCGACATCACATCCTCTATGAGTGATAGAGCGCAATATTCGTTCGACAAGGCTGAGGGCTACGGACGTATCGCCCGCACACGTCGTGCTGCAACTATCGGCGACTGGGTGATGTTCACCTTCGCTGAGCCTGTCGAGTGTCGTAGCATGAAGGTGGCAACGGGCAACTTCCAGCTCCCTCGCTATATCTTCGAGAGTGGCGATGTATATGTGAGCTACGATGGTGAAAACTTCACCCTTGTCGGTAAGCTTAAGGCCGGTGCCTATGTCATCGAGAATTCGCCGCAGCCAATTAAGGCGGTGCGTATTGTCTGCACCTCGCGTGGTAATGGCGCCGAGTGGGTATCTATCCAGCCCCCAACCATCTATCCTGTTATAAAGTAATCTCTATATACAATGACCCAACAAGAGTTCACTACGCGTTATAGCTACGACCCCAAGAACGATCAGCTCGGCTCGGGTGGTTTTGGCTCGGTATATAAGGCCTACGACAATGAGGATGACTGCTTCGTTGCCCTCAAGATTGCTACAGTAGACCCACAACATCCAGAACTTCGCCTGCGCAACGAGGTTGCCAAGGCCGAGCACCTTAAGCATAAGAATGTGGCACGCTACGATGCTTGCTACACTTTCACTACTTTCTCTGGTGAGATCGATATCGCTGTTATGCGCTACTATGAGCATGGTAGTCTCGATGGCTTTATGCGCAAGGGTGGCCTTACTCTCGATGAGCGCTACGATATATTGACTCAGATATTGGAGGGTATCGCCTATCTGCATAGCCATGGCATCATCCACCGCGACCTCAAACCACAGAATGTGCTTATGGTGCACCATGCAGGAAGGTATATCCCCAAGATTACCGACTTCGGTATATCTAAGCAGTTGGAGGATGGCGAGAGCTCGTTGGTTAGCAATTCGGTGCTTGGTGGCACGCGCTCCTATGCCTCTCCTGAGCAGCTCTGCGAGAGAGCACTGCGCAAGAATACCGACCTTTGGAGCTTTGGTGTCATAGCCTATAATATGCTCCTTGGTGAGTTGCCATTCACCACAGGAACATTCTCATCGTCGAGCGACGAGGGCCGTAGCGAGCAACTACGCCAGGTGCTTTCGGGTAAGTTGCCCGAGGGTATCAATCATATCTCGGAGCCATGGCAGAGTGTTATCCGTGGCTGCTTAGTTGTCGATGGTGAGAAGCGCTTGCAACATGCCGAGGATTGCTTCGAGATTATCAACCGTGAGGTAACCCCAGGGGTTGAAGTTGAGGCTGCCGTGGAGAAGACCATTATTGGCGTTCCAGACGTTGATGATAAGACTGCTATGGATGACATTCAGCCAGAACAGCCTAAGATGTCGCAACCAAAAGTGTTGCAACCATCAAAACCTAACGATGTGTTTAAGAAGAGCAAGTCACGCTGGTGGTTGTGGCTATTTGGTTCACTACTAATTGTCGGCGGTGCATTTTTTATTTGGAATGCTAATAGAACAGACAAAGAGACTAAATATAGCGTTGGCGACTATTACAACGAGAATGGCAAGGAGGGTGTTGTCTTTGAGGTGTCGTATGGCGGTCGCCATGGTAAGATAGTGAGCCTTGATGAGACCGAAGCAACATGGAATTCAGCTAAAGAATGGTGTCAGAATAAAGGTGATGGCTGGTACTTGCCATCGGAGGATGAGTTGGAAAAGATATATAGACGCAAGTCTGAGATCAATAATACCCTAAGCAAAAATAATGCAGAAGGTATAGATGGTGAATATTGGTCATCTACGGACTATGGTGAGTATTATGCGAGGACTGTCTTTATGAATGACGGCTTCACCTCCAACACCACTAAGTACTCCAACACCTATGTGCGCGCCGTCTCCGCTTTTTAAGATTTAGGCTTGGTGGCTGTGGTTACTGCTTTATATCTTCTCCTCGCAGTTTTGTCTGCGAGGAGATTTTTTGTGTAGGGGGAGTTTAGTGAATTTAAGGAATTTAAAGAGTTTATGGAGTTTAACGAGAGACTATCGCTAAATTCACTAAATTCGCTAACTTCCCTAAACAACTGCGGATGAGATCCCCACGTCGCTCCGCTCCTCGGGATGATGGTGTGGTGGGTTCTCGGGATGACGGTCAGCTCAGCGCGTCATTGCGAGGCTTGGCACAAGCCGTGGCAATCTCTTTCTTATTGCAACCAATAAAAAAAAGGCAGTCCTTACAGACTGCCATATGCGTTATGTACGATAAGTGACTATCGTGCGGTGCCGTTTGATGGGTCGGCAACGACCATGCCCTTGTCAACACGCAATGTGGTGTGGCCCTCAAGCTCGAGAAGGAGCGATGTGTCGTTAACCTCCTTGACAGTGCCGTAGATACCACCAGCGGTGATAACCTTGTCACCCTTCTTCAAGCCCTGACGGAACTGCTCCATCTGCTTACGACGCTTGCGCTCTGGACGCCACATGAAGAAGTACATGATGAGAATCATGGCGCCAATCATAATCCAGAATGACCATGGATTGCCTGCATCAGTTGTCTGATCTGTGCTGATCTGCTCACCACCACTATTTACTGCTACCTCCTCGATGTACTCTGTATTCTGTGTAGTATCAGTGCTATCGGTAGGAGCGCTATTCTCGTCGTTTGCGCTTGCATCGGCATTATTGGTTGTTGTTACCTCCTCAACGTTTCCCTCTGCGCCCTCAACCTCGGGTGCAATAAAAAGTAAATCCATAATTATATTAATGTTTAGTTGTTAATAATTCGCTATTTTCGTGACGCAAATGTAGTATAAATTATTGTATTCACAAAATTAGGCGCTCTTTGGAGCAGATAAATGGACCTATAAACATATAGACACCCCCGTTAGGAGGTGTCTATATATCTCTGTATTGTCAAGGTTATCGTGCAACGTTCTGTGTTGGGTCGCCAACAACCATGTTCTTGTCAATACGGAAGGTTACGTTGTGGTCAACCTCGATAAGAAGTGTTGTCTGACCAACCTCCTTAACAGTGCCATAGATACCACCTGCAGTGATGACCTTATCACCCTCCTTCAAGCCCTGACGGAACTGCTCCATCTGCTTGCGGCGCTTGCTCTCTGGACGCCACATGAAGAAGTACATGATTGCGATCATCGCAATAATCATAATCAACATAATGTTCTCTCTTTTAAATTGTTAATACTATCTAATATCGTTATCTTACTATCTCTGCACTCATCCATACAGCCACCTTACAGCTCTTGTTTGAGGTTTCGATGCTCAAGAAGTTACCCACTGAGCCCCACTCGCCGCGCGAGTCGAAGGTGATGGTCACCTCGGCGCTCTCGTTAGGAGCTATCGCCATCTTTGGCAAGGTGAGCCAGGTGCATCGGCATGTCGTGTCGTAGTCGAGAAGGACGATGGGGGCATCGGTGCCATTCTCAATCGTAAAGCTCTTTGTGACACACTTTGAATAGGGTACTTCACCAAAGTCGACCATAACCTCAGCAACGCTGCCCTTGGCGAGCTTCGCCTCGAGTGGCGTAGGCTCCTCAGCGAGGGCGCTGCTGCACGATGCAGCAATCAGCATCAGCGAGGCAATAATCGAACCAAGGCACCTCATAGTTGCTGCTAAAGTAGTCCGCGACCGCTCTTCTGGATGCGACCGCTTTCGGTGAGCTCGGCAACAATCTTGTCGAGGACGCCATTCACGAAGTTGCTGCTTGTGGGCGATGAGTAGAACTTTGCGATGTCGATCCACTCGTCGAGTGTAACCTTTACAGGTATGCTCTCGAACGATGTGAGCTCGGCAATGGCGATGGTGAGGATGAGGTTATCCATAAAGGCGATACGCTCAACATCCCAGTTCTGGGTGAACTTATCCACGAGCTCCTGGTTGTCGTCATACTGCACGAGAGACTTAACCAATAGGGTCTTTGCAAATTCAAGATCATCGTCGCTCTTGAACTTTGGCAAGAGCTTAATGTCGGTGTGGCTCTGCTTGAGGTTCGAGATGGTACGGATGACCATGTAGAGGGCGAAGCTCATATCGTCGTTCCACATAAGCGACATCTCGTCGAGAGTGTCGGCCAAAGCCTCATCATCCTCCAACGAGGTGTAGAACGCCTCCAAGAAGCGACGGTCATCAGAGAAGGTGCATATCGACGCCGACATATACTCCTTGTAGTAGTCAGCCTCAATCATACGACCATAAATCTCCTTGACGATATCCGAATGACGTGCCCATGATAGCTTGCGTGAAGCGAGAGCATCGTTAACCGAGTCGGCATTGGCGATAAGATTGATAACCTTGTTGTCTACAAAACGACGATTGGGATTTAGATCCTCGTATGTTGGCAACTTCTTCTGACGAGCAAGCTCCTGACGACTCTCGGCATAGCGCGCAACGTCAACAGCGAGCGACATCATCAAAAGGTATAGGTCATAGGCTTTATCAATAGATTCCACGAGGTTCTTCTCCGATGCCTTGAGGCTATCAGAACCCGACTTAAGATGGGCATAAAGGCACTTAGTGACCTTCACACGGAGTAATCTTCGACTCAACATATTATGAACTTGTTTCTACAGTTTTGCAAATGCTGGGCAAAGATACAAATAAAATTGAAACAGCGCGTATATTTATATAAAAATATTATGCTTAGCATAATCTATATCTTGGCATAATCTGCATATAGCCTTATAATAAATTATCTGCTCCATTGCAAATAGAATAGATTACTACTAAAAGAGGCTGACCGAATATACTCTTCAGTCAGCCTCATTAATTACTATGAATTAGGATTTAATATGCAAATATCCAAACCAGTGTGTTCCATTTGTCCGATCCAATCTGTTTTATATGTATTGTTGGCATCATCCTTAGCATCTATCGATATGCTATACTCATTGCCACTATACCCAACAATTACTGTAGCTTCCTCAAAAGCATATCTATATGGTCCGGCAATTACTGCAGATGTATCCAATAAATTATCATTTAACTTATACTCTCCTTCAGGAATTACTTTACATTGCTCATTTGTAGCTAATATGAACGAAACTACGTATCCCCCCTCAAAGTCAAAGAACACTTCCATGAAAGTGTCATGGTAGTAACCATATGCCCTATTTATGGTAGTGAGGTTGTTATCTGTTACTTTTGGTAGCTCATCTCCTGGATTAAGGGTGTGGAGAAGGCCACCTTCAGCTAAACGACCTATCCATCTTGAACTGTAAATTTTTCCAGATACAGTTGTTGCATATAGCTCAAACATATATTGGTCACCAAGATGTGTAACCATTAAATTAGCTTCCTCCAATGCCTCGTTATTAGCAGTGGAGTCACCCATAAGTGCACCATTATCTATAGAATATTCACCTTCAGGGATGATATATTGAATGCCTTCAAAACCCATTTTCAAAGAAACATTTCCACCACCATCAAATACTTGATAAAGTGATATATAACCATCATAACTATAGCCATAGGCATATGTGACTTTTGTGTAGTCTCCTGCTGGCATAGGCTCATAATCAGTTGAGCATGTGAACTTCTCACTAAGTGCAGTCTCGCCATTCTCAAACATTGCAGCTACATAGAAGTCATACTCCGTGATGTACTCCAAGCCTTCGATGATGATAGTATCACCCTCGGCGGCGATACCATTGCTAAGTACTGCTTCTACCTCGACGCTCTCGCCAGCCTTTACAGCTATACCCTTAACCTCTGTAGCGTTGGTTGCAGCAAAGCTGATAGTTGCAGTGGTGTCGTTAATAATAACATCGGTAATGGATAGAGCATTAGCTTCTCCAGTCTTTTTAGTGACCTTCTCGCTAAGTGCAGTGTTGCCATCCTCGGAACGTACAGCTACATAGAAGTCATACTCCGTGCTGTACTCCAAGCTTTCGATGTCGATAGTATCACCCTCGGCAGCAATACCATTGCTAAGTACTGCTTCTGCCTCTACGCTCTCGCCAGCCTTTACAGCTATACCCTTAACCTCAGTAGCGTTGGTTGCAGCAAAGCTGATAGCTGCAGTGGTGTCGTTAATAACAACATCTGTAATCTCTATTAATGGAATAATAGGTTCTGGCTTGGGGTCTGGTTGTGGGGTGGGCTCCACCTCCTTGTCGCATGCCACGAATGTTACCATTGCAAGTAGTGCGTAAAATAAATGCTTAACTTTCATAATAGACTGATATTTAGATTGTTAGTTATTGGTTTGTTGTTTTTGTGTTTATTTTCTTTGCAAATATATGTATTTTATTTCAATTGAACCAAATTTTTTTTTTTGATAAAAAAATAGTCATATCGATGATTTTTTTCATCTTTTGCAATGGTGAATTTGAAAATGCATAATAGGTGATATTTGATAAAAAGGCTTAGAACACTCCTTAATACAATATCCATTACGCACAACTCATATCTCTTCTCGTTTGTTGATACAAAAAAACGACCTACGCAAAACGCAAGTCGTCATAGTGGAGGTGGCGGGGGTCGAACGATAGACATATCGTAGCCGAACTTTTCTGCGTGCATGTTGCGCAGAAATTCGGCAACCCCGAATAAAACCATCGCCACTGAAGATGTCTGTACACAAAGGCACACACAAAGGCACAAGCCATAGGCTGTGTGATGAGTGGCTTGCTCATAGGGGCTTGGGCATAATGAACAAGCCACTCATCACGCGAAACAACTGTTGTTGTTGGCCTTTGTAAAATAAAAACGACCTGCGCAAAACGCAAGTCGTTAAAGTGGAGGTGGCGGGGGTCGAACCCGCGTCCAAACAAGGAACCCCAGAGCTTTCTACATGTTTAGCCAACCGTTTAATCCTTCTCCTCGAGCCAGGCAGGCGGCAGCCAAACCCGAGGCCCAGCCTCTAAATCTCGCACAACAACCGAGGCACATGTTGCGCTATCTCTAAATTGATGATACCCCATGATGATTGGCCGTTAAAGAGCGGAACGACCTCTCGGGATACTCGTCACACGACCGCCTTGGGTCACGCGATTAAGCCAATTTTCCCTGAAAATTAGGCAGCGAGTGCGTAATTGTTATTGCCATTTATAGCTTGAGTGTTCAGTTTTACGAGACCCCACACAAGGCTCGACATGCTTACAATCGAATTCTACCTGCTGTCAAAACCGGTCACCCCCGTTTTGTATCCGATAATTCAATTACGGTGCAAATGTAATAAATATTTTTGCATTACACAAAAAAATATTATTTTTGCATTTATAACTCAAAATAACACAATGACAATGGAGCAATACCACTCAGATAGCCAGGCCGTAATTGAGCTTAAGGGCGTTTCGATATACCACGGTGAGTCACACAAACATAGCGAGGATAACGACCTCGTATTGTCGGGTGTGGACCTTACGGTGAACGATGGCGAGTTTGTCTATCTCATCGGCCGTGTGGGCTCGGGTAAGAGTTCGATGCTCAAGGCGTTGTATGCCGAAGTGGATATTCACGAGGGCGAGGCGAGTGTCGTTGGCTTCAACCTACGCGCACTCAAGCGTAAGCAGATACCTATGCTCCGCCGCTCTATGGGTATTGTGTTTCAGGATTTTCAGCTCTTGGTTGACCGTAACGTATTCCTCAATCTCTATGATGTTATGCGTGCCACAGGCTGGCGTCGTGAGGAGGATATACGACGTCGCATTGACGAGGTGTTGACCATGGTAGGCTTGGAGCATAAAAGCTACAAGATGCCTTTCGAGTTGTCGGGTGGCGAGCAGCAGCGACTAACAATTGCGCGTGCACTTCTCAACCACCCACGACTTATTCTTGCTGATGAGCCAACAGGAAATCTCGATCCTCTGACTGCCGAGGGTATCATGGAGCTGTTCCATAAAATTGCCAAGAGTGGCTGCGCAGTGGTGATGTCCACACACAACATAGCCCTCATTGAGCAGTTCCCATCGCGCACAATTCTCTTTGCACAGGGTCATATCTCAGAGGTTGACGTTCAGTCGCTTATAGCCTCGGCAAAATAGTGGGGTAGAGCCCTACTTCTCGAGCGATGCTATGTGCTCGGCAACTATGCGTGCTGCCGTGGCTACATACTCCACACATGGACGCTTGCGATAGTACTCCGCAGTGCGCTCAGAGGGCATGGCACTCTCAGCTCTCTCTGCTGATGGTTCAAGACCCAATAGGCGACGACATACGATATCGCCATTCTCTGCTCTAAACTGCGATGCGAAGTTCTGCACAAGGGCGTAGTTTGCCTTGCGCTCATCCATATTCTTTGGGTCTACCGATGGCGATATAGCACCAGCTATAAGGGTCATGCCACTTACAGCGCCACACACCTCGCGCATGCGACCCATGCCACCACCAAAGGGGGCAGCTATGCGAGCCACCATCGTGACATCCATATCCATGATGTCGTCGAATGCCATTGCTACGGCTTGTGCGCAGTTATAGCCTGCGGTGAAGTAGTTGCGAGCACGCTCCACGCGCTCATCTACATTTATTTCTATTGTACTATTCATAAATTTCGTATATTTGCAATCGCAAAGATATAACTAATTTGGTAATCGGCGAATAATGGCATACCCCAAACTTAACTTTCCGCCCATAAAGATGCGTGCGCGACATACCGCCCATGGTAAAACCGAGGTCTTCGATGCGGCGCGTGGCAGATGGCTTGTCCTCACCCCTGAGGAGTGGGTGCGTCGTCATGTGGTGGAGTATATGCGTGTGGAGTGTGGCTTTATGGCGCAGCAGATTGTCGAGGAGTACCCTGTGTTGCTCAATGGCATGGCACAACGTGCCGATATTGTCGCTATGGGGTGTGATGCTCGCCCAGTGGTCGTCGTAGAGTGCAAGGAGCCAGGCGTGAAGATCGATGGTAGGGTGGTGGATCAGGTGGTGCGATATAACTCGGTGCTCGGTGCTCGCTATGTCGTTGTGACCAATGGAATGGATACCTATTGTTATATACATGAGGAGGGAAAATATTCACCGATGAATAGCTTTCCGAGGGCAGAAATGCTGTAATTTGTAAATAATGGTATATGTGGCGCTACTTTTTAGTGCTCTTTTCTTGCTATCTTCATTTTAGTTTGTAACTTTGTCGCGTTATTCATAGATAATTATGATAGTAGTAAACAGAGTAGCTGATCTAAATGCAGCTTTAAGCAACTGCCCAAAGGATGGTGTAGGCTTCGTTCCTACCATGGGCGCTTTGCACGCTGGTCATCGTTCGTTGGTGGAGCGTGCTCGTAAGGAGAACGACACTGTTGTTGTTAGTGTGTTTGTAAATCCCACGCAGTTTAACGATAAGAACGACCTGAAGAATTATCCTCGTACACCCGAGGCTGATTGTGCCGTGTTGGAGGCTGCTGGCGCCGATATCGTATTTATGCCATCGGTGGAGGATATCTATCCAGAGCCAGACACTCGTCAGTTCGACTTCGGCCTTATCGATAAGGTTATGGAGGGTGCTACACGCCCAGGTCACTTCAACGGTGTGGCGCAGGTGGTAAGTCGTCTTTTTGCGCTTGTAAACCCACGTCGCGCATACTTCGGCGAGAAGGACTTCCAGCAGATTGCTGTCATCAAGGCCATGGTCGAGCAGCTCAATATCGACATCGACATTGTGGAGTGCGCTATCGTGCGCGGCGAGGATGGCCTTGCGCTATCATCACGCAATGAGCTTCTCACTCCTGAGCACCGCCAGGCGGCACCTCACATCTATGCAACTATCAAGCAGTGCGCCGAGAAGATGGCGACAATGACACCTGCGGAGCTTACTGCATGGGTGGAGGGCGAGATTAATGCTAATCCACTTCTTAAGGTGATATATTTTGAGGCTGTTGACGCTCGCACAATGCAGAAGGTGAATGCCTGGAGCGACGCTGAGCGCATTCAGGGTTGCTGTGCCGTGCAGGCAGGCCAGATACGTCTCATTGACAATATCAAGATTAAGTAAACTACAAAGACCCAAACTATGTTTATCGAGAGAATGAAATCGAAGATTCACCGTGTGCGTGTCACAGAGGCGAATCTCAACTATGTGGGTAGCATAACCATCGATGAGGATTTGATGGATGCGGCTGGTCTCATCGAGGGCGAGAAGGTGCAGATCGTAAATAACAATAATGGCGAGCGCATCGAGACCTATGTCATCAAGGGTGAGCGTGGTAGCGGTTGTATATGCCTCAATGGTGCTGCAGCGCGCAAGACAGCAGTTGGCGATATCGTCATCATCATGGGCTACGGCTTTATGGACTTCGAGGAGGCAAAGAGCTTCCAGCCTAAGGTTGTATTTCCAGATGAGCGCACCAATAGATTGTTGTGATAAGGGGCTATTCTCGGCCTATCCCAAAAGTAAAAGTCCTGAGGCTGTACGTCTTGTACTATCCTCAGGACTTCCCTTTTACGATAGTCCAAGCCTAACCCCTTCTGACAACAATCTACCGCGCACGAAGTGATAAGTGACCATTCTCGGCCCATCCCAAAAAGTAAGAGTCCTGAGGCTGTACGTCGAGTACTATCCTTAGGACTTCCCTTTTACGATAGTCCAAGCCTAACCCCTTCTGACAACAATCTACCGCGCACGAAGTGATAAAGCTTTTTCATATACCCTTGAGGTTGTTGTTCTCCCATTACGACTATTACTTCACGCCTAATAACTCGCCAATATTCTCCTTTAGCTGTGCCTTAGGCATCGCCCCCATAGTTCTAATAGGCTCACCCTCCATAGGTATAAATAGTAGCGTGGGCACCGAGCGGATTTTAAAGAGCGTTGCCAACTCCTCTTCATCATCGACATTTACCTTGTAGATGTCTACCTTGCCCTCATACTCTTGAGCAACCTCCTCAATTGTTGGCATCAGACGCTGACATGGACCACACCATGATGCGTAGAAGTCGATTATCGCAGGACGCTCACCGACGAAATGCCACTCTTCGGCCAACTTATCTATCTTTGCAATGCGGCGCTCGAAGCCGTCCTTTGTTAAATTAATTACAGACATATTTTTATTGTTTTAATTTATTATTTCATCTTCTTTTCGTTGCAAATATAGGGCAAAAAATCGACTCTGCAAATCGGAAATTTTTATCTATCTATAGGCCTTGCTGATAGGGTGGCGAATATTAAGTAGACGTTTTAGTGTAATATGTTTTGTTTGTTGGCGAAAAAATAGTAACTTTGTTAAGTTAAATCAACAAAGATATGAGCGTTAGAGAGTATTCACTACAACCCAATACCGACCTGCAGGGCGGTCGTTATCGTATCATCCGTTCGCTCGGCTGTGGCGGCTTTGGCATCACCTACCTCGCCGAACAGGTTATGGCCGATCGCAAGGTCTGCATCAAGGAGTTCTTTCCCAAGGAGTACTACAACCGCAATGAGGATTCGCAAAGCATATCCATTGGCTCGCAGGGTAGTGCCGAGATTATGGAGCGATATAAGGAGAAGTTTGTCAAGGAGGCTAAGACAATAGCCAAACTCGACCACCCCAATATCATCCATATTTTCGATGTCTTCGAGGAGAACAATACATGCTACTACGTCATGGAGTATATCGAGGGTGAGTCGCTTAGCGATATTGTCAAGCGTGGTGGCGCTCTGGCTGAGGCTGACGCTGTGCGTTACATCCGCGAGGTAGCTTCGGCATTGGGCTATATCCACGATCGTAAGATAAACCACCTCGACGTGAAGCCTGGCAATATCATGGTTCGCCGCGAAGATAACCGTGCTATATTAATCGACTTTGGTCTCTCGAAGCACTACGATAGCGCAGGCGATCAGACAAGCTCTACGCCTGTTGGTATCAGCCACGGCTTTGCTCCCATCGAGCAGTATAAGCAAGGTGGTGTCGGCTCATTCTCTCCCACGACAGATATTTACGCCTTGGGTGCTACGTTGTATTATCTTGCTACGGGAAATGTTCCGCCATCGGCCACCGATGTTGGCGAAGATGGCCTGCCAGCATTGCCTACGCACCTATCATCGTCGCTATGCAAGACTATTGAGAAGTCTATGTCTTACTGGCGTAAGGATAGACCTCAAACAGTCAAGGAGTTTGTTGCCATGTTAGATGGTTGCGATGCTCCAAAGGTGGCTGTTACTGAGTCAACAGTTGTATCTGTCGCAGCGACTGATGATGAGAAGACAAAGATTGTTGCTCCACAGCCAAAAGCTGAACAACCCAAACCTGAGCCTAAACCTTCGAAGCCAGAGCACCCTAAGTCGAAGAAGAGCCGTTGGTGGTTGTGGCTATTTGGTTTACTACTAATTGTCGGCGGTGCATTTTTTATTTGGAATGCTAATAAAACAGATAAAGAGACTAATAGAGACAAAGAGACTAATGGCCCATATAGCGTTGGCGACTATTACAACGAGAATGGCAAAGAGGGTGTTGTCTTCGAGGTGTCGGATGGGGGTCGCCATGGTAAGATAGTGAGCCTTGATGAGACCGAAGCAACATGGGATTCAGCTAAGGAGTGGTGTCAGAATAAAGGTGATGGCTGGTACTTGCCATCGAAGGATGAGTTGCTAACGATACATGGATGCAAGTCTGAGATCAATAATACCCTAAACAAAAATAATGCAGAAGGTATAAGTAAAGGTCGATATTGGTCATCTACGGAACATCGTGAGCATTTTGCGTGGTATGTCGTTATGGGCTATGGCGACACCGGCAACTCCGATAAGTACAGCAGTCGCTATGTGCGCGCTGTCTCCGCTTTTTAAGATTTAGGCTTGTCGATTGCGGCAACAGTTTTACTCTTTTCTCCTCGCAGTTTTGTCTGCGAGGATATTTTTTGTGTAGGGGGGATTTAGTGAGTTTAAGGAATTTAAGGAATTTAGGGAATTTAGGGAATTTAGGGAGGGGCAACCTAATCACATTTGCGTTGGGACAAAGTCCGTCGCCAACTTCCAATAACGTTCTTGACCAAACAAAAGAGGACCTGCAAAAGCAAGTCCTCCAGTACTCGGAACCGGGGTCGAGCGATTGGTTAACCAATCGAAGCCGTACTTTTTTTGCACACTTGATGTGCAAAAATACGGCAACCGCCTATTAAGGTGAGCACCGCGGCAATATTATTAACAAGAAGTTGGCGAAAATGCCGTAGGCAAACGCAGATGAGATTTGCATCTGCGTGCTTGCACGCATCACGCTTTCTCCCTTCGCGGGGGTGATGTATACACGCTCGGTACGCCAGTTGCCATCGCCCGTAGCAGGGAAGGCGTGACGAACAACCTGGTCGCCGAGCGTAAACGTAAGGATAGCATCCGAGGGTGCACAGGTATCATCGGTAGTTTACTCCCAGAATATCTAATTTGCTGAAGTAACTTACGTTTTACTACCCCCAGGAGGAGAGCCTCTTGGGGGTATTTTTTGTCTAACGGAACTTAGAATATCGTTAAATCTCTTAACATTCCCTAATTTCGGTAACCCTCAAAGTGGCCATTGTTTGAACAAAAAATGGAAGTAAATAGCGTCGCATAGCACTAACGAGCAATAAACAGCCATCCAAAACGTTACCCTACAAGAGATACGAATATTTAATAGCGTCTGCCACTTCTCTATATTTGATACTTGGGCGGGCCCTTCAACCTGTTATTATATGAAATGGCTATTGTTACTTTGTCTGCTACTTTGTGTAGATGCCTCGTGGGCACAAACCTCTGGTGAAACTCTTGATGTTGAGAGTGTCAAGCGACGTTCGGTTGCTGTGAAAGATAGTGCTGCAGCTATCTGTGACCTTCAGACGGCACATTATGGTGATTGGGACGATTTGCCAATTAGTGCGACACATCCTACTGTTGATTCGTTGCTGACCCCGACAATAAAGGCGGAGCTACTTCAGCAGATAAACATACGCTGCGCACAATTGGGTAAGGATACGCTGCTAACCTCTGATTTGTTTTACATATTACGTCCCTATATCGACTGGCTGCACGACACCGACCCACACTATCGTATAGGTGCCAGAATACCAATTGACGCTCGTGTCTACAAGACCAAGAGGAACTTCCTTAAAAGACGTCGAGGTCTTGGTTTCAACTTGCTGATGGTTGAAGATACCTTAATTGTAAACACCTCCGTAAACCCACTATTTCATAGAGGAGATATGATTGTTGCGATTAATGGCATAAAATCATCCGAAATGTTTGAATACAATTACCACGATCGTTACACCTCGCCTGATTTTTTGCTGCAAAACTACTATTTTCAGCATCTTCCAAAGGATTATACTGTACAGCTAATTCGTAATGGTGAGCTGATGACGATAACAACAGAGGGTATGAAGTCCCAAAAAGCCTCTTCATCGTTAGCGTTTGAGGAGTCAATGGATAATAATATTCGTATATACGACTCGGCTAAATGTGGTTATATCGCATTGCCAAAGTTCACTCGCTTTTATAATCCGAGAATTATCAAAGTCTTGCAATCAAATATTGAAAAGTTCAAGGCGAAGGGTTGTAAAAACATAATCCTCGACCTCAGATACAATACAGGTGGTAGTGGGTATATGTTTGATAACCTTTTATCTCTGTTTATCAATCGCCACACAATCCCCTATATGAAATCGCAAAGAGTTAGAGTTTCTCCGCAAACTGAAGCCGACTATGAGTTTATTACGGAGGATATGGTGGGGCAAACAATCGCATTACCCGATAGTTGTGTAGTGAAGACGATTGACCTCAATCCCGAGTTATATATGTGCGATGATGTGCATATCTACATTTTAATGAGCAAAAATACATCCTCGATAGCAGCTTCATTCTGTAACATATTGCAATACAACGAATCTGCTACATTAGTAGGAGAATCGCTGTGGCGCAATGCCCTTCGTTATGGGGAGGCCGTGACAGGAGATGTATGGTTTTCGTCGCTGTTATACGAAACATCCGTATCGACTACTGAGTATGATGAATATACCCTTGCTGTTGATGGAGTATTGATGCCCGACATTGCTATTCCATATGTGGCCGAAGATTACCTTTCGGGGAGGGATGCAATGTTGGAGAAATTGTTGGGTATTATAAAAAATGAGACAGTAAGACAATTTAGTTATCCCATTGACATAGAAAACAAAAAAGGGGCGGCTGACTTCAAAGCCTTACAGACTTTTTAGTCAGCCCCTCTCTCGGTACTCGGAACCGGGGTCGAGCGATTGGTTAAATCCAATCGAAGCCGTACTTTTTTTGCACACTTGATGTGCAAAAATACGGCAACCGCTCATTAAGGTGAGCACCGCGGCAGTATTATTAACAAGAAGTTGGCGAAAATGCCGTAGGCAAACGCAGATGAGATTTGCATCTGCGTGCTTGCACGCGTAGAGTGCTAATCACATTTGCGTTGGGACAAAGTCCGTCGCCAACTTCCAATAACGTTCTTGCCGCAAAACAAAAGAGGACCTGCAAAAGCAAGTCCTCCAGTACTCGGAACCGGGGTCGAACCGGTACGGGCATTACTGCCCACAGGATTTTAAGTCCGGCGTGTCTACCTATTCCACCATCCGAGCAACAATCAAAATCTCTTTTGACGCCACAAAGATACGAATTTATTTGATATGTGCAAGGTGTAACTATATAAAAACATAAAAGGCGACTGAGAAGCCGCCTTTTATATTAGTCTTTCAACTAATAAAAATTATTTCTGAGCGAAGAATGCCTTAATCTCCTCCTCATCCAAGATATTCTGAGTCTGGAAAACGTATGCACCAGTCTTCTCTGACTTAACCACCTTGATACACTTAGTGTACTTCTTTGCAGTACCTGTCTTAAGGGTTGCAACTACTTTCTTTGCCATACTTTACCTCGATGTTAAAATTACTTAATCTCACGGTGAAGTGTTACTCGCTTCAAGTAAGGATTGTACTTCTTACGCTCCAAACGGTCGGGAGTATTCTTCTTGTTCTTGGTGGTGATGTAGCGTGACATACCTGCTACGCCGCTCTCCTTCTGCTCGGTGCACTCCAAGATTACCTGCACTCTGTTACCTTTCTTTGCCATTTTCTGTTACTTGTTTTTAGTAAACCTTCTTTGCGGCCTTTGCCTCACGAAGTGCAGCTGCAAGACCCTTCTTGTTAATTGTTTTGATACCCGCTGCTGATACCTTCAAAGTGATCCAGCGGTTCTCCTCCTCAGACCAAAAACGCTTTGTTCTCAAGTTTGGCGAGAACTTACGCTTGGTGCGGATGTGCGAGTGAGAAACATTGTTACCCACCATCGCTACCTTGCCAGTGATTTCACAAACTTTCATTGTACTTTTTATTTTAACTAAAGTGCCACCGTGGCACAAAAGCGCACAAAGATAAACAATTTTTATCAAACTGCAAACTTTGCGCGCTTTTATTATAAAATTTTATTAAATATATCTACTTTGAGTTGGTAATATTGGGCTTACAATCCGTCCGAGGCGTATTCTATAATTAAAAATACGCCACCACATTGATGAGTGATAATGTGGTGGCGTCTGTGTTTGAGTGTTGTTGCTATGCCTGGTTGCGAAGAAGATATCGATATACGGCAACCTCCTGTGGATCGCCCATCTCCTTGCCCTCGACATCCGAGAGCTTAACGCAAAGCTCCTTAGGCTGGCGAGAGTTGATCTGGCATGATGAGAGCTTCATCACTATGTTGCATGATGCGTGGCCAGTGTCGCAGGTGAGGTTGGTGCCAATACCAAACAAGCACTGTATGCGACCTTCGCACGCCTTCTTAATCTGTACGCACTTCTCGAAATTGAGCGAGTCGCTAAAGACAATGCGCTTGGTCATGGGGTCGATACCCAGCTCCTTATATCTGTTAATAGCCATGTCGATAAATGCGATAGGATCGCCCGAGTCCTGGCGTACGCCATCGAAGAGACAAGCATGCTTCTTTGAGAAATTCTTGAAGAATACTTTCGAGCCGAAACTATCGGTGAGTGCTGTGCCGAGGTAGCCATCGTAGACCTTTACCCAGTCCTCCATGGTTAGGTAGTTGGCCATACGTGGGCCGCCCTTGACAGCTGCGATGAACATAGGTAGCTCGTGGGGGTATGTGCCAATCATCTTCATGTCTAGCTCCATGGCAAGGTGGCAGTTCGATGTTCCAGAGCAGCCACATGGGTTATTCTTGAGGTGCTTAACGACCATGCGCTGCACGTCATATGAGAAACGACGGCGTGTGCCGAAGTCAGAGAATATTAGGTTGTTATCACGTGCTATCTGCTCCTTCTCTTCAAGTCGCTTAATCATGGCCTCGGCATCGTAGCTATTGCGTAGGTGGAACAACTCCGATACGGTGGCAAGGATAGGTATCTCGTAGAGTGTAACCTTATACATGTAGTCAGTGACGTTTATCTGCAGGTGCTTCTCCTCATCAAGCCATACGTTAATCTTTGAGGCGTCGAAGCGGAAGCCTTTTAGCCACTCGAAGTAGTTTTGAGGGATATACTTGCAGTTGTTGTTCATGTAGTTGAACTCATCATCGCTAAGCGAGAGACGCTCCAGTGCCTTGAACTCTGCTTTCAAATCCTCCAAAAAGTCGTCATCAAACTCGGTCTTGGCGCGGTCGTTAAATGTAAACGTGCCGATAGCTTGTGGGTAGAGCTTGAAGTAAGCGTACGAAGTGGTAAACTTGTACAGGTCGGTGTCTAAGATTGAACGAATCATACCATTTATATTGTTTGTGTTACTATCGTGTTAACTCTTCATAGAGCATCTCTATGGCGTATGCCGTAGCACGGCTGATTACTTGTGAGCGGTCGAGGCCGCAGTTGCGCATGACAGCGTAGCTGCCTTGTGGCGTTGCTATTGCCATCCACACTGTGCCTACAGGCTTTTGCTTACTGCCACCGCCTGGGCCAGCTATGCCCGTTGTGGCAATAGCGTAGTCGGCGCCAGATACTTGGCGCACGCCCTCTGCCATCTCCAGGGCTACTACCTCACTGACAGCACCGAAACACTCTATATCCTCCATCCTAACACCGAGGATGTCCCTCTTGGCCTCATTTGAGTATGATACCACACCTGCCATGAAGTAGTTAGATGCGCCTGCCATGGCTGTAAACTTAGAGGCTATGGCACCTCCAGTACAGCTCTCGGCTACGGCGAGCTTCTGACCGCGCTCGGTGAGTATGCGGTGTATGTGTTGCTCTACGGTAGCACCTTCAAAGCCTACGATATTGTCGCCAAGTATTGGGCGCAGCTCCTCGAAGCATCTGTCGATTGTCGCCTCGCCACTCTCCTTGTCTATGTCGTACGCCGAAAGACGTAGACGCACTACGTTGGGCGCTGGTAGGTAGGCGAGGTGTAGGAAGTCGGGGAGGGCGTCCTCCCACGCAGCTATGCGCTCGGCGAGTATCGACTCGGGAATGCCGCGGGTAATCAGCGTGCGGTGAACTATCGACTGTAGCTCGAAGCGAGCCTTGAGGCGTGGTAATACCTCATCCTCCATGAGGTGTTCCATCTCAAATGGGACGCCTGGAAGTGAGATGACGATAGTGCCATCGGGAGACTCGAACCACATGCCTGGGGCTGTGCCGTAGCCATTGTGTAGCACAGTGCAGCACTCGGGAACCATAGCTTGACCGCGGTTGAGCTCGGTGAACTCAATGCCTCGGCGGGCGAGGAGCGAGCGTATGTGCTCTGCCTCGATTTCATTGTATACAAGCTTAGAACCGAAATATGCTGCAAGGGTATGCTTTGTAATATCATCCTTTGTAGGGCCAAGACCTCCGGTGAGTATGATAACCTCTGAGTTGTGCGTGAGACGCTCCAAGGTGTTGGTTATAACCTCGGCATTGTCGCCAATAGATAGCTTCTCGGCAATGGTGATGCCTATGCTGTTAAGGTGACGAGCTATGGAGACGCTATTTGTGTCTACAATCTGTCCGATGAGTATCTCATCGCCTATGGTGACTATGCTTGCATTCATAATTCGATATTACTTTGTTTGCGCACTTGGCTCGTTGCCAATTACCTGGTTGGCAACGAGATATTCGGTGCTATGTCTTAATAGTTTGAAGCCATTCTCGCGGATGCCTGAGTTGAGAGCAACAAGCGACGCTCCAGCCTCCATCATTGAGGCAATGTTGTCGGGCGTCATCATGCCGCCGGAGCCGATAATGGGGTAGTTGCCGTTGGTGCGCTTGGCGATATATCTGACAATGCTTATTGCGCGCTCTGTGAGCACTGCACCCGATACAGCACCCGATCCGTTTGGTGCTGCGCTATTAGAACCCGCTACTGCCTCAATGCCGTCGAGGGGGGTCTCGATGAGTATGTCTACAACGGTGTCTATCTCCTCCTTGGTTAGGTCGGGAGATATCTTGAGAAGTATAGGGCGGTAGTCGAGCTGACCGCGGCGGAACTCAAATAGTGGCTCGATAAGTTGTAGTATCTCCTCGCGAGAGCGTGGTACGTATCGTTTTGCTGATGAGTTGCTTGCGATGTTAACAGTGAAGAAGTCGACATACTGATACATGTTGCGAAATACGCGTAGGTACTCCCTGGGGGTGTCGATACGCTGTGTTGCTGTGAGTTTGCCGATGCAACACCCAATGACAACATCTTTGGCTATCTTGCTGCGATTGCGTATTCTGTCGAGGACATACTCCATGCCCTTGCTTGGGTATCCGCTGTTGTCGATGAATGAGGACTCCTTATCTAAGTGCTGTAGACGAGGGCGTGGTGTGCCCGGCTGAGGCTGGCAGGTGACTGTGCCGATCTCGATAAATCCAAAGCCCATAGCAGCAAACTCATCAATACACTGCGCGTTAGGATCTATGCCTGCGCCAATGCCTATTGGATTGCGAAAGTGAAGGCCAAAGACATTGCGGTCGAGGTTGTGCTTATGGGGCGCAAGCGACTGCTTCATCCACCAGTGTCCTGTGGGAAGTTTGCCCGCAAGACGAAGGCCCGCAAGACGAATGTTGTGGGCGGGTTCGGCGGGGATGCATCCCAAGATATGTTGAAATATCGACTTTTTCATCTACGCTAAAGAATATTAATGCAAATATAGGAATAATTTACCCATTATGCTAACTTTAAGCGAAATATTTAGTACGTCGATATTTTATTGACGACTTCGTTAGAAGTATTCTTCGCGATAGTCGTAGTTGTTGCGCATCTCCTCGAACTTGTCGGAGTGCGCCTTTAGTTTGTTAGTTTGTTCCATTATAGGATAATACTTGTCGATGTTGTCGCACATCTCTTGCCACTCGATTTTTTGTGGTACTGTGGGTGTTATACCTTCGGGATACCATGACATAAGTGGCAATCCTAGATATGATGCTAATGCTCTAATAGACATTGCAGTAGCATTTGCCTTGCCCTGCTTTGAGTAGCCCGCAATATGTGGTGTGGCGAGTGTTGCTCTTTGCAGTATATCGGGGTCTAAGTTGGGCTCATCTTCCCAAACATCGAAGATGTATCTATTCGACCTTTTGGCTATTGCTCGATTATCGACCACGGCGCCACGTGATGCGTTTATGATAGTTGTCTTCTCACCCATGATGTCGAGTAGCTTGTCGTTAACAAGGTGGTGTGTGGTCTTGTCGAGAGGGGTATGTAGGGTGATGATGTCACATCTCTTGGCGAGCTCCTCAATGCTATAGAATTCGCCCTCCTCGCGCTTGGCTCGTGGAGGGTCGCATGCCATGACATTGAAGCCCCACGCCTTGGCGTATTCAACAACCAGTGAGCCTACGTTGCCTACACCAACAACTCCCAGAGTGTAATCTTTGGGGTTAAGGTTGTCACTGTTGCAGATGTGTTTAAGTGCTGCAGCTACCCACTGCAATACACCGCGAGCATTGCAGCCTCCAGCTGAGGCGATGATTATTCGCTTAGAGAGGCAGTAAGGTATATCGATGTGGTCGGTGCCAATGGTAGCTGTGGCGATAAACTTTACCTTCGACCCCTCGAGAAGCGACTTGTCGCAACGGGTGCGAGTCCTGATTATTAAAGCATCGCACTCTTTAATTTTGCTTGCGGTAATCTCGGCAGCAGGCAGGTAGGTTACCTTGGTATAGGGTTCCAATACACCCTTGATATAGGGTATTGCGCTATCGATAATGACT
This sequence comes from Alistipes sp., assembly GCA_045654925.1. GTDB lineage: Bacteria > Bacteroidota > Bacteroidia > Bacteroidales > Rikenellaceae > Alistipes. The sequence continues at coordinate 25,546 of JAZOOI010000015.1, read as the reverse complement.
CTCATCTGCGAATAGTTTTACTATGTAAATTTTTAACAAAGATAGGAAAAAATATGTAAAAAATTAGTATATTTGCATGATATTTTGTTAGCAGGAGATATAATAACGATTAATTCCATGTTCGGCAAAGATTTTAACCCTAATACTATCACTCCAGATAACGGCTGTTATTTCGGCCTTTCACACGATCCTGAGAGTGCAGCCCTGGTGCTTTTGTCGGCACCTTGGGATACGACAACCTCATTGCGCTCTGGTAGCTCATACGCTCCCGATGCCATAATCGAGGTGTCGCGATATGTGGATTTCTATGAGCCTCTGGCTCCAAATAGTTGGCAGAAGGGTATAGCTACAGCGCCTATCGACTACTCGATACAAGATTTGTCGCATCGCCTACGTTCAGACGCTGAGCGTGTGATAAACCTGCACGACGAACTTGGAATGTCGGTTATCGACAATTTGATGTATGATCGTCGTTTGCGTCGCGTTAATGAGGGTTCTGTAGAGGTTAATAACAATATTTTCCAGCAGGCATCTAATTGGTTGAGTAAGGATAAGATCGTTGGCCTTGTTGGTGGCGATCAGTCTGTGACTTATGGCATAGTTCGTGCAATGGGCTATAAGTATGAGAAGCTAGGACTGCTGCATATAGACTCAAAGTGCGATATGCGTGAGGCGTTCCAGGGTTTCGATTTCTCGCACGCTTCAACAATGTTCAATATTATGCGCGATGTCCCACAGGTGGATAAGCTTGTTTCCGTAGGTGTTCAGGAGTTCAGTCCCATTGAGTGGGAGCGTGTCTCAAACAATGGCCGCATCAAAGTCTTTACTGCGCAGCAGATGTGGAGTGATCAGTTTGAGGGTACGCCGTGGTCTAAAATTGTTGATGATATCATCGCTGAGCTGCCAGACCATGTATACATAGCTCTCGATATCGATGGTCTTATGAATGAGTGCTCCCCCAATAAGGGACATATGACAGCTGGAGGCTTGAATTTCCACCAGGTGATTTATCTCATGGATCGCATCATCACCTCTGGTCGACGTATTGTTGGTTTTGACCTTACAGAGGTATCGCCCAATATAGAGAATAAGGCAGATATGCGTATCGTAGCACGTCTGCTATTTAAGATGTGTAGTATTGCTCTAAAGGGCGTGGATACTCCGGCGATTATGTAGAGGATAATTATTAGATGGCGAGAATGGACCATTTAAAGGGATGAAAAGGTGATATTTTACCATGGTTATAGGTCTATTCTTTGCCAAAAAAAACGGTTATCTTTGTGGGGTCAAATAATTAATAATTTAATTTAAAAACTATGCAACAAGTAGAACTTTGGATGGTGATTCCATTTGTGGTTATGCTTTTGACCATTGCCATTGCCCCTTTGGCGGTCGAACATCTATGGGAGAGTAATCGCAATAAATTCATCTTTACACTGGTGATCTCGCTGGTTACAGTTGTATTGTTATCATCTTATGGTTTGGGTGGAGCAATTACCCACAACGTGTTATACGATTATATTCCATTTATAATGCTTCTTTTGGCCCTTTTTGTGGTGACGGGAGGCATACATATACGTGGCGATATCACAGCAACACCACTTGTTAATACCTTTATTTTGGCTGCAGGTTTTGTGTTTGCATCCATTATGGGTACTACAGGCGCTGCTATGTTGCTTATCCGCCCACTTTTGCAGATTAACCAACAACGTGTTTATAGAGTACATACCGTGCTATTCTTCATCGCATTGGTTGCAAACTGTGGTGGTATACTTACTCCTCTTGGTGATCCTCCATTGTTCTTGCTATATCTCAAGGGTGCCCCATTTGAGTGGTTCTCAACAATGTTCTTGGAGTGGATTGTTGCAGGAGTGTTGCTATTGGCTATCTATATGGTCTTGGATCGTCATTACTATGCGAAAGAGCCAGCTGAGGCACGTAAGAGAGATTTGGAGGAGCATGAGCCATTGAGAATTATTGGTGCGCGTAACTTCCTCCTGCTTGGCTTGGTTATAGCGTCTGTCCTATTCCTCAATAGCAGCTATATCCCAGCTATGGGTGAGCATGATGCACCATTTTATATTAAGTTCTTGCGCGAGATAGCTCTTGCTATTATCATTGCATTGTCCCTCATTCTAACAAAACGCGAAGTGCGCCAAGCTAATAACTTTACCTGGGCCCCAATCCTCGAGGTGGCAATTCTCTTTGTGGGTATCTTTGTTACGATGACGCCAGCGATGATGTATCTTAACGCTCATGCTACAGAGTTGGGTCTCACTGAGCCTTGGCAGTTCTACTACTTAACAGGTGGCCTATCATCGTTCCTCGATAACGCCCCTACGGCAGTTGCATTCCATACGGTGGCAAGCGGTCTTGGCGGCCCAGCAGAGGTCGCAGGCATAGCAGAGTCGTTGCTCACAGCGATATCGCTTGGTGCAGTCTTCTTTGGCGCGATGACTTATATTGGCAATGGTCCTAATTTCATGGTTAAGGCTATTGCTGAGCAGGAGGGTGTCAAGATGCCATCGTTCTTTGGCTATATGTTCAAATTTTCGTTGGTGGTGCTTCTGCCCGTCTATATTATTGTGCAGTTGATATTCCTCCCATTCTAACTATTTGTGTCTAACTAATTGAGATATTGTTGCTCGCAAGGTTATTACTATGTCAAATATGAAAAAAATTCTATCAGCACTTGTCATTACGACCATCATGGGTATGGTATCTTGTAAGAGTGACAGTAAGGTTGTTACCGAGGAACCTATTATGGAGACAAGTGCCGACTCTATGTCCTATGCCTATGGTATGGAACTTGGCCGCATGCTAAAGAGTATCGATCCAGCACTTAACATCGATTTGGTGTGTATGGGCATAAGCGATATGTATAGCGGTGAGCCAAAACTTAAGGATGATGAGGCTCGTTATGCTGTGCTCAAGTATATGCATTACGACAACTATGAGCGCGTTAAGAAGTATGAGGATCAATATCTTGCAGAGCTTCGTGCTACAGATAAAGAGTACTATGCTACTACGTCGGGTCTTACCTATAAGATTAGAAAGATGGGCGATACGCAGCGAGGTCCTAAGGTGTCGCGCGATACGATACGCATGACGTATAGAGTGTTAGACGTTACGCGAGTTGTTGATACAACATATTACCGTAACGATACGTTGCGCATGGCTTTTGGTGATATGCCTAAGGGTGTGCAGGAGGCGGCGCGCCTTGTGGGACGTGGTGGCCATATCGAAGCGTGGGTGCCATCAGCATTGGCATTCGGCTCGGCAGGATGTGACTCACTGGGTGTAGAGCCTAATACAATGTTATATTACGAACTCAATATTATTGACGTAGAGCGATAGTAACTATGAGATTTATACATCTGTTTTGTGCGGTAGGGGTAGCTCTTATGGCTGTTGCTTGTGGCGCCTCTGAAGATAAGAAGACCGAGAATGTTGTCAGTGATAGTCTCTACTTCACGGAGCTCGAGAATCGTGTCTATGATGACCCATCTGCCGAATTCGACACTATATCCTATGCTATAGGTATGCAGTATGCACTCTCTGCCCAGGGCCTATTAATGGAGTCGGATGTTGATAGAGATCTTCTTTTATCTAATTTCTTCGAGACCCTCGATGCTGAGACGCTCGATATGGGGGCGTTGTACAATACTATAGTTAAGGTAGGAGAGTTCAACGACTTCCGCTATATGCCATGGATGTCGCAGATAAGACGTAATAAGACACTGTTATATGTCGATCCTGAGGCCGAGGTGGAGGAACCTGTGCTCTTTGATGATGAGTTTACGCGCGAGGAGATGTCTGCAGCTATAGGTCGAAAGATGGCAAGCGAGTTGCGCTTTATGCAGGTGCCAATTAATAGATATTGGGTGGAGCAAGCTTTTAACGATGCTAGTGCTTTAGGTGAGTATATGATTATTGATAGCATCATGCGACTTCCTATCATGCAGCTATCATCTATTGTAGGCGCTAAGGAGCATAAGCAGAAGATGTTGGATTATAATGTTGCGCGTACTACCGCTTGGCTCGATAATGTGGCAAAACAGGATGGTGTTATCCCATACACTAAGGAGGGTCAAGAGACCGTGTATTATCGAGTAAATAACGAGGGTAACGATAGACATCCTGTGGCTAAGACGGACTCTATATATATGGAGTATGAGTTGTATAGTTGCTATGGTTTGCCTATCGAGTCAACAAGTACTATGCTCTCGACAATTGATAGATATGCGATACGCATTGCTAAGGATCCCGCTATAGATGAGCCAAAGCGTATAAAGCTAAATGCCGAACTTGCACGACAGCGTGATATGACTGAGGCAGGTGGTGCAACACTCGAGTCGTTGTATTTCGATGTTCTGGGTGATTGCCTCAAGGAGATTGGCGAGGGAGGTACTATAACTATCTGGATGCCAGCTTCACACATATCTAATGTGGCTCTTGCAAGCAAGAATCTTGTATATAATGGTATGGGTGGCGTTATGACAATCCACCTAAAGAGGGTAGTCCACAAAGCGGAACAGGCCGCAAAGCCGCTCTCCGTCCACCTCCATCCAATCCAAAATATCAAATAGTAGCGACGCTACACAATATAAAACGACTCGTGAGCATACTCACGAGTCGTTTATTTAGGTGACCATTACTGCCTGAGAAAAGAATAATATCTATTATTCCTTCTTCAAGAAGCATGTCTTAAGAACGATGCTGCTGCCGTCAATTTTACAATCTACTTCGCCTGGATCATCTGTTAGACGTATGCTCTTAACCTTTGTGCCGCGCTTGATGACCATTGATGAGCCCTTAACCTTGAGGTCCTTGATGACGGTCACTGAGTCACCATCCATCAACTCTGCACCATTACTATCCTTGGGTACCTCCACTGTTGGGCCTGCGGCAGCCTCCTCGTCAAACTCGTATGCGCAGTCGGGGCATACATAAAGAGAACCGTCGAAATATACATACTCGCCACCACATTTTGGGCACTTTGAAATCTCACTCATAACTTTTGATGTTTATTATTATATGTTGTTCGTTGCTTTGTCCAGCTACAAAGATAGTAATTTTTAGATAAACTGCAGATAGGTGGTGATAATAGATATAATATGCGCTATCTTGCTGCGATACCATAATGTTCTACAATCCATTCCCACGCTAGATCGCTGTTAGGATCGTTTAGCTCTATTGTCACATCTGGCATGATATGGTCGTAATCTTTCACCTCATTCTTGGGCCTGATGAAGTGTTTGTGGCTAACTGTGGCTATTGCCCCCGTGTTTGGTAGCATGCAGTAGAGAATGTCGCCATAGTGGTTTGGCTTACCTCCCGATGGCTCACCAATGATGATGCCAATGCCATTGTCGCGTGCCATGGTCAGGAGTAGGGTTGAACTGCTAAACGAGTTGTTGCCTTGGATAAAGATGACATTGCCATTGAAAATAAGCTCATCATCAAAGTTGAACACATGATTAGCAGGGTTTTGCGCGGCGTCGTAATCTACCTCGTACTCCTTGCTATGGTCGAAGCCCATATAGTTGTATGTGCTACCCACCTTCAGAGACTCGCCATTTACGGTAAATTCGCGGTAGTAAGGGTAGTAGGTGTATAGTAGCTCCGATACTCTGATATTAACGCCATATCGTTTGGTCGCTCTGTGTGGATATAGCCACGATAGTAGTACATCGCCCAATTGGCTATTTCCACCACCGTTATACTGCAAGTCGATGACAAGTGTCCTAATACCCCTCTCCCTCATCTCGGTCATCATGTCACGAGTAAAGTCATCGAACCTCGCAAGTTGTGGGTATTGTGGATATGTTAGCCTGTCGGCAAACTGATTAAACTGTAGATAGCATATGCTCTCCTCCTCATAGATGGTATAGTCGAAAAGGACGCTACGCTGTGCAGTCACTCTCTCGGCGCTATCTCTCTGAAGTTGAGCTATCCTTAAGTTACTCTTGTCTATAGCTCTAATATCAGCACTTGTCCCATCGGTAAATCTAAGGTACATCACCTCGTCGCTCATGCCAATAAGTGGCCAAAATTGGGCAAACATCAGAAACTCTTTTATGGTATTCTCGAAGTTAGCATCGTTGTCGGCACTTACCAGCGGACGGGCAACTTTGAGAATGTGCTCCATAGATTTGCCGTTGATGCTCTCCACCTCCTTGCCGAGTATATCGCGCCTATCCTCGGGAGATATCTCTACTATGGCAGGAGAGTTGCCGTCAAGGATGAATTTAACGGGGAAGATTCTATTGAATGTCATCCAATAGGGCACTGTGGTGTGTCCATCGTTTAGTGATGCACCAATCTTGGCAATGTAGACCTTGAAGTCGATATCATTTGTTATATTGCCACACTCCTTGTGCATCCTCTTAGTCTGCTTGTCGATCTTAGAGCAATGCTTCGAATCGGCAAAGTAGGGGTGCGACGATTTTAGCATATCCACATAGAGTAGTAGATCTCGCTGATACGGATTACCCTCCTGATATATGCTTGAACTCTCCACATCAGTGTTATGATATGTCGCGATGTTCTGTCCTAAACAGATAGTCGCAAAACCAATAAGGGCGACTACAGTCAATAGATAATGTTTCATACTTTTGTGTTTTATGTTTCCGACCACAAAGATACCCCCCCCCTTTAATTTTCCAAATTTTAGGGATAAAAGAGTGTGAAACTATGTCACTATTGGGTGTTTATCCCTAAATTATTTATATCTCGCTATGAACTCCTTGATAATGTCAAGTGTTGGCTCTATGTTGCATAGTATTCTATTCTCCCAGGTGTCGTACACCGTGTGGTAATACTTGAATGCATCGCCCTCCTCATTCATGAAGAAGATGCAAGGAACACATCGCTCTGCAAATGGATAGTGGTCGCTGTTGTCGGCAAGCGCAGCTTTGTGTAAAGCATCGAAGTAACCCTTCTCATTATTGATTTTCTCGAATAGGGCGAAGCCATCCATACCCTCGTTGCTCACCTCGCAGTATAGCTCAGGGTTGTTGTCGGCAATCATATCGAGGTTGATAAGATATTTTATCTGCTCCAGAGGTACGATAGGGTGCTCGGCATACCATACCGAGCCTCTGAGGTTTGCATCCTCGCCTGAGAAAGCAATGAAGTACATATCGTACTCGGGCGTATTCTCAGCATAGTGGGCTGCAAGGGTGATGATAGCCGCTGTACCTGAAGCATTATCGTGAGCACCAGGGTAGTATACCCTCTTGCCTAACTTGCCGAGGTGGTCGTAGTGAGCGGTGAAGACGTAGCATCTGTCATGTTTTTCACCCTCGATCTTGGCAATTACATTGAAACACTCATAATCATCGAGGAACTCATTTTCGATATCTAACTTCACAAGCTTAGCATCCTTTGGAAAGTCTGGTTTTACCCATATTATCGGCTTATCTTTGACGGTCTCGCCGTATGCCTTGTAGAACTTTAGGGGTGCCTCCCATGTGTATATGAGTCCAGCATTGCTACACTCCCCCTTACTCTGTAGTTTCTTGAAATCCTCGTAATATTGATATGAAAACATGAAATCGCAGACAACAAATGCCCCCTCATACTCGGCAGATGCCAAGTCGGCAAACATCTTGTCGGCATTATAATTTTCCATGTCGACGTAGTATAGCTTGAACTCACCCTTGATAGATGGGTTGAACTCGCGAAGTGTGAAGTCAATGCCAGGCGTGAACTTCTTACCATCGACAACCATCTCCATCTTGCCTGGGAAGGTGTTGATGTCGAGCGTGAAGGGTTGACATACAACCTCATCTGCACCTATCTTCGAAAACTCCTTGGCTATCCACTTTCCAGCCTTGTTTGCACCATCTTCCGCATAGCCGCGACCCTGATACTTCTCAGAACTGAGCTCCTTAACAATCTTTTTGTAGTGCTTTATATCCTGAGCACTCACCTGCCATACACATAGAACAAGTGTTAGTAGTAATAATCTTTTCATATAATGATTTGTTTTGTCTCTCAAAGATAGTAAAAAAAATTAACTATAAAAGAGCATTTATGTGAAGCTGAATGTTGGGCGTATTTTGGGTATAGCCTCACCTATATAAATATATATAGGGCGAGAGTGTTATACTCTTGCCCTATACCATATGGAATAGCGTCAATTACTCGTCAACGGGTAGTTGCACGCACTCGATGCCCACCTTGCGAAGAAGGTCGAGACCCTCCTCTAATCGGTATGAGTCGCTATAGACAACACGCTTGATGCCTGCCTGGATGATGAGCTTTGCACACTCGATACATGGTGAGGCAGTGACGTAAAGCGTCGAGCCATTGCAGTTGTTTGCGCTCTTGGCAACCTTCGTAATAGCGTTGGCCTCAGCATGGAGTACATATGGCTTCGTCTTGCCCATATCATCCTCGCAAATGTTCTCAAAGCCTGCGGGGGTGCCGTTATAGCCATCCGAGATAATCATATTATCTTTGACAAGCAACGCGCCCACTTTGCGACGCACACAGTATGAGTTCTCTGCCCATACGCGCGCCATCTGCAAGTAGCGGATGTCGAACTGTCGCTGTTTCTGCTCCTTGTATCCCATAGTCTACTATAGCTTACCGTGACAGTGCTTATACTTCTTGCCTGAACCACAAGGACATGGGTCGTTACGTCCTACGCTCTTGTCTACCTTGATAGGTGCTGTCTTGCCGCGATCACCCTGGCCCGCTGCGGCAGCTGCTGCCATACGCGACTCCTGGAGTTTGTTTACATCGATACGCTGTTTCTGCTCGCGTGCCTGCTGCAAGTTCTCAGGGCTGCTCTGGCGTACTGCGAGGCCCGCCTTGTTAAGCTGCACGATAACGTCACGGTTGATATCCTCGATCATCTTCGAGAAGAGCTGGAACGACTCAAGCTTATAGATGAGGAGTGGGTCCTTCTGCTCGTAGGTTGCATTCTGAACGCTCTGACGTAGGTCGTCCATCTCGCGGAGGTGCTCACGCCATGCGTCGTCAATAGTTGTGAAGAGCGCCACCTTTGCAAACTCTCGATAGATCTCTGCGCAATCTGTATCTTTACACTTCTGCAACTCTACAGGCACTGCGAAGTTGCGACGACCATCGGTGATAGGGAAGGCGATACGCATAGACATGTTATCCTTGCGATCCTCGTATATCTTCATCATCGTTGGACGTACAGCATCAGCTACAGCCTTAGCCTTGCGCTCGAAGTGGTCGGTGAGATCCTTGGTGAGGTGTGCGATGAGCTCCTGAGGCTTCATGCGTGAGTAGCTCTGCTCGTCGAGGCTTAGCTCGATAGCGGCCTCGCGCATAAGTTCGAACTTAAACTCCTCATATGGACAACCCTCGTGAGCCTCAACAAACTTCATAGCGTAGTCGTAGCGTAGGTTGTTAAGATCGATATCGATGCGCTCGCCATAAAGGGCGTGACGACGACGTGTATAGATAACCTCACGCTGTGAGTTCATAACATCGTCATACTCCAACAAACGCTTACGAGTACCAAAGTGGTTCTCCTCAACCTTCTTCTGTGCACGCTCGATAGCCTTAGTCATCATGCCAGCCTGGATTACCTCGCCCTCCTTAAGACCCATGCGGTCCATGAGCTTAGCGATACGATCCGAGCCGAAGAGACGCATGAGGTTATCCTCAAGTGATACGAAGAACTGTGATGAACCAGGGTCACCCTGACGTCCTGCACGACCACGTAACTGACGGTCTACACGACGGCTCTCATGGCGCTCAGTACCGATGATGGCCAAACCGCCAGCATCCTTGACCTCCTTTGAGAGCTTGATATCGGTACCACGACCCGCCATGTTGGTGGCGATGGTTACCTGACCACTACGTCCCGCTTCGGCAACAATCTGTGCCTCGAGCTGGTGCTGCTTAGCATTAAGTACGTTGTGCTTGATGCCACGAAGCTTAAGCATACGGCTCAACAACTCCGAGATCTCCACTGATGTGGTACCCACAAGAACAGGGCGACCCTCAGCTACAAGACGCTCAATCTCTGCGATTACGGCGTTGTACTTCTCGCGTGCAGTCTTATATACAAGGTCCTCACGGTCGTCGCGAATGACCTTCTTGTTTGTTGGGATTACAACAACATCCAATTTATAGATGCTCCAGAACTCCGATGCCTCAGTCTCTGCAGTACCGGTCATACCTGCGAGCTTGTGATACATACGGAAGTAGTTCTGAAGGGTGATGGTAGCGAAGGTCTGTGTAGCATCCTCTACCTTAACGTTCTCCTTGGCCTCGATAGCCTGGTGGAGACCGTCAGAGTAGCGGCGACCCTCCATGATACGTCCTGTCTGCTCGTCAACAATCTTAACCTTGTTGTCGATAAGAACGTACTCAACCTCCTTCTCGAACATGAAGTATGCCTTGAGAAGCTGGTTCATTGTGTGTACACGCTCAGCCTTGATAGCATAGTCGCTAAGAAGGGCGTCCTTTTGCTCGGTACGCTCCTCGATAGTGAGGCCAGCATTCTCAATCTCGGCGATGCGAGCACCAATATCAGGAAGAACGAAGAAGCCCTCCTCGTTGAAGCGGCGCGATGCTACCTCGTGGCCCTTATCGGTGAGAATCAATGAGTTCATCTTCTCATCGTGGAGTACAAAGTTCTCATCTGTGATTTCAGGCATGCGACGCTCGTTATCCTGCATGTAGAAGTTCTCGGTCTTCTGCAACAATACCTTAACGCCTGGCTCTGAGAGAAATTTGATGAGGGCCTTGTACTTAGGCATCGCCTTGTAGGCACGCAACAAAAGCTTACCAGCCTCCTCGTGATTACCCTCGTTGAAGAGACGCTTTGCCTCTGCTACATCGGCAGTAGACATCTTGCTCTGCAGGTCGTAGATATACTTGGCAGCAGGCTGATACTCGGCAAACAGCTGGTCACCACCCTTAGGTACAGGACCAGAGATGATAAGTGGAGTACGAGCATCGTCAATCAATACAGAGTCGACCTCATCGACAATGGCAAAGTGGTGCTTACGCTGTACGAGATCCTTAGGTGCTGCGGCCATGTTATCACGAAGATAGTCGAAGCCGAACTCATTATTTGTACCGAAGGTGATATCTGCATTGTAGGCCTTGCGACGCTCTGCTGAGTTAGGACGTGTGTTGTCGATACATGCTACCGACAAACCATGGAACTGGTACATAGGACCCATCCACTCGGCATCACGACGTGCGAGGTAGTCATTGACAGTTACCACATGCACTCCCTTATGCGCCAAGGCATTGAGGAATACAGGAAGTGTTGCCACGAGGGTCTTACCCTCACCTGTTGCCATCTCAGCGATACGACCCTTGTGGAGAACCACACCACCGAAGAGCTGCACATCGTAGTGTACCATATCCCACTTGATGACATTACCACCGGCTGTCCACTGGCTGCTATATATAGCCTTGTCATCCTCGATGCGCACTAAGTCGCCACGCTCAGCAGCAAGGTTGCGGTCGAAGTCGTTAGCAGTGACTACAACCTCATCGTTCTCGGCAAATCGACGTGCTGTATCCTTCATGATGGCGAATGCCTCTGGGAGTATCTCCTCGAGCTTCTGCTCAATCTTGTCGTCGATGCGCTTTGTTGTGTCGTCTATATCCTTAGATATACGCTCCTTGTCGTTGATAGATGTCTCAGGGAGCTCAAGCTTAACCTTCTGCTCCTCGATATGCTTCTCATCTTCTGCAATGAAGTCGGCAATGCTCTTGCTGAGGGCTGCCGAGCGAGCACGTAGCTCATCGTTGCTAAGGGCCGATATAGATGGGTATACCGCCTTAATCTTCTCTACGTAAGGCTGAATCTCCTTACGATCCTTATCGCTCTTTGAGCCGAAAAAGACCTTGATGATTTTTGATACTATATCCATGTTTGATAATTATTTGTCTCTATATGTTATTCTTATTTGCGTGATTAACGCCCAATAGCGCATATATCGCGCAAATATACTTATTATTTGACAAATATACAATATGCGCACGTACATATTTGTGCGTGCGCATGTGCGAAAAGTGATATTTTGCACCTAATGATTACATCTGTGTATATCTAAACCAACTGTCTATGGGACATTGCTCACATCGTCGGCGTAGGCAATACTCGCGACTTAGCTGGATGAGAGCCTGGCTATCTATGGCATTATGTGCTACAACCGAGTAGCTGTTCCACTCGGTGATATATCTGTTTTTCTCGGCAGGAATTCCCCTGAGAAGCTCAGTTGCTTGAGTGTTGAGCGCTGGAGATAGGGTGTAGTCACCGTATGCATATATCATCTGAGCTACGAAGTTGATGCCTAGTAGCTCACACTTCATCTTGCTGAAGCGCGACGAAGTGTCGTCGAACGTATAGTTGGGTATAAAGTGTTTGAGCCAGTACTCCGAAGCGTGGCCAGAGAAGAGTCGATATATATCATCGAGCGTGCGACATTGAGTGACGCTATTCATCGATATCTCGTTCTCGACATAGCACGCGGCAACTTGAGCTAAGCGTAGCGTGGGGTGATTGTGAGTATGAATCTTTGATAGTCGCCACTCGCGTAGCTCCATGGCTGTGATGTCGTATTTCGCTGCCAGATGGTCATACTCCATCTGCAGGCGGGCGACATACTCGTCCTTTGCGTTGTAAAGGCCAAGTAGGCCTGAAGCACCCAGTAGTAGTGCCTCAATAGCGATGCGTGATGAGCGTTCGCGCATGATAATAGGGTAGGTTACGCGTCGCGATAGTTTCATCGCAGCATTGCCATTGTCAAAACCGCCGATGAACTTCATTAGCATGGTATGCATCGTCTGATTCCAATTCTCACCTGAGAGATGGAATACCTCCATTATGTCCTTAAACTTGCGCTTGTTACGCTCCGTAATCAACCTATTAATTATCGTTTGGCGTGTAGCTTCATACATCGAGGCGAGGTGGAAAGCGCAGTTGTTGCCTCTGCCACCTGACGTTTGTTGGTCGGGTGGTGTGTCAATGGTGTATATCAAAGCGCGCCTAAGCATAGCGTTGTTATAGTAGGTTGAGCTCAATAAGGGCCTCCTCGGACATCATTGACTTATCCCACTGAGGCTCAAATGTTAGGGTTATATTCACCTTGTTGACACCCTCAATCTTGCCTACCTCACGGTGAATGTCTGCAAGAAGCATATCTGCCATAGGGCAGTTTGGCGCTGTGAGGGTCATGATGATATCAGCTGTGCCCGAAGGGTCGTAGTTTATCTCGTAGATAAGACCGAGATCGTAGATGTTTACTGGGATCTCGGGGTCATATATGTTCTTGAGTGTGCGGACAATATCCTGCTCTACTGCAAGTATCTCTGTAGGTGTCATTATATAGTTGTTTTATTCTCTTCCGATGTGAATATTAGTGCATAAAGCTTCATCTTCGAAATCATCGAACGAAGACCATTGCTGCGTGTTGGTGATAGGTTCTCGCTGAGACCTATGGCATCTATAAAGTATAGATCGAGGTGTGCAGCCTCCTGTGGCGTGCGACCATTCATCACCCTCACAAGTAGGGCTACGATGCCCTTGGTTATGATTGCGTCGCTATCGGCGGTATAATACACCTTGCCGTCACGCAACTCGGCGGCTACCCATACGCGTGACTGGCAGCCATCGATAAGGTAGCGCTCCGTGCGCTTCGTTGGATCCATAGCTTCAAGCTGATCGCTAAGGCTGATTAGATAGTCGTACTTGTCGAGCCAATCATCAAATATCGAGAACTCCTCGATAATAGCATCTTGTATCTTATCACTATTCATATATCAATATTTTTCTTGTCGTCAAACTTATGGTAGGGTAGTGCCCTCGGATGACCAAGGGGCGTCGATGCCAATGCTATGGCATATTGTAGGGGCAAGGTGACTCATGGCTACTTGTTGGTCAACCATCTTTGTGGTAATGCCACCACCATATATCATTATTGGCACATGTCTATCGTATGTGTAACCGCCTACTGCTGATGAACGATAGCTGCTATCCTCAATAATCCAGCCAGGCATGAGGTCGAAGAGTATGTCTCCTGAGCGTGAGGCGTAGAAGCTATGTTGCATAAGGCGTGCGCGTCCCTCGATGAAGGCGCTATTGCGTAGTGCTGTCGATGAGCGTGCTGTAGCTACGCCACGCAACTGAAGCAGAAATACTGCAACCTCATCGCGTATATCATCAATAGATAACTTTTTCTCAAGTATCACCTTGTGATTTAGGTATATAGCCTTGTCGTTATAACCCAGAATATAGCTGTCGGAACCATGGTGTGCCGAGAGATATGCATTCACCATAACCTCCATCTGGCGAGTGTTAAACCTGTCACGCTCACTCCTATCTACAGGGTTGTATGATGGTGAAGTGCCATGCGCCGAGGTGATTACAACCATGATATGACTTGTATCTTCCGCATTGCCATATAGTGTGCTGAGTAGCTCGTTGATATCCTTGTCGAGACGATATATCATATCCTCATACTCCATAGATTCGGGTCCATAGGTCTGTGCGATATATCGTGAGCTATCTAAGCAGATGTTGAGAATGTCGGTGTTGTCGTCGATGCCCAATCCCTCTTTATCAATTATAGCGGTTGCTAACTTAAGAAGCATTGTGTTGCCTGCTGGTGTGTAACACATCTTACCATAGGCCGACTCTGTGAGTTTGAGGTTCACATCGCTTAGTAGCATGGTGTGCTTATTGTTGATGCCCTCCATGATTGCCACTTCGGAGTTCTTGTACATCGATGCTTTGTAGAGTGGTGTCCAGCGTGAGAGGGTGTAACGCTCATTTATATCGTCACGATTATACTTATCCAACCACGCTGGTAGGGTGTTCGCAAATGCCGAGGCTGTTGTCCAGTGAGTCTGGTTAGTCTCTGCCCATATGGGGGTGCCACTCTTGCCATTTAAAACGATAGCTGATAGTGGGTCAATGGCGATTGTAAACTGCTTGCTGTCGGGATTGGTACTAAGTAGCATATCACCCATAGTAGGCGCTATAAGACGATTTGCCGAGTAGTTGCCAGAGCCCGTGCTAAAGGGTACGGGATGCGACTTAACGTCGCCAATAAGCGATATGCGTGAGCCGTCGGCATAGCTCCACCATGAGTCGCTAACAATACCATGGTCCGAAGGCAGTGCACCAGTAGCGATGGTGGCCAATGTAGAGGCGTCGCTGCAGTGTGAAAAGTCGTAGATGGCGTCGGTGTAGTAGGCGCCACCATTCATGATACGCTTAAAGCCATCCTGGGTGAGATTATCGCTGAAACGCTCGATGTCGTCATTACGCAGGGTGCCAACAATAATATTTACCACAAGGCGTGGTTTTGAGTGTGCTGCATATGCACCACCTATGGTGGCTATAATTGCAACGAGTGCTAATATGCTATTTCTTAGCGTGTTATTCATTATTCAAATTTATTGAACGACAAAGTTACAAATTTATTTGTAACATTTGCTCGAAAAATTGCTTTTCTTTACTCAAATCTACACCATGGATGCTCTCAATAGTTTGTAGTTGTCCTTGGCAGAAGCTGCGATACTTGTCGCTTTGTGGGTTTGTGGGACGGTGATTTGCCGCTTGCACAACCTTCCCAATGCGCGCCATTAACTGCTGTGCATCACTCGATAAAGCTGTCTCGAAAAACTTCTCAGCAATATAGTCAACGGCCATCTCCGAAGGGTGTACAAGGTCATTGCCGTAGAATCTATAGTCGCGTAGGTCGTCTATCAAAATCTCGTACGAGGGGAAGTAGTTAACTTGTTCAGCATGGCGCTTGCAGATGATGTCGGTGGCAACCCTTAATAAAGCCTTGCTCAGTGAGTTGTCCTCCATGCCTTCGCCAATGTGGCGTACGGGGCTAACCGTTAGGGTTATCCTCGCTGAGGTGATGTTTACAATGCTTTCAAGGGCTTTGCAAATATCCTCAACGCTCATCAGCTCTCGGCTAAAATTAGCGGCTGGCTGCTTGTGGCAGTTTGCTACGACGCGGTTGGTCGCTACATGACGGTATCGCCACGCCGTGCCAAGCGTGATGATGATGTTGTCGGCATGGCGGAGAGCCTTGGCGCCAAGGTCTATGGAGCGTTGCATATTCTCTTTAGCCTCCTTGTGGCTATTGCCCGATATCGAGGAGTGGAATAAATAGCTATAGTAGGCACCATCTCGCTCGATAATATCCTCATCCTTAATGATATAGTTGCTCGACATTAGTTCCACCATCAGGGCTATAGACTCTGGATTAAAGAGTATGCCCGTTGGCGATGCCGTAACCTTGAATTTGTTGTCACAAAGCCTCTCGGCTATGGCATTAGCGAAGCATGAGCCGAGCGTAACTATATTATTGTCGTAGGTGATAGGGTGGCCCCATGGGGCTATATCTATCTCGGTGCGAAATTTCATCACTAATCTATTTTCTGCAAAGATACTCAATCAATAGAAAAAAATCGTATATTTGCACTATAAATTAAATAAAGATTATGAAGAAGAATATTGTTTCGTCGTTCGATGTTGATCATCGTACGCTTGATGCAGGACTATATCTGCGCTCAGTATATACAATTACAGATGAGTATCAGGTGCGCTCATGGGATTTGCGCTTTCGTGCCCCTATGGCGCATGCACCCCTCGGCTCTGGTGAGGTGCATACCATCGAGCACCTTATGGCATACTATCTGCGCCTGGATGAGAAAATCGGTTCATCCATCGTGTCATTCTGTCCTATGGGCTGCAAGACAGGCTTCTACCTCTCGACAATGCAGAATGTCGAGGCAGAGGATATTCGCCAGGCGTTGGCTAAGGTGTATAAGGAGGTGTTCCCCTTGAAGTCTGCGTCGGATGTTGTAGGACTCAACGAGGTGCAGTGTGGTAATCCAGGTTTGTATGCAATCGACACAACAAATGCTGC
Organism: Alistipes sp.; assembly: GCA_045654925.1. Taxonomy (GTDB): domain Bacteria; phylum Bacteroidota; class Bacteroidia; order Bacteroidales; family Rikenellaceae; genus Alistipes. Next base: position 8,645 of record JAZOOI010000015.1, on the reverse strand, counting down.
TATGGCAGAGTATATGCGCACGCTCTTTACTGCTGATGAGGCAGAGAAATTAGGTATTGGCAACGTCTACGAAAAGTGGTGGTAGTATGAAAATCCTTATATGTGCCCCTACGTCGCGCGAATACCGCGCCATGCGCTACGCCTTGGATAAGGCTGCTAATATGAAGCATAGCTACGACCTCGTGGAGGTGGGTATCGGCAAGGCCCTATCATCGGCTGGTGTTGCACGTGCCTTGACCCTTGCTGCTGAGAAGTACGATATGCTTGCTGTTGTTGGCTTTGCAGCCTCGGCTCTTGGTCGTAAGCAGGGCGATATAGTCATGCCACAGCGTGCTATTCACCACGACGCAATCATCCCTGATGGCTTCTGCCCAGAGATTACCGATCCTCGTGCACTACGTGGTGTTGATGCGGAGACAGTGTTTACGGGCGACTCATTTGTAAATGCTGACATCATTCGAGAGATTAAGAGACGCTTTGGTGTTGAGTGTGGTCTGTTCGATATGGAGATAGCTGCTATTTGCCAGGTAGCAGAGCTCTACGATAATATCCCTGTTGTGGCTGTTAAGTACGTGTCGGATGTCCCTGAGGAGGGTCATTCGGAGCACTCATATGATGAGTTTGCCGATGCACACTCCGACTTTACTCCACTCTTGGAGCGCCTCGAGATGTTGTAATATGCAACTACATATATATGGAAACAGCAGTCTTTATTAGGCTGCTGTTTCTATTTATTCTCTACGCAACTAACCTTAAATAAAAAGCAGCAGCCTTGAAATAAGACTGCTGTTTGTTGAGTTTTGGTGAATCCGCCGGGGCTCGAACGGCTTAGCCGTAGCGGGGATACAGCATGGCGCAGACCAAAGGTCGAGCAATAAAATCACACTCTATCCCCGCAACCCGCCTTTAGTGAGCAGGCGCGGAGGATGATGTTGAGCGTATGCTTTGCATGCTCTGTTTTATAATCCATCGAGCTTGCTCGTGGGGGATTATAAAAAAAACAGAGCAGCAGAGTGAAAACTCTGCCGCTCAACAAAAATTTGGTGAATCCGCCGGGGCTCGAACCCGGGACCCCAACATTAAAAGTGTTGTGCTCTACCTGCTGAGCTACGGATTCTCCGAGTGCTATAAGTATTACACTTTAGCGGTGCAAAGATAGTAAATATTTTTATTCTTCCAAAATTAGAATGAAAATATTACGCCATAGGTTGTGATAACTCAGCAACCGTGGCGCTACAGTACTCTATAAGTGCGTTAGGGTTGATGGCTATCTGTAGGCCACGAATACCTGCACTTATGTAAATACGTTCATGCTCCAAGCATGAGGCATGGATGTATGTGGGTAGTGGGCGTTTCATGCCGATAGGGGAGCAGCCGCCACGTATATAGCCAGTAGTAGGGAGAAGCTCCTTCATGGCTATAAGGTCGGCTTTCTTATTCGCAGATATGCGAGCTGCTGCCTTGAGGTCCACCTCGTGGTCGCCAGGTATGACGCATACGAAGAGACCGTTGCGATCGCCACGCAGTACGAGGGTCTTAAATACTGTGGCGATATCCTCGCCCAACTCTTCGGCGACGTGTGTGGCGGCGAGGTTATTCTCATCTACCGTGTAGGGTATGAGCTCATACTCTATCTTAGCCTTATCTAAAAGGCGTGCAGCATTGGTCTTATCGATCTTTTTTGCCATAACAAATTTTGCTAATTTAGGATAAAGGTACAAAAAAGTTGTATCTTTGCACTATGAATTACGCACTAATAACCGGAGCATCGTCAGGCATAGGGCGATGTTATGCTACACTACTTGCCGAGCGCGGCTACAACATCATAGCAGTAAGCAATCAGGAGGCTGAGCTATCTGCAACGGCCAAGGATATCACTGAGCGATATGGTGTGACGGTGCAAACTCTATGTGTGGATCTCGCTGAACGCGGGGCTGCAAAGAGTATCTTCGACCATACTCAGAGTCAGGGCTGGCAGGTAGATATCCTTATCTGCAATGCTGGTATGTTGCTATTCTCCACACTTGTCAATACTGCTCCTGAGCGTCTTGCTGCAATTGTAGATCTACATTGCACCACAACAACCCTCCTATGTCGCTACTATGGTGAGGTGATGAAGGCACGCCGTCATGGACGTATCCTCATTATGTCATCCTCTACGGCGTGGTTGCCATACCCAACAATATCGCACTATGGAGCAACTAAAGCCTATCTCAAGAGCTTTGCTTCGGCATTGTGGTATGAGCTGCATCGCTATGGCGTAAGTGTAACATCTGTTTATCCAGGTGCTGTTGATACACCATTCTACAAGCTTAGTGACAAGATGCGTCGTCGCTTTGTGACTCTCGGCATCATGATGCGCCCCGAAACAATCGCCAAGCGTGGTATCAAGGCTATGATGCGTGGACGCAGACGTCTTGTGCCAGGATTCTTTACCAAGCTGGTTGTAGCCATATGTGCCATCCTCCCCGCGCGCGTACTCGACCTCTTCCTACGTATAGGTCCTATCAAGAGACTATTGGAGCGCGTTTAAGCCTCGATGAGGCGTTGCATGGTGGCAACGTCGATGTCGCGGAAATCGTCGATAATCATATCGGCCTCGGTGGTGCTAAGAAAGTCGCGAGTGAACGTTGTGGCGAGAGCTATGACCTTCATGCCTGCACGCTTTGCTGCCTCAATACCCGCCTCAGCATCCTCAAATACGAGACACTCCGAAGGCTCTAAATGGAGCTTGGCTGCTGCTGTGAGGTATATCTCGGGGTCGGGCTTGCATCGTGTTACCTCGTCGCCTGCTACGATGGCCGAGAAGTATGGCTCGATGTGACACTTGTCGAGAACGAAGTCTACGTTGGCTCTATACCCCGATGAGCCAACAGCACACTTGATGTCGGCATCGCGAAGAGCGCTTAGTAGGGTGTGTAGTCCCTCCTGTGGAACAATCGTGGGTGCGTATATCTCGCGGTATATCGCCTCCTTCTCGTGCCCTAAAGCTCGGATGCCAACACGCTCAACAATCTCCTGAGGCATGAGCTCGCCCATAATCTCGTCGTTGCCACGACCAAAGAGGTGGCTTAGCTCGTCGAATGAACGCTCAATGCCATAGCGGCGAAAGAACTCCATGAATGCCTTGTGGTGCACATCGAGGTTGTTGACGAGTACACCATCCATATCGAATAAAACTCCTTTAAGCATAATCATATTTGTATTTCGAAGCCAAAGATAGCACTTTTCGCTGAACAAAACTACTCTGTTGTTTATTATTAGCACTTTTCTTTTGTCGATTGCTACAAATTCGCTACATTTGCATCTATGAAGTGGATGGGTACATTTAGGAAGATGCGCCTCGGCGAGAGTATGGTCTACACCTTGGTGTGGTCCGCCATATTCCTCATACCATTTATGAACGCCCACCTGATGGCAGAGGCGACTATCGACTTTGATAATGTCATCGTCTCGTGGGGTAAGATCTCGCCATACTTCATAATCTTCCTCGTCAACAATATTTTGTTGGCACCGCAGCTTGTCTTCCGTAATCGCTATAAGTGGTATATCCTGGGCCTCTTCATCGTGGTACTTGGTGTATTTGGTACTATCGAGTTACTCGACTTCCGCTACTGGCAGTCGGATGTTAGCATGCGTGATAAGGCTTCGCTGACGGAGTTGGAATGGTATTGGAATGTACTCTTTAGTATCCTCATGGCTGCGGCAAACACCATGATAAAGCTCTACTATCGAGCCATAGATACTGAACAACGCATGGCAATACTTGAGCGAGAGAATATCGAGCAGCAGATGCAGTATCTGAAGTATCAGATTAACCCCCATTTCTTGATGAATACGCTCAATAACATCCATGCGATGATAGACTTCGATAGTGAGATGGCCAAGCGTAGTGTCATGGAGTTGTCGCGTATGTTGCGCCATGTGCTCTACGATTCTGGCGAGAACCATACAACACTCGACAAGGAGGTGGAGTTCCTGCATAACTATATTGAGCTGATGCGAATACGCTATGTCGATGAGGTGGATATACGTCTCTCAGCACCCGATATGAATGTGTGTCGTAGTGTTAAGATGCCTCCGCTGTTGCTCATAGTACTTATTGAGAACGCCTTTAAGCATGGCATTAGCTATTCGAAGAGATCCTATATATTTATAGACCTCGATGTTATTGATGACGAACTTATATGCATTGTTACCAACAGTAAGCATAAGACGTCCACAACAGAACATAGTGGTATAGGCATGAGTAACATCACAAAGCGTCTAGACCTTCTCTTTGGCAACCACTACACGCTGAAGATCGATGATGTTCATGATGACCAATATAGAGTAAAGTTAGTAATACCAATATTGAAATAGAAGAGTTTATATGGTTAGATGTATAGCAATCGACGATGAGCCGTTGGCACTACGTCAACTAAAGAGTTATATCGAGCGCACCGAGCAGCTCGAGCTTGTCACAACATGCCGCAGTGCGGTGGAGGCTCTGGAGGTGGTGCAGCGCGAGCAGATAGACCTCATATATGTAGATATAAATATGCCCGACCTCAATGGTCTTGACTTCGTTCGTTCATTGGAGGGTAGCCACTATGTTATCTTCACCACAGCACATGCCGAGCATGCCCTTGAGGGCTTTAAGCTAAGCGCCATCGACTACCTTTTAAAGCCATTCTCATATGATGAGTTCCAGAAGGCTACACAGAAGGTGATTTCGCTTGTTGACCTTGTGGAGCGTTGCCATGCTGCCGAGAGCGCCGTGGCACAGAATGAGGCCGAGAGCTCGGATAAGGAGTTTATTTCGGTCAAGGCTGATTATAAGACACAGCTTGTTCGAATGTCAGATATTGTCTACCTGGAGAGTGCTGGTGAGTATGTTCGTCTACATATCGAGGGCAGCCATAGCATAACTACGCTCTTCAGATTGAAGAATATGGAGACATCGCTCCCCGCAGATAGCTTCCTGCGTGTACACCGCTCCTATATTGTCAATCTTAAGCGTATAAGCAGCTATACTAAGGGTCGTATATTCCTCGATAATGGCGAGTATATCCCATTGGGAGAGAATTACAAATTGCGCTTTTTGGAGTATTTTAGCAAGGAGTAGGGTGGTGTATATTAGTAGGTGGGAATGAAGAGCCAACGGATGATATTTCACCATTGATTATTGCATTATAAAATAATGGCACGGTCTTGACCGTGCCATTTTTATATCGACGTAATTATTGAATTGTTACTCCTCCTGCTCGTAGTAGTACGAGTAGTCGATCCCCTTCATAAAGGTTTCACGGTCAATTGATACTGATTTACATTTTAGTGAATATTACTCTATATTTTAATATAATTATAATATCTTTGCATAAAAATTAAATTGATTAGAGTGTAATGGCAAATCTAAATCGCATAAAAGTAATACTTGTCGAAAAGCAGAAAACAGGTAAATGGTTGGCAGAGCAATTAGGTAAATCAACTTGCACGGTCAGCAAATGGTGTAGTAACTCTATTCAGCCTGATTTGGCTACATTAAATAAAATAGCTGAGCTATTGAATGTGGATGTAAGAGATTTGATAACACCCTCTAAATAGCCTCGGTAGATATTGATGTACATACTTTAGTCTTTTTTGAGATTAATAATGGCAAGAACCAAAAAACTATTCAATTTGAAAGTATGTCACTTTGGGATAGAATAAAAAAATCAATAAGCGATACGGTAGATAATCCTACTAAGCTGATATCTCGTGATGCTTCACGCTACGCCTTTATTGATGTGGAGGTTGGAATGAAAGATCATCGTATTCACGATATTGGTGCGCTTAGATGGGATAGAGCAATTTTTCACTCTGCCAACAAAAATGAATTGCTTGAATTCATGAACGGCGTGGACTTTGTGTGTGGGCATAATATTGTCCACCATGATGCAAAATATCTTTTCGGTGATGTCCCTCACCAATGGATGTTAGTCGATACGTTATATGTTTCGCCGTTGCTGTTTCCTGAAAAGCCATATCATCATCTATTGAAAGATGATAAATTGATTAGCGATCAGATAAATAATCCAGTCAATGACTGTGAAAAGGCGCATGACCTGTTAATGGACGAAGTCGCCCGATGGAGTACATTATCGGAAGATAAGAAGAGTATCTATGCTACATTATTGGATGGTATAACTGAATTTGAGGGTTTTCTCAATTTTGTTAATGCGAAAGTATTAGAGGCTGATGATTTAGTTAATTTGATACACTCTACATATCAAGGAAAGATCTGTGAGCATGCAAATATTGAAAATGTAATTGTTCAATATCCTTGTGAATTGGCTTATGCTTTAGCCTTGATAGACACAACAGATCATAGGTCTATTACTCCTGCGTGGGTACTATGTAATTATCCCAATGTCGAAAATATTGTTAGACTATTGCGACACACTAGGTGCATTCGTGGTTGTAATTATTGTAATAAAGATCTCGATGTTCATCATAACTTAAAGCGATATTTTGGCTACGATCAGTTTCGCACATATGAGGGTGAACCGCTGCAAGAAATGTCAGTGAGAGCTGCAGTTGATGGTAAATCGTTGCTTGCTATATTCCCTACCGGTGGTGGAAAGTCGCTTACATTTCAGTTGCCGGCATTAATGGAGGGACGTTCCGTACATGGCCTGACTGTTGTTATTTCTCCGCTACAATCTCTTATGAAAGATCAAGTTGATAATCTTGCCGAGAGAGGTATTGCAGACGCTGTCACAATAAATGGACTTCTTGACCCAATTAGTCGCTCACTTGCTATTCAGCGTATTTTAGATGGCGATGCTTCGCTGCTATATATCGCACCCGAAATGCTGCGTTCAAAGACAATCGAGAAGATCTTATTGGCACGACATATAGTGCGCTTTGTAATAGATGAAGCTCACTGTTTTTCATCTTGGGGACAAGATTTTCGTGTTGATTATCTCTATATTGGTAAATTTATAAGTGAGTATCAGAAAAAGAAGAAACTCGTTACACCGATACCTGTTTCGTGTTTTACAGCTACAGCTAAACAAAAGGTAGTACAGGATATTTGCGACTATTTCAAACAGACGCTTAATATAGACCTTCAACTATTCGCATCTACTGCTTCGCGAACTAATCTGCGCTATTCTGTTATTCATACAGATACAGACGAAGATAAGTATGCAAAGTTGCGTTCGTTAATAGCAGAATCATCGTGTCCGACTATAGTCTATGTGTCGAGAACGAAAAGGACAAAACAACTTGCTGAAAAACTTACGCGTGACGGATATAAAGCATTGCCTTTCAATGGCCGAATGGAAGCTGATGAGAAGATTGCCAATCAGGATGCTTTTATGTCCGATCAGGTGCGTATTATCGTGGCAACATCTGCCTTTGGTATGGGCGTAGATAAGAAAGATGTTGGATTGGTCGTGCATTATGATATTTCCGATTCATTGGAGAACTATGTGCAGGAGGCTGGTCGAGCTGGCCGAGATCCAGAGTTGCAGGCAAGATGTTTTGTGTTATATGGCGATTCCGACTTAGATAAGCACTTTATTCTGTTAAATCAGACAAAGTTGAGTATTAGTGAGATTCAGCAAGTATGGAAAGCAGTTAAAGAGATGACAAAGCACCGTACGCGCATATGTTGTTCTGCATTGGAGATTGCACGCAAAGCGGGTTGGGACGACTCTGTATCTGATATTGAAACGCGTGTCCGTACTGCTCTGGCCGCATTGGAACAGGCTGGTTATTTGGAGCGTGGCAATAATGTACCACATGTATATGCTACGGGTATCACTGTCAAGAATGTAGACGAGGCACGTAGGCGCATCACTGAGTCTGTGTTGTTTGAAAATGATGAGGTTGAGAATGCTGTTCGCGTCATCAAATCGCTAATTTTCCAGAAACACATTGCCAAAGCTCAGGATGATGTGGCGGAATCGCGTGTCGATTATTTGGCAGATATTCTTGGACTCAAGAAGACTGATGTCGTTTCGGTTGTTGAACGAATGCGTCAGGAGGGTATATTGGCTGACACAAAGGATATTTCGGCATATTTAAATGACGCCGGAGAGTCAGAACATAAGTCCAAGCGATTATTGGAACAGTTTACAAAATTGGAGCGATACATACTAAATAATATTCCTGATGATGTTCTAAGAATTTCGTGCAAACAATTGAATGACAATGCGCAGAAAGAGGGAATAACATCGGCAACAGAAAAAGATATTCGCACATTGCTCTACTTTCTTACAATAAAGGGATACACTCGTAAGAAAGAGGATGCAGCACATAATATAGAAGTTGTCCGTCAGGCAGATTTGGATACCATTATAAAGCGATTTGAAAAGCGTTTGGCAATTTGTCAATTTGCTGTGGGGTGGTTATTCCAGCAGACATTATCTTCGGCCGGGGAGGAAGAGAAAAAGCGAGGCGTACAATTTTCTATTGTTGAACTGCTAAATGATATAAAAAAGAATTCTAATCTTTTTGGTTCATTACGAGATGTGCAACTTGAAGATGTAGAGGAAGCATTACTGTATCTATCTAAAATCGGGGCTTTGAAATTAGAGGGTGGTTTTCTTGTCCTCTATAATGCTATGGATATTCGTCGCATTAAAGATAATCGATTGCGCTATAAGCAGGAGGAT
>JAZOOI010000014.1:0-34839 GCA_045654925.1 Alistipes sp. | reverse complement strand
TCGTGGGCAAGGCACTATGTGTGTTCTCACTCAAACTAATGAAGAGGCCGTTATTATAGTAGCGCTTTTGAGAAAGCACAACCTAAAAAGCAAACTTATTCAAAGTATGGATGGATTCCGCTTCTGGAATATGGCAGAGGTAAGATTCTTCCTAAAATGTGTTGAAGCAGATACACATACTCCGCTCATCGCAGATGAAGTGTGGGAGAAATCGAAGCAGCGGACATACTCTGCCTATACAGACTCAGCAAGTCTTTGTTATTTACAGCAATGTGTCAAACTATTTGAAGAGACTAATAAAGCAAAGTATTTGATCGACTTCAAAGAGTACATATTTGAGTCATCGGCAGAAGATTTTTGTGATTTGCAAAATGCAGATGTTGTAGTTTCAACCATACATAAATCAAAAGGGATGGAGTTTGATGATGTGTATATGCTAATCTCCGAGCCACGACAATTGACCGATGAAGTTTTTCGCCGATATTATGTGGGTATAACTCGTGCAAAACTACGACTATTTATACATACTAACGGCTCTTTGTTTAATAGATCAAGTATCGTTCAAAAAAGTATAGATACTATTTATGATATGCCTAATGAAATTGTTCTTCAACTCTTACATAAAGATGTAAATTTAGGCTATTTCAAATACCGTAAGAAGGAGGTGCTTGCATTGCGTGCTGGACAAAAACTCCGATATGAGAATGGTTACCTGTTTGATATAAAAACGAATAAGCCTGTATGCCAATTATCACAGAAGATAATGGGCGAACTATCGACTTGGAATGAAAAAGATTATTTTGTGTCGGATGCTTCTATTCGTTTTATTGTAGCATGGCGACCTAAAGATGCACCAAAGGAGGAAAAAGAACATGCTATATTACTTTTGGATTTAACTCTAAATAAACAGATTGGGAAAGGAAACTGATTTATCAATAATGTATATACTGTGATTCTTATATAGAATTAGCAACACAAGGGAGGGCAATATTGAAGTGACTCAAATGGTTTGGATAAAAAACTTTTGGGTCACTTCAATCCGCCTTACCAATCTTAGTCTAATCCATCAACCCACTTTACTATCGTCGATTTCGGTAGTGCCAAGGGTCGGGAGTCATAAACTTTTCGAACTCCACCATATTGGTGATGCACTCGATATTTTGTTTCTTCTCGAGCCACTTTTTAATAGTCGCTCGGTCGAAGTGCTACTGATCCTGTCGGCGTTATTCGTGGGTATTAGTGTGTGAAAATTACTTGCCGATGCAGAACTTCGAGAAGATGCTTTGGAGGATGTCGTCGGAGGTTATGTCGCCGGTGATCTCGCCGAGGTGGTGAATGATACGACGGAGATCCTCGGAGATGAGGTCTGTGGGGAGTGAGTTGCGCATGGCACGACGAGCATCGCAGAGTGCCTCCCTGGCGCTCTTCAATGAAGCATAATGGCGCATATTGGATACTACTATGCTGCCAGCTCCAAGCTGCGATGTGTCTGTCATCTCGCGCAATAGTCGTCGCAAGGCATCGATGCCAACATTATTCTTTGCAGATATATATAGCACATCATCTGCAATATTGGTTGATGTAGTTATGTCTATCTTATTGATAACTCGAATATAACGTTGATTGGCGTTGGTATCTATGGGCGCGAATTCTGGGGAATCAACGGTGGCAAGGTGTAGGATAATATGTGCGTTAGCGATAGCGCGGTAGCTACGGTCTATGCCCATTTGTTCGAGTCTATCATCAGTGGTGTGTATACCTGCCGTATCGACAAAGCGGTAGCGTATGCCATCTATGATTGTAGTAGCCTCGATGGTATCACGCGTAGTGCCTGCAATGTCAGATACCATGGCGCGGTCATCCTCGATAAGGGTGTTTAGTAGGGTGCTCTTACCAACGTTAGGCTCGCCCACAATTGCCACATTAACACCATTTTTCAGTGTGTTACCTAAACTGAAAGATGAGCAAAGTGAATCGATCTCCTTTTCGATGGTATTGAGCGCTGACAGTAGCTCTGAACGGTCTGCAAACTCAACATCTTCCTCCGAAAAGTCTAGTTCTAGTTCAAGGAGTGAGCATAGGCGAAGAAGCTCCGAGCGAAGCCCCATAAGGCGTTCGGAGTAGCCACCACGCATCTGTGTGGCTGCCACATGATGTGACCATTTCGAGTCGGAGGCTATAATGTCGGCAACGGCCTCGGCGCGGCTAAGGTCCATCTTGCCAGCTAGGAAGGCACGACGAGTGAACTCGCCAGGTGTTGCCATGGTGGCTCCATGTTCAATGGCGAGGCGAAGAGTCTCGCTGGTGATATACTCTGAGCCATGAAGTGTTATCTCAACGGTATCATCGCCCGTATATGAGTGTGGAGCGCGAAAGAGTGCAACGACAACATCGTCAATGACCTCTCCTGTGGGGCGTACTATATTACCATAGTGGAGTGTATACCCCTTAGCCTCGGATAGTGGCATATGTCCTCGAAACATAGCATCGGCTATGTTAATAGCCTTATTGCCACTTAAGCGTACGACCATGGTGGCGCCACCGGCAGCCGTGGCCGAGGCGACAATCGTAGTAGAGGTATCGAGAACGTCGTAGTGCATAATTGTTATTGTGGACTAACGCGAAGCTTTTGGTTAATGCTCAAAGCGTCGGGATTCTTGAGGTTGTTCCATGTCATGAGCTGCTTGACAGTACGGCCATATTTGCGGGCTATGGCACCAAGGGTGTCGCCCTGCTTTACGGTGTGATACTTGGCGGGAGGCGCCTCGGCGCGCTTCTTCTCAATATTAGCCTGTACGGAGAACTCCTTGAGGTACTCCTCGCTCTTAGCAAGTATAGCCTCCTCATTTGCCCAATACTCAGATATGAGTTCCGTGGGTAGTGTGAGGGTATAAGTCTTAGTCGTTGCAGGGATTATCTGCAGCGTGTACTGGGGGTTGAGCATCTTAAGGGTCTCGATATCGATATTGATTGTCGATGATACTTGCTCAAGGTGCATGGGTTGCGATATGGTAACTGTCTCGGTAGCCAATGGCATTGGTGGTGTTGCCAAGATCATGTTGTGTGACTTGTGAAATGCAAAGGCGTATGTAGCTCCCATGTATAGAGGAACATAGGTGCGTGTCTCTGCGGGTAGGTGTTCATATATATCCCAGAATGAGCCCTTATAGCTTGATAGGTCACCGCCAGCACGGATGATAGCCTTATTTACGTTGCCAGGTCCTGAGTTGTATGCTGCCAAGGCCAAGGTCCAGTCGCCATACTGCTGATACATGCTCTTGAGGTAGCGTGCTGCGGCGCGGGTGGCGAGCACCGGGTCGCAACGCTCATCGACCATAGAATTAATCTCAAGACCATAAGCCTTGCCGGTCTCTGGCATAAACTGCCATATGCCCACAGCGCCAGCTTTAGACCTTGCTAATGGGTTGAGTGCCGACTCGATGAATGCGAGTGTGCGCAACTCGATAGGTATCCCGGCCTTGATAAACTCATTCTCAATCATTGGGAAGTAGTAGTAGGCGTAGCCCATGCTCTGCTCATAGCTCTTTTTTGTGAAGCGCTCTATGGCTGTGCGTACCTCATGGTTGTACTTTAGTGGCATGGGGGAGATAATGAGTTGCATTCGTGCCAAGTAGACCGAGTCCATACTATCGGATAGGAGCGTGCTGTCGATACGCTGAGATGCGGCGAACATCTCGTTGAAATATCTGTCGTAAGACTCCTGTGTAGACATAGTCTGCCACATCGCAACAACAGAGTCAATCTGCTGTGGTGTATTGACATGTGGCTGTGGCTTTCTATTGATTACATTACCTGAATTACCACTTAATGTATCAATTCCTAATGATGTGTATTGCTGTGCATTAGCGATGCTATCTTGTTTAGCCTGAATCTCCTCTTTAGACGTGTATTTCTTCTTCTGTCGTTTGGGGCGCTTGCTGATATATGATGCCTCAACTGTAGTGATGGCGAGGATAATCAACAAGCTAAGCGATAGTAGTCGCTTCAAGGTGGTGTGCTTCATCTTTTTCGTTTATCTAAAAGTTTAGATTGAGGTTAAGTCCGAATACGGGTTGCGATACGACTGTTGCGTAGTCGACATATGGCTCGAAATTCATCGATAGATCATCAGATATGTCGTAGTCCTGCAGGTGTGCATCCACATGGGCGTCGATAATCTGCAAGATGTAGACTCCTGCAGTTAGCAGAATACATAGATCTCGGTTACGACGATAGCTATCCTTTAAGTTCTTTAGGAAGGTTTCGGAGTATGCGCCACGGAACTCGTCGGGTGCACCATTAGGGTACTTATCGGGGTTGTTTTTATAGTCAACACTCAGCGCATATGCCGTCTTAAAGCGTTGGTAACCACGATTATTCCAGTCGATAGTGTAGATGGTTGAAGCGAGACCACCAATCACGATTGGTACACGCCAGTAGCTCTTGTTGTAAATCTGGCCAGCACCAGGACAGATGGTCGATAGGGTAGTAGCCTTCTTTATTCGCGACACCTCATTGGTTGAGTAGTTTATAGCGGCGTCACCAATGAAGTATATGTATGATGCTATTGCAATACCCGCATAAATCTGTTGTCGGGTATTGGAGCGTATCATGCGTGTCTGTATCGCATCAAGCTCCTTGGTACGCATATAGCCATGGTCGATAAGATACTGATCGTACTCCGCCTTAATTGGTTTATACTGCTTGTTTTCGTGAATGAACAAACCAAGCGATGTGCCGACGACAGGGTATAGAACACCTAACTTCCAGTACTGTTTGTTGTATATCTGTCCGAAACCGGGTAGAGGAAGCGATAACCAGCACACCTTTGATAGGCTCATAGAGTCGCTAATAAAAGGCTTCCTTACCTCGCCATGCTTGTTTAGTCGTATGCGCTTACCGTCGGGCGAGATGCTGTCACCACGGCTATGGATGAGTGAATCGCGCTTTAGCTGCGCTGCAACGACCTGGCGCATCGAGTCGCGAGACTCAATGGTGAGCATGTCGAATTTATCATTCTTCATGCGACCTATCGAGTCAAGAATATTGTAGTACATAGAGTCGCGGTGTGCCGCCTGTAGCTCCTTCTCACGCTGTAGTGCGAGCGAGTCTATGGGTACAAGGCCACCATTGTTGATAGTGCGCACATTGCCACGCACCCTCTGGCGGCTTAACTCCTGTGCGGTTGCACAATCGGAGCTTACCACAAGGGTGAATAGGGCAACAACTATTGCTATAACTCTACGCATGCTCATCATTGAAATAACGCCACTTAATCAAATTTATTTTACGCTCTTCAGACGCTCAATAAGTCTCTCGATATCTCTGTCTGATGCACACTCAATGGTGATGCGACAGCTACCACTCTTGGTGCGCTTGATAGAGATGTTATCCGATAGTAGGCGCTCCAGCTCATCGATGAGTGTTGTGTACTCCTCGGGATACTCCTCGTCCTCAGTCGATGGGGTGGCGGCTATCTCATTTAGCTTGCGCGCCATCTGCTCTACCTGGCGTACTGATAGGTCGCGCTTAATGCACTTCTTCAAGAGCTTGAGTTGTTCGTCAGGTGATACACCTGCGATGGCTTTAGCATGGCCCACGGTAATCATACCCTCCTTTAGAGCGAGCTGTACCTCCGATGGGAGTGATAATAGACGTAGGTAGTTCGATACTGTTGAGCGCTTCTTGCCCACCTTCTCGGCCATAGCCTCCTGTGTGAGGCCACACTCCTCGACAAGACGCTGCATGCCGAGGGCAATCTCTATCGCGTTAAGGTCCTGACGCTGAATATTCTCTACAAGGGCCATAGCGTGCAAATCCTCATCGTCAACCTCGCGTATGTAGGCTGGCAAAGTCTCAAGACCTGCAATCTGCGATGCTCGCCAGCGACGCTCGCCACTGATGATTATATACTTGCCATTTGCACGACGCTTAAGCGTGATAGGTTGTATCACGCCGAGCTGGGCGATTGATGATGCAAGCTCCTGTAGTGACTCATCATCAAATGCCGTACGTGGCTGAAGGGGGTTAGGCTCAATCTCAGAAATGGCAACCTCGGCCATCTCCGACATAGGCTTGCTCTTTGGAGCTATGTCGCCAAAGAGAGCGTCGAGACCACGTCCCAATCCTCGTTTTTTCTGTGCAGTCATCTTATTATTAACGGTTTATTTATTATTACTTGCGGTTGCGCTTTAGAAACTCACGGGCTAAATTTAGGTAGTTTATCGAACCCGAGGCTGCTGCATCGTAGAGCATGATAGGCTTGCCGTGAGATGGAGCCTCACCCAGACGTATGTTACGCTGAATGATGGTGTCGTAGGCAAGCTCGCCAAAGTGCTCGCGCACCTCGCTTACTACCTGGTTGTTGAGCTTGTTGCGCATATACATTGTGAGTACGAAGCCCTCAATCTGCAAATCGGGATTGAGACGGCTCTTTACCATCTTAATGGTGTTAAGCAACTTGCTTAGACCCTCAAGTGCCAAATACTCGCACTGCACAGGCACCATTACAGAGTCTGCGGCGGTGAGGATGTTCACTGTTGTGAAGCCTAATGAGGGTGAACAGTCGATAAATATGTAGTCGTAGCTGTCGCGGATAGAGTCGACAATGCCCTTAATGATGTGGTGAGCATTATCCATTGTCGAGAGCTCGGTGTCGGCTGCAACGAGGTTGATAGAGGAGGGTAGTACCCAGAGCTTCTTAATGTCGTTGCTGTGTAGGATTACATCCTCGGCACGACGCTCACCAACGATACACTCGTAGATGCCATCCTGTGTAATATCAAAGCCCAATCCCGATGTGGCATTTGCCTGTGGATCGGCGTCTATGAGTAGTACTTTTTTGCCGAGCAGTGCAACTGATGCAGCGAGGTTTATCGCCGTTGTGGTCTTGCCCACACCACCCTTTTGATTTGCTAAAGCAACAACTTTTGCCATGAGTATTCTCTTCTTATCAGTTTCTATAGTCAATAATAGGTGCAAAAATAGTAAATTTTATCTGATTTTATAGTCCAAAATCGAGAAAATAATGTATCTTTGTTT
The DNA here is from genome assembly GCA_045654925.1 of Alistipes sp. Taxonomy (GTDB): domain Bacteria; phylum Bacteroidota; class Bacteroidia; order Bacteroidales; family Rikenellaceae; genus Alistipes. The sequence goes on along the minus strand of JAZOOI010000014.1, from coordinate 27,798 downwards.
GATTTTTGTTGCTATACGCTACTATTTGCGATGAGCGTATGGTGTATTAGTACTTGATAGTAGAATTGTAATTACCATGAAGATAGGAAAGAGAGTAAGATTGCGCTCGTTGATATTAGATATATTTGCCTTTGTTGCAATCTTCATTTTGGTGCAATTAGTCGTATCGCTTATTATAACAAAGTTTGTTGGTGGCATCTTTGACGCCAATGGAAAACTCACCGATTTTGGCTTCTTTGCCACTTACTTCTCGGCTATGGTGCCTATACTAATCATCGCCACTAGATATGAGAGTTTTCGCTATGGATGTTCTACGCCAATAAGATCATCATGGCGCGGATTTGATCCAACTATGGCGTTGTGGGGACTTATACTTTTAGTTGCGATGACTATTGCTATATCTCCAATAGTCAATATATTGCCTTACGCTGAGCGAACTTTGCCAACGGGTGGATGGACACTCCTTACGGTCTGCGTTATAGCTCCTATATTCGAGGAGTTGATATTTCGTGGTAGACTCTATTCGATGCTTTGTCACTCCTCATCAGCGCTTCTCTCCGCAATGCTTACGGCGATACTTTTTGGTGTTGTGCATGGTGACCTTCGCGTGATGATTAGTGGTTTTGTTGCGGGCCTTGTCTTCAGTTATGTCTATATCCAGAAGAGCTCCATAATAGCACCAATACTCATACATATGTTTAATAATGCTATTGCCTATGCCCTTGTGGTGCTATCTTATCAGAATAAGAGTGCTGACGAGATAGTTGGTGAGTCGGTAGATATGTCGATACTATATATTGTATCGCTTGTAATATCTGCAATTGGTATTGTACATATTGTTCGCACTATTCGTCGTAAGGGCGTGGCGGCATTCCCTGTTAAGATTGAAGAGGCTACTGAGAACGCTGAACCCGCAACCGAAGAGAGTGTATCTGAGTAGGGTAATTGAGACTATAATATAGAGAAAGAGTGGTCAACCATTGCGGTTAACCACTCTTCTTGTTTGATAAGGTTTAGATTAGAGCATAGCCTCGATCTTAGCCTTGAGCTGATCCTTGGTAGCAGCACCTACGTGCTTGTCAACCTGCTTGCCATCCTTGATGAAGATGATGGTAGGAACGTTGCGAATCATGAACTGAGCAGCAACCTCGTCACCCTCCTCAACATCGCACTTACCGATAACAACCTTACCCTCGTACTCGTCAGCGAGCTCGTCGATGATAGGAGCTACCATACGGCAAGGACCACACCATGTAGCCCAGAAATCAATAACTACTGGAAGGCTCTGACCCTTTACCTCTGCAAAATTCTCATTGTTAATTTTTAGTGCCATAACTAATAAAGTTTTAAGTTAATTAAATGTTTATAAAATAGTTAATATCATTAGTTTCCAAAAAGTTAATAAACTCGGTAGACGGCTCAATCTTGAAGCTTCGAGAGCGTAGCTTAACCTTAACATCATTACTATGGTCGGCAATAGTAAAGCATAATGACGCCTTGCCCTTATTTTGTGTTGCCGCAGCAGTGAGCATCTCAATAAGCGTTGGATTGATATCGTGTATATCGAGTTCAATACGTATGGTGTCGATACTCTCGGCAACCTCCGCAAGGTGCTGTATCGATGTAATCTTAAACTCTAGCTCCTCGGGTTCGCGGTATGGGCGTATCTGCACACGTCCGCGGATGCAGAGGAAGTTATTCTGCTCGATGAGCATGCCAAACTTCTCGTAGTCCTTGCTGAAGAGTGTGAACTCGTGCTGCGAGTTATAGTCCTCGAGGATGAAGCGTGCGTATCGGCGGCCATCCTTTGTCGATAGGGGAGTGACAGAGGTCACAACGCCCGCCAAAGCTACTTCACGACCACTGAGAGGTGTGAGATCCTGCATATCGGCAAGCTCCACTTCGCACATCTTGGTAATCACAAACTTAAAGCGATCCAGTGGGTGTGATGATAGGTAGAGACCAATAACCTCGCGCTCCTTATTTAATATAGTAAGGTTATTCCAATCCTCAGCCATAGGGACAGCGGGCGCCTGAATATTACCACCAGCGCTATCACCCATCATGCCAAAGAGGCTCTGCTGCGCATTCTGCTTCTCGTGCTGCACACGCTGGCCATAGCGCATAAGTGCCTCAAGATATATGACACCACTATTGGGCTCAGTGGCAAAGAAGCGTGAACGGTTGAAATCGATAAGAGAGTCGAAACCGCCAGCAAAGGCTATGCTCTCTAAACACTTACGGTTAACAACACCATAGTTTACACGCTCCATAAAGTCCTGAATAGACTTATATGGACCATTATCCTTGCGCTCCTTTATGATAGACTCCGACGCTGCCTCGCCAACACCCTTGATGGCTGCAAGACCAAAGCGAATATCACCCTTCTTGTTTGTCGAGAATTTAATCATCGACTCGTTGATGTCGGGACCAAGCACGGCGATGCCCATGCTCTTACACTCGGTCATGTAGGCCGTAACCTGCTTTATATCATTAAGGTTACGACTGAGCACAGTCGCCATATACTCAGAAGGGTAGTGCGCCTTGATATATGCAGTCTGGTATGCTACCCATGAGTAGCATGTGGCGTGCGACTTGTTGAAGGCGTATGACGCAAACTTCTCCCAGTCTGCCCATATCTTCTCCAACACCTTCTCGTCATGGCCATTATCCTTACCGCCAGCAATAAACTTAGGCTTCAGCTCATCAAGCTTCGACTTAATCTTTTTACCCATCGCCTTACGAAGAGTATCAGACTCGCCGCGTGTGAAGTTGCCCAATAGGCGCGACAAGAGCATGACCTGCTCCTGATATACCGTAATACCATAGGTATCCTTCAGGTAGCGCTCCATGATGGGAATATCATACTCGATAGGCTTGCGGCCATGCTTACGGTCGATAAAGTCGGGGATGTAATCCATTGGGCCAGGACGATAGAGGGCATTCATCGCAATGAGGTCCTCGAATGTTGATGGCTGCAACTCACGGAGATACTTCTGCATACCTGGCGACTCAAACTGGAAGGTGCCAATAGTACCTCCTTTGCAGTATAGGTCGTAGGTCTTCTTATCGTCAATTGATATGTTATCGATATCAATCTCAACGCCGTGAGTGAGCTTAACAGTCTCAACAGCATCCTTAATGATGGATAGGGTCTTGAGACCCAAGAAGTCCATCTTGATGAGTCCTGTATCCTCAATCACCGAGCCCTCATACTGTGTGACGAGCATATTTTCGCCAGTCTCCTTATCCACTGCGGTGCTCACAGGCACCCAGTCGGTAATGTCGTCACGACAGATGATAGTACCACAAGCATGCACGCCCGTGCCACGAACATTGCCCTCGAGCATCTTGGCATACTTAATGGTGTCGCGCATTACAGGGTCCTCAGATTCTTCGGCAGCCTTCAACTCAGGAACGGCCATAATGGCATTCTTGAGGTTAATCTTGAGCTGCTTATCCTTGTCGTTAGGATCGGTAATGCGATCGGGAACCCACTTACACAATTGGTTTGCTTGAGCTAGTGGAAGTTTCTGAACACGAGCAACATCCTTTAGCGCCATCTTGGTTGCCATGGTGCCATAGGTGATGATGTGTGCCACCTTCTCCTTGCCATATTTCTGTGTCACCCAGTTAAGTACTCGGCCTCGACCATCATCATCGAAGTCGATATCAATATCGGGCAACGATATACGGTCGGGGTTCAAGAATCGCTCAAACAGTAGGTCATACTTAATAGGGTCTATCTGCGTAATGCCAAGACAGTAGGCCACAGCAGATCCCGCAGCAGAACCACGGCCTGGACCTACCGATACATCTAGCTCCTCGCGCGCTGCACGAATGAAATCCTGCACAATGAGGAAGTAGCCAGGGAAACCCATGGTTTTCATGATGTGCAATTCGAATTTTAGACGTGTCGTGGTCTCCTCGTCGAGCACCTCGCCATAGCGCTTATGCGCACCATCCATGGCAAGCTTAGCGAGGTAATCTGCCTCAAGCTTTATTCGATATAACTTATCGTAACCTCCAAGTTTTTCAATCTTTTTCTTTGCCTCATCCTCCGACATCACCACATTACCGTTCTCATCCTGGGTGAACTCGTCGAAGATGTCCTTTTCGGTATACTTCTGTCGATAACCCTCTTCGGTGCCGAACTCCTCGGGGATGGCAAATGTAGGCATGATAGGGGAGTGGTCGATAGAGTAGCTCTCGACCTTGTTACACACCTCAACGGTATTGCTCAATGCCTCGGGTATATAGTCGAAGATTGCATTCATCTCCGCTGTAGTCTTCATCCACTCTTGCTTTGAGTAGAGCATACGGTTAGGATCGTCAAAGTCCTTGCTCGTGCCCAAGCATATTAGGCGGTCGTGAGCCTCGGCATGCTCCTCATCTACGAAGTGAACATCATTGGTACACACCAATTTAACATCGTGCTTGCGCGATAGCTCAATGAGGTGCTTGTTAACCTCCTCCTGTATCTTATATGTCTCGTGATTTGCACGCTCAACAGTCGGTTTGTGGAGCTGAAGCTCAAGATAGTAGTCCTCGCCAAAGATCTTTTTATACCACTGTATAGCCTCATCAGCAAGCTCCATATCGTTGTTGCGAATACGCACTGGTATCTCGCCACCAAGACATGCAGAGCAGCATATCAAACCCTCGTGATGCTTCTCTATCTCAGTTCGATCTGTACGTGGACGGCCATAGAAACCCTCGGTGTATGCCTTTGATACAATCTTAATAAGGTTCTTATAGCCAGTCATATTTTTCGCCAATAGGATAAGGTGATATCCACTGTAGTCACCCATTGCCTTTTCGCGATTGTATAGTGTGCGGCGAGCAACATATACCTCACAGCCAATGATGCCCTTGAAGTCTGCTTTGGGCACAGCATCAAGCTCAACGCGTGCCTTGGCAAGTGCCGCCTGCTCGTCATCGCCCTTTTCTGCATCTGACGCAGTGCCATTCTCAAGGCGCTCTACAAGTGCCTGAAGCGACTTAATCTTATCTTTGCGTGCGGAATTCTTCTTCTTAACGTAGTTGAAGAACTCCTTGACACCGAACATGTTACCATGGTCGGTAAGGGCAATGCCAGGCATACCATCCTCGATAGCCTTATCTACGAGTTTGGGGATACTCGCTTGGCCGTCAAGAAGGGAATATTGACTGTGAACATGTAGATGTACAAATGGTCGCATTGCCTCTATCTATATATACGTTAATATTAGCGTACAAATATAATCATTATTTTTATTAAAAAATAGTCATACATATTTCATTATTTCAATTCTTTGTCGTATCTTTACGAAAACCTTTAGAACTATGGATGAGTATCGTGATGATTTGGTTGTTCTCAAGGAGTTTGACAACCTTATGATGGCAGAGATTGCCAAGTCGATTTTGGACAGTGCAGGTATCTATTGCACGTTGTATGATGAGTGTATGTCGGCTTTGTATCCACCAACGGCAATTCCCGTAAGATTGATGGTTGGCGCGGCAGATGCTGAGGAGGCCGAGCAAATTCTCAACAATCGTTAATCAATGTTAAACTTTAACAATTTTTTATAGCAGGAAGATGATAAGTCTTCCTGCTTATTTTTCGGCCATAGCGCCTCCATACTCTTATCTTTTATTTATGTCGTATAATATACATTATGTTAAATCTGGTTTAGGAAATAATCTAAATATGTTGTAAAAAGAGATGCAAGATAATAAAAGTATTAGGTTATTATTTAGTGCGGAATGTAAAATACTTTGCAGCCAAGAAACTATATACAGACGAGATTACGGTTGTGAGCATCTTTGATGGCGTTGCCCATATGTGGCAATGCTCAACAAATAGCTTCATCAATACATAGTTTAGCAATATGGCGCCGACGACAGATAAGGCGTAGCGGATAAGCTGGCCTCGTGTACGGTATGCTGTAACCTGAAAAGCAACATGACGATTAAGCCAAAAGCCAGTAAGAAAGGTAATTGGAAAGACAATTATCAGCGAGGTGATATGTGGCGAAACAACAACGACTCCTAGATCAATATATCGCAATGCAATGATGTAGTGATATATGACATAATACCACAACGTATCGAGAGCCATGTTGGTCACGCCACACACTCCATATCGGAATAATTGGCGTGAGATAACAGACTCTAATCTTTTGATATATAGACTATCTACTATGCGTGATATCTTCTCGGCAATTGCCATGTGTAACTACTATTAATTCTCCTCTTTGGAGTACACCCAAGCCTGGGGGAACTCCTCCTTATGGAGTGCAACAAACTCCTCGCAAGCAACAATATCACTACTACCATAAATGGCGATAGTGTGCATCTTATCTCTCATGAAGCAATAGCATGCAACATAGGGTAGATCTCTGCTATTGATATCTTCTATAGCATACTCTGCATTTCGCTTACGTGAATAACTGCCTACAACAACATAGTGGTTGATATTCTCGCGCTCAAACCATGGACGAGTATCCTCCTCTACAACATCTTCAATCTTGATAATATCCTCCGACATCTCGGTTTCAGGCAAAAGCTCATCAGCAGATATGGCAATATCTTGAGTATTAACTATTGGGGAATTCTCAATAGGTTGCGATGGCTCAATATCAGTAGATGGGGTAGCCTTAGTGGATTTATCAACAAGGGTGGGATTTAGTAGAAATACGCCAACTGCAGCAACAATAATAGCAACAACAATTACAATATAGAGTGCTACCCTACCACCACGGCGACGAAGTTTTGTTATTGTGGTGATTTCTCCCTTTGCGGGGTTAATCATCTTTATTAGTTCATCAGCTACGATAAAACTCTTATTTCTGAGTGTGCCAACGCTAAATATCTCAACCACATCCTCTTTGCGCGCCTTATCTAACCAAAGCATATATATATCTTCGGCGCTTTCGGTGTTTACTGAGGCACACTTAGCAATGGCGTCTACAACAGATATGGCCTCACGATTTGAAGCGTACTCGATGGTGTATTCTGGGGCCTCTACCCTACTCTTAGAAAGCAATGTCGCCCCCTTACGTGATACATATAGCGTTCCCACGGAGGGTAGAAGAACTGCTCCGTGAGAAAGCAACGTATTGCGAATAATCTTACCTACCTCGTTTACCATTCTTCTTACCTTTTTTCTTATCTTCGGCAGCATACATTCTGTTGGCATAGTCAACAACGGCGTTTACGTCATCTACCGCTGGGCGTCGTAGTGAACGGATAATCATATATATGCCGACTGCAATAAATGGCAAGCTCAACAGCTGGCCCATGTCCAATGCCATGCCATCCTCAAATGCCACCTGTCTCTCCTTGAGGAACTCGATAAAGAAGCGTGTGAGGAAGATGCCAATCATGGCAACGCCAAAGAGAAATCCTGGTCGACGACGACCTAAATCTTTACGGTAGTATAGATATAGTATAATGGCGAATGTCAATAAGTAACATAATGCTTCGTATAGCTGTGCTGGGTGGCGTGCTGGGACTAACGCATCGGGGAGCATACGGTCCTCGGCACAACGCAAAAACTGAAAGCCCCATGGCATATCGGTTTCATAACCTACAATCTCATGATTGAAGAGGTTGCCCATGCGGATAATAGCACCACTGAGAGGCGCTACGATGGCTATGCGATCAATACCCCATATGAATGGTAGGTTATTACGCTTGGTGAAGAACCATATGCCAAGCAAGATGCCGATGGTTGCACCATGGCTTGCCATACCGCCCTCACGGATGCCAGTAATTATACGCCAAGGTTCGGCAAGATAGGTCTCAGGCTCGTAGAATAGACAATGACCTACGCGCGCACCGATAAATGTGCCGAGAACAATCCACATAAAGGCAGACTCAAGGGTGCGATTTGGAAGCCCCTCGTGCTTAAAGGTGTAATGGCATATACGCTCAGCGGCGAGAATAGCAATGGCCCACATCAGACCATACCACATGATAGGCGTATCGCCAAGGTTTATCATAACGGGATCCCAATCCCAGGTAATTGCAAATAGGTTCATAGTATTTAGCTGTTTTTATCTCTGTTAATTAGACATTACTGTCATGCGGGCAACTACGCGCCACGCCTTCTCTACCTTACTCTTATTAATGAATATGTCGGGGAACTCATCGCGATTGCGCGATACGAGGCGCCACTCCTCGCTGTCTGCAGCAGTGCGTACTTTGCGCCATAGCACCTCGCCATTAGTGACGATGATATACTCGTTGCCCTGTGCAATCTCATTGGGTGCTACACTCTTAACAAATAGGTCGGAGGCGGCACATTGTGGCTCGGCCATGCTTCGCGAGTGTGAGCGTATCACAAAGTCACAGTCATTCGCATAGGGAAGCCTCATTTCACCCGAGGGGGCAATGCTCTCGATGTGGGCGATGACGCTTTCAGCGTCATAGTTGTAGAATGGTAAGCGATACTCATCGTTGGCGCTATCCTTGAGCATTGAGCCCACGCCTGTGAGTAGCCATGTGCGATCGATTTCGGGGTAAGCCTTGATTATGCGATCAGCAAGGTCGTGAGAGATACCATAATTACCTCTCTTAATATTATAAAGGTTCTCCGCTCGAAGAATTCCTATGCTCTTGGCAAAGGAGTTCGTCGAGAGACGCGCCCACTTGATAACTTGTTCAAGTCTCTCCCAGCTTGAGTGCTTGGGGCTATAACCACTATTGTGTTCCATCTAAAACACGATGCAAATAAAAAAATCGCTCAAAAAGGGTGTGCCGCGTGGTTATATAGATAAAATCGCTATATTTGCACATCGGCTCCGTAGTTCAATGGATAGAATTTAAGATTCCGGTTCTTACGATGAAGGTTCGAATCCTTTCGGAGTCACTCGAGGGTGTCCAACGGTTGGTTGTGACACCTCTTTTTATCTCATCAATCTGCCCGTTAGTAAACGCTATCGCATAATCATGGCAAAGATACAATTTTTTTCTTAATGTTGAGCGCTCTTTATCTCGCCCACACACCTTTCATTCTAAAAAAAACTCCTCGCAGCCGAAACCGCGAGGAGAAACCATAATACTATTCTCATCATTCTAAAAACATGATACAGGAATACAATACGCCATCTGACTATTATTTTTATACACCTTAATTTGTCTACCATATTGATATCCTTCAACATACATTCCCCACTGACTATATGGAATTGCAGTAGTTTCTGTCGAAGATACAACAATCCATGAACTATCAATTATTTGTGCATTATACACATGCTGAGCAATTGTAGCATTAATTGCTTGAATATTATTAAATATTGTTTGCAGTTCATTAATTGCAGGCATATACCAACCTGTTCCTAAATCTCTACAATATTTTAATAATGAATAGTATTCAATCTCATTTGAATAAAAAATCTTATTACAATTATTCATACCATTATCTCTATCGCACATGCCAATGTAATCTTCATTTTTGAATGATTGCTTTGAACAATAGCATCCCCCAGCTCGTTCTCCCAAAGCTACTATCTTTCCATTTCTTCCTCCATTCCACACTTCGAATACAACACCCGTCTTGCCATTGCGATTATAATAATCTCCTACTTGATATACGCCATCATGTCCTAATCCTTGAAATTTCATCATGTATATCCTATGTTCCTCAGCTGTGCGTGCTTTTTCAGCCTCTTCTGCCTGTCTTTTTTCTTCTGCTATACGTGCTTTTTCAGCCTCTTCTGCCTGTTGTTTTTCTTCTGCTATGCGTGCTTTTTCAGCTTCTTCTGCCTGTCGTTTTTCTTCAGCTATGTTTTCTTTAGCTATTTTCTCATCAGCAATGCGCTTTTCTTCCGCCTCACGGGCCTTCTCCGCATTTTCTATTTCGCGTTGTTGTTCTGCCTCTATGCGTGCAACGTCAGCAACATCTGAGCCGCTCGCTTTGTCATTACCACTATTAAACACAAAATACCCTACAATACCTCCAACAACAAGTAATGGTATCAACCACAACCACCACTTGCCCTTTTTCTTCTCATCCTTCTTTGGCTCTTGCTTCTTGTTGTTCACTGCGTACTTTGGTGTCCACTCCTTCTTGGGTTGTGCGGGCGCCTCCTGTTTAGGCTGCGCAGGCGTTGGTGTGGTAATCACAGTCTTCTCATCAGCCTCGGCAGCGCTAACACCAATCACCGTCTCCTTGCTTGCAGGAGTAGGTATTGGCGCAGGCGTTGGGATAGGTGTAGCTATATTGTTATTGTCCTCCAACAATGCCAAGAACTCCTTAACGGCGTGTGGACGACGCTTGCGCTGTATCTCCATAGAGCGCTCTATAGCATTACATACGCCAATAGAGAGGTTTGAGGGGAGTGTTGGCAGCCCCTCATCTGCGATATTCACCGCCTGAGGTGGCACCTTGCCTGTAACCAAGTAGTATAATGTTGCTCCCAACGAGTAGATGTCGGTCTCTGGCGAGAACTCCTTGACGCCACCCTGCTGATACTGCTCCATAGGTGCATAGCCGGCGCTGATGCCCACAGGAGTAGAGCTTGTTTGATTACCCTCGGCATCGTACTGCTTCGAGAGACCAAAGTCGATGACGATAACCTGACCATCCTCCTTGTTGAGCATAACATTGGCGGGCTTGATATCGAGGTGCATAATCTTGCGCTCGTGGATGTAGCCGATAGCCTCGGCAACGGCACGAATATACTTGATGGCCTCGGCCTCCGAGAGGGCGCCACTTCGCTTTACAAGGTCGTTGAGTGACTCGCCATCGATATACTCCATGACGTAGTATGCGGTGTTGTTCTCGGCGAAGACGTCGTGAATGTGTATGATATTTGGATGGTTAAGGCGAGCGATTGTCTTTGCCTCCTTCATGAACTTCTGCTTGTATGCATCCATAATATCGGCGCTACCCTTAGAGCCGAGAGATATACTACATGAGTTGTCGTCGCGATTATAAAACTCCTTTGGGAAAAACTCCTTGATGCAGACATTGCGTCCTGCGAGCTCATGCTCCGCAAGATAGGTGATGCCGAAGCCACCATTGCCGAGGCAGCATATGATGCGATATTTGTCACCTTGTAGATAGGTGCCTGGTTGTAGTTGCATAGTTTGTGTCGGTTAATAGTTGTTTATTAGAACAAAATTAAAAATAATTTCCGAAACAAGCAATATTTAACACATATATATCATTAGGGGTGTTGCAATAATTGTTGCAACACCCCTAATGATGATGGTGATAGTTGACTATCTGCCCGACTCTGCAATCTTCTGAAGAATCATGTTGTTAAGGTTCTCAGCCTTAAGCAACTCTTCAAGTGTTATGTGCATGCGGTAGCGCCAGTAGTGGCGTGAGTTTGCAGGCACATTGATACGCTCGTCGTGTGGGTTCTCGCGACGCAATGAGCCGTCCATAGCCATCCAATCCTGCAAAGGCAATACTGTGAGCATTGCTGGTGACTTGAGGTGCATAGCTACTACCTGCTCTGCAATCCATGGCTCGCAGAAGTATGGTGCCTCGCCCCATGCGCCAAGAACGTGGTTATAGAAGCGCTGTGTAACACCGCGATCCTCCTCCCACCATGCACGCAATGGGTTCATATCGTGTGTGCCAGTGGTGCAGATTGAGAGGTATGGATAGTCGTATGTTGAGCCAAACTCTACCTTAGGATCCTTTGGCATACGCTGAATCTCCAATGATAGAATCTGCTCGCCAGACATTACTGAAGGCACGCAATCGGGAATCATGCCGAGATCCTCGCCGCATACGAGCATCGATGTAGCCTCGGTGAGTGGTGGAAGCTTCTGCAATGCCTCCCACTTCCAGAAGTCGTTGTGACGACGATAGAAGAAGTCGTTATACAAGCGGTTGTATGCCTCCTTCTGGTCATCAGCAAGCCAGCGGTAGCAGTCGGTGTTGTATGCCGAGATGCGTGGGTGGAACTTACCCTTATGAATCTTATCCTCCACGAAGAGTACATTGTCAGTCTCTGCAACATTGCCTACGTGCCAACTCTCGAAGCGGAAGCCATATGATGCAATCTCATCATATGAGTATGGCAATGCTGGGTTGAAGCGACCGAGGAGTGCATTTACAGCATCTAAAGGTATCTCCCAAATGCGGAAGAAGCCCAAGATGTGGTCAATGCGGTATGCATCGAAGTACTCTGCCATCTTCACGAAGCGAGCCTTCCACCATGCATAGCCATCCTCCGACATCTTTGCCCAGTTGTATGTTGGGAAGCCCCAGTTCTGACCCATTACTGAGAAGTCATCGGGTGGAGCACCTGCTGATGAGTCCATGTTGAACAACTCGGGATATACCCAAGCGTCTACGCTTGTGCGTGAGATGCCGATTGGAATATCGCCCTTAAGTACCACGCCGTGTGCATGTGCGTAGTCGCGTGCCTCGCGTAGCTGCTTAGATAGGTGATACTGAACGAAATAGTTGTATGCCACAGCCTCAGCGTGCTCCTTCTCGTACTTTGTAGCCTTAGCCTTAGTGTACTTAGCCATTGAGCCCCATGTAGAGAAGTCGGGAGTACCCTTCTCGTCGCGCAAAGCGCAGAAGATAGCGTATGGACGCAACCACTCCTCGTTGGCTGCCATAAATGCCTTGAACTCCTTAGATGCCATGGTCTTCGCTCCATCCTGCTCGAAGATGAGGTGTAGGTACTCAGTCTTTGCGTTGTTCACGCGCTCGTAGTCAACATCTGGAAGAGTATTGAGCTCGCGGCCGAGAGCCTCGAAGCGCTCCATCTCCTTCTTATTCTTTAGCTTGCCAACGGCTGGCAAATGTAAGAACTGTGGGTGTAGCGCGAATGTTGAGTTGGCGTTGTAGGGGTATGAGTCCTGCCATGTGCCTGTCATTGTTGTGTCGTTGATAGGCAATATCTGGATGATGGACTGGCCTGTTGCAGCAGCCCAATCAACCATAAGGCGTATGTCGTTGAATTCACCTACGCCGAAGCTCGATTCAGAACGAAGTGAGAAGATTGGAATTGCAACGCCTGCGCCACGCCATGCTGTACGATCAAACTGTGGACGGAGACCATCGATAACAACAGCCTCCTCTGCCTCCACGTGTACGTCGCAGTAGTAGTTGTTGCCCGACTGCCAAGCAGCAACCTCGCCAGACTCGCTATTTACGATAACGAACTTATAGGCAAAAGGTGCCTTTGGAGCCTTGATGCGCGCACTCCATATTGGTGCCTGAGCATCGTTCATAACAATACCCTTCTTTACATCCCAGTTGCCAAGAGCCTTGCCCTCGCCAACAAGTACAACGCTCTCGTTTGAGCGCACCACAGCAATGTCGGCGCGGATTGTTAGATAGCCATCGGCTGCACCCTGGGCCTTCTTGCGTGCTGGGCGTGCGAATACACCATCTGTAAACATTGATGAGTGGAATGAGCGGTCTGCTGGCATATCGATCCAACGGTCGATAACGCGTAGTGCGGTCGCTTTCTTATCAAGGACGATGATATGGTTGTTACCACCCCACTCGCGACGAATGGTGGTACCCTCACGACGCACCTCATAGTGGTAGCATAGCTCCTGCTCTGCGGTGAGCTTGATGGTAGCTGCCCACACGCCCTCGCCAACGTACTGCATTGGATAGGGCTTCACCTTAGAGGTGCCAATAACTACATATAGCTCCTCGCCATATGCGGTCTGATACTCTAATTTTAGGTTTAGTGTCATACCTTATTATATATTTGTTAGTATTATTATTTCAATAACATTGCGCTGAGTTCATCGCAGCTTGCCTTGGGGTTGTGGGCGTCGAAATGGTAGCCTTGCCAGCCCTCACTTATCGCAGCTTCAATGTTAGCTCTACGGTCATCGATGAATAGCGTTTCCTCTGGATTAAGACTGTATCTGTCGATTAGTCTGCGGTAGATTTCAACGTCGGGTTTGATGATATGCTCCTCGCATGAAACAACCTCACCATCGAAATTTTTGTAGACGGGTTGCTGACGTAGGAACTCTATGAATTCCAATGACATATTAGAGAGTACATAAAGCTTATATTTAGCCTCTTTTAACCCTTCTATTAATGCCGTTGTTGCTGGTATTGCCTCCTGTGTGATGATTGAACGACGGAGGTTTTTCTCGGCCAACTCCTCGCTGCATGAGTTGTACTTGGCGAGTGAACTAACTACCTCGTCGTAGGTCACAACACCACGGTCATACTCCTCCCAAAATTCAGGCATCTTGGGGAGCGCGATGAATGAAAAAAACTTTATAAATTCGGGTTCGAACTTGCGTGGATCTCTCGAAAAGAGTACGCCACCAAGGTCAAAAACTACATTCTTAATCTTCTCCATAGATACAAAAATAGATATTTTGTGCGATATATGCAAATGAAAATAGCGATTTTTTGGATGAGTGGTTGAATAGTGGTGACGAATGGGAGAGCCAATTTTGGTGGTGAAAATTTATTGCAAAATAAATGACTAAAGGTGTTTGAAGTTTCAATTATAATACTTATCTTTGTGCGTTTTATATAGAATATATAAATATACATCAATTATATGAGTACCGAACAGGAAAAAGTTATGAAACACGAGGAGGAGTATTCGGCGTCGAATATTCAAGTCCTCGAGGGTTTGGAGGCTGTGCGTAAGCGCCCCGCAATGTATATCGGCGATATCGGCGAGAAGGGTCTCCACCACCTTGTATATGAGGTTGTGGACAACTCTATCGATGAGGCTCTTGCTGGCTATTGTACAGATATATATGTAACCATCAACGAGGATAACTCTATCACCGTTAAGGATAATGGTCGTGGTATCCCAACAGACTACCATGAGAAGGAGGGTAAGTCGGCATTGGAGGTAGTACTTACCGTACTTCATGCAGGTGGTAAGTTCGATAAGGGTAGCTACAAGGTATCTGGTGGTCTCCATGGCGTGGGTGTATCATGTGTTAATGCACTCTCTACCCTACTTATAGCTGAGATTCACCGTGGTGGTAAGATCTATAAGCAGACATACTCTAAGGGTGTGCCTACATCGAAGGTAGAGATTGTTGGTGATTGCGACGATCGTGGTACAACAGTAACCTTCAAGCCTGATGGCGAGATCTTCTCACTCACCACAGAGTATAAATATGACATTCTTGCTAATCGTCTTCGCGAGCTTGCGTTCCTTAACAAGGGTATCCACCTTACACTTACCGATAAGCGTGTTAAGAGTGAGGATGGTGAGCCTCTCAGCGATCATTTCTACTCTGAGAATGGTCTTTCGGAGTTTGTTGAGTATCTCGACGCTACACGTGGTCAGAAGATTATTGAGAATATCATCTATCTCGATACAGAGGAGAGTGGCGTACCTGTAGAGGTAGCCATGCAGTATAACGACTCTTACTCGGAGAATGTACACTCATATGTGAATAATATCAACACCATTGAGGGCGGTACTCACCTCACTGGTTTTCGCTCGGCCCTCACTCGTACCTTGAAGAAGTATGCGGAGGAGAGTGGTATGCTTGCAAAGTTGAAGTTTGATATCAATGGTGACGATTTCCGCGAAGGTCTTACTGCTGTTGTCTCAGTAAAGGTCGCAGAGCCTCAGTTTGAGGGTCAGACAAAGACCAAGCTTGGTAACGATGAGATTGCTGGTGCTGTAAACCGTGCTATGTCAGCAGCCTTGAGCCACTATCTTGAGGAGAACCCTAAGGATGCCAAGGCTATCGTACAGAAGGTTATCCTTGCAGCCCAGGCGCGTCATGCAGCACGTAACGCTCGTGAGGCCGTGCAGCGCAAGACCGTATTGTCGGGTGCTGGTCTTCCTGGTAAGCTTGCAGACTGTACAAGCCGCGACCGCTCTATTGCCGAGATCTTCTTCGTCGAGGGTGACTCTGCGGGTGGTACTGCAAAGCAGGGCCGCGACCGTCACTTCCAGGCTATCATGCCTTTGCGTGGTAAGATCCTCAATGTTGAGAAGGCTCAGGAGCACCGTATGTGGGAGAACGAGGAGATCAAGAATATGTTTACTGCACTTGGCGTATCTATCGGTACAGCTGAGGACAGCAAGGCTTTGAACCTTGAGAAGCTACGTTACGACAAGATCATCATCATGACCGATGCCGATGTCGATGGTTCACATATCGCAACCCTCATGCTTACCTTCTTCTTCCGCAAGATGAAGGCGCTCATCGAGAATGGTCATATCTACATCGCTACCCCACCTCTCTACCTTGTTAAGAAGGGTAAGCAGGAGCGTTACTGCTGGACCGATAAGGAGCGTGATGAGATTACAGCTGAGTTTGGCTCTAAGGGTGTTCACATCCAGCGATACAAAGGTCTTGGTGAGATGAACGATCAGCAGTTGTGGGATACTACCATGAATCCCGAGACGCGTATCTTGCGTCAGGTTACTGTGGAGAATGCAGCTGAGGCTGACCGCATATTCTCAATGCTCATGGGTGATGAGGTCCCACCTCGCCGTGAGTTTATCGAGAAGAATGCCCACTACGCAAATATCGACGCATAATAATGTTCGGGGGTTGTGCTTGTGCGCGACCCCTTTTTAATATCTGCAGGGCGAGTAATACAGTTCTGCATAGGAGAATAATAATTGCCTAAAACCCTAAACTGCTATGAATGTAACAATCATTGGTGTTGCTGGAGGTACAGGCTCTGGCAAGTCTACATTGGTGAAGCGCCTGCAGGAGGCATTCAAGAATGATGATGTGGCAACACTATGTCACGACTACTACTATAAGGCTCACCCCGAGCTAACATATGAGGAGCGCACAAAGCTTAACTACGACCACCCCGCAGCTTTCGATACCGATATGCTTGTTGAGCACATTCGTGCATTGAAGAGCAATGTGCCCATTGAGCACCCTGTATACTCATTTGTGGACCATAACCGCACCGACGAACGTGTGCTCGTTAAGCCCTCCAGAGTTATTATAGTTGACGGCATTCTAATATTTGAAAATAAGGAGCTCCGCGATCTTATGGATATAAAGGTGTTTGTCGATACTGATGCTGATGTCCGTCTTGCTCGTCGCATACTTAGGGATGTTATTGAGCGTGGCCGTACCATGCAGTCGGTAGTAGATCAATACCTCACCACCGTGAAGCCCATGCACGAGGAGTTCGTTGAGCCATCGAAGCGCCATGCCGATGTTATCATCCCTGAGGGTGGTTTCAACTCGGTGGCTGTTGGCATGCTCATCCAGAATATTCGTTCACTCATAGATAATAAGTAGTATGAGAAAGGTTGTAACTACCCTATTTACAATGATATTTGCGGCATGTTATGCATACGCAGCTAATCCCGATTATGTTGTTCTTGTCTCTGAAACTGTAAATGAGGATAAGGCGTGGCGTGATGTTGTTGAGACCTTGGCCGAGAGACATGATGCTGAGGTAATCCTATTTAATAAGTCTCCGCGTGAGGCTATGAATAGCCTAAAGAGGGTAAACCCTCGCTATGTGGCTATTGTTGATAAGCCTGAGAATATAGGTCGTGACTATGTTATCGACTTTCACCATGTTAGTCGTGATATAGATGACGATATATATGCAGATTTTATGTGGGGCATCATCACTGGCTACGATGCTGAGGCTGCAATGCGCATGGTGAACAATAGTAACGAGCCTCTTGTTATTAAGGATGCTGTGGCAACTATCATGGAGCTCAACTCCGCAAAATGGTTCGATAACTACGCTTGGGTCGATGACCACACTAAGGGCTTGTGGGGTAAGAAGTGCGGTCGTGATAGCGAGATTGTAACGGGCATGGTTGCTCCAGAGCAGGTGCTACCTAAGTTTACCGAGCTATATGCTGAGTTTAATCCCGATCTTATCGTTACGGCGGCGCACGCTACACAACAGAACCTCGAGATGCCATACTCGTTGGGTAATCTTAAGCCACGCGATGGTAAACTCTATGCCGAGGATCGTTTTACAGGCGAAAAGTGGGATCTGAAGGAGTCGGGCAAGCGCCGTGTATATACTGCTGTGGGCAACTGTCTAATTGGCGATATGAATAATACCAAGGAGAGCATGGCTGCTGCATGGATGAATGGCTCGAATGCTGCTACCATGATTGGCTATGTGGTTACAACATGGCACGGTCGTAATGGTTGGGGCGCACTCAAATATTGGGTGTCGACCCCGGAGCGTTACACCCTTGCAGATGCTGTTTACATCAATCAGCAGGATCTTCTATATCAGCATAATGTTTGGACTCCAGAGCTTGTCGATGAAAGATACGACTATTGTGATAAGTTTATGGATGAGCTTACAACGGCTGCTAATCGCATCTCAGAGGTCGTTGGACGCGAGATAGATATGGAGGATGCACATGATTGGGATATGATGGGCTTCTGGCACGATCGTGATGTGTTGGTATACTATGGTGACCCCAAGTGGGAGGTGCGCTTGCAGAGCGCTGGTGAGCAGGAATACACCGTAACCTCTGAGCGCAAGGGTAAGCGCTATATTGTAAAAATCACTACAGGTGAGAACTTCAGTATGGAGAAGATGCGTGGTGATAAGTTCAAGCAGGAGCATGTACTTGATTTGCCATTTAGCTACATCTTCCCAGAGCGTTTGAAGAATCCAACACTTGTTGATGAAGGCTGGGGTGAGGCTGTTGTTGACGAGAACTTTGTTTTGCTCTATGATGTTGAGTTTGCACCATCATCGACATACGAAATTGTCATCAGGACAAAGTAATTTGTTATTACATGAAACACAGAGGGGAGATGAAATTTATCACCCCTCTGCTGTTTTTAGAAGTTTAGTAGCTTGTATGTGGCGCGTGTCTCACTCATCGACATTAACTCTTCGAAGTGCCACCACTCACGGCGATAGGGAACCAATCCTGCCTCATGCATAACTTCAATTAGCAGCATCCTATTATCTGCAGCAATGCGACTTAATACGCCACTCCTTACTTGCTCTTCGGCATAGGCTCTATACACCTCTGGAGTGCGTGTTGCAGCCTCGCTGGTGTCAGCATCACCCTTGACTGCAGCCGTGTTGCTAAAGTCATCAAATGGAGCCCCCATATCGAGTGGTGTGCCGTCGGAGGTGGCTATTGTAAGGTCTACGGCAACGCCATAGTTGTGCCTTCCGCCCTTGGTGCCATCAGCAACAAATGATTCAAGAGGCGTTCCCTCCACGTAGCGGCGCATGGCGCGTTGCACACTAATGGGGCGTGCAGCATCATAGATGAGTAGACGGAGGTCGGGGTATCGCTCTCGGAGTATCTGTTGAGCATGGGCAATACGCAGGGCGAACTCTCGCTCGAAGTAAGCATCGTTAAGTGAACCATACATATCCTTACCAACGAAGTTATCTTCGGTGGAATATTTCAAGTCAACGAGTATAGTGTTATCTATATCGTGAATATTCACAAGGTTATACTCACGCATCTGAGCATCTAAACTTGTAGGGTGCTGTGCTTGAGTACCTAATGATAGGAGTGTTATATATAGTGTCAATATTATTTTTCTCATATACGTATATAATAATTACTTAAAAAATGTTAACTTTGATGCAGTTTCTATTGACAAAGATAACGATAACAATTAATAATATATATAGATGAAGAGATTTTTAGCACTTTTTAGTATTGTAACACTACTATTTGCTGCTTGTGAGACATCGGAACAAGGTGGTAGTAATGGTGAGCAGATTAAGCTTACTACCAGTGAGACTCTCAATGTGGGTAGTGGTAATGCTGTGGCATTCCTTAAGTATGAGATTTTGGACTTTATCTCAGGAGCAGAGGTCAAGGCTACGGCAGATGTAGAGTGGATAGGTGATTTCAGTTATAAGGAGCAGGGTAAGATTCAGTTTACCGTAGAGAGAAATCCTAACGATGAGCCACGCGAGGGTAAAATCACTGTAACCTATGATAGGTCGCAGTTCGAGGTAAAGGTTATTCAAGCATTAAGCGAAAATCCAACAAATAAGGATATCGAGATGCCAATGCTTCAGGGTAAGTACTACGGTATTCAGGCGGGTATGTACAACTACTACCTCGTCTTTAGCGACCTGGGCCTGGATGGGAATAATATGTTCAGCACCCCTAATGCTCACTATTACTTTGTCGATTTGTATCTATTGACCGAGCCATCAGATATGAATAACATTGTTATTCCTGTTGGTGAGTATGAGTACGATATTACAAATTCGGGCTATGCTAATACGTTTATAGAGAGTTTTAGCTGGTATCAGGTTAATGATGAGTCTGGTATTGACCTAAGTCAGATACACTATGATAAGGGTAAACTTATTGTCGAGGAGGATAGAGTAATTCTTGAGGTGGCAATGACTATTGATGACGTAGATCAGATACATAGAGTGATATACAATGGCGATTACTCGCTCATAGATTGCACACACGAGACATACCAATAATTAGATATCACATAAACAATAAAGACTCACCTCTATATGAAGTGAGTCTTTACTGTTTTTGAGAGATATATACTACTTGATATATACCTCCATTAGTTGGCCATCGCCCTTGATGTCGATATCGCAAGCCTCGGCAGGTATGAGTACCAACTCACCCTCATCTACCCTCTCAGAGCCGCCATCAATGGTTATTGTCATCGATCCCGAAAGAGCTATGTATACTACAAATGAGTCGAGCATTGAGCGATCGAGACACTTTTCTCCAGCAACATCGATAATGTTCATCGTGAAGTAAGGACACTCAACAATCTTGGCATCACCACCCTTAGATAGTGTATATTGCTTGTGAAGTAGGTCGGCATCAGCCTCAAAATCGATAGCATCTACTGCAAGGGCTGTGTGTAACTCGCGACCCTTGCCTGAGGCGTCTACCCTATCCCAATCATAGATTCGGTATGTAACATCAGATGTCTGCTGCACCTCGACAACCTGCATGCCAGCGCCTAATGCGTGCACCGTGCCTGCAGGGATGAAGAATACGTCGCCCTTCTTCACCTCTATGCGGTTAAGTAACTCTTCGAGACGCGACTCGGCTACGGCGGCTATATACTCCTCGCGTGTGATTGTCAAATCCTTAAAGCCAAGGTATATCGCTGCACCCTCCTGGCAATCGGCAATATACCACGCCTCGGTCTTGCCGAAGCTATCGTGGCGCTCCAAGGCGAGATCGTCACCAGGGTGTACCTGTACCGATAGTTTATCATTGCAGTCGAGATACTTGATGAGTAGCGGGAACTCCAAGCCGTAGCGCTCGAAGTTCTGCTCGCCAACGAGTTCACCCATATATACCTCTATAATCTCCTCGAGGTTATTGCCCTTGAGCATGCCATTGGCAACAACTGATACATCACCTTTTACTGATGAAAGGTCCCAGCTCTCGCCATATAATTTATCCTTATCGATGCGCGATAGCGATTTACCTCTCTTCTCTAATATTGCGTGACCGCCCCAAATACGCTCCTTGACACGGGGCTTAAATTTTATTGGATATAACATATTCTAAAACAGTGATTCTACATAGGTTACAACATCGTCGAGTGTTGCTGTTAGAGGGAACACCTTTGAGGGTTTCAAATACCACAACTCACGATTCTTCTTTGCTGCCTCTTCGCCTGCGCCAGTGATGTTGAGCATAATGCACGCATCCTTATCTATCTGGCCTGCCTCGACCATCTTAATGAGTGACGCAAGAGCAACACCAGGTGCTGGATAGATGTCAATACCCTCCAAATCCTTGAAGAGTTTACATGCACGCTTTGACTGAGCGTTTGTTGCCACCATAACATCGCCATTTGTAGCCTTCAGTGCATCGTAAAGGCCTCCAGCTAAGCCGTAAGGGGGCTTGCGATTTGAGAGCACCTTTGCATCGATGAGCTCGGCATCACGACGAGCCTTCTTTGCATCGTAAGGTAGCATCTCGCGAGAGTCAGCACGCCAGGCATCGAACATTGGTACGAACGGTGCGTTCTGCGACACTATTAGCTTGGCAAGGTTACTACCAAAGCGACCATCCTCGATAAGACGCATATTAGCTTCCCATGCTGCTATGGCACCTGTGCCACTGCCCACAGCCTGAAAGTAGTAGTCTGGAATGCGACCTATGGTAGTCGCAGCCGAGAGCATGGTAGTTGCCATGCCATCGCGACGTGCTATATTCTTGGCGCCACCCTCTGCATAGAACTTATGTGACTTAAGAGCCATATTTGAGAGGTTGATGGCGTCGAAGTAGTCGCCGCCCTTCTCACAGGCGATGAGCTTTACGCAGTCGTTCAATGGCTCTGTGAACCATAAGGCGTTGAGATTATCCTGAGGTACGGCCAAGAGCAACTTGATATTATTGTCGGAGCACACCTTGGCAAAGGCGCGCGCCGTATTACCAGCCGATGCTACAACCAATACACGTTCCTCATTTTTATCTATGCGAGCACATACGCTATATGCCTCAGTCTCCTTAAATGAACATGTTGTCATCTTAACGCCACGTGCAGGGCAATAGCCGCTGAGTGTTATCCATAGATTTGTCAAGCCTAGGTGATTGGCTAATGCCTCACTCTTATATGTTACAGGGGCTGAAGAACCTTGAAGCATGCGCTTTACGGGCAGCCAGTCGCAGAACTTATAGAAGCCATAATCGTCGGATTTTACCTCGATTACTCTCTTCTCATAGTTTGCACGCACCAATGATGGTTGCTTGCACTCTGCGTCGTCCAATATCCAACCGGTATCCTCGAACTCGCGACCAGTAGCCACACACTGCATAGTGTATTTTGTGGGCTTGAAGTTTTCCATATATAAGTTTATTAGATTATTCGAAGTATAAAATCGTGCAAATTTAGTGATAATTTCATAAAACAACAATAGGTAAATATGCCCATTGAACAATAAAATATATATATGCTGAGTTGTATATATGGAAATAATTTTTACCTTTGTGATAGAAAATGTGCTCATATGCAATCATTCTATAATAAGAAGTAAAATGCAAATAAAACATAAATAAGTACAAGTATGAAAAAATTAGCTACAAGACTGCTACTCATGATGATGGCGGTTGCTTGCATTGTTGCATGTAACTCTTCTGAGAAGACAAACGACAAAGAGGGTAATGATGGTGGCGAAACAACTACAAAAGCCGTGGTTGATATTGCCGATGCCTCTGTGGATGCCCCTGCGAGTGTATTATTCGATGGCGAGGATGTCCTACTTGCAGCCTATCTGAATATTGATGATTTGCTGGATAAGTGTGACTTGACTGAGAACCAGCGCAAGCTACTGGCAGCTGCAGCTATCAGCGACATCGAGGAGGCAGATGCACGTGAGTATGTGCAGAATGCAATCATCGATCTCGACAATACAGGCATTAAGCTAAGTGAGCCTGTATATGCCACTTTCAATATGGGTGTTAAGAATAACACCTTGACAATGGAGGCAATTTTGGTTGCCGAGGTATCTGATGTGGAGACTCTCGATATGGTAGTTGGCAAGATGGGTATGCCATTGGATTTGGAGAATGGTGTGCGCTATTTTAATGACCATGAGGAGGAACTATACTTCACTGCTGGTTACAATAACGACTATTTGGTCCTTGCAATCTCATCTGAGAATGTTAGCGAGAAGCTCTTCTTTGCAACGTTGGATAACGCAGACGTCGATCTTTCCGCATTCAGCGATCGCGATGCTGCAGTGTACTTGGATGCTGATAGAGCTTTTGATGTATACACAGAGGTAATTTGCATGTCTGCACCTAAGTCTCAGTTGGAGTACGATGCGAATTATCAGGAGCTAAAAAAGTTTATCGGTTCAGATGCTAAGGCTATTCTTGGCTTGGCATTCCAGGAGGGTCGCATAGTTCTCGATTTGCGTTATGCAGGTTTCAATAACAACTACCTTGAGGCAAGCGAAGTTGTCAGCAATGAAAACCTTCAGGCTATTCCAAGCAGTGCTGTAGGTGTTGTTAACGTTGGCGTTAATGGTCCTGCTGTTGCAGATATTATTACCAAGATGCTCACACCAGAGCTCAAGAGAGCTCTCGCTCGTGAATATGGCATGAGTGTCAACGAGATTAGCTCTATGGCAATAATACTTTGCGATGTTATCTCGTCTATTGAGGGTGACTTAACTTTGGCATTAAACAACTTCAACGTAGAGGAGACGGAAGTATATGAGTATGGTGAGGTTGTGGAGACAACATCTATTGACGTGGAGGCACTTCTAATGGCAAATGTTACCAACAACTACATCATGGAGAATATCTCATTGTTGCCAGTAAAGAAGGCTGCTGATGGCAATAGCTACTACTATCAGCTTGGTGGCTTTGGCAGAATTAACATTGGTCAGATGGGTGATACTTTCTATGCTGGTGTTAACACATCATACAGCGATGCTATCTCTAACTCTATTGCAAACAAGTGGGATGGAGAGTTCGACGATAGCCTTGCATACGTTGCTATTGACATCCAGAATTTGGTGGCATTGCCAATGATAAAGGAGGAGTTGGTAAATTTGCGATATACCGAGGGTCGTGAGGTGGCAGATTTGGTAAATGGCATTATCGGCTTATTGGATAGTGCATGGCTGAACGTCCGCGAGGATAACACAACCGAGCTTGTAATTACTATGAAGGATGACAAGACTAATGCGTTGGCTCAGTTATTCAACCTCTTTGCAGGCATGGCAAACTAATAATTAATAGACGTGGATAGTATTAAGTTAAAGAATGCCGTACCGGAGATCTTCGCCTCGCGCGACGATCTCCGCTCGGAGATATGGCACTCGGACGTTGAGTTTGAGCGCGGCAAGAAGTACCTTATCTACGCTGCATCGGGTACTGGTAAATCATCG
Source organism: Alistipes sp. (assembly GCA_045654925.1). Taxonomy (GTDB): domain Bacteria; phylum Bacteroidota; class Bacteroidia; order Bacteroidales; family Rikenellaceae; genus Alistipes. The sequence continues at coordinate 3,041 of JAZOOI010000014.1, read as the reverse complement.
ATGTGTAGCTATCTATATGGTTCACGTGGTGACTATCGTGGCGATATTCTCTTTGATGATAAGGATGTGCGAAAGTTCTCAACAAGCGACTGGTGTCGTATCCGCCAAAGTGAGATAAGTATCCTATTTCAAGATTTGCGCATCTTTGGTGAACTTACAGCGATGGAGAATGTGCTCATCAAAAATCGTATGCACAAAACACAAACTAAGGAGACTATCCTTGGTTGGTTTGAACAGCTGGGAATTCCCGATAAGGTTAACTCACGCATGGATCGCATGTCGTATGGCCAGCAGCAGCGTGTAGCTCTCATCCGCTCACTATGCCAGCCATTCAGCTTCATACTGTTGGATGAGCCTATATCGCACCTCGATGATAGAAATAGCGATATTATGCGTGATATTGTTTTGTCGGAGGCAAAGCGCCAGGGGGCGACAGTTATAGTCACCTCTATTGGTAAGCATATGAATATTGATTACGATAAAGTCTACAACCTATGACGCTTATTTGGAAACTACTACGCAAGCATATTAGCATATTTGAGTTAGCCGTATTCTTTGTAGCCAACCTTATTGGCTTGGTTGTAATCTTGTCGGGTGTTCAGATATACAACGATGCTAAGCCATTCATGGGTGGAGGTGAGGAATCGCTCATCGGCAACGACTATGTAGCCATTTCAAAGAGGGTGGAACGAAATGGTTTGAACCATGAGGTTTGCTTTACTCAGAATGAGATTGATGAGCTTCTCAAGAGTGACATGATCTACAATGTCGGCAACTTTACAGCTGCCAACTTTGAGGTTAAAGCTCGCTTGGAGATTGGTGCTGGTACACCTGCATTCAGCACAATAATGTTCTTTGAGGCTGTGCCCGATGAGTTTATCGATGTTGACCTAAGCAAGTGGCATGTTGACATTGATAAGATTATTGCAAACCGCAATGCTGTAAATAGCGGCATTGTCGCACAGGAGGATATCGCTCCGGTTGTAATTCCCATTATAGTTCCTCGTAACTATCTCAACCTATATAACTTCGGCCTTAGCCGCTCGCAGGATCTTCCTCAGATTACCGATGAGCTAATGCAGAGTCTTGAGATTGAAGTTAATATCAGCGGTGAGGCGCGTGATATAGATGTAAATGGATATAGCGTACGTCGCAAAGATGATTATGCTGGCTATATTGTAGGCTTCAGTGATCGTCTTAATACTATCCTTGTTCCACAGGATTTCATTGAGTGGGCAAATGGCTATTATGGCGATGCAGCTATGACGCAGACGGCTGATGGTGAAGCTGCAAATGGTCCATCACGCCTTATTCTCGAGGTTGCCAACCCATCGGACCCTGCATTTATCGACTTCCTTGAGGAGAAGAACTACATTAGCGAGGATCAACCCTCGGAGAGCGGTAAGGCGATGGTTATCTTGGAGCGTAGTGTGACAGTTGTTGTGGCCATTGGTGCACTATTCTGCATATTGTCGATTATCATTCTCACACTCAGCATCTACCTATTGCTACAGAAGAATATCGATAAATTGGAGAACTTGGTGCTTATTGGTCATACTCCATTGATGGTGTCGATGCCATATATTATCATGACACTGGTGCTGAATATCTCGATTATGATTGTCAGCTTCATCCTTGTTGGTTACGGTCGCACCCACTTCTTGGAGCCTATATTCAACGACTTCCTCGGCGCGGGCTTGACAACAACAATGGAGCCAACATATGTTACAGGTATCATACTAACCTCGGCAATCATCCTCTTTAACGTATTTATCATCTACCATAAGGTGACACAAATATCGCGCAAACGATGATACGTCGAGCTACGATAGTGGATATTGAAAGGATATTGAGCATTGTTCGCAGTGCTCAATTATCTTTACGTGAACTGGGTATTGACCAGTGGCAAGATGGATATCCGAGGCGTGAGAATATCATCTTCGACATCGCCGATGGCGTGGGCTGGGTAGTTGTTGATGACGACGATAATGCAATAGGTTATGCCGCCATACCACTTACGGGTGAAGAGGCATACCTTCAACTACAAGATGACGATTGGCATACAAGTAGCCACTATGTCGTTGTACATAGACTATGTGTCGATGGCACAACACGCCGACGAGGCGTTGCTATGCAGCTAATGAACCACGCAATGAATCTTGCTCGTGAGGCTGGCTTGGATGGCTTTCGCATAGATACTCATCGTGGCAATATCCGCATGTTGTCACTCGTCGAAAAACTCGGCTTCAAGTATTGTGGTGTTGTGCGCTACGATAGCGGCGAGAGGTTGGCGTTTGATCTAAATATTACAAAGTAAATGGCAAGTTTTCTTCAAGTTGATAATATTTCGAAGTCGTATGGCGACCGTATGCTCTTCGAAGGCATAAGCTTTAATATTAATGAGGGTGATAAGATAGCCCTCGTGGCACCTAATGGTACGGGAAAGTCTACCCTACTGAAGATCCTAGCAGGTGTTGAGAGCTCTGACCGTGGTGGCGAGGTGAAGTTTATGAAGGATATCCGTGTGGCATTTCTAGACCAGGATATGACCTTTGACCCCGAACGCACGATATTCGATGAGGTATACTCACGAATGGGAGATATATCCCCCGAGTTGCACGAGTATGAAGCTGCCGTGGCAAGTGGCGACAATAGACGCCTAGAGCAAGCCATAGCCGCCATGGACGCATCTAATGGCTGGAGCGTTGAACAGAACATACGCCAGGTTCTAACATCGTTAAAATTAGAGCGCTGGAATCAGCCTATGGGAGAGCTTTCGGGTGGCGAGGCAAAACGTGTGGCGTTAGCATGTATGATGCTTCAAAATGCCGAGTTTATAATCATGGATGAGCCAACGAACCACCTTGATATCGATATTATTGAGTATCTAGAGGGCTACCTACAGCGTTCGCGATGCACCCTACTTATGGTGACTCACGACCGCTATTTTCTCGACCGAGTATGCAATACTATCATGGAGATAGATCGCGGAAAATTGTATAGCTATCGCGGTAACTACTCGCAATATCTTGAGAAACGCG
>JAZOOI010000013.1:0-24173 GCA_045654925.1 Alistipes sp. | reverse complement strand
ATGAGCATTTCAAAAATTTTGTTAAATGGTATCTGTACCTCCAAAGCAATCAGGGGAAAATCGCCAAAAAGAATGAGCGAGAGAAATAAATCTCTCGCCCATTTTAAACTTCAAAAAGCGCCACTTTTTGCATCATTACCTATTTTTATATATATGTTTCACTTAGCTCTACAAAATGTGTGTGGAGAGAGCTCGCTGCAAGCCCTTGATATCGGTGTTACGCTTGAACTCCTTAACAAGTGGCTCTGCCATACCCTTAATCCAAAGCTTCATCTCGCAGTCGTCGTCAAAAGTACCTGCTGTCTCAATGGTATATCTGTCGATTGAGCGATAAGGGATAGTCATATACTCACGCTTGCTGCCTGTAAGACCCTGAATATCGAGAAGTATGAGTCGCTTGTTTGTGAATACCCACTTGTCGCGCCATACAACAAATGCAGACTCAATCACCTCATCTGGAATCAAAATAGGACCAAACTCATTAGCTAAATCCTCAACCTTAACTGCTGCGGCATTACCCATCAATTTATCAAAAAGTGACATAGTAGAAATTTTATTTAGTAGTTTGTAACTTAAGAGACTCAAATTTACAAATTTTTTTTCATATATATATATCAACTGAGAATAAAATAATGATGCTCCTTGCAAGTTCTCGCCATACCCACAAAACAGGGGCTAGTCTGCAATTCTTTGCGATAACAATATATTATTATGCAAGCCTAAAGTATATAATTCCCCAATAATTTATATATTTGCCACTGAATATAATAAGTATTAACATGAATTTTACAGGTATAATCGTGGGTTTGGCAACCTTTTTAATTATTGGTATCTTCCATCCAATAGTTATTAAGGCCGAGTATTATTGGGGAGCGAAGTGTTGGTGGATATTTCTCATCGCCGGCATCATCTTCGGTGCGCTATCACTATTTGTCGAAAATCTTATTGTCTCGACCATCTTAGGCGTTACGGCCTTCTCATCATTTTGGAGCATCCTTGAGCTTATACATCAGAAGGAGCGTGTTAGAAAGGGTTGGTTCCCGGAGGGTCCTGGACATAAGAGATAGTTACTTAAACAAGCGTAGCCGACTTCCTATGAGGTCGGCTACTGCTTATCTATCTGTCGAGAATATTTTAGTCTTGGTGGGCTATCTGCAGTGCATAAATGTGGCGTTGTTGACCTTTAGCAGACGGCTCCAGCCTGTGGCCTTGTCGAAGGCTGTGCGCTCGTATCCTGCACCCTCTAAATCGAGAGATGACCACTGACTATTGTTTATGAGTGTTATGGTGTAGTAGACTCTATCTACTGCCACTAAATTTACACTGCGCTGGTGGGTGATAGCCTCAGCGGCAGCAATCTCTATATTTTCAGCAGCACGCACTATATCACCATGCTTAGTTGCCTCGGCAACCTTAGCTGCGATGTCAACGATATCAAAGGCATAGTCCATACGATACCACTCCACGTCCTTTATATAGCTCTCCGAGAATGTGGCATTAACAGGATAGTAGGCTTTACTTAATGCTGTGTCTATAGTGGCTGTGGTAAAGCCATAGTTGCTCATCATCGCATCGCTGCCAATCTCCCTCTGCTTGGCATATAGGGCGACAACAACATCTGTAAATTCACGTATAGCATTGTTCAGCTCCGCTATTTCACTACACTTGGTCAGCGTATGGTCTATGGCCAATATGTTTTGAGACCACCACATGTCGTAGTCTTGGTCTATGGCATATGCTGCGGCCTTGGCAATACTCGTCTCATCATACTTATCCATCGCTATGAGACCCTCCACTAAGAGGTAGATCTCACCATTGCTAATCGATGTAACGTGATTAGAGGCAAGATAGTAGTCGGTATACGGCTCCAGCTCGGTTGCATACTCAATGCTATTCATCAGGCAGCACATCATATGTATGAGGTTGAAGTGTATGTCTGTAGTCTCAAAAGCCTCGATAATGCCACTCAAACCTAAATACACGGGATCCTCATCATCACGCAAGATAGCTCGTGTTACATTGCCATCTAAGCTTGGGTGATAAGCATTGCCGTGACCTGCGAAGAGGATTGTATACTCATCGGCAGGTGCCTCGTGGCGTGCCCACTCGATAAACTCAGCAAGATTTGATGGGTCATCTATCTTAAAGTCGTTGCTGTCGAAGGGTTCGTTGTCATATCTCGTTGTTGCATGGTTATATTTGAAGCGTGTGACGCCACCATCACCCGAAGACCACTCCGATTTGTAGTCGTTGCTCCACTTTATCTGACCAACGATGTTGATATGGCTCGGAATATCATCGAGTAGTGTTACGTTTCTTATTGTCGCCTCGATGTATTCGTCGAGCTCTCCTCCGCCACAGCCATATATCATAATGGTGTAGCTATTAATCTCCTCTATGCCTGGTTCGGGCTCAGGCTCTGGTCCAGGTGCTGGGGTGATGTTATTAGGAGTATCGTTGTTGCACGCCATAAGTACTATCATTATGACTGCCATCGATAGGTATTTTAGTAGGTCTCTCATAGCTATAATAATTTAAATGTTATACTCATATATATAGGTTATGCACAATGTTTATTCATCATATGTTGGCAGTATCGCATGGGGCTATCTGCAGTGCATAAATGTGGCGTTGTTGACCTTTAGCAGACGGCTCCAGCCTGTGGCCTTGTCGAAGGCCGTGCGCTCATATCGTGCATCCTTCATACCGAGTGTCGTCCACTGCTCCTTATTGATGAGCGTAACAGCATAGTAGCCTCTGGTTACATCCTTGAGGTTGGCGTTGCGCTGGTGGAGGATAGCCTCAGTAGCGGCCGTCTCTATATCTTCAGCAGCGCGCACTATATCGCCATGCTTAGTTGCCGAGGCAACCTTGTTGGCGATGTCGACAATATCGAAGGCATAGCTTAGGCGATACCAATCCATCTCCATGATGTCGTCCTGCGAGAAGTGGGCATGTAGAGGGTAGTATGCCTGGCTTAGCGCCTCGTCGATGGTGGCTGTGGTAAAGCCATGGCTACTCATCATGGCCTGGCGACCAATCTTCAGCTCCTCGTCGTAGAGGGCAACGACAATGTCGGTAAACTCGCGTATAGCATCATTTAGTTTGGCTATGTCGCTACACTCTGTTAGTGTATGGTCTATGGTCAATATGTTTTGCCCCCACCATAGGTCGTAGTCTTGGTCTATGGCGTATGCTGCGGCCTTGGCAATACTCGTCTCATCATGCTTATCTATCCCGATTAGACCCTCGATAAGGAGGTATATCTCGTTGCCACTAATTGCCGTAACGTGGTTGGGTGCAAGGTAGTAGTCGCTATATGGTGCCAGCTCAGTTGCATACTCCAAGGTATTTGTGAGGCAGCTAATCATATATGTGAGGTTTAGGTGCATGCCCGTAGCCTTAAGTGCGTCGGTGATGCCCCTTAGTCCGAGGTATGCCACCTCCTCGTCATCGCGCAGTATGGCTCGTGTTACGCTACTGTCGAAGGCGGCGTGGTAGGCGTTGCCATGGCCTATGAAGATAATAACATACTCGTCGGCAGGTGCCTCGCTGCGTGCCCACTCGAGAAACTCTATGAGGTTGGAGTTATCCGCTATTTTATAGCTATTGTCGCTGAATGGCTCGTTGTCATAGATATTCGTTGTATGGTTATATTTGAGGCGTGTGACGCCACCATCACCCGATGACCACTCCGATTTGTAGCCGTTGCTCCACTTTATCTCGCCCACGATGTTTATGTTACCCGGAATGTCGAGTTGTGTTACGGCATCTATCACCTCCTCGTTATACACATCGAGGTTGCCGCCACCGCAGCCATATACCATTATGGTGTAGCTCTTGGCATCTTCAGGCGTGGGTGTAGGAGGGTTGTAGGGTGTCTCGTAGTTGCACGCCACGGCAACGAGCATCATGGCGGCAACATATATATGTTTGAGTAGCTCTCTCATGGCGTGATAATATCTATTTAAGGCTCTTAATTTCAGTCCTACAAAAGTAAATCATTTCCTCGAGAAAAGCAAATGTAGGGTGTTCGGAACGTCGTGCCAACCACCGTGTTGTACCGAGTGTAAAAGAGCCGTAAAAGGACCTCTATTAGGACTCAAATATCATAGTAAAAAGCATATATTTGTGCTATGAACACCCCTTGTGTAGGGACTAATACGATTAACTTAAATAGTAGAAGAGACAAATGGGTACAATTAAAGCTTATGCAAAGCGACTTGCTGATGCATCATGGTTTGAGTGGTTCATCACGGCGATTATCATCGTAAATTCAATTTTGATAGGCGTTGAGACATACACGGCGAATGCTACCATCGCGCTTATTCAAAACATCATTCTTGGAATATTTACCATAGAGATTGTGGCGCGTTATATCGCGAGTGACTCTACTGCTGAGTTCTTCAAAAGTGGTTGGAACATCTTCGATTTAGTCTTAGTGCTGATAGGTTATATCCCAGCGTCGCTCTTCACAAACGCCTCTATGCTCATGGCGCTGCGTGTTCTGCGAGTGTTCCGCGTGTTGCGACTCTTACGTGCAGCTAAGGAGATAAAGGTTATGATCTCGGTGCTCGTGAGATCTATGAGTGCCCTCTTCTATAATGTAGTGCTCTTCGTAATCTTCATCTACCTCTTTGCGCTTATCGGAGTGTCGATGTTCAAGCTTCCAGACCCCGACACCCTCTCGGGCGATGCTAAGGCTAAGTATGAACTGCTCATGGAGGAGGCTCCCCACGCCCCCGTATGCTCTTCTGACCCCTATGGCTCGGTGCACGAGGGTATGTTCACCCTCTTCCGTGCGCTTACAGGCGAAGACTGGACAGATCTTAGATATAACCTCGTTAAGGCCTCGGAGTATGGCGTTGTCGATGTGAGCCCTGCAGTTATCACCACCTACCATGTGTTATGGTTTGTATTATCTGCCTTCCTTCTTTTGAACCTTGTTGTTGGTGCTATTGTTAATAACTACCAGATAGCTATGGACGAGGCGTCGAGGAAGAGGGATGAGTCTGAGGATACGAAGGAGTGATTGAAGTAATAGCTTCTAAAAAAGCCAGCCTACATATTCGTAGACTGGCTTTTCTCTATTGTGTTGTAGTGCCTCTTACAATCCTAAGAAGGCATTAACATCGAAGTCGGCATAGGGGTCCTCCTCGCCCTCCTCAGCCACTGCAGTAGTAGGCTCTGGGGCAGATATCTTATTCCAGAAGGCATCCCAGTCGATACTCTCGAAATCAGCCTTATTATACTCGAAAGTCTCCACGGCAACAATGCGTGCCTCAGCCTCGGTGCAAGCATCCTCAAGCTTGGTGATGAAGAGTGCTGCATCACCATCCTGAGCATCGGCGATATATGCCTCGTGGATAGTATTCTTAACCTCGCTAACTTTGTTAAGCTCATCTCTATTGCTTGCCAAGTTGAGGAGTTCAATTACAAACTCCACATCGCCATAGTCAACACCCTTGTTGATACGTGTGTAGTTGCCGTCGAAGGCTGCTAAATAACGCTCCAGGAGGAGTGCGTTACTGAACATCTCATCATACTTCAACTTATAGGCTATGTTGTACTGGCGTGCCTGGGTGTGGTACTCCAAGAGAGCCTCGGCGAGCGACTTGGTCTCATCCTCGATAGCCTTGTGTGTTGCGAGCATATCCTCGGGATAGTCGGCATCGGCAACCTCCTTATAGTACTCTATAGACTCGGTGATGTTTGCACGCATCTTCATGTGTGTTGAGACAATATCGTCGAGGATTGAGGTATAGTTGTCGTATGCCTCCTCCTTTGATGGGATATCTATCTGCCATGCTGCATCGAGGTCATCGAGTGTTGAGGTGAGCGCAAGCTCGGCATTTGCCTCGGCATCCTCCATTGTGCGGAAGCAGTCGCGGCGTGCTGCTGCGTCCTCAACGATATGCTGAGTCATAAGGCGGAACTTAATGGCTGTGGCGCCATTGTAGCGCTGACGATAGGCGAGCTCCATCTCCTGATACTCGTGCTCCAAGTTACGCAACTCAGCCTCGGTCTCTACGCACTGTGCGAGCTCATAGAGGTGGTAGGCATCGCGTGATGGGGTGGTAATCTTTGTGTGGTTGCAGAACGATGGTGCGTAGCACAAGAACACAACGATAAGTACGTATAATAGCTTTAGGCCCTTGTTCTTAGTGAAAAAGTCCTTGATAAAGCCTTTTGCTCTATTGAAAAAACTCTGTTTCATATCTCCAAAATTAATAGGCGTCAGCCATTATACATTCAACAAAGACGTTATATGCCTTGATATTGCTATCCTTCAATAGCTGGGCCGCCACGCCATTAACCTCATCGCGCACTGCGCAATACTCCTCGTAGCTCTTGGCAGCCTTCATCTTCTTGATATACTCGCTTGCCATGCCACCATAGACCTTCTCGTAGTCGCTCACTGACTCTCCGCTATCGGTTGCCGTCTTATAGAACTCGCGGAGATACTTAATATCGGCGTCGTTATCGATATCGCTCTCTGTGAGGGTGTTGCCATTGATGGCCGATGTAGCACACTTCAAATATGCGAGGTAGCTCTCACCGCCAAGCTGCGTCTTGAATGCCTCGGCATAGTTGGTTATTGTCTCGCGGCCTGCCACGAACTCATCGTATGTCGAGGCCTCCTTAACGCTAAGACCATGCTCCCCACCAAAGGCTACCGCCTGGTGGAAACCTGTCTGGTCGTCAAGCTTGATCTCATTCTCGCTGCCACACGACACCATGGCCAAAGCAGCGATAGTAATTACAAACAATCTCTTCATTTTGGGTATTAATAAGTTACAATTTTTACTCTTACTCCACATATACCACCAAACCCTTAAGGTACTCGCCCTCGGGGTGGTAGATATTTATTGGGTGGTCGGCAGGCTGTGTCAGCTGACCTATGATGCGCACCTTACGTCCCGCGATGGCTGCAGCGGTGAATATCGTTGTGCGGAATAGGTCGCGGCTTACGGCCTGCGAGCATGAGAAGGTGAATAGTATGCCTCCAGGGCGTATCTTCTGCAACGCGCGGACGTTGATCTTCTTATATCCCTGCAGGGCGTTGCCCAACACCTTGTGGTGCTTAGCGAAGGCTGGAGGGTCGAGGATTATTAGGTCGTAGCTATCGTCGATATCCTTCAAATACTCTACAGCATTACAAGCGATAGCCTCATGAGCTGCATTGTCGCCGAAGTTGAGGCGAGCATTCTCATCAGCAAGGCGTACGGCACGCTCCGATAGGTCGATAGAGACCACCTCGCGAGCACCACCAGCAAGCGCCGCCACGGAGAAACCTCCCGTATAGCAGAAGGTATTAAGCACCTTACGGCCACGAGCATACTGACGTACAAGGTCGCGGTTTACTCGCTGGTCGATGAAGAAACCAGTCTTCTGTCCCTCCTCCCAGTTAACCTTGAACTTAAGACCATTCTCCAACACCTCGTGGTCGCCATGTGCTGTGCTTCCCCATAGATAGCCATCGATAGCGCCAAGCTCCGCCTTGAAGGGGAGTGTCTGCGAACTCTTGTCGTAGATAGCCTTGATAGCCTCGCCATAGGCCATGCGTATAGCCTCGGCGATAGACTGACGTGCGTGGTACATACCCACCGAGTGGCACTGCACAACGGCAACATCGCCATATATGTCCACCACCAAGCCGGGAAGCATATCACCCTCGCCATGCACAAGACGATAGCAGGTGGTATCCTTGCACTCCACCATGCCTAAGGTCTCGCGTAGCTGCTTTGCCTGCGCTATGCGCTCGTTCCACCACGCCTGGTCGATATCCACACGCTCGAAGCTGAGGACACGCACAGCGATAGAGCCTATCTGATAGTGGCCGCGTGCGATGAAGTTACCCTGCTTGGTGATGACATCAACGACATCACCCTCAGCAAGAGGCTTATCACCCTCCTTGATGCGCTCTATAGCGCCCGAAAATACCCATGGATGGCGACGCTCAAGCGACTCCTCCTTACCACGACGTAGATGTACCTCTGTCATAATATGCCTATTTTATTTCAGTTCTTGTTATCACTCCTCTTGTCAGTCCCCTTGTCAGCCCCCTTGTCTGCTGTTGCTGCTCTTCTGCGTGGGTGGCGACGACGATGATGTGGTGTCTGCGCCTCCTCCTTCTGTCGCTGCTCCTGTGCTGCGATGATTGTGAGGTTCCCCTCCTTAGGCTCCTCCTGCATCATGCGCTCCAGTATGTGCATAGATACCCAAGCATCGGTGGCGGCATACTCCTGCTGCTGTTCGGTGAGGATGCCCGCCTCCCAGTTACTCAGGCGCTGTGCCTTCGATATGCGCATGCCGAGGACTATGGCAGAGAGCTTTCTGAGGCTCTTCTCCTCGATACCCCAGCGTGGTGCCTCCACCTGTAGGTCGACAAAGCCGTCGGCCTTGAAGTGGCGTAGGGCCTGCAGGGCACGTATATCACCGCCAACATCGACACCCACCTTCAGAATTTGGCGCGAACCTAAAATCTTGAGTAGGGCGTTGCTAAGACGTATGCTGCATAGACGGAAGAGGTAGCACACCTCAGGTGTTGAGAGTTGCAGAAGCGATACCTTGTAGCTCACACCCGCGCGGAACGAGGGGCGTGTCTCGGTGTCGAAGCCTATCATGGCGTAGCGACGTAGGTCGTGGCACGCAGCCTCTACCATATTATCGTCATCCACAACGACAATACGCCCACCGAAGCGGGCTGCTGGGAGTGCCGAGACACTATCGTTATCTATGGTTGGTTGGTACGCCATTATTAATTTCTTCGAAATTATGCTCTCCAAAGGCACAAATTTACATATTTATTTTTAGTTTGCCATCTTCGCCGAGGTAAATTGTCGCAGAACGTACCATTTTCTCGATTGTTGCCACAACATCTTCGGGGCGTCCACCTATCTGTGCCACAAGCTCCTTGACATCCATAGGCTTGCACTTTAGGATGTCTATAATCTGATTATCAATGTAATAGTCTCTCTTTGCACGACGACGCTTGCCGAGACAATAGTCGCAGACACCGCACTCCTTGGCACAATTGTCGCCAAAGTAGTTCTCGATGATGACACTGCGGCATGAGTCGGTGCTATTGGCATACTCCACCATGCGACTAAAACGCTCGTATATAAGTTCATAGCGATGCTTATAGGTATCTGGAGCGATGTATATATCCTTTGTTGGGAGACGCTCCGATAGTAGGTGTATCATTGGTGAGCGGTTCGCTGGTATGTAGCGGATGATGTGCATTCTCCATAGTATCTTCATTAGCTCATGTACGCGCTCGGCACTGAGCCCCGCATGGCTCGCAATGTTTTGCTCGTCTATGCTACGGAAGGTGGTGAACAGACCGTCATACATACGCAGTATGGTGCGAAGCATGATATCCATGTCGTTGCCTCCAGCATGCACCTTGTATAGCGCATCGCGGCTGCACTCAAACATCATCTTGGCGGGTGAATCATTCTCGCCGATGAGCATTAGATAGTTGTTTTGCTCCAGGAGCTTAACAGCATTCTCCACCTGGCTGATACTAAGCCTCTCTCGATGACAGAAATCGAAGATGTTGAATACGAAGGATAGCCCCTCGCCATCGCCTATAGCCACCTGAAGATAGTTGGCTATACGCTCATAGATGTGTCTGACATCCTCTATTGGTGGAAACTCGGCCTCGAAGCGACGCCTAATCTGGTCGCTATCGTTGGGCGATAGTAGAAGCACGGCATAGCTGCGCTTGCCGTCACGTCCTGCACGTCCCGCCTCTTGATAGTATGCCTCCAACGAGTCACACATCGTATAGTGTACCACAAACCTAACATCGGCCTTGTCGATACCCATACCAAAGGCGTTGGTAGCCACCATGATACGTACCTTACCCGACTGCCAATCGTCTTGCCTCAATGAGCGCTCCATGGCTGGTAGCCCTGCGTGATAGAAGCTTGCGCTGATACCATTATCCTGCAGCTGCTTGACGAGCATCTCGCACCCCTCGCGCGTTCGCATGTAGATGATGCCTGTGCCCTCAACATTGTGTATTATACGCAGCAGCTGATTAAACTTGTCGTCGACCATGCGCACCGAGTACGATAGGTTTGGGCGTGCGAAGCTCGATCGTATGATATGTGGCTTCTCGAAGCCTAAGCGATGCATAATATCCTTTGCCACAAGGTCGGTGGCTGAGGCCGTAAGGGCGAGGAATGTAGCCTTGGGAATGTATTTGCGAATCTCGGCTATGCGTAGATACGAGGGTCGGAAGTCGTAGCCCCACTGCGATATGCAGTGAGCCTCGTCTACAGCCACTATCGAGACATTCATCTTCAAAAGACGAACTCGGAAGGTCTCCGTAGATAGTCTCTCAGGGGAGATATATAGTAGCTTTACATCGCCATAGGTGCAGTTGTCGAGAGCCATCTCTATGCGTCGCGAGTCCATACCCGAGTGTACCGCAACGGCCGATATACCACGCTTGCGTAGCGCATCTACCTGGTCCTTCATAAGTGCGATAAGTGGGGTGATGACTATCGTAAGACCCTCGGAGGCGAGGGCTGGCACCTGATATGTTAGCGACTTACCGCCACCTGTAGGCATAAGAGCCAAGGTGTCGCACCCCGACAGCACCGACTCGATAATCTCGCGCTGTGTGGAACGAAACTCACTATAGCCCCACCACTGCTTTAGTATCTCATCGATTGTTGGGACCGATATGTTTGTTGTCGCATCTTTCACACTACAAAGATACGAAATATTTCGATTTTAGGCGTAGTGTCGCATAAATAGTCACTCTGCGTGGCTATAGGTCGTAGATGGGACCGAACCCAGTGCTTCGTTCGAAGGATGTGCGCATATATACGCTGTCGTGCATTCTCTTCATGAGTTGCTGACCATCTATACCCCTAGGTGTTATTATCTCGCATATGGCGTAGTGGATGTCGTCGCCAGCACGCTTAAACACCCCCTTTATGCTCTCCATAGCTTTATGAAAGCGACGGTCGTTGCCGGGGTTAAAGAGTATCTCGTTATGGATGAGAGGCCTTACGGTGTCATACTCCCATGATAACGCTGCTAAGATTATAGATATTAGAGCGATAGGGTAGTCCTTGAGGTAGTGCGCAGGGGTGTATTTCTCGCTCGTTATGGCTCTATATCCATAGGTGCCAAGCTCATGTCGTTCAGGAGAACTCCAATCCTCGTTCCACCACGCATCGTTGTCGATTAGCGACATGCTTCCGTCGAGGTTAACGACGATATTCTCGGGCTTTATGTCGCAATGCACCAACTCATCTTGTAGCAGTGAGTAGCCCAAGATGTCGAAGCGTCTGCTTAGCTCCGCAAAGTTACTATTGGGCTTATCGAGGAGTGTGCTGAGCACCTCTCCCTCCACCCAACGCGATATCGAAATATCGATATACTCTACGTTGCCGCTGGGTGAGAATACAGCAAGCTCCTCTTTGAAGAGCATGCAACCATAGATATGCTTGCGATTTGTATCCCTCGAGATGTAGCACTTTATGAGTAGGTCATCCATATTGACACCTAGATGACATCGTGCGGTAACTGATAGGTTGCCCGCATTTATTGTGCTGGTGTCGATGCGGAGGTCTCGAAGTGTGCGTGTGATGATACGCTCGTTACTCAACGTGTTTATGATAAGCCATTTATTAACCATAGTATTGTGTGCATAAAGAGGCGACCTAAAAGCAGAAATAACTTTTAGGTCGCCTCAGGTCTTGGATGTCAAGCCATACCAAGTGGCCCGCCATCTTTTAGATAAGTGGTACTTACACTACTCCACGCAGCACTCGCAATCGCCGCACTCACCCTCACAAGTAACCTCTGGGCACTCACCCTCGCAGCACTCGCTCTCGCAAGCAGCCTCTGGGCACTCACCCTTGCAGCACTCGCTCTCGCAAGTAGCCTCTGAGCACTCACCCTTGCACTCGCCAGTGCACTCGCCGTTGCACTCATTCTCGCAGGTTGTGCAATCGCCAGTGCAGTTCTCACACTGCTCTGCTGCCTCCTTCTTCTGCTCATCCTTCTTCTGCTCGCCACCGCAAGCTACCAATGAAAATGCTGCAAAAATCAATGCAAACGCAAAAAACTTCTTCATAATAGTACTATTTTAGTTTAATATTTTAGTGTTCAATAAATAGTTTGAACAACACAAAGTTATGTAAAAATTTTTATTCAGCAAACATTTTGGCTCTTTTTGTCCCTTTTTGGCTCTTTATGAAGAGTGTATTACCCTCCCTATTACCACTCACCAATCCACTCTGGATCCTCCGTTGGGCGGTCGCTATCGCTCTGCTCCTGACCAAGATCGTCGAGAAGTAGTAGCTCTTTGAGTGCCGGGTCGCGCTGCATGATAATATACATGGTCTCATCCTTACGCATCTTGTCACGCAGTGTGCGGTCATAGAGCAACGAGTTGCGAACCTCGGGGTCGAGAGTGTAGCAATCGACCCTGCGACGCACGTCGCTCAGCTCAGTAAAACTGATGTTGTCGCGACGAATAAACGCTCCGCTATACTTATCTATCAGCTTGCTTCGTAGTACGATAGCCTCCTCAACCGTAATACAGTCGCCCACAGAAACCTTGAAGTAGGGCTTCTCATATACTATATAGGAGTTTATCTCGGGGTACTCCTTCTTGAAGGCTTTCAACACGCTATTAGCACGCTCCTGAGAGTATTGTGCATCGTCGTAGAAGAGCACCACGCGATAGCCCTCTACCGTATTCTTAGGTCTGTTTGCCTCAACAGCGGCAATAGCATTTTGTGTGCTACGATCCTCAACAACGAGAACCTTAGCACCACTATTGTTGGAACGTGTGCCAAGCTTGTTGCGTACACTCTCAATCTTCTGTGCCGAAGCACCATCTATAGCCATGGCTACACCCGCGACCATCACTATTAAATGTAAAAACCAGCTCTTCATATCATTGATATCCAATTACTTAATCATATCCCATAAGCCCTCAAGTGCCTCCATCGTTGATGGTCTCTTGCCTAAAATATCGCTCAGTGCGATATTCTCCTCCTTGAAGTTGCGTTTGACAAGTCTCAGCCCGGCCCTCATCCTATATGATATGGTGATATCCTTGCCGCCACTCTCAATCATGCGCCACACAAGCCGTCCTAAGGCAAACGAGCTACGCGCCTTGAAGCGCAGTGGTAGCAGGACATCCTTTGTGCTCTTGCGCGGTATGACCACCTCATCGCGGAGCATCACCGTAGCCATGTGGCGCCCCTCGACGTGTATATCCACCTCGCAGCTCTTAATCACATAGCGATAGCACGACTCGTTGTTTATGGTAACCCATAGGTTCATGCCCGAGGTTGATAGGTGTGACACCTTGGCAACGCCCTCAACATGGAGCTTTTCGACCCATGGTTGCGCCTTGCTGTGCGACACCGTGCAAACTACGGCTATCACCAAAATGATTATGTAGCGCCAGAGCCTCATACTACTTTATAGCCTCGTAAATATATGCTATGCCAAAGCTCTGTGAGCGACGCTTAACACTCTTAAAACCAGCCTCATGGAGCATCTCCGTGAAATGCTCTGGCGATGGAAACTCATCAACCGACTCAGGTAGGTAGACATAGGCGCGCTTATCTTTCGATATAAGGCTGCCTATGCGTGGAATGATGCGGTGGGAGTACTGGGCATAGATCCAACGAATAAACCTATTCTTGGGTATTGAAAACTCCAATACCACCAGTTTACCACCATCCCTTAGTGTGCGCCACATCTCTCTTAGGCCGCGCTCCATATTCTCGAAGTTACGTACTCCAAAGGCCACTGTAACGGCATCTATAGAGCCGTCGGCAACCATCGTTAGGTTTTCGGCATCGCCCTTTTCGAGCATGATGCGCTCCTCAAGTCCCTGCTTCTGCACCTTCTGACGTGCTACGGCGAGCATCTCCTCCGAGAGGTCTACACCGAGTATCTGTGTGCGGTCCACGCGCTTAGCCATCGCGATGGCCAAGTCGCCAGTACCTGTGGCAACATCCATAATCTTCACCGCCTTAGATCGGCGTACGATGCGCATCACACGACGACGCCATATGCGGTCGATGTTGAGTGATAGTATGTGGTTTAGCTTGTCATATGTAGGGGCGATGCTGTCGAACATCTCCTCCACCTGCTCCTTTTTTGTCTGCTCCTCGTTATAAGGTTTCATATCTAAACGCTATAGCCGAATTATTCATATCTTAAAGCCTCTGCTGGTGCGCTCTTAGTGGCGAAGAGTGCAGGTATTACCATCACGACGGCCGACACTGCCACTGTGGCAATAACAGCCACCAGCCACCAACCCCAGCACATCACAACAGGCACATGGGTGAGTATATATCCCTCGTTGGGTAGAGGCATGGGCGCCCATATATACTGTATGATTACCAATATGATACCCAATATCGTACCCCACGCAATACCACGACACATGATGAACATGGCGCGGTAGAGGAAGAGTTTGATAATCGATATTCGCTGCATGCCCAATGCTCGAAGCTCGCCTATCATACGCTGGCGCTCAAGAACTATAACGAGCAGTGCTGTTGTCATATTGAGTAGTGCAACGATAATCATGATGACCATGACCACCAGTGCGTTGATGTCGTGTGTTGCGAGCCATCCAAATATCTCGGGGAATACTTTGTCAATGGCAAAGGCCTCGGCGACAATGCCGCTATCAAGGAATATCTCCCTCAACTCGTCGTTGAGCCTCTGCTCCACGGCAGCTCTGTCAGCCCCCTCATCAAGCCATATCTCATAGCCTGTTATCAGGTTGTTATTGCCGTCGTATTCGCGTGCTACGTTTGGCATATCGGTCAGTGCAATGCCCTTATCTATCGCCTCTATGCCTGTTGAGTATATGCCCGAAAGTTCGAAACGGTCACGTATGATGCCTCCCTCGTTATCGACAAAGACAATCTCCATGCGGTCGCCCACGGCAAGGTCTATAGCCTGTGCCACGTGCTGCGAAAGAAGGATATCCTTCGAGCGTGGTGTGCTACCTATGCGTGGTGCCTCGCCCTCGATGATACTCTCTTCGAAGAACGATAGGTCATAGCTCTCGTCCACACCCTTGAGGAGTATGGCTGCCATGTTCTCATCACTCTTTACTACTCCCTCCTTTGCGGTGTAGGGCGAGTAGCGCTTGATGTCGGCATCCTCTGATAGTATGCTCTCCATCGCATCAAGGCGTTCGATGCGTGCCTCGGAGACAATACCTCGACTCTGTGGTGCGGTGATGACTATGTCGGAGGCCACTGACGACATCTTCTGTCCTACCTCACGTTTGAAGCCAATGACCACCGAGATAGCCACGATGATGACCATGAGGCTTATGGCTGTGGCGACTGTTGCCACACGCTCCATGATGCCCGCACGACCTCCATCCTTGCGACTCGATAGTCTCTTTGCTATGTTAAACTCAATACTCACACCCAATAATCTTAGTCTTCATGCTCCGAGAGCAATTACCTTGTAATTGGCAAAGATAAGAATAATTGTCTAAACTTCATCGCTTATTGGCGTAAATCGGCATTTTTACCTACTATTTGGACATATCAATATCTGTTTCTTCTTCTGAAATCGATTTATCAACATAGTGGTGTTTATAATTAATAACAATTTGATGAAGAATTATTGTTGCTCGTAACGTAAAAAACCGTAAATTTGTGGATGTAAAAATTTTTAGGAGATCTCTATTATGGCTAAACAGTATAATAAATCCTCGAAGAATAATAGCGAGGCATTCGCACAAGTCGCTGATCTTGACGGCATTGCTCCACCACAGGCCCCAGAACTTGAGCAGGCCGTATTGGGTGCGCTCATGCTCGAGAAGGATGCTATCATCTCGGTGCAGGAGTATATCAATGTCGATACATTCTATGTGGAGGAGCATAGATTGATATTCAAGGCGATACAGGAGCTTTCAATAGAGATGAAGGCTATCGACCTCTACACCGTCACCGAGCGTCTCAAGGCACAGAAGAACCTCGCCAAGGCGGGTGGCGCTGCATACCTTGCACAGCTGACACAGCGAGTGGCGTCGTCGTCGCACGTGGAGTTCCACGCCAAGATTATCGCACAGAAGTATGTGCAGCGTGAGCTTATACGCTCAGCCACAGAGATACAACGTCGCTCCTATGACGAGGAGGTGGACGTAACAGAGCTTATCGGCTTTGCCGAGCGCGAGATATTCCGCGTGTCGGAGGGTAATGTGAAGCGCTCAGTACTCTCGGCGTCGGACATTCTCCGCAAGGCCCTTGCCCAGATTGAGGATGCCGCAAAGACGGCGGGTGAGTATAATGGTGTGCGCTCAGGTTTCACCGACATCGATAGCGTCACCCTTGGTTGGCAGCCCTCGGACCTTATCATCATCGCTGCTCGACCATCTATGGGTAAGACAGCCTTTGTGCTTACCATGGCACGTAACATGGCCGTAGAGTTTAAGACCCCTGTTGCCTTCTTCTCATTGGAGATGTCGTCGGTGCAGCTTATGAACCGACTTATCGTTGCCGAGACACAGCTCAACTCGAAGTCGTTGCGCACGGGCCAGCTGACGCCCGAGCAGTGGGTGCACCTCGAGAAGCAGACAGCCGAGCTTGGTCGTTCGCCACTATTTGTTGATGATACCCCAGCTCTCTCGGTATATGAGTTCCGCTCTAAGGCACGACGCCTCAAGACGCAGCACGACATTAAGCTTATCATCATCGACTACCTTCAGCTGATGACCGCAGCAACACCCGAGACACGCGGTAATCGTGAGCAGGAGGTGTCGCTCATCTCACGAACACTCAAGGCCATTGCCAAGGAGTTGGATGTGCCTATCATCGCCCTTTCGCAGCTCAGCCGTAATGTCGAGAACCGAGGTGGCTCAAAGCGACCACAGCTCTCGGACCTTCGAGAGTCGGGTGCTATCGAGCAGGATGCCGATGTTGTGGCATTCATCCATCGTCCTGAGTACTATGGCCTTACAACCAGTGAGAATGGTATGTCTACGGCGGGTATGGCGGAGATTATCATCGCCAAGCACCGTAATGGTGAGGTTACCGATGTGCCAATGCGCTTCATCAAGGAGCAGGCTAAGTTCGCCGATGCCGACTCGTCGGTTATTGCAGCGACCATGGGTGGCCCAGTGCAGATGCAGGAGAGCTACGACTATACCGCTTCGAGCGGAAATAACGATATGCAGCCTATGGGAGTGCAGCCCGCGGGCATGTCTAACGGCATGTCATCAGGTGTGCCCTCGGAGTTTGATATCGCACCATTCTAAACCATTAGGGAATGTTTGTTAAGGTACATACAGGAGCTATATCTGGCATTGAGGCTGTGGCTGTCACCGTTGAGGTGAACGTAGCCTCGGGAGGTCTTGGCCTCTTCCTGGTAGGTCTGCCCGACAACACTATCAAGGAGAGCGAGCAGCGCATACACGCCGCCTTTGAGAATTCGGGATATAGGCTTGTTGCCAAGAAGACGGTTGTCAACCTCGCCCCTGCCGACCTTCGTAAGGAGGGCTCACAGTATGACCTCCCCATAGCCATCGGCATACTGGCTGCCACGGAGCAGATTGTACCCACGATGCTCGATGACTCGATGTTTATCGGCGAGCTATCTCTCGATGGCACGCTGCGCCCTGTTAAGGGTGTCCTTCCCCTTGTCGCCATGGCGCGTGATAAGGGGCTTAAGCGCGTCTTCATGCCCCACGATAATGTCGCCGAGGGTGCCGTTGTTGAGGGCGTTGAGACTGTGGGTGTAGGCTCACTCATCGAGCTGTGCCAGATAGTCATGGGACGTATGCCCTATGAGGTGGCTGAGAATAGTATGAGTGCCGAGGATGAGGCCCTCAATGATACCTATGCCGAGGACTTCGCCGATGTCAAGGGTCAGGCTTACGTAAAGCGTGCTCTTGAGATTGCTGCTGCTGGTGGTCACAATGTCATCATGGTTGGTTCGCCAGGCTCGGGTAAGACAATGTTGGCACGTCGAATGCCTACAATCATGCCTCCGATGACCCTGGAGGAGGCTCTTGAGACAACAAAGATACACTCTGTGGCTGGTAAGATAGGTGCTCATCGTGGTCTTATGCGCACACGCCCCTTCCGTGCGCCCCACCATCTAACGTCGCAGGTGGCGCTCATTGGTGGTGGTCAGTCGCCACAGCCTGGTGAGGTGTCATTGGCAAACAACGGAGTGCTCTTCCTCGACGAGATGCCCGAGTTTGGACGTAGTGTCCTCGAGGTGCTACGCCAGCCCTTGGAGGATAGGCATATATCTATATCGCGCGCAAAGTATAGCGTCGACTATCCCGCCAACTTCACACTCATAGCCTCAATGAACCCATGTCCTTGTGGCTACTATAACCACCCAACGAAGGAGTGCACCTGCTCGCCAAGTGCCGTGCACCGCTATATGGCGCATATCTCGGGCCCGCTGATGGATCGTATCGACATACATATAGAGGTTATACCTGTCGAGATATCGGAGATGTCGAATGCCAAGCCTGCAGAGTCGAGCGCCAAGGTTAGGGAGCGCGTGACGGCAGCTCGTGAGATACAGTTGCGCCGCTTCGAGGGGCTTAATATACACTGCAATGCCATGATGAATAGCGCCATGCTTCGCGACTTCGCGCCGCTGAGCAAGGAGTGCTCGATGCTTTTAGAGAGTGCCATGACACGTCTTAACCTCTCGGCGCGAGCCTATGACCGCATAATAAAGGTGGCACGCACCATCGCCGACCTTGAGGGTGTGGAGAGCATCGCGCCACACCATATCTCCGAGGCTATTGGCTATCGTGCCCTCGACCGCGAAGGCTGGGGTAGATAGTACCCACGCTTTGATATTATATATATAATTAGTATATTTGTGACATATAAACGTAAAAATCTATAAGTATGAAATACGCAATTATCTCTACCGAGAAGGGTGATATGAAGGCGGAGCTCTACGAGAAGGAGACCCCTATCACCGTTGAGAACTTCATTAAGCTCGCCGAGAGCCACTTCTACGATGCCCTAACCTTCCACCGTGTGATTCCCGATTTCGTCATCCAGGGTGGCTGCCCATTGGGTACAGGTGCTGGTGGCCCTGGCTATACAATTCCTTGCGAGACACGCGCCGAGCGTCAGTACCACGACCGTGGTGTCCTCTCTATGGCACACCGTGGCCCTAATACCGGTGGCTCGCAGTTCTTCATCTGCCACAACCGCATGAACACCCAGCACCTCGACCGTGTGCATACATGCTTCGGTAAGGTTGTCGAGGGTGTGGATGTTATAGATGATATCCGTCCTGGTGACCTCATCCTCTCTATAACCATCGTTGAGGAGTAGATGGAGTTTCGCCCACTATTTGATGACTGCACCTCGGAGCCGCTCTATATAGCGGGCCCATGTAGTGCCGAGAGCCGCGAGCAGACGCTCATGGCGGCGCGCGGTGTGTCCGAGGCGGGCATCAATATCTTCCGCGCAGGCGTATGGAAGCCACGTACCAAGCCAGGTACCTTCGAGGGTCGTGGTGCGGAGGCTCTTGCGTGGCTACAGGAGGTGCAGGCCACCTATGGCCTTAAGGTCATCACCGAGGTGGCTACGCCTGAACACCTTGAGGCAGCGCTCAGCGCAGGCCTCGATGGTGTGTGGATAGGTGCTCGCACCACCACAAACCCCTTCGCTATGCAGCAGATTGCCGATGCTATGCAGGGCGTCGATGTAGCTGTGCTCGTCAAGAACCCCGTCATCCCCGATGTGGAGTTGTGGGTGGGTGCCATAGAGCGTATATATAATAGCGGTGTGCGCCGTATTGCTGCCGTGCATCGAGGCTTCGGCACGCATAACACAATAACCTATCGTAACGACCCCCACTGGTCGGTGCCTATAGAGCTTCATCGCCGCCATCCTAATCTCACTATATTGTCCGACCCGAGCCATATCGGTGGTAGCCGTGAACTTATCACGCCCTTGGCACAGGAGGCCTTGGACCTCGGCTTCGCAGGACTGATGATAGAGTGCCATCCTGCGCCCGACACGGCGCTTAGTGACGCACATCAGCAGATAACGCCTACACGCCTGAAGTCTATTTTAGACGGTCTGGTGCTACGCCGTACTCCTGTTGGTGAGGAGGCGCTGCGCGAATTTCGAGTAAAAATCGATGCTCTGGATAATAGAATGCTCGAACTTTTGGCCGAGAGAATGTGTGTTGCCAGGGATATTGGCGCCTATAAGATACAACATTCTATGGCGGTGGTGCAGAGAGAGAGGTTTAATGAGCTACTTTTGGCTGCAGAAAATAAAGCTGCGATGATGGGATTGTCAAAAACGTTTATCCATCAGATTTTCAGCGCGATACATGAGGAGTCGGTGCGCCAGCAGGTATTGCTCAGCGAGGAGTCAACAAAAAAAATGTAAATTTTTTTGAAAAAAGTTGCAAAAAAATTTGGAGAATAAAAAATTTGTTGTACCTTTGCACTCGCAATCGAAAAGGTTGTAGTCGTAAAATTTAAGATGTTAGTGTTGCGGAAATAGCTCAGTTGGTAGAGCACAACCTTGCCAAGGTTGGGGTCGCGAGTTCGAGTCTCGTTTTCCGCTCAAAATGAGAAAGACAGCTTCAGGCTGTCTTTTTTCGTTTTGTATTGCTGACAACAGACTCGCACGAAGCGACCCCACTCACCCCTCTCAGGGGTCGGGGGTGTAAACATAAATTCGCGAGATATTGCCCACGAGTATCGTGGGCTCGAGTCTCGTTTTCCGCTCAAAATGAGAAAGACAGCTTCAGGCTGTCTTTTTTCATTTTGTACTCGCGCGAACTATGACTCGCACGAAGCGCCCCCAAGTCTCCCCTTCCAGGGGTCGGGGGTGTAAATATAATGTTTCGGCTTTTGGGTGGGATAAGTATGGTATCATACGCCTGCACTCTATAATTTTTACAATAACCCCTTAAACCTCAATTCAATTTATTTGCTAACTTTGCAGAAACTTTTGGTAAAGTTATATGAAACAATACATATTGATTTTAATTGGAGTATTGTGCTTGCAGTCGTGTGTAGTCACTAAAAGCATCAAATATGGGAATGCATCGGTTGACGACTACTCTGTATTTGAGCAAGACACTGTTGCAAGAGGATTGCGTACCTTTGAGTTTGCAAATGCCCAACAGAATAACGCACTCATAGATACTCTAAGATTTGACATACACCTCTCTAAAGCAGACACTCTGCTTAACTTGACTCTCCGAGAGACGATGGATTATATGGATGTACCATCTGCTGCAATAGTAATTCAAAACGACACCATTCTGTTTGAGCATTATAGTGGCGGTTGGGACGGAGATAGCCAATCGTGCATCTTCTCGGTAACAAAAACAGTTACAAGCATACTATGTGGTATCGCACTCAAAGATGGCTACATAAAGAGTTTGAGTGATCCTGTGACAGATTATGTGCCCGAACTTAAAGATGCAGATCCAAAGTTCGCTCAGCTGAAGATTGAACATTTGCTTGATATGACGGCGGGGCTCAAATTCAATGAGAATTATAGTTGGAATCCATTTTCAAAAATAGCAAAACTATATATGGGTAACAATACCCTCAAAGTCCTACAAAGTCTAAAATTCCTTAACACCCCTGGCGAGAGCTTTTCATACGACTCTGCCACAACGGCAATACTTGGAGTTGTTATTGAGAGAGCAACTGGAAAACCTTATGCACAATACCTATCGGAAAAGGTATGGCAACCACTCGGTATGGAGCGTGATGCGCTAATTGGACTAGATAGTAAGAAATCCCACACAGCAAAAAGTTTCGCAGGCTTAACTACGAATGTTAGAGATTTAGCAAAGATTGGTAGATTGTTTTTGGAGAACGGGGTGTGCGATGGAGAGAAAATTGTAGATCCAACATTTATTCAGCGCTGTTTTAGCACGCACATTTCGGGCATATCAGGCAAAGGACAAGGGCGATATTCTTACTCTTGGTATTGGGGAGTTGCAGATGAGGAAAATGGTAAACGAAAGTTTTTCGATACACTAGAAGAGTTAGAAGTTTACTATAAAGACCACCCAGATAAGAGTATTAATCGGATATTCAAAAACCCCAATAATGGCTATTTTGCTGTATTGCATAATGGCGGTTTCTGGGGTTTTGGGCTCTATGGCCAGGTACTATATGTCAATCCAAGCAAGAATATGATAGCAGTATTCCTTGGAGCCGATCGCCTGAAAGACTTTAATATACTTTTTGATCAACTGAGCACTTATTTGAACTAATAATTCTTACGAGATAACAATGGCGACTACTCAACCGAACTGAATGCTCTAAAAAGTTTTGAGAAAGGTTGTAAAATACAACCTTTCTCGCTGTTTTTACAAGATCAAACCAAAATAGCGAATCTCTATTGGGTTTTACATCAGCTATCATCGTTTACCACTGTTTATCAAATATTTGGGCCTTATTGATTACTAATTTTAAAATATAAGCACTACAATATTAATATTTGATCACAATAATCTTTATATATATTGTTATTATCTCTTATATTATGTGGAGTTAACACGATAGTATTATCTTTTAACTCAAACGAGTATATTACAATTGGACAGATTTCATCCTTAAACTTCGCCCAACTTGGTTTCTTTGGATAAATATCATAAAACCCCGTTTGCTCTATATATAATTTTCCTACGTTCTCAGCACTAATTCTTTCACATTGCTGCAATTCAATTCTGTAAAAATTAAAAATAGCGTTTGTTGCATCTTTAGATTTAAATACAACATATCTATAGTTGCTAAAATCTATACTTCTATTTAAATCCAATTCAAATGATGCAAGGTTATGATATCCTTTAAAGCTAAATGTTACCATTGTATAAAAATTAATTAGCCAATTATTACTCAGGCACCTTCTGTATGCAATATTCGATGATAGCATAAAATCTCTTTTATGTATGTATTTTGATGCTTCCTCTTTTACATTTTCGTATGTCCATTTTCTCCCAATTCTTCTACCATCAGTAAACCAAGTGTAATCACGCAGCCATTTATTACTTCGTGCAACACTGTATGCGGAGGGATTAGTCTTCTTGTAATCAATTTTAGTTTTGCATTTTAGTGCTAAGCGATAGCATACATCATATGTGTATTTTCGTCTTCGTTCGCATGCTAAACTATTTCCATCTTCTAACCAATCATAATCAACAAGCCAACCATTTTTCAGTGCAGCTCTATATGCACTATGCTCTTCTTTACGAAATTCCGTTGTTGTCTTACATTTTTTCGCGGCAATATAACAGGCTTCTCGCGTCCACTTTAGATATATGGATAAATGTTTCCCATCAACAAACCAAGTATAATCTTTTAACCAATCAAATTGTCTTGATGCGGCGTATGCTCTACTATTTTTCTTTTGATATTCAGATGCCGTTTTACAAGTTAAGGCTAATTCATAGCAAGCTTGTTGTGTCCACTTTCGTTTCCTATTTTTAGTAGCATTAGAATGCATCTCATGCGAATTTGTAAACCATGTATAATCATCTAACCACCCATTGATACGAGATGCCTCATATGCTCCTCCATTAACCCTTTTATACTCACTTAAAGATTTGCAAGATAATGCAGCCCCCTTACACGCATCATATGTCCATTTACCCTTATTTAGAGAGCCTAAAGAGCTGCTATATTTACCCGTTTTTGCTTTATTAAGGATATTCCAGCCTTTACTTTTGTATTGATTTACCCAATAGCCCTCTCTGTCACGTCCTTCTTGTATTGTCAAATCTGACTCTAAAATGAGCATTTGTGGTATTTTGCAATTATTAATCTTTGCAAAATTAAGGACACGATCGCGATGATTATGATGATTGATTCCATCTTTTAAGTAATATCCAAGCCGGTGCTCTAAATCTCTCTTTTCGCGTCTTCGCATAAGTGTTCTTCCCACATATACAGAGTTGTGTTCAATAAACTCATATGCATAAACACAATCAACTTTTTTATCATCAAATACTCGAGCATCAATTAACCAATCAAAGGAGTCGATCCATTTATTTTTACATGCAAAGCTATATGCTGACGAATTAAGCCGTGCAAATTCCGATCTTGTTTGACATTTCTGGGCAAGATTATAACATCGCTCATAATCATTCCAGTAACCTTTGGATTTTGTCTGTGGCTTAAAAAA
>JAZOOI010000012.1:0-20257 GCA_045654925.1 Alistipes sp. | reverse complement strand
ACAGCGTTTTTTGCGAGATTTTGCCATAAAAATAGAGATTAGTAGAAAACGTTTTCTACTAATCTCTAAATTATCACTGTAATTTACAAATAATCAGCTAATTAAATTTTATTCCAAGCGCCGCTTTTTGCATCATTACCTAAAAATATAAGGAGTACAATCGTACTCCTTATATTTTTGTGATCTTGCCAAGAGGGAGGGATTGGCTACTGCGCAGACCAAGGTCTGCTCCGCTTAACGCCTTTCCCTTCTGCTCGCCGCAGGGGCCCTTGCAAGCCCAACTGCGCAAAAAGCGGCAAGCCGTATCTTTTGTTTCCTATACCTTCGGCTACAAGTGAACTTGTGCCAAGGTATAAAAAACAAAAGGTATCGATTTCTCGATACCTTTTTGCTTCGTGATCTTGCGGAGAGGGAGGGATTCGAACCCCCGGAGCCTCGCAGCTCAACGGTTTTCAAGACCGCCGCAATCGACCACTCTGCCACCTCTCCAAAGGACAAAAGTATAGCATTTTTTCTAAACCACCAAATATTTATTGAAATATTTTTATATTATTTTACATTGTTATTGTATATCAATAACTTACATTATTGACGCATCATCCTATTTTTAAAATAAAAATGGCAATATTCCTTTTTATAAAAGAGAAGGGGGCTCACTGCACATGCAGGAGACCCCCTAACTACGAAATATTATGTGTGCTATAGCAACAAATACTACCAATCCTGGGTATTGTCTTTGTCATCAGCAACACTGTTGCTCACGCTGCGGCTCATCTCAACGGCTGAGCTAACGGTGTCTGCTGCATCCTTAGCTGCCTTCTCTGCCATATAGTCGCTATTGCCAATAACGATATACAAAATAACAGCTAGGACATTCAATGCTGTACCCACGATAGCCTTCTGCTGATTCTTAATGATGCCGAAGACACCAAGAATAACACCCACAATAGCTACAATCCACAACAACCAGTTGATGAGAAGGAACCACGCTGAAAGGAGTGGAAGAAGTGCCATAATAACAGCGATGATACCCAATACGAAAGTGCTCTTGCCAAATCCGCCTTTTACTTTTTCTGCCATAAATTAGAATTTTAAAGATTAATATTAAATGTGTTTAGGTTATTCATTGTAACATTTAGAAGTTCATTACTACTTCCACATATCCTTACGACGCTGATCAGAAAGATTAGCATACTCGCGCCATAGAGCTGCATTCTCATGGAACCACTCCTGGCGATCTTCGATTTGCTGATCCAACTCGCTCTCGCTTAACGTATTCTCAAATGCAAATTTCGCAAGGTTGATCTTATCGTGATCTTCCCAACGGCCCTCCTGAGCAGCCTTAACCATAGCCTCGGCATACTCTATCAACGAGTTATAGCTGTAATCCTCGTCGTTACTCTCAGCCTCTGTTGACTCATCATAGATCTCATCGTAGCTTTCATCCTCATAGGTGTCTACGTACAAGTCATCCATGGTAAAGGCTTCATCATTGTTCTTCTTCTGCTCACCACCGCAAGCGACCATCATGCCACCTACGCCCAATAAAAGTAAAAGTTTTTTCATTGTCTTTTTAAATAATAAAGGTTAATAAAAGTTTAAATATTTCCACTATTATTTGTCCTAACTTCTTTTGGGATGCTAACATATAGACACAAAAAAAGCGTAGACTAATACTAAGTCTCCGCTGATAGGCCCTAGGAAAGCCGTGGTAAAGAGAAAAAGCAACAGCCCACGCTAAATACGCCCGACTACACGTATGTAGCCGAGCATAATAGCAGTACTCTTTGTCATCTCATACCATAAATGAATTTCCTAGGTTCATCAGCGAGATGTACAAAAAATCTTGCACGTATCAATATTTCTTAATACAAAGGTAAGAAATTTATTTTACTATGCAAACATTTATACTACTTAAGGACTGTTGCTTCCGCAAAAGTAGTAAATTTACCTTTAGAAAAAATTGTCTTATTTTGTCTTTCTACTCCCCATCATATGGCTCATAGGGAAGATTATGTTCTATTAAATAGGTGTAGAAGTCCTTCTCCTTTGTAGGTATAGAGCTTAAACAATAGTATGGAAGTTGTGTCACCTGATTCATCAAATCACTATAATAGTTCAAAAATAGCCTATCATCAGTGTCTGTCAATAGCGATTTCATATTATCATCACTGCACTCTGCTATAAGAGTATCCATAAGATTTTCATTACGGCTCCATATTTGTGACACATGTGTAGCCGCAAACTCAGCGTATACCTCTTGAGATATTTTATCACTAATATCATTATAAATATCGTATAAGCCCTCCTCCAGCTCTGCCAACAAATCTCTCTCCTCATTACTATTGGTTTCAACACTCACCTCATGTGGTGTTGCCGTAGGCTGCTTGGGAGAGATTATTACTGCTGCTACTATGATAGTTAGTACTACAATGAGGCCTATGATGGACCATTTAAGAGGGTTTGAATTACTATAGGCTCTACGAAGGGATGCGATGTTTGCATAGCGATGCTCGGGGTCATCACTCATGCAACGGCGGGCAATATGGCTATTGCCAAACATCTCACCCATGACAACGCCTATGGAGTAGATATCGCTACGCGCATCAATACTCTTATTGCGACTAAGCAACTCAGGAGATGCATATTTGGGTGTACATCCCAAACGTTGCAAGACAAACTCTGCATCGCAATCAGCCAAGCCAAAATCGATTAGTTTTAAGCTATTGTCGGTATAGGATACGAGAATATTTGTTGGCTTAATATCGTTGTGAACGATACCTCGTCTATGGATATACTCCACTGCCGATAGAAGCTCACTAAAGAGACGACGACGCTCTCGCTTTGAGGGTCTTTCATCGATAAACTGTTGGAGTGTTCTTCCCTCTATATACTCCATGATAATACCCTCACCTATGGGTAGATCGCTCTCCATGGTTATGGTATTTATAATATGGGGATGAGAAGAACCTACCGACAACTCATACTCACGGTGTAACATTCGACGCTGATGCTCGGTATTGTCTTTCGTTGTCTTTATTATAAAATACTTACCCTGCTTTGTAGCTCTATATAGTTTTGAGTGAGCACTAGTTATCAACAACTTAAAATCGTGATAACCCTGCTCGGGACTTGGGGTAGTTAATGATTCATCGAATATATTACTCTCAATACCCATAACTTTTATTTTGTTTGTCAAAGATAATGATTATTTTTGCAATATAATGAATATAAGAAGCGATATACCCCAAATAAGTGCTCTACGCTCATCTGTTGAGGAGCGTTTCGGCAGGAGTCTTTCTACACACTCCGACTTTGTTGCATTGGTTGCTGTCATCGAGAATGAGCTGCATCAACATATATCTGAAAGTACTCTCGAACGAGTATGGAACTACTCCACACGAGGTTATGCCACCGTATCACTACATACCCTAAACCTCCTTGCAAGCTATAGTGAAGGTTGCAACTGGAGAGAGTTTTGTAAGCATCTGAGCGATAATTCTAAATGCGAATCTGCTCTCTTTGACATAGAGTCTATCTCCACATCGGACCTCGAGGTAGGTAGCCGCATAAGGATAGGATGGTTACCCGATAGGGTGTGTGTTGTGCGTTATATGGGCAACAATAGGTTTATCGCCGAGGAGACTCTTAACGCTACAATGCAGCCAGGAGATAGCTTCTCTTTATTGCAATTCTCCCTCGGCAAGGAGCTTACTATGGTCGATTTCCGTCGTTTAGGTGAGGAGAATAAAATGGGAAGAAGCTATGTTGTAGGCATGAAGAATGGCATTACCACACTACAACTTCTAGAGGAGTAATAGTGATAACAACATAAAAGAGAGATAGCCTTGGGGTTTCCAAGGCTATCTTTTTCTACTTCAATATAGCATTCAAGCGACTATGTATAGACTTACGTAGCTGCTTTAGTTCCTTTACCCTCTTACGATTTGATGGCATTACAAAACGCCATGAGCCCATAAACTTATGATATAGACGTATATAGTTCCATGCCAGCACAAACATGAATGGGAAGGCCACAAAGTAACCCAATGCCCACCAGAAACCAGCAAATATCCAGATGAGTATAGATGGTATAAACTGGCATATAGGCACCGATACAAGCGCACTAACGGCAACATTAAACGAACTGATGAACATCCTATCCTTGATAAGCTTCTTAAGGAAGATCTTAGGTATTAGGAACAGCAACGATGAAGGGATAATAGATACTACAAATAGTGGGAAAAGTAGTATTAGCCCTAAGCCACGAAGTAAGAAGCTACCAACACCGCTACCCTTGCCGAACAACCAGTCGCGGATACCCAACTTTTTGAGTTCTGAAGAGTATTCACGCGTGTCGGCATATATCTTCTCCATATCCTCTGTACGCTCCTTATAAGCCTCCTGGAGGGCATCTACGAGCTTCTGGTCGCTGATAAGGCGTGAGGGGAGATGACGAGGGCGAGAGCCATGCTTCTTGGCATAGTCGTAGCCATAGCCACTCTCACGCAAGAAGTCTATCTCATCGTAGTGTTCAAGGTCCTCAACATGCAACATTAGAGATTGAATCTCATTACGCACCTCTTCGTTGATGCGCATCATGGTCTCGCGTGGTGCACTCTTATAATCCTCATAGTATGGCATGAGCGATATAGGCTTGCCAAACTTAACGAGCATGTCGGAGC
This sequence comes from Alistipes sp., assembly GCA_045654925.1. GTDB lineage: Bacteria > Bacteroidota > Bacteroidia > Bacteroidales > Rikenellaceae > Alistipes. The sequence continues at coordinate 15,572 of JAZOOI010000012.1, read as the reverse complement.
GAGCATGGAAGTAGTTAGAGTAGTGGTTACATGATGGTAATATCAACACATCGCGCTCGAAGTTCATGCGCTCGGCAGCCTCAAAGGCTATGCGTAGGTATCCAATCTTAAACTTACCGAGCCAACGCTTATCCTGGTGGTCGGCCTCGGGATATAGCATAACAGTCTCACCAACCATAAGTGCCTCACCTGCGGCATCCATAGTATCCTTATTATTCGATATAGCCGAAAATCCCTCATGAGACATACGATATGCTGGAAGTAGTCCCATGGCACGTAGTGCACGGTTGAAGATAGGACGCTTAAAGACATTGGCACGAGCTAGGAAGTTCATTCTTCGATCGGTAAGCTTTAGGCATACACACAATGGGTCGTTAAGACAGTTTTGGTGGTTAGATACCACAACCACAGGGGTACCGTTAGCTGGCACGTTCTCCATATTTATAAAGTGCTCCTTACGGAAATAGAGGCGCGAATTTACATACTGGAGATAGGAACGGAAGGCCTTTAGTAGTAGTGAGTGTTCTCTTGGTTTCTTCGTATTATCCATAATATCAATATACTTTGGCATCCAAAAGTAGACAAAATATAGATTATGGACAAAAAATGATATGGTTTTGGCCCTTATAATGGTCTAAATTAGGTATATATACTTATAAAAAATATGCACGAACAGCTCAAAAACCATTCGTGCATAATATATATATAATATATAGAGTCTTACTACTAAGTAAAGCTCTGCATCTCGATGAGGTGAGCGTAGATACCACCCTTCTCCAAGAGTTCCTTGTGTGTACCCTCCTCGGCAACACGTCCCTGGTCGATAACATAGATGCAATCCGCATTATAGATAGTGCTCAGGCGGTGAGCAATAACTATTGATGTACGACCAACAAGAAGCTTTGTTAGAGCATCCTGCACCAGCTTCTCACTCTCGGTATCGAGAGCCGAGGTAGCCTCATCGAGGATTAGAATCTCAGGGTTCTTGAGTACTGCACGGGCGATACTCAAACGCTGACGCTGACCTCCTGATAGCTTATTACCTCTATCACCGATATTTGTATCGTAACCCTCAGGAGTCTCCATGATAAAGCTATGGGCATTAGCAATCTTAGCTGCCTCAATAACCTCCTCACGTGTTGCTGAGGGTTTACCCATAAGGATATTACCCTCGATAGTGTCATTAAACAATACTGTATCCTGCGACACAATACTCATACGTGATCTGAGCGACTCCTGCTTGATATGCTTAACATTCACACCATCGATTAGAATCTCACCATGTGATACATCGTAGAAACGAGGTATAAGCTCACTGAGTGTTGACTTACCACCACCTGAAGGTCCTACGAGGGCTACAGTCTCACCCTTACGTACCTTCAACGAAATGTTGTCGATAACCTCGCGTGAACCATCGTACGAGAAGTGTATATTCTTAATCTCGATTGACTCATTAAGACCCTCAAACTCTACAGCATTCGCCTCATCCGATACCTCATTTTCGGTGTCGATAAGCGAGAAGATACGCTCACCAGCAGCCACACCCTGGTTGATGCTTGAGAACTGATCGATGAACGAACGCAATGGTCGTGTGATCTGTGAGAAGGCTGCGATAAAGGCGATAAATCCTGCACCACTAATAAGTCCCTCGTTAACAAGTGTACCACCGAATACGAGTATTATAGCCACTGCTGTGATACCCAAGAACTCACTCATTGGCGATGCCAAGAGCTGGCGTCGTGCCATCGAGAGTACGATGTTTGAGAAGTCCTCGTTTATGGAGATAAACTTATTCATTATCGATGTTGTGGCGTTATAACCCTTGATGGTCTTAATACCTGAAAGCGACTCATCCAACACCGAAACCATCTCACCCATACGCTCCTGACTACGACGTGCAGGGTTACGCAGACGCTTAACAATAGATCCGATGATGATACCTACAATAGGCAAGAAGATGATAGCAAAGATTGACAACTGCCATGAGATACCTATCATAAGTGCCAAGTAACCTATAATAAGAAGGGGATCGCGGAATGCCACCTGAAGAGTGTTGGTGATACAGTACTGAACAACCATAACATCACCTGTAATCTTCGACATAATATCACCCTTACGCTGGTCACTAAAGAAGCCTACGTTCATAGTGATGACCTTTGAGAACATATCATCACGCATACGACGCACGGTGTTTACACGCAACTTCTCAACAGTCATTGCTGCTGCATACCTAAAGAGGTTACTCAACATATTCATTGCTACGGTAACAGCACCCAACATTGCGAGGAACTTAACATGCTCGAAGTTCTCACCGAAGAAGTAGGTATAAAAATAGCTAAGTGCTCCGTAGAAGAAATCGTTATCAAAAGTCAACTCGGGGAATGTGTATACAGCCGTGAAATTTTCGGGAGTGAAAAAATCGGACGATACGAACATCGCATCGAGGATTGGGATAATCATTGCATAGTTGAAGGTGTTGAACACCGCATGCAATGCTGCAAATATGAAGTATGGTATTGCATACCTACTAAGAGGTTTAGCAAAGCCCAAAAGTCGAAGATAGATTTTAAACATAGTCTCTTCTTTTATTTACAATCTGCGTCAATAGTATTACAAATTACCCTCCTGAGCATACTCCTTGACACTCTTCTCATAGTGTTTGATGGTATCTTCCATGTTCATAAATGACTTACCACCAGCGGCATTTTTATGACCACCGCCATTGAAGTATCGCTGCGCGAAGACATTAACATCTATATCTCCACGCGAGCGCAGTGATACACGTATAAAGTCGCTATGCTGGGTAAACATAGCCGACATCTTCATCTTCTTTATTGTTAGTGGGTAGTTTACAAATCCCTCAGAGTCACCCTGCTGGAACCAGAAGCGACGCATCTCATCCTCGGTTAGTGACATATGAGCCACGGTGCCATTGTGGAAGATGTGCATCTTTCGATTTATTACATAACCAAAGAGGCGTGCACGACCCTCAGAGAATGAGTTATACACATTATTGTGGATTGTTGGTATTGAGATACCTGTTGCTGCCAACACCGACACCATACGGAAAAGATCGGGAGTGACTGATGAGAACGCGAAGTTACCCGTATCTGTCATCATGCCGACAAAGAGGTTCTCAGCCATTGTTGGAGTGATACTCTCGGAATCGTACATATGCTCAACGATGAGAGCCACAAGGTAGCAGGTGCTCGATGCCTTAGGATATGACAACATGAGGTCGAAATCCTCCGATGGGTCGAGGTGGTGATCGATAAGCACTCGCTTTGCATGCTGATTAGCATCGATGATTTCACCGAGCTTATCGAGGCGAGACATGCTGTGGAAGTCAAGACAGAAGATGATATCAGCCTCCTTTACCGCTTTTTCAACCCTATTATCGCTATCGTTTTTAAAGATAACAACACTATCTATACCTGGCATAAACTCCAAGTAGTAGGGATATTTATTAGGGATGACACATGTTACCTGATGTCCATGACGTTTCAACACCTCAGCCCATGCCAACGAAGAGCCAATAGCATCACCATCGGGGTTTGTGTGAGAGAGTATCACTACCCTACGAGGTATCTCGAGCATTGCTCTTAGTTCATCTATCTTAGCTTTAGCTATCTGCATAACTCACAGTAATCTGTATAAATCGCGCAAATATAGTAAAATTTGGTGTAACTTTCAAATTATACATGTAATATATTGGAAAACACACCTATTGACTAAGATAGGTAGGATATCAACCAAAATGAAATGTTTAGTTAAATACTACCCCTCTATTTAAAATCACCACCCCACCAAGCCCGACTTTTAAACATTAGTTTTTTATTTTTTATATACATATTTAAATATTAATAAAATCATAAAAATAATAATAGCTGTTGATAGTGTCAATAACTTTTAGGGGCGAGTTTTATTAACAGATTCTATTATTTTTGTTTATTACTTTTTTATTATAAATATTTATAAATCAATGAAATAAATAAAAATTAACACTATCAACATTTTTGTTGTTAACATATTAACTATTTATAAATATCAACAAGTAGTATGAAATATTAATGATAAGTAGGTTGAAAAACTTTGTGTAAAAATATAGCTAAATTATTTGCATAATAAAGGCAGCCATATATACAACGGCTGCCCTCATATTTGCAAATTTTTTTATAGAAAATATATCAACAATTACCAACAGATAAATTAACACTCCGTTGGTAACTTATCAACAACCTTAGCGGCAATATCGGCGTAGTACTTCTCAACACGCTCATCGAAGCCTGTTGCGGGACGTCCCTCATCGCTACCCTCCATGATAGACTGAATGATAGGTACCTCACCCAAAACATCAACACCAGCCTCAGTAGCATATTTAGCGGCACCACCCTTACCAAAGATATAGTAGCGGTTGTTAGGAAGCTCCTCAGGTGTAAACCATGCCATATTCTCAACAACACCTAAGATAGGTATGTTAACCTGCTCGTGACGGAACATCTCAACACCACGCACTACATCAGCAACAGCTACCTGTTGAGGAGTAGAGACAATCACAGCACCCGAGATCTTAACCTCGTTGATGATAGATAGGTGTATGTCACCTGTTCCAGGAGGAAGGTCGATCAATAGATAGTCGAGCTTACCCCACTTAGTCTGGTGTATAAGCTGGTGTAGAGCATTAACAGCCATACCACCACGCCACATAAGAGCATCGGTAGAGCGAATAAAGAAACCTATAGACTGAATCTTAATGCCCAACGACTGTGCAGGGATGATATACTGATTACCAGCCTCATCTACCTCTGCATCGGGAGTGTAGCCCTCACATCCAAACATCTTAGTCTGCGAAGGACCATATATATCAGCATCGAGGATACCTACATTATAGCCCCTATGGCGTAGTGCTACAGCAAGGTTGGCGGTAACTGTTGATTTACCCACACCACCCTTACCTGATGCTATGGCAATGATGCGACATATCTCATTTGTGGTACTCTGCTGCTCACGACGACGTGGCTTTGGAGCCGCCTCACGGATGATAACAAGGGTGTTGCTCTGAGGAAAGTGCTCGGCCATAAGAGCCTCCACCTGACGCTTAATCTTCTGTGTGAATGGGTCGCGTGCCTTCTGGAAACGTAGGGTGATGGCTATATTACCATCCTCACCCATGTCGGCACGATCAACAAAGCCACTATCAACAATATTATCACCACTCTCAGGGTGGATAATCTGGCGTAGTAACGTCTCTAACTGTTCATTCATATGTTATTATATTTAAATACCTAATTAGCTTAAATGTTTAACTCTACCCTATTTGGCATGATACACTCTATACCATGAGAGTTGAATATATAGATGTTCTGCTCAATAAACTTGCGCATAGCATCATCGTATGATAGTTTATTAACACCTACAGACTTTACAAACATTGAGTTTATACTCTCTAATAGCTCCTCAAGTGTTGTAGGAGGCGGTGCCAACTCATATATCATGTAGTCATCTGAAATATCAGCAAGATCTATTGCGAAGGCTAAGGCATCTGATAGACCACCAATGCCATCAACAAGACCTAAATCAAGGGCATCACTACCACTCCATACCCTACCCTCGGCGATGTTCATAACCTGCTCAAGACTCATATTACGACCCTCGGCAACATGACCAGTAAAGGTGTTATATACCCTATCAACACCCTCATTTAACACCTCCTTTTGACGTGTTGTGAGAGGCGTAAATAGTGTTATACCATTTGCCGTAGGTGAGCTTCCTGCCATGTCGAAGGTTATACCAAGATGTTTTTTAAGTGTATTCTCAAGGTTGAACATAACACCAAAGACACCTATTGAGCCTGTTAATGTGAGTTTATTAGCATATATGAAGTCGGCAGGCACAGATATATAGTAGCCACCACTTGCCGCATACTCACCCATAGAGACAACCAGTGGCTTCTCCTGCTGTAGAAGCACCATCTCACGCCAAATAACATCTGAAGCGAGTGCCGAGCCACCAGGTGAGTTTATACGCAAAACAACAGCCTTGGTGTTGTCATCCAAACGCAAAGCACGAAGCTGTGCTGCTAACATACTACCATAGACATAGTTATCTATAAACATATTACCATCAACAATCTCACCATCGGCATATACCACAGCTACCAGAGGTGACTCCGAAGGTGTCTCATACTTTGTTGAACCCTCCAAGAATGGCACACGTGTCCACTCGGCATGTATAATATTGGAGTAGCTACCCAACGATACGAGGTTTATACCATTAGCACTATTGTTCTCCACACCGTGGCTCTCGAAGTAGTCGAAAAGAGCATCCTCATACCCTATCTCATCGATAAGGCCCGCCGCCAAGGCATCCTCAGCATCGCTTATCTCTAAGTTTGCAGCTGCGCTCTTAAGTGCCTCACCCTCAACACCTCGGCTTGCTGCAACATCCTCAACAATAGCGTTCCACATTGAGTTTGCCAACACCTCCATCTGCTGGCGGTCGGCTGCTGACATCGATGTGTTTGTGTATGTCTCTACGGCGCTCTTGAATTTACAATCAGTAGGTCGGAAGATCTCCACCTTAGCATCTATCTTGTCCAGCAGACCCTTCAGGAATAGAGTGCTGAAGCCTACACCGCGCCACTCCAGTGAGCCCTCGGGTTGGAGTATGATATGGTCGGCAACAGAGGCGAGGTAGTATTCGCCTTGTGTGTAGTTATCGTCATAAGCAACTACAAACTTTCCTGAGTGCTTGAAGCGCTCTATGGCACTACGTAGCTCCTCTATGTTTGCAGCACTAACAACACCAGCGCCATTCACCCTGATGCAGATACCTTTGATATTATCATCCGATGCAGCACTCTCAATTGCTGCCAAGGCGTGTAGCATTGTGAGTGGCTCCGTTACACTAAGTGTAGTTATATCCACATCTCCAAACATCGATACTCTTGGAGCATCCACTATATTCTCTGCAAAGTCGATACATAGCACAGTGTCTGGTTCCACCTCGTTTTTCTCGATGTTGAGGTTAAACATCGATATGAATTGTATACCTAATATTAGGAGTATAATAAACCCAAGCAGCATGCAACAACCGAATGCTGCCATGGTAGCACCGAATATCTTCCAAAAGTTCATAATGCCATTGTTTATTCATTAATTATGCAAAGATAAGAAAAAAAATATAATTAGTAATCTGTTGTTATCCTTAGAATGATGTGTGCATAACTATTTTTCCTGCTCTATACGCTCGTTTTCTAAAAATTATTAGTAACTTTGTACGTTCAATATATATATGGTATTGAATAGCTAATTTACACTATAGCGCAAACAATATTACATCATATGATACAGAAGATAGAACAGCTTTTACAAGAGATTGAGGCCTTCAATCCAGCTACGGCTGCCGATGTTGAGGCCTTCCGTATAAAGATTCTCGGTAAGAAGGGTGAGCTTGGCGCCCTCATGGAGGAGTTTAAGAGCGTGCCAGCGGAGCAGAAGCGCGAGCTTGGTCAGAGACTCAACCACCTAAAGAATGTGGCTACCGAGCGCATCAACACCCTAAAGGAGGAGCTTCAGAATGCAGCTGCCATGAACGCCTCAAAGATTGACGATATGACACGTCCTGGAGGTAATGAGCAGACAGGCTCTCGCCACCCTATATCTATCGTTAAGAATGAGATTGTGGGTATCTTTGCACGTCTTGGCTACACCGTGGCTGATGGACCAGAGATTGAGGATGACTGGCATGTCTTCTCGGCGCTCAACTTCCCACCCGAGCACCCAGCACGCGATATGCAGGATACCTTCTTCATCGAGAGCAATCCCGATGTAGTGCTTCGTACACACACCTCATCTATTCAGGTGCGCACCATGGAGCGTCAGAAGCCACCTATTCGCGTAATATGCCCAGGCCGCGTATTCCGTAACGAGGCTATCTCATATCGTGCACACTGTATCTTCCATCAGATTGAGGGCTTGTATATCGACCGCAACGTATCGTTCGCCGATATGAAGCAGTCGTTGCTCTACTTCGCCAAGGAGCTCTTCGGTGAGCAGGCACAGATACGTATGCGCCCAACATACTTCCCATTCACCGAGCCATCAGCCGAGGTTGATGTGTCATGCTCTATCTGTGGCGGCAAGGGCTGTGGCGTATGTAAGGGCACTGGCTGGCTCGAGATTATGGGTTGCGGTATGGTAGATCCAAATGTCCTCAAGTCTAACAATATCGACCCTAACGAGTTCTCAGGCTTCGCCTTTGGTATGGGTATTGAGCGTATCGCAATGCTCAAGTATGGCGTTGGTGACCTTCGCCTCTACTTTGAGAACGATGTGCGATTCCTCAACCAGTTTGAGTCGGCATTGTAATAGTGAAATATTATAGAGTAAGGTGCGCTTCTTGTAAGCGCACTATTACTAACTACTCATTAGCAACTACCAATTAGTTTGCAGCACTTTATTCGTAACATAGTCGTGGCATTTGCCATGCTCCTCGTGTCGGGCGTTGGATATGCACAGGAGCGTCATGAGGGTGGTGACACCCTCCGTGGCAGTGTGCCTGATAGCTTGAGGCGCACCTATCGCCATACCGACGCTGTGAAGCTCCTCACCATACATCGAGATACGCTTGCAGCACGCGATATATGGAGTGAGATAGTGAGTGAGGATGAGGGCTATGCCCCTGCCCACTACTACCTAAGTCTTTTAGAGTCTCATGGAGAGAAGAGCCTCGATCATGCGCGTCGTGCCTTTGTAGCTGATTCTTCGAATAAGTGGTATGTGCGACACTATGCAACAAAGCTTTTGGAGCACCAAGATCTGGTAGGAGCTCTACCCGTCTATCGTCGCCTGCTTAAGCTCGACACTCGCGATATTAGAGTATACTACGGCTTGGCATATCTCTATAACATCAATAAGATGCCCTACTCGGCCATTGCTATTCTCGACTCAGCAGATATGCGCCTTGGTCGTGACCTTAGCGTCTCGGAGTTTAAGCAGCATCTACTCGTTGAGACTAAGCAGTATGATAGGGCTGTGATGAATGGTAAGGCTGTTGTTGAGGATTTTCCATATAGCATGAGGGCTCGCATACACCTTGCCTTTGCCTATGAGATATCGGGGCGTGACTCGCTGTCGCTTAGGACGCTTGAGGATGCTCTTGCTATTGACTCCCTAAATGTGGATGTTTTGGATATGCTTGTTGGCTATCACTTGCGTAAGGGAAATTATGAGCGTGCCTTAGATTATGAGCATATGCTCATGCATAGCGAGGATATGTCGATTGAGGATAAGATTGACCGTGTGTGGGAGTACACCAGCGATACAAAACTATATGCTAAGTACTACTTCCGCATAGGCTCAATCATACAGGTGTTGGCACTAAAGTATCCCGACTATCGTGGTGTCATCGATCTCTATGGCTCGCATCTTATTATGGGAGGCCCTAACGAGCGTCAGATGGCTCTCGACTATCTGCGTCGCCATCTATCTGATGCCTCGACCATCCCCGACGACTATATCTATGTAATGCAGTTGGAGGAATTCTTGGGTTGCAGCGATCTTCTCTTTGAGGATCTTGAATCGGCATTCGTGCTATACCCTAACGACTTAAACATTCTCTCCTTTGCTGGCTATATATATGTCAAGTATGGCTATCCTCATGAATCCATAAAGATCTATAAGAGGTGTTTAAAATTGGCTCAGAACGACACTAATAAAAGTACTTTCTGGGGTTATATTGGCGATGTATACCATGAGCTGGGGAACGATAATAAGGCCTTCAAAGCCTACGATAAGGCGTTGCGCTACAATGCCGATAATGCCCTTGTCCTAAATAACTATGCCTACTTCCTATCGCTCAAGGATAAGGAGCTTGAGAGAGCTCTCACAATGTCGGCGCGTGCCATATATCTTGAGGCCGATAATAGCAACTATTTAGACACTCATGCTTGGGTGTTGCACCGTCTTGGTCGTAACGACGAGGCTAAGAGCGTCATGCGTCAGGCGATATCACTAAGCTCACAAGGTGACTATAACCTATTAATGCACTATGGCGATATTCTTTGGGCCTTGGGTGAGAAGTTCCTCGCCGAGACCTACTGGGAGAAGGCAGTAGACAATGGCTACGATGCCGAGGAGATGGAGCGTCATAAGGCTGAGATAATGAAACAATAAACGAAGGTATCTCTATGAGAAAGCAGATATATCTTATAACCACTACCCTACTACTACTCTTCGTGCTTCTACCTTTCGGGGCTTCAGCACAGAAGCGTAGCTCGGCTGAGGAGGCACAACGTAAGGCCCTCAATAACATTAAGAAGGAGCTAAACACAACAACAAAGCGTGTTGATAGCCTCAAGAATAAGAGGGGTGCAGCCTCGAGACATGTCGAGGAGCTCAATCGTGAGATTAACCTTCGTAGTTCGGTGATTGCCGAGACGGAGTATGAAATAGAGCTTGTTGAGGGCGATATCACTTCGTTGAGTAACTCTATCGATTCATTGGAGGCGGCCTTCAACAAGAGCCGTGATCTATACGCTGAGATGGTGCGCCAATTCTATCGTATGAATAGGCGTAACACCTACGCTACCTATCTCTTCTCATCAACATCGTTGGAGGAGTTTTCGCGACGTATGGCTGCCGTGGAGCGCTTTGCTGAGCGTTATAAGTCGGTGGCTACCACTGCGCGTCAGCAGCGTAATGAGCTTGCCCAGGTGCGCGAGAACCTGCAACTACGCCTTGTAGAGCTCGACTCTATAAACCTGTCGTTGGAGAGTGAGCGCGAGGCCCTAAATAAGAATAAGCGTGAGGCACAACGAGCCTACGATGACCTATCGAAGCAGGAGCGCGAGGCTCTGGCTCGAAAGCGTGAGCAGGAGGCTGAGTATAAGCAGGCCGATGCCAAGCTAAAGAAGATTCTTGCTGAGAATACCGTAGGTAGCTCCTTCTCATCTAATACGCGTGGCTTGAAGCTACCTATCGACGGCGGTAGAATACGCCCCTTGCAGCCCAATATGATTGAGATTAGTGGCCCTCGTGGTGCCCCTGTACGATGTGTTGAGGCTGGTACTGTTGGTGAGGTTACCCTATCGCGTGGTGGTCACTATATCGTTAAGGTCGCCCATGGTAAAGATTTCTTCACCGTCTATACCCATGTAAGCAAGGTGTGCGTTAAGGTGGGACAGAAGCTCGAGGTCAACCAGCAGATAGGTATCGCTGGCGTCTTCGTCGACTACGACGGTAGCGAGCGTTCGTTCATCCAGTTTATGGTTCATAACCATCGTACAGGTCAGATGGAGGAGGTTATGAAGTTCTTCAGCTCAAAATAATATTGCATGATACATTTCTTTAATCAGGAGTGCAACTACCTGCCTACCAACCGTTTGAAGCTACGACGTTGGATTCAGGAGGTCATCCGCCAGGAGGGATATACCGCTGGCGAGATAAACTATGTTTTCTGCTCTTCGGAGTATCATCGCCAGATGAATCGCGACTTCTTGGGTCACGACTACTATACCGATGTCATCACCTTTGAGGATCGCGAAAGCAGGGTAGAGGATGGCGTTGTGGCAGGCGAGGTATATATAGATGTGGCAACTGTTGAGGATAATGCCGACATATATAATGTGTTGCCTATCAATGAGATGCGCCGTATAATAGTCCATGGTGCTCTTCATCTTTGTGGTCATAAGGATAAGTCGAAGTGGGCGGAGAAGAATATGCGTCGCATGGAGAATAAGTACCTCAAACTCCTCAGAGAGCAGCTATGACATTAAGCTACGATATTGTTGTCATCGGCGCAGGTCATGCAGGCTGTGAGGCAGCCTCGGCAGCAGCGCGTCTCGGCTCACGTACGTTGCTCATAACAATCGATATGGATAAGATTGCGGCAATGTCGTGTAACCCTGCTGTGGGTGGTGTTGCCAAGGGTCAGATTGTCCGTGAGATAGATGCCCTTGGTGGCATGATGGGCCGTATTACCGACCGCAGTGCCATACAGTTTCGCATGCTTAACCGCTCTAAGGGAGCTGCTATGTGGAGTCCCCGTGCGCAGTGCGATAAGGCGGAGTTTTCGCGCCTATGGCGTCGCACCCTAGAGAATACGCCTAATCTCTTTTTGTGGCAAGATTCTGTTGTAGATATACTCGTGGACCAAACAGGCGATAAACCGCGCGTAAAGGGCGTTAAAACGCGAATGGGCGTGGTTATAGAGTGCAGTAGGGTAGTGCTTACTGCGGGAACCTTCTTGGATGGTATGATGCATTGTGGCGATGCCCATGCTGAGGGTGGTAGAGCAGGTGATCAGGCTTCTCATGGCGTAACACAGCGACTCTTAGAGCTCGGCTTTGAGAGTGGACGTATGAAGACAGGTACTCCTGCACGTCTAGATGCGCGAACTATTAACTTCGATGCATTGGAGGTTCAGGAGGGTGATGCTGAGGTATCTAAGTTTTCGTATGACCCTGATACTGAGGCTGTTAAGGAGCAGTTGCCATGTTATATGGTCTATACATCGCAGCGTGTTCACGATATTTTGCGTACAGGTTTTGACCGTTCGCCACTCTTCAATGGCACTATATCTGGCATTGGTCCTCGTTACTGCCCAAGCATTGAGGATAAACTTCGTACCTTTGCCGATAAGAGTCAGCATCAGCTCTTCCTCGAGCCTGAGGGTCGCACTACCAATGAATACTATCTAAATGGCTTCTCGTCATCGCTACCATATGAGGTGCAGCTCGAGGCGCTTCATGCCATTGTGGGACTTGAGAACGTGCATGTCTTCCGTCCAGGTTATGCTATCGAGTATGATTACTTCCCACCTACTCAGCTTGACCACTCGCTTGAGACAAAGCTCGTCGATGGTCTATACTTTGCAGGTCAGGTAAATGGTACTACTGGATATGAGGAGGCGGCAGCGCAGGGCCTTATGGCAGGTATCAATGCCCATCGCTCGCTTAGGGGTGAGGCTCCTGTTGTTCTTGCTCGTGATGAGGCCTACATAGGTGTTCTCATCGACGACCTTGTAACCAAGGGTGTTGATGAACCATATCGCATGTTTACCTCGCGTGCTGAGTATCGTATCTTGCTTCGTCAAGATAATGCCGACCAACGATTAACACCTCTTGGCTATAAAATTGGTCTCGTTTCTGAGGAGAAACACGACAATTTGCTCAAAAAATTATCTTCTGTAGAATCGCTTATTTCCTTCCTTCGTGGCTACTCGGTCAGAATAGGCGAAATTGACAGCTATTTAATTTCTGTTGGAGAGGAGCCTTTGACGCAGGGAAGAAAGCTCTACGATGTCGTTTTGCGTAGCGGTGTGACGCTCGAAGGCTTGAGTGGGGTAGTGCCTAAGCTCGCAAAGTTCTTCGAGAAGAACGAGCTCTCGAAGGAGGTTATCGACCAGGTAGAGATACAAATTAAGTATCGTGGCTATATCGAAAGAGAGCGATACTATGCTGAGAAGATGCATCGTTTGGAGAGTATTGTCATTCCCGATAACTTCGATTTTCATGCTCTTACCTCGTTGACGATCGAGGCACGTCAGAAGTTGAGCCGTATTCGCCCTCAAACTATCGGTCAGGCAAGCCGTATTCCTGGCGTCTCGCCAGCAGATATAAATGTTTTGCTAATCAAATTTGGCAGATAAGAGTAGGGTATTTATTCTGAATTATGCCTTATATTAATAAAGTGTTCCACGTGGAACACTTTATTTTTTGTCCTATTTATTATATAACTCGACCTCATATTTTGGCTGAGCCTCTCTAATATTCTTCGTTTATGCAATAGAAAACCCTGGATGGTTGTACGATATGTACACTCCATCCAGGGTTTTGATTTAAGCATCTGAGATGCTTTTTGCTATTGCAAGGGATTACATTACCTCAACATTCCAGTTGTGGATATCCTCAACGCGGCCATACTGGATGCCCTGGAGGTGATCGTACATCTTCTTGCAAGTCTCGCCTACCTTCATGCCGTAGTCGTATGTAACGCCGTTATCGAGGTCGTACAATGCGCCGATAGGTGAGATAACTGCAGCTGTACCGCAAGCGCCAGCCTCCTCAAATGTAGCGAGCTCCTCAACTGGGATATCGCGCTCCTCAACAGTGAGACCGAGGTCAGCAGCGATCTGACGAAGGCTCTTGTTGGTGATTGAAGGAAGGATAGATGCTGACTTAGGAGTTACGTAAGTGTTATTCTTGATACCGAAGAAGTTTGCAGCACCAAACTCCTCAACCTTTGAGTGGGTTGCAGCATCGAGGTACAGTACGTTAGAGAAGCCCTTCTCATGAGCAGCCTCCAATGACCAGATTGATGAAGCGTAGTTACCACCTACCTTAACATCACCTGTTCCACGTGGAGCAGCACGGTCCTGATCACGCATGATGAGAGCCTTGATAGCTGACATACCACCCTTGAAGTATGGACCTACAGGGGCGCAGAAGATGATGAGGTCAGCCTCGTCTACAGCGCGTACGCCAAGGCAAGTCTTAGTACCGAGAAGAGTTGGACGCAAGTAGAGTGATGCGCCAGTCTCGTAAGGAGGGATGAAGTCTGCGTTGCGACGAACACACTCAACGCAACCCTCTACGAACTGCTCAACAGTAGGAGCTGGCAAGCAGAGACGGTTAGCAGAGTTGATCATACGCTTAGCGTTCTCATCTGGACGGAACAAACGTACCTTACCATCAACGCCACGGAATGCCTTAAGACCCTCGAAGATCTCCAAACCGTAGTGCAAGCAAGCTGCTGACATGTGCATCTTGATGTACTCGTCATCAGTTACCTCCATCTGGCTCCACTGGCCGTTAGCGTAGTGGTAGCGAACATTGAAAGCGGTCTTGTAGTATGCAAAACCAAGCTCTCCCCATTTAATGTTTTCCATAGTAAATGCTAAAAGTTTAAGTTGGTTGTTATTTTTTTATTTAGGTTATGAGTGATCATTAACCCGTTAACTATCAATTCTTTAATTATCCAATCATCGCACCTGACATAGTTTTGTTCTCAGGCTGAACGAGCACCAAACGGCCGAGAGCATCTTCGGCCATAAGGATCATGCCTCGTGACTCAATGCCCTTAATCTCGCGTGGTGCGAGGTTGGCCAAAACAAGCACCTGACGACCCACGAGCTGCTCAGGAGTATAGTACTCCGCAATGCCTGAGACGATTGTTCGCTTGTCGATGCCTGTGTCTATGGTGAGCTTTAAGAGCTTCTTGGTCTTAGCAACCTTCTCGGCCTCGAGGATTGTAGATACGCGGATATCCATCTTCTGGAAGTCGTCAAATGTAACCTCTGCCTTCTGCTCCGTTACATTCTGCGCTGCCTCTGCCGCGAGCTTTGCCTTGCGCGATGCCTCGAGCTTGTCAAGCTGTGCCTGGATAACGTCATCCTCAATCTTCTCAAAGAGAAGCTGAGCATCACCGATAGTGTGACCAGCAGCGAGGAGCTCCATAGAGCCGAGCTGCTCCCAGCCGAACTTATCCACAGCGAGCATCTTGAGCATCTTCTCCGCCGAGAATGGCATGAATGGCTCGATGGCGATAGCTGTGTTTGCTGTAATCTGAAGC
>JAZOOI010000011.1:0-216280 GCA_045654925.1 Alistipes sp. | reverse complement strand
GCTCCATGATCTTCTCCTCCCACTTAGCCTCGCCGTTCAAACCACCAAGAGCTGAACCGCGGATAACTGGAGCGTTGTCGCCATCGAAATCGTACTTAGAAAGAAGGTCACGAACCTCCATCTCAACGAGGTCAAGCATCTCAGGATCGTCAACCATATCGCACTTGTTCAAGAAAACAACGATACGTGGAACGTTTACCTGCTTTGCAAGAAGAACGTGCTCGTTAGTCTGAGGCATAGGACCATCAGTAGCAGCAACTACAAGGATAGCACCATCCATCTGAGCAGCACCAGTAACCATGTTCTTTACGTAGTCGGCGTGACCTGGACAGTCAACGTGAGCGTAGTGACGGTTAGCAGTCTGATACTCAACGTGTGAAGTGTTGATGGTGATACCACGCTCCTTCTCCTCTGGTGCGTTATCGATAGAGTCGAATGAACGAAGCTCTGAAAGACCTGCCTTTGCAAGAACGGTTGTGATAGCAGCAGTAAGAGTAGTCTTACCGTGGTCAACGTGACCGATAGTACCGATGTTCACGTGTGGTTTCGAACGATCGAATTTTTCTTTTGCCATAGTAATATAAGTATTTAAGTTTTTAAAGTTACTTTCCTTAAATCATAACAACGTACAACACTACACACTCTCCTTGTTCTTAGGTTTGTGGTATGTTGCACACTCATCATTTGAGCGGAAGACGAGGCTCAAACTCGCGACCCATAGCTTGGAAGGCTATTGCTCTATCAACTGAGCTACTTCCGCAAAAATACACCGTACAGAGCTTGCTTCCAACTCACTATAGAGTGAGAACATTGCAACTCCGACGGCGTCGTAAGTGGGAAGAGATGGATTCGAACCACCGAAGGCGTGCGCCAGCAGATTTACAGTCTGCCCCATTTGGCCACTCTGGTATCTTCCCGATATTTACGAGTCTTTGGGACCCGAGGATTTGGAGCCGATGGAGGGATTCGAACCCCCGACCAGCTGATTACAAATCAGCTGCTCTGGCCAACTGAGCTACATCGGCATTTGACCTTTCCGGGTTGCAAAGGTACGAACATTTTTTTAATCTCCAAATTTTTTTGAAACTTTTTTTTAAAAAAATATTCGCAAGCACTCTTTCAAAGAACTACCGCCGCTATCACAGCTGTGACTTTGACGGAAAATCGACGGCAAATATACAACTATTTTGTGAAACACGAAACAGTATTAGCACTTTTTTTCATCAGCACCCCTATTTTTTTACTTTATAGGCCCATACCTATATATATTTAAGGGGTTAGTCCACCACTGATGCTGCGGCAATGGAGGCTATGCGCGAACGAAGTGTAGCAAAACCACCACCAAGCGACGCATCATTGTCAACGACAATAACTATGGCTATACCAAGCTCATTATCTACAATAATTGCGCAATTCGAGGTGCAGAACTCCACGGCATCGGGTGAGAGAAGCGACATATACGATGGTTTATCCCAGCCAAAGGCGGGGGTAAGCAGGGTCTTAATAGAGGCCTTGGACAATACCTTCTCATCGTTCACCACGCCCTCGTCAAGCACCATAGTAGCAATATATGTAGCCTCGTTGAGCGTAGCTATAGAGGAGTCCACATCGGCCAATAGCGCCTCACCGAGGGTTATACTACCCTGCTCCACTTGCTGTAGAAGCAGTATATTATTTTTGAGCGCAGCTATATCGCAGTAGCATACATCCTCCACATTTGCCAACGAGCCATAGCCCCAGATATTGGAGTCGCCATTGCACTCAACAAGGGCGATAGCAACGCCTGCAAACTCGCCCGAAGCAACACACTCATCGGCGACCTTATCGAAGTACAACGAGGGTGCTGACTCCTCAACAGCTGTTGCAACAGGCTCGGGGTTGATGTTATTATAGACATAGATACCGCAATAGATGAATACCATGGCAACAGCAATCCATAGTAGTATCGACATTTTTACTCGCGTATTCTCCTTCATAGATGTGGCTAATTATAGTAAGTGGGGCCACCCAATAGCTGGATAGCCCCACAAATATAGGAAAAATTTCTCGATTAGCGAACCTTGAAGTCGGGATCTGCCATATGAGGGATAGGCTTGATATACTCGCCAGCCTCGAACTTAGCACGTACAGACTTAAATGTATTGATTGTATACTCCACATCCTCCATAGTATGTGCCGCAGTAGGGATTACACGAAGGATAATCTCGCCCTTAGGAATTACTGGGTAAACGACAATCGAGCAGAACAAGCCGTAGTTCTCGCGAAGGTCAACGATAAGGTTAGTACCCTCCTCGTTACCACCCTTCATATAGATAGGTGTTACGGGCGACTGGGTAACGCCGATGTCGAAGCCATTCTCGGTGAGGCCCTTCTGCAATGCGCGGGTGATCTCCCACAACTTCTCCTGATACTCAGGGTGCTTGCGGATGAGGTCGAGACGCTTCAACGCGCCGATAACCATAGGCATAGGCAATGACTTAGCATAGAGCTGTGAGCGCATGTTGTAGCGAAAGAGGTTGATCAACCAACGTGGACCACATACGAAGGCGCCGATGCCGGCCATAGACTTAGCGAAGGTGTTGAACAAAACGTCAATCTCATCCTGAACGCCGAAGTGGTCGCCAGTACCCTTACCGCCCTTACCCATAGTACCGAAGCCGTGGGCATCGTCAACGAGTAGGCGGAAGCTGAAATCCTTCTTACACTTAACGATAACATCCAAGAAGCCGAGGTCACCCTTCATACCGAAGACACCCTCAGTGATGACGAGCACACCACCATTCTGCTGCTCAGCAAGCTCTGTAGCGTGCTTTAGCTGTAGGCGCAACGATGCCTCATCGTTGTGAGCGTATACAAAGCGCTTACCTGGGTGCATACGAAGACCATCGATGATGCAGGCGTGGCACTCCTTATCGTAGACAACAACGTCGCGTGGAGTGAGCAGACAGTCGATGATAGAGATCATACTCTGGTAGCCATAGTTTAGAAGGAAGGCATCCTCCTTACCTACGAACTCAGCGAGCTCGCGCTCAAGCTGCTCGTGGTACTTGGTCTGACCCGACATCATACGAGCACCCATAGGGTATGCCATACCGAAATCCTTACCTCCCTGGGCATCAGCCTCACGTACTTCGGGGTGGTTTGCCAAGCCGAGATAGTTATTCAAGCTCCAGTTCAAGACAGGCTTGCCACGGAACATCATGTGAGGACCGAGCTCACCCTCCAACTTAGGGAAGGCGAAGTAGCCATGAACGGCTGCCATATACTGACCAATAGGGCCACCAGCATTCTTCGATAAACGATCAAAAATATCTACCATTGTATCTAAATTTTAGTTAAACATCAATTTAGCGCTCCCACCTTATTGGACGAATGGGCGCACGCCACTCAAGGCAACACAAAGATATTAATTTTTGATTTACACCTCACACTATACGCGCCTTATTGACCATAAATAGATAAAAAATAGGTAGAAATACCTACGCACTATGGCACACTAAAGAGCATTTTATGGAGCCTCACTCGCGGTTTAGGGCCTTGCAGCGACGGTGCACGGCAGCAAGGCGAAAGGCATAGGCCACCATCGACACACCATAGGAGATGAAGGCTATGGCCAGGAAGAGGACGACCATCTCAACGCCCAACGTCTCGGGGAGCCACAAGACAACGATGCCGATGATAAGCATGAGTATGGCACCCACCATCATCCACCCTGTATCGTCGACACCAAGGTCGCGAAGGTCGAGGGCGTGCATCAGCGAGGTAGCACCACGGTAGAGCACCCACACGCCGAAGATGACGGGCAGCACCGTAAGGGTGAACAACATATTGAACATCAGTATTATGCCGAGCAGGATGTCGACAATCGAGGCGAAGATAGCCCAACCACGACGCACAACTACATTGCTCGACGAGATGCTCAACACAAGGCCTATAAGGCCCGAGGCGAAGATGGCAACACCCAACCATACGGCAGCAGTATAGTAGCTGGCGATGGGGTTTACCAGGACGATGAAGCCTATACCCAGGGAGATGATGCCCACAAGAGCAGCGAGCCACCATAGCCCAATGACAGACTCATCCTTCTCATAGATTGACTCTTTCATAATTGATTCTTTAATAGGAAAAATGGTTCTTTTAAGCCACTACGCGCAATAACTATGCAAAAAGATGCCACCCTATTGCGATTATCACCTTTTTTTTATATCTTTGTTCAATCGATGGGGAGTGACCCCCGAGTAATATATAAACATAGTATAATAGATATACCAAGATGAGAAGATTGACAACACTCCTTATTATGGCCTTCGCCATGATACTACCTATGACCACAATGGCAGCACAGCCACATATCATCCCTGAGCCATCGTACATGGACTTTGGCGAGGAGGACACATTCCACATCGACAGCAAGACGAAGATCATCGTCTACGATGAGGCATGGAATCCTGCAGAGCGCTTTGCCGAGGATATGATGCACTTCTTTGGCTCTAAGAAGCCATTGCGCACAGCGAAGCGTGGTAACGGCATCAAGGTGCGCATAGATAGCTTCGTGCCTGCCGAGGGCTACGAGATGACAATAAACCCTAACGAGGTGGTAATCACCGGTGGCGACGAGGCGGGTATCTACTACGGTCTACAGACGCTACGCCAGATGGTTATCGAGTTCAACGGCGAAGTGCCATGCGGATATATTGCCGATGAGCCATCGTTCGCCTATCGCGGTGTACACTTTGACGTGTCACGCCACTTCTTCTCGGTAGAGGATGTGAAGGAGTATATCGATATTCTCGCGGCACACAAGGTAAACCGTCTACACTGGCACCTCACAGATGACCAGGGCTGGCGCATAGAGATCAAGCGTTACCCTAAGCTCACCGAGATGGCATCAATGCGCAAGGAGACACTCGTGGGTCATGGTCTACGCCCCGAGAAGTGGGATGGCACACCTCATGGTGGCTACTACACACAGGAGGAGGTGCGCGACATTATCGCCTATGCCGAGGCTCGATACATCACAATAATCCCTGAGATTGAGATGCCTGGTCATGCACAGGCTGCCCTACATGCATATCCATGGCTCGGCTGCGAGGAGCAGGAGGTAGAGGTGTGGACAACATGGGGTGTAACGCCCGAGGTATTGTGTGGTGGCAAGGAGAGCACCTACATATTCCTTGAGAATGTCCTCGCGGAGGTTATCGACCTATTCCCCTCGGAGTTGATACACATAGGTGGCGATGAGTGTCCTAAGGATCGCTGGACATCGTGCGTACACTGCCAGACACGCATGGCAGCAGAGGGTCTCGAGCATGAGGAGGAGTTGCAGGGCTATCTTGTGGCACGCATAGAGAAGTTCATCAACTCGAAGGGACGCAAGATGATTGGCTGGGACGAGATTCTCGACGGCGGCGTAACGCCTACAGCAACAGTGATGTCATGGCGTGGTGTCAACGGCGGCATATATGCTGCGGAGCGTGGCAACGACGTGGTGATGACACCTATGTCACTATGCTACTTCAACTTCTACCAGACAAAGGAGGATCCTATGGAGAAGGAGGGTCTGCAGATTGGTGGTTACATTCCTTTCGACATGGTCTACGAGTGGGATCCATATGCAGGCTTCAGCGAGGAGGCCAAGAGCCACGTCATCGGCGTGCAGTGCAACATGTGGAGCGAATATTTGAAGGATATCGACACCGTGGAGAAGATGCTCCTACCACGTCTGGCCGCAATGTCGGAGGTGCAGTGGGCAACAGAGCGTCGCGACCAGACAACCATACGCGCGAAGATGGAGGTTATGCGTAACTTCTACGACGTATGCGGCTGGGAGTGCTCACCATTCTACTTCGATGGCACCGACAAATAGCAGAATACGAACATTAAATACAAACACTAAACACTACAATTATGAAGCACATCTTTCTTTTGGCAGTAGCATTGGTGATGACTTGCACCTTTGCATTTGCGCAGTCACAGAGCCCATATTCTAAGGGTAAGTATTTCGGCAAGAAGTTGATCCAGATTGCTGTAGAGGGCGACGAGGCGGCATCAGATAGACTCGACGACGAGGTTGAGGCCTACATTGATAACAACGTGGAGACCGAGGAGGATCTCGAGAACTTCCTCAACGGCCTTGAGGCTGGTATCCGTCAGGGTTGCAGCGATTATGGTCTTGGTGATGAGATCGCTGACATGATCCTCGAAGAGCTGGCAATGGCACTATTAGCCGAGCTGGGATACTATTAGTGGAGTAATCCCGAAGATTGACAAGGGTGTTCGACAATGGTCGAGCACCCTTTGTTTGTTGGTATAGTGGCGCTTGGTTGTGCTTGGTGGGTGTCGCAAGCAGAGCCTGCCTTGGGGAACAATATCCCCTATCCACCCTCCCTAAACTCCCTATCCTCCCTAAATTCCCTAAATCCCCTAACGTCCACGCCCCACCCCACCCCGAGACAAGGGCACAAAAAAGGGGGCAACCCGAAAGTTACCCCCAAGAATATCGTAGTGTATCGACTACTTATTCTCCATCTGAGCCTTCAACTCTGCAAGACCGGCGATATCACCAAGAGTGGTCTTCTCAACCTGTGCGTTAATCTTCTTAACGCTTGCCTTTGCAGCATCAGCATCAGCACGACGTGCAGCCTTCTCAGCAGCAACCTCAGCACGCTTAGCCTCCTCGAAGATGCGGCTGTGTGAGAGGGTGATGCGCTTAGTAGCCTTAGAGAACTCCAACACCTTGAAGTCAGCCTTCTCACCAACCTTCAATGTTGCGCCATCCTCCTTAACTGCGTGACGAGCAGGGCAGAAGCCCTCGATGTTCTCAGCCAAAGATACTACAACGCCCTTGTCGTTAGCCTCGGTTACAGTACCCTCGTGAACAGAGTCAACGCCATACTGGCTCTCGAAGCCGTTCCATGGGTTCTCCTCGAGCTGCTTGTGGCCGAGTGAAAGACGACGGTTGTCCTTGTTGATCTCAAGAACTACAACCTCCAACTCAGTGCCAATCTGAGTGAACTCTGATGGGTGCTTTACCTTCTTTGTCCATGAGAGGTCAGAGATGTGTACGAGACCCTCGATACCATCCTCGATCTCTACGAATACGCCAAAGTTAGAGAAGTTGCGTACGCGAGCTGTGCACTTTGTGCCTGCAGGGTACTTGTTCTCGATCTCAGCCCATGGATCTGGAGTAAGCTGCTTGATACCCAAAGACATCTTGCGCTCCTCACGGTCCAAAGTAAGAAGTACAGCCTCGATCTCGTCGCCTACCTTCAAGAACTCCTGTGCTGAACGCAATGGCTGGCTCCATGACATCTCAGATACGTGGATAAGACCCTCAACGCCAGGTGCTACCTCTACGAATGCACCGTAATCGGTAACAACAACAACCTTACCTGATACCTTGTCACCTACCTTAAGCTCTGCTGAGAGTGCCTCCCATGGGTGAGCTGTGAGCTGCTTCAAGCCAAGAGCGATACGCTTCTTAGTCTCATCGAAGTCGAGGATAACAACCTGAAGCTTCTCGTCCAAGGTAACAACCTCCTCTGGGTGGTTTACGCGGCCCCAAGAGAGGTCGGTGATGTGGATAAGACCGTCAACGCCACCGAGGTCGATGAATACACCATAAGAGGTGATGTTCTTAACGGTACCCTCGAGGATCTGACCCTTCTCAAGCTTAGACATGATAACCTGCTACTGAGCCTCGAGCTCTGCCTCGATAAGAGCCTTGTGAGATACAACAACGTTGCGGAACTCCTGGTTGATCTTAACAACCTTGAACTCCATAGTCTTGTCAACGTATACATCGTAGTCACGGATAGGCTTAACGTCGATCTGTGAACCTGGCAAGAATGCCTCGATGCCGAATACGTCAACGATCATACCACCCTTAGTGCGGCACTTAACGTAACCCTTGATGATCTCGTCGTTGTTCAATGCCTCGTTCACACGGACCCAGCTCTTAACCTGACGAGCCTTCTTGTGAGAGAGTGCCAACTGGCCACCCTTATCCTCTACCGACTCAACGTAAACCTCAACCTTCTCGCCTACGGTCAAGTCGGGGTTGTAACGGAACTCTGAAGATGCGATGAGACCCTCTGACTTGTAACCGATGTTAACGGTAACCTCACGCTTGTTGATCTCGGTAACAGTACCCTCAACAACCTCGCCTACAGCTACGTTAGACATAGTCTGGCCATAAGCAGCCTCGATAGCCTCCTTCGACTGGTCGTATACGCCAAGGTCATTCTCGAACGCATTCCAATCGAAATTCTCGTTCGCTACAATTTTGTTCTGCTCCATAATGGAAAATAGTTTTGCGATACAATCGCTCGTTAAAAATTAATAAATAGTTCTACGCCTATGCCATCCCCGCGTATGACGAACGCGCACGCAAGGGCGCAAAAGGCTCGCAAAGGTAAACATTTTTTCTTAATTGGCGCACTTTTAGCTGCTAATTTTCGAAAATAACACCCCGCAGCAGAGGTTTTACAACGAAAATTACTACCTTTGCGTTGATTTAGTAACAAGATGATTAATTTAACTTATATCAAACTATGAAGCTATCACACTACTTTATAGCACTTATGGCTATTCTCACACTCTCGGCATGCGAGCACCCCGAGCAGGTAACAACAGAGAAGTATCCACCCCTCGAGAGCATAGCTAACACACTATGGTACAGCGTAGATACCAAGAACCAGATATACTACGACATCACCTACAACGAGACAACAGGCACGATGGTGGGATACAAGAACTCACTACGCGAGGAGATAGTATCGGAGCGTAGCTTCACCTACACCTTCACGCCAGAAACAGAGCTCCACGATGCGCTGGTGATGCTCACCTTCGACGACGGCCAGCGCTATGGTGGCATATTGGTGCCCAAGGGTAACTTCCAGGTGAACGACAGAGATGTCTACTGGATACAGCTCTACGAGGTCGACGACAAGGGCGAGATTATCTACGATGAGAATGGTAAGATAAAATCGACAATACTAATGTGGAGGGAGTAAGTCGCTCAACAGCAAGCTCGAACGAAAGTTCGGGCTTTTATTTTATAGTTAGTACCCCCTGTCACTTGTCACAAGAGGTGAGGAGAGGGCGCGGAGAGGGCGCGGACGTTAGGGAAGTTAGGGAGCGCGGACGTTAAGGAATTTAGGGAAGTTAGGGAATTTAAGGAGGGCGCAGACATCTTCTTCCTAAACTCATTAAGTTCCTTAAACTCCCTATTCTCCCCATTCACATTTCACACAATTCACACTACCCCTACCCCCTGTGAAAGGTGTGAAATTGTGAAATTGTGAAACGCCCATGCCCACAGTCGGAAGCCTACTATCAAATAGTAGAAAAATATTTATTAAAATTCTTGACAACAGCTATTAAATGTTGTATCTTTGTAGTGCAATACAACATCATAGCCTACTCGCGTTAGCGCTAAATATCTGTCCACTACCACGTAGCATACTACACATATAGTAATATACTGACCTACATATAGATATAAATATATAGGTAGGGAGAGTGTATGCTATAGTCAGCAAGCTAACCATAACATCTCATAGAGATATATAGCTATATACATAGCGTTATACATGGCTGCGGCTGCAGTTAAATATATTAACACTATTGATATAGTGTGTTTAGTGAGTTTAAGGAATTTAAGGAGTTTAGTGATTATTTTTCCCTATCTCACTAAATTCTCTAATCTCCCTAAATTCCCTATTATAACTGGGCATAGCCGCAAGCATGGCTTGCTCTGGGTAAAATTGGGTAGACTGGGTAACTTCCCAGAGTGTAGTAGCTCTCCTCATAATCCATGGCTCGTATTTCACACTTTTCACAATTTCACACCTTTCACAGGGGTGCCCCCCATGTGACAGATGTGACATGTGACAATTGCTCACCACTAACTGGTAATTGGTAGGCGAAAATTTGGATATTGACAATAAAATCACTAACTTTGCTATGTATAACGCGTATTGTGCGCGCGTATGCTGATATTACGGCAAACGAAAGATAATATAACATATTATATATCACACACTTAAAAACTTAAACTCTAAACAATTATGGCTAATACCAAAGAAAAGTTGTTCGCGGAGTTCCCACCAGTATCGACTGAGCAGTGGGAGGCCGTCATTACAACTGACCTTAAGGGCGCTGATTATGAGCGCAAGTTGGTATGGAAGACTGGTGAGGGCTTCAACGTACGCCCTTACTACCGTGCTGAGAACCTCGCCGAGGTAGAGTATCTTGGTGCTGAGGCTGGTGAGTTCCCATACGTTCGTGGTGTCTCTAAGGACAACACATGGCGTGTACACCAGACCATCGCAGTAAAGTGCGCTAAGGAGGCTAACGAGGAGGCTTTGAAACTTCTTAACTCAGGCGTTGACTCTCTTGGCTTCTGCTTCTGCGAGTCATGCGCTTGCGACGTAGATGTTGACGCTCTTTTGAAGGACATCGTTCCTACAGCTGTTGAGCTCACATTCTGCGGTGGCGAGGCTAAGGCGTTGGCTGCTCTTGCTAACAAGGTGTTGGCAAAGTATGCTGCCGAGCCTAAGGACGAGCTTCGCATCAACTTCTGCATCGACCCAATCATCAAGAGCCTATCTATCAAGGGCGAGTGTCCTTGCCAGGAGGGCGAGAAGAGCTGCATCGACATCATCGCTGAGCTCATCAAGGCTACTGCCGACTACAAGCGCGTGAAGGTGGTTAACGTATCGGGCGCTACATTCTCTAACGCTGGTTCTACCATCGTTGAGGAGCTCGGCTTCACCCTTGCAGTGGCTCACGAGTACCTCGTGAAGCTTATGGAGAAGGGTCTCACTATCGACGAGGTGGCTCGCAAGATCCGCTTCACCTTCGCAGTGACATCTAACTACTTCCTCGAGATGGCTAAGTTCCGTGCAGCACGTATGCTCTGGGCTAACATCGTGAAGGCTTACAACCCTGCTAAGGATTGCTCTATGAAGATGGTTGCTCACGCTGTGACATCTACATGGAACCAGACCGTTTACGACCCATATGTAAACATGTTGCGTGGCACCACTGAGGCTATGTCGGCAGCTATCGCTGGCGTACACTCATTGGAGGTATTGCCTTTCGACTACTGCTTCGAGGCTCCTACCGAGTTCTCAAAGCGTATCGCTCGCAACGCACAGCTCCTCCTCAAGCACGAGTCTCACTTCGACCAGGTTGTTGACCCTGCAGGTGGCGCTTACTACATCGAGTCACTCACAAAGAGCATCGCTGCCGAGGCTTGGACATTGTTCCGCGAGGTGGAGGAGAAGGGTGGCTACATCGCAGCATTCAAGGAGGGCTTCGTAGTGGCTCGCGTCAAGGCATCTGCCGAGGCTAAGGATAAGTCTATCGCTACACGTCGTCTCATCCTTCTTGGTGCTAACCAGTATCCTAACTTCACCGAGGTTGCCAGCGAGTCAATCTGCGAGTGCAAGGTTAAGCGCGAGGTTAAGGAGGCTAACGTCCTCGTACCTTACCGCGGCGCTATGGCATTCGAGGCTATGCGTATGCAGGTAGACCGCTCAGGCAAGACTCCTAAGGCCTTCATGCTCACATGTGGCACCTTGGGTATGGCACGTGCACGTGCTCAGTTCTCATGCAACTTCTTCGCATGCGCAGGTATCCGCGTTGAGGATAACACATTCTTCAAGAGCGTTGAGGAGGGTGTTGAGGCAGCATTGGCATCAAAGGCCGAGATCGTTGTTGTATGTGCATCGGATGACGACTACGCAACAGTAGCTCCACGCGTTAAGGAGCTTCTCCAGGATAAGGCTATCTTGGTTGTTGCTGGTGCTCCAGCATGCGCTGCCAAGCTTGAGGCTCAGGGCATCACCAACTTCATCAACGTTAAGAGCAACGTTCTCGAGACATTGAAGGATTACTTAAAGAAGTTAGGCATCTAATCAGTTTATAGCTATGAGAGCAAAATTTTCAGATTTAGAATATAAGGCAGCAGCCGCTGCGTGCTGCGCCACTGCTAAGGCTCCCAAGGAGGATTGGTTGACTGCCGAGCGTATCCCCGTAAAGGAGAACTACACAGCTGCCGACCTCGAGGGCATGGAGCACCTCAACTATGCAGCAGGTATCGCACCATTCCTTCGCGGTCCCTATTCAACAATGTATGTAATGCGTCCATGGACCATCCGTCAGTATGCAGGTTTCTCTACCGCCGAGGAGTCTAACGCATTCTATCGCCGTAACCTCGCAGCAGGTCAGAAGGGTCTCTCTGTAGCCTTCGACCTTGCAACACACCGTGGCTACGATGCCGACCACCCACGTGTAGTAGGTGACGTAGGTAAGGCTGGTGTGTCTATCTGCTCTGTAGAGGATATGAAGGTGTTGTTCAATGGTATTCCATTGGACCAGATGTCAGTATCAATGACCATGAACGGTGCCGTACTTCCAGTATTGGCATTCTACATCGTAGCCGGCTTGGAGCAGGGTTGCACCCTCGACCAGCTCTCTGGTACCATCCAGAACGATATCCTCAAGGAGTTCATGGTGCGTAACACCTACATCTACCCACCAGAGTTCTCAATGAAGATTATCGCTGATATCTTCGAGTATACCTCTAAGAACATGCCTAAGTTCAACTCTATCTCTATCTCTGGTTACCACATGCAGGAGGCAGGTGCTACCGCAGATATCGAGTTGGCTTACACCTTGGCAGACGGTCTTGAGTACTTGCGCGCAGGTATCAACGCTGGCATGTCTATCGACGCCTTCGCACCACGCTTGTCATTCTTCTGGGCTATCGGTATGAACCACTTCATGGAGATTGCCAAGATGCGTGCAGCACGTCTATTGTGGGCTAAGATCGTTAAGCAGTTCGAGCCTAAGAACTCAAAGTCTTTGGCATTGCGTACCCACTCACAGACATCAGGTTGGTCACTCACCGAGCAGGATCCATTCAACAACGTAGCACGTACAGCTATCGAGGCTATGGGTGCAGCATTGGGCCACACCCAGTCATTGCACACCAACGCGTTGGATGAGGCTATCGCCCTTCCTACCGACTTCTCAGCACGTATCGCTCGTAACACCCAGATTTACATCCAGGAGGAGACTAACGTATGCCGCTCAGCCGATCCATGGGCAGGTTCTTACTATGTTGAGAGCCTCACAAACGAGATCGCTCACAAGGCATGGGCTCACATCCAGGAGATCGAGGAGCTCGGCGGTATGGCAAAGGCTATCGAGACAGGTATTCCTAAGCTCCGCATCGAGGAGGCTGCAGCACGTAAGCAGGCACGCATCGACTCAGGCGTTGAGACCATCATCGGTGTTAACCGCTACCGCTTGGAGAAGGAGGCACCTATCGACATCTTGGCCGTTGACAACACAGCGGTACGCGAGAGCCAGGTTAAGCGTTTGCAGGAGCTTCGCGCTAACCGCGACAACGCAGCCGTAGAGAAGGCATTGGCAGCTATCACCGAGTGCGTACGCACAGGTGAGGGTAACTTGCTTGCATTGGCTGTTGAGGCAGCTAAGGTTCGCGCCTCACTCGGCGAGATCTCAGATGCTTGCGAGAAGATCGTAGGTCGCTACAAGGCCGTTATTCGTCTTAACTCAGGTGTATATTCAGCAGAGGTGAAATCAGATTCAGCATTTGAGCAGGCTAAGCAGATGTGTGCAGAGTTTGCTAAGAAGGAGGGCCGTCAGCCACGTATCATGATTGCAAAGCTTGGCCAGGACGGTCACGACCGTGGTGCTAAGGTTGTAGCAACAGGTTACGCCGATATCGGCTTCGACGTAGATATGGGTCCATTGTTCCAGACTCCAGAGGAGGCTGCAAAGCAGGCAGTGGAGAACGACGTACACGTTGTAGGTGTATCATCACTCGCAGCGGGTCACCTCACCCTTGTTCCACAGATCATCGCCGAGCTCAAGAAGCTTGGTCGTGAGGATATCGTAGTTGTTGTGGGTGGTGTTATCCCAGCCCAGGATTACGATCAGCTCTATAAGGATGGCGCAGCAGCAATCTTCGGTCCTGGTACCCCAGTTGCAACTGCAGCTATCAAGATTATGGAGATCCTCGCATAATCTCATGCGATAAGGGGTCGTTCATGACCTTCGCCTTAAAGGCAACCACCCAGGGAACATACCCTGGGTGGTTTTTTTGTCTTGGAAGGCAGAGGGTGTAGGAAGGTTAGGGAGGGCGCAGTCGTTAGGGAAGTTAAGGAAGTTAGGGAAGTTAGGGAAGTTAGAGAGAGCGCGGCCGTTAAGGAATTTAGGGAATTTAGGGAAATTAAGGAAGGCGCAGACATCTTCTCCCTAAACTCCTTAATCTCCCTAATCTCCCTAAACTCCCTAAACTCCCTAAACTCCCTAACAAAAGAGCACCCCTCGGGCAGTACTTCGTATACTATTCCCGAGGGGTGTTACTTTGAGTTAGCGGCAGTAGATCTCTGCCTTATCTCGATAAATTAGAGCTGTGGACCAGCAGCAACGAGTGCCTTACCCTCCTCATTGGTTGTGAACTTCGCGAAGTTCTTCACGAAACGACCAGCGAGGTCCTCAGCGCGCTTGTTCCACTCAGCAGCATCAGCATAAGTGTCGCGTGGGTCGAGGATTGCAGCATCTACGCCTGGAAGAGCTGTAGGCACCTTGAAGTCGAAGATTGGAATCTGCTTAGTCTCTGCCTTGTCGATAGAGCCATCGAGGATAGCGTCGATGATACCACGTGTATCCTTGATAGAGATACGCTTGCCAGTACCGTTCCAACCAGTGTTCACAAGGTAAGCAGTAGCGCCTGATGCCTGCATACGCTTTACGAGCTCCTCACCATACTTTGTTGGGTGGAGTGAGAGGAATGCAGCGCCGAAGCAAGCTGAGAAGGTAGGAGTAGGCTCGGTGATACCGCGCTCAGTACCTGCCAACTTAGCGGTGAAGCCTGAGAGGAAGTAGTACTTAGTCTGCTCAGGAGTGAGGATAGATACTGGAGGCAACACGCCGAAAGCATCTGCTGAGAGGAAGATAACCTTCTTTGCAGCTGGAGCCTTAGATACTGGCTCTACGATGTTGTCGATGTGGTAGATAGGGTAAGATACACGAGTGTTCTCGGTAACTGACTTATCAGAGAAGTCGATCTTACCATTCTCGTCTACGGTAACGTTCTCGAGCAAAGCGTCGCGACGGATAGCGTTCCAGATGTCTGGCTCGTTCTCCTTAGAGAGGTTGCTAACCTTAGCCTAGCAGCCACCCTCGAACTTGAAGATACCGTCATCGTCCCAGCCGTGCTCGTCATCACCGATAAGCTCACGCTTAGGATCTGTTGGGAGGGTTGTCTTACCAGTACCAGAGAGACCGAAGAAGATAGCAGTCTCACCAGCCTTGTTGGTGTTAGCTGAGCAGTGCATAGATGCGATGCCCTTCAATGGGAGAAGGTAGTTCATGTATGAGAACATACCCTTCTTCATCTCACCACCATACCATGTGTTGATGATAACCTGCATCTTCTCAGTGAGGTTGAATACTACAGCAGTCTCAGAGTTGAGGCCGAGCTCCTTGTAGTTCTCCACCTTAGCCTTTGAAGCGTTCAATACTACGAAGTCTGGCTCACCATAGTTAGCAAGCTCCTCCTCAGTAGGACGGATGAACATGTTCTTCACGAAGTGTGCCTGCCATGCTACCTCCATGATGAAGCGGATCTTAAGACGAGTGTTCTCGTTAGCACCGCAGAAGGTATCAACAACATAGAGCTTCTTGCCTGAGAGCTCCTTTGAAGCGAGCTTCTTAAGCTCAGCCCATGTAGCCTCGGTTACAGGCTTGTTATCGTTCTTGTACTCGTCAGAAGTCCACCAGATAGTATCCTTAGTGGTCTCGTCCATTACGAAGAACTTATCCTTAGGTGAACGGCCGGTGTACTCACCAGTCATTACATTCACTGCGCCCATCTCGGTTACGACACCCTTGTCGAAGCCTGTGAGATCAGCCTTTGTCTCCTCCTCGAAGAGAGTCTCATACGAAGGGTTGTACACTACCTCCTGAACATCGGTAATGCCATACTTTGACAAATCAATTGTAGCCATAGTCTTGTTTTGTTTAATATATTTAAAATTCTTCTATACCTTATATATTATATGTGTGCATCTACATACACAGCATAAACGGTGCAAATGTACAAATTTATTTTGTTGTGTGAAAATTTTAACACTACTTTTTTAATTTTTTTTATTAAATGTCTGCTTATTAGCCACCTTCAGCACCATTTTATCCCGTAACAAGGGTGTGAGTTTAGCACAGAGGGTTATTTCGCATAAGCGCTACTTATAGCGTTATTGGAAAATATTCTACGATTTTATGTTGCGGTTTATGAATTTTTACTACCTTTGCCCCCGAAAACAATGTGGAGGGATTTGGACTGATTGCAACCACAATAAAAAATTGCTAAAGCGGCACTCTTTTTATAGCATCAACTCCCACCTCCATACGTTAGTGATAATAACAAAATTAATATACGTATGGCATTTCTATTTACATCAGAATCAGTATCGGAGGGACATCCCGATAAGGTAGCCGACCAGATTTCGGACGCCATCCTCGACGAGTTCTTGCGTCGTGACCTCAACTCAAAGGTAGCATGCGAGACACTCTGCACAACAGGTCTTACAGTTGTTTCGGGCGAGGTACGCTCTGAGGGCTATGTCGACATCCAGGGTGTTGCCCGCCGCGTAATCGACCGCATAGGCTACAACCGTAGCGAGTATCAGTTCGACGCTGCTTCATGTGGCGTGCTCTCTGCAATCCACGAGCAGTCATCCGACATCAACCAGGGTGTTGAGCGTGGCGATGGCGAGGAGCAGGGCGCTGGTGACCAGGGCATCATGTTTGGCTACGCCGTGGACGAGACCCGCGAGCTTATGCCCGCAACACTCATCCTCTCACACGTCATCCTCAAGGAGCTTGCCGTCATTCGTCGCGAGGGCGAGGTGATGCGCTACCTACGTCCCGACTCTAAGAGCCAGGTGACTATCGAGTACGACGACGAGCGTCGCCCAAAGCGCGTACATACCATCGTGGTATCTACACAGCACGACGAGTTCATCCTCCCTACACATACACGCAGCGAGCAGGAGGCCGAGAAGGAGATGCAGCGCATCATCGCTGACGACGTTCGCAACATCCTCATCCCACGTGTCAAGGCTCGCTTGGAGCGCGCTAACGACCGCCTCTCGGAGCTTATCGGCGAGGATTACATCCTCCACGTAAACCCAACTGGCAAGTTTGTCATCGGTGGTCCTCATGGCGACACAGGTCTCACAGGCCGTAAGATTATCGTCGACACCTATGGCGGCCGCGGTGCCCATGGTGGTGGTGCCTTCTCAGGTAAGGACTCATCGAAGGTAGACCGCTCGGCAGCATATGCAGCACGACATATCGCAAAGAATATGGTCGCTGCAGGCATCGCCCGCGAGGTGTTGGTGCAGGTAAGCTACGCTATCGGTATCGCAGAGCCACTATCAATCTATGTGGATACCTACGGCACAGC
Source organism: Alistipes sp. (assembly GCA_045654925.1). GTDB lineage: Bacteria > Bacteroidota > Bacteroidia > Bacteroidales > Rikenellaceae > Alistipes. The sequence goes on along the minus strand of JAZOOI010000011.1, from coordinate 198,768 downwards.
CAATGTTAAGATGAGCGATGGTGAGATTGCCGCAAAGATCGGCAAGCTCTTCGACCTACGTCCAGCAGCTATCGTTGAGCGCTTCGGCTTGAAGTACCCTATCTTCGAGGCTACAGCATCGTATGGCCACTTTGGTCGTCGCCCCTACACCGAGATTGTACGCTTCATCGGCGATAAGGGTAAGGAGTTCGCCAAGGAGGTAGAGTTCTTCTCATGGGAGAAACTCGACGAGGTAGACCATCTAAAGCAGGAATTCGGTCTCTAAACGTCGAAAAAACGTTTTCATATAAATAGCTCGATAGCAAGAAGTTAGCTATCGGGCTATTATTTTTATTAAAACTTTTTTGCAAAAAAATTTGCAGATTGAAAAAATGTTACTACATTTGCACACCCAAATCTCAGAGCCCAGGTGGTGAAATTGGTAGACACGCTACTTTGAGGGGGTAGTGAGCATTAGCTCGTGCAAGTTCGAGTCTTGTCCTGGGCACAAAGCGGAAGATGAAAGTCTTCCGCTTTTTGTTTTATCTGGGCAGGGGGGGGCTGATTAGGGAGTTTAGGGAAATTAAGGAGTTTAAGGAAAAGGTTGTCCGCGCCTCCCTAACTTCCCTAACCTCCTTAATTTCCCTAATCACCCCCAATGACAAAAAAATGCGGATGAGACATACTATAACGTATTTCTCATTCGCATTTATTTTTGTTAGCGGCAGTAGATATCTGCCCTATCCAAACAAATTAGAAGAGGTAGCCTGTATTAATATAGAAAGCTCCCGTGCCGTCCTGATTCTTAATCACAGGGTTACTGCTAAAGCGGCTCACAGGAAGACCATACTCGAAGGCAACGATGAAGTTCTGGTTCATGATGAAGCGAAGACCAGCACCTATGGTGATATGTGGGCGGTCTGCATCGCTACCCATTGCCATATAGTCGTCATACTCCTTGCGATACTGCTCCTCGCCACGGAAGGTCATATCGCGCTCACGGGTGACCATGGTACCGTCGCTGAATAGTGAGAGTCCAAAAGCTATGTTCTGCTTCCATAGAGGGAAGCTAACGAAGCGCCAGCGGAACTCGGCATTATAAGATAGAACGTCGAGGCCCTGCACACGGTTACGCATGATACCACGCACACTACGATAGCCACCCATGCCATCGCGGTCGAAGGATTGACCTACGGTGGTGAGGTATGGAAGCACATAGTATGGAGCATTATCACCCATTGTACCCTCATAGTTAATGCGATAGGCGAAGGTGAGAATATCATTCTTGACGATAGGCACATAGTGACGGAAGGTCACCGAGTAGCGGTAGTAAGGATTTGTTGTGCCGAGCCACTTAGGTGCGAGCATGAGGTGTGCCTCAGCCCACACGCCGCGCGAGGGAGCGCCCTCCTTATCGCGTGTGTCGAACAAGAGACCTGCACGGATGGTGCTATTGATACCACCATTAGCCTCCTCATCAGAGATAAGACCCCAACGACGATACTGCTCATAGATTGTGGGCTCGGTATCGGGGAACATCTTATAATCCTTCTTGTTCTTATTTATCTTCTCGCGGTCTATGGCACCCTGCTTGAAGTAGCCGAAGTGGTAGCCGGCCTCCCAGAAGAGCTTATTATCCCAGATATTACCTATGAAGTCGGTCTTGGCAAGCAATGCAAGGCGGTTAAGGCGATACTTGGGGGTATAGATGAAGTTCTCGGTATTCTTCTTATCCTTACCAAGGGCCACCATCTCATGGTTGTAGTGCGACATATAGCCATTGAAGCCATAGAAGTCCATCGCCTTGTCGCTGGTAAGGGTCACGGCCGATGACCAACGCACACCAGGGATAAGGGTCTTATTGTCGTACCAGAAGATAAGCTGGTATGAACCCTTGGTGAACCACGACGCCTCCATATACCAGTGTGACATAGGGTTAGGATAGGTCGAGCCATCGCCATAGTTATATATGTTCAGCAGCGCACCGAGCTGAAAGCCTTTATCGGCATCGAAGGCCACGGCGGGCAGTGGGCCAAAGTTAAGGCCAGTTTTTACAATCTCTTTACTCTTAGTCTCCTCCTGGGCATATAGTGTTGTTGTCATCAACAATGCTACAACCACAAATAACAAACTCTTCAACTTCATAGTCTCAACACTTATACGTTATTAACGGGTAATATTCTCCTTGATTATTCGCTTTATCTCGCTATACTTACCACGGAGCTCCTTGTTGCGCCATAGTTTAAAGTCGGAGATGAGGATGCGTACAGCACGCCACGCCTCCTGCGCCACAATAGGTGCTGGGAGCAGAGCCAAGGTGATAGGCAGTGCCCACTGCCATGGCATGAATATGTAGGCGATAATCGAGTATACAATCATTAGTAGTGGCCACAACACAAGGTTCACAAGGTAGCGCACCGAGTTACGGAAGGCGTAGTCCTTAAGCTTGGTGAACAAGAAGTTACAAACGAAGTGTATAGGCAGGGTGAGTATCGATACAGGAAGCGTATATGGCAACGTAATAAGCACAAAGAGTAGCTTCTTTATGCGCGACCATACGGTATGCTTCACCGATACCGACTTAAGGCTTATCTGCTCCTTTTTACGCATCTCGGATGCTTCGTTACCCAGCTTTATGAGCTTCTGAGCCACCTCGGGCTGCTCGCGCTTGAGGCGCAACACCTCACGCACGGTACGGTTGTTAGCCTCAAAGTGGGCATCCATGCCACGCAGACGCTTGCCGTCAACTACAAACTTAGCATTCTTAACCTGCGACTTGACCACCGTAGCACATATCTCATATATGGCGTCGTAATCCTCATCGTTAGGAATATGGAATATCGACTTGTGCATATTCGAAGTAAGCTCCTCACGCATGAGGTTCATCACCTCGCTGGGCTGCATATCGCCATGGTCGGCGATAAACTTACCCACGTTGATAGGCTCACCCACCTGCACACGTGCCGTAGAGCGGAAGCGGAAGAAGCTACCATAGCGAATGCCTATAGGCACGATGTAGAGCGGCATATCGGGCATCTGCTCCTGCGCCTGGAAGGCTATGCGGAAGATACCCTTCGAGAGTGGCAATGACGAATGCATCGCCTGGTGCGTACCCTCAGGGAAGATGCAGAATGGTATGCGGTCACGCAATACGTCTACCGCCTTATCTATCGTCTCGTTATTCTTACGCACCTCCTCCATGCCGTCACGCATACGCATGATGGGCATAATCTTCAGGAAGTGGAGAATCTTAGCTATCTTTGGATTTTTAAATATGTCGGCACGCGCCACAAAGACCTTAGGACGCTGGTCGAGGGCGAGGATGATCATAGCATCCATTAGTGCATTGGTGTGGTTGGGCGCAAAGATGATGGCACCATCCTTGGGGATAAACTCCCTACCCACATACTTGATACGGCGATACGACAACTTGAGAACCAAGTCGGTATAGTGGCGCAGGAAGGCGTATAGCCAGTCGTAATCCTGAACCTTTTTCTCTCTCTTGGCCATACTATAACGCTTTATCTTTACGACGGAATACCGATGCGATAGAGAGGCCAGCGACGATATGCCATACACCCCAAAGGGCTGCGACAAGGATCAAGCCGCCACAAACGCCTGTAGCCTCAGGTGATGGGCCCCACTCTGCTGGAGGGAAGATTCTTGGGTTGAGAAGCATCGCAAGACCGAGGCCAGAATTCTGGATACCCACCTCGATGGTCATCGAGCGACGATCCAACTCGGGCAACCCAAACAATTTCGCTCCGAAAAAGCCTGTAGAGAAGGCGCTCGCGTTATGCACAACAACCAACGCAAGCACTGCAAGGATACCCACACCAACCGAATCCAAGAGGTGCTGCTCATGGAGAGTTCCCAACACCTTATACAACAAAACGGCTACCATGCCGATGAAGAATACAATCGAAACTATCTGCAGAGGCTTCTTAAGCATCTCGGCCCAACGAGGTCGATAGTGCGACACGAGCATTCCCAAAACGATTGGAAGACCCAAGATAAGAAGTATCTGCACAAGCATATCGCTAAATGGGATCTCAAGTGTTGGAATGTCGTTCTTGATAGCCGCAAAGTTGGTGTATAGCGTACCCCAAATCAAGAAGTTGATAGGCGTGATGAATGGTGCAGCAGCAGTTGTTATGGCTGTCATTGAGACAGATAGCTCGATATTGCCTCGAGATAGCGATGATATAAAGTTAGAGACATTACCACCAGGGCACGATGCCACAAGTATCATACCTATGGCGATCATAGGTGTGATGATTGGGTTTAGCAGCATTGTAATCAAGAAGGTGACGGCAGGGAGTCCCACCCACTGCAATGCCATACCCAACAACACCGATTTAGGATTGCGGAATACATCCTTGAATGTCTGCATCTTGATACCCAATGCCACACCAAACATCACAAATGCCAATACGATGTTCACAACAAGCATATCACCCTGCTCAAGGTTGATTGCAATAGCATCAAGCTTTGATAATAACTCCTTCATAATAGATCTCTCTTATAAGTCTCCATCACTCATAAAACATGGTGATGTGGGTTAAATAGATATCCGACGTGGCTACTCACTGATTGAGCGGTAATCATCGTCGTAGGGAACACCGTCCCATTAAACTTCGCAAATATAACAAAAAAAAGCCATATTAGTTACACTAATATCCCTTTCGTCGCTATAAATAAGTATAAGTACTTATCAAAAGAGAGGGTAAACCATAAAACAAAATTCCCTGCACAGCCTAAGCCATGCAGGGAACACTTAAAAATATACTTACATTACTTGGATTTACTCCTTAACAAGAACGATGTAGTCGCTACCAGCCAATGTGAAGCTGTGTGATGCGCCGAGCTGCACCTTCTCGCCTGTCATAAGGTTGGTCCACTCGCCTGCAGATGGAACGTTAACGGTTGTTGTAGACTGAGCATTGTTGAAGTTAGCAACAACGATAACCTTATCCATAACGAGCACCTTGCCACCCATCTGAGCGTCGCCCACAGACCAAGTGTGTACTGTTAGGTTATCCTGACCGTAGTACTCCTCGTGGTCGGTACGCCAAGAGATAATCTTAGATAGTGCGTCGTAGAGAGCCTTGCGGTTAGCATCCTCGAAGTAGTTCCAGCGTACTGGCTTGCGACCTGTACGGCCATTCTCCTCGATAGATACATCGTAGCCGAGCTCACCAAACTGCCACATCATCTTAGGATATGGGGTGAGGAAGTGGAAAGCGTATACTGCCTGGAGGCGCTTAGTGAGCACATCCCAAGGCTTAGCCCATGACTGAGCATACTTTGTAGCATCGTAGGCGATACGCTCCTCATCGTGAGTCTCAATGTTGTTCACACGGCCCTTCTTGAAGTCAGAGAAGCTGCTACCTGTATAGCCAAGTACTGACTGCTTGAAGCCATTACGCTGGTTGTTATTCCAGCAGAGTGCACCTACAGAGTTGTAGAGCTCGGTCTCCTCCGACTGGTCGCAGAAGTGCTCAAAGATGATGTAAGCATCCTCCTCAACGGCGCGAATTGTCTCGGCATAGTGCTTCAAGATGCCGATACGCTGTGCCGAGTAGCCACCTGCATCGTAGTTGCCAGGGTTCTGCACGAAGCCCTTAGTAAGGTCGAAGCGGAAACCATCGACATTGTACTCCTCCAACCAGTACTCGAGCACCTCGTCGAAGTAGCTAACAGTCTCGGTATAAGTATGGTTAAAGTCGTGGAATACGCTCCAGTTATGAGGTGCATCGACATTGAAGAATGGGTTGTCCGCAGCGGTCTTGTTTGCGCCAGCATTCCACCACATCTTAGCATATGGATGCTGACCTGTTGCGTGGTTGAACACGACATCAACGATTACAGCGATACCGCGCTTGTGACACTCATCAATAAAGTATTTGTATGCCTCATCGGTACCATAAGCCTTATCGGTAGCGAAGTAGAAGCATGGGTTGTAACCCCATGAGTCGTTACCGTCGAACTCCTGGATAGGCATAAGCTCGATGGCATTAACACCCAATGTCTCAAGGTAGTCGAGCTTAGCAGTAACGGCATCGATAGAGCCAGCCTCGCTAAAGTCGCGGATGAGCAACTCATAGATAGCGAGTGAGTTCTCTGCTGGGCGCTCAAAGTCAGTCACTGTCCACTGATACTCAGTTGGATTAATCTCGAATACTGATACGATATCCGAAGTATACTGTGATGGATAAGCCTTCAAATTTGGATATACCGAAGCGTCGATCCACTTATCGTTCCATGGGTCGAGAATCTTTGTTGCATAAGGGTCACCAATCTTGATTGCACCATCAACGAGGTACTGATAGCCATACTCAACACCCTCCTCAAGGCCCGATACGGTAGTCCAGAAGTAGTTGCCATCGCGCTTCATCATATACTCATTAGATGGAGCATACTCGTTGAAGTCGCCGAGCAATACTACTGACTTCTTGCCAGGAGCAAAGAGTACGAATGTAGCCTCGTTGCCATTTACGGTGATACCACTCTTCACACCTGCAGGGCGTGTAGCAGTCTCGGTCTCGCCAAGGACAGCCACAGAGACGCTCTCCTCGATGGTCTCCTTACCGTCGGTAGCAACCACCTTGAAGACGATATCCTCAGCCTCGGTTGGAGTGTAGGTATATGTCAATGTAGCACCACCAGTCTCAGCTACAGCAGTATCATTCTTATAGAGCTTAACATTTGTTGTTGCCTGCTGCTGTGTCTGAACAGTGATCTCATCACCCACCTGGTAGATATCACCATGCTTAGGTGTGAGGAACTTAACAGACATACCCTCCTTTGCAAGCTCAACGAAGATGTCGGCGCCGTTATCCTTAACCTCGATCTTGCTATCTGCCGAGCGGAACACAAAAGCGATGTGTGTTACAGTCTCTGTCTCAGGCACATTGTACCATGCGTGAACACCACCCTTGATTGTGTAGTGCCAGATGTTATCCTCCTTGCGCTCGAGTTTGCACTCTGGGATGTTTGTACCCCACTCTGCCAACACGTGCTTCCAGTCGCCTGTAGTGGCGCTATCGGTTGTGAGCACACCGGTGTGAGCATATAGCTCGCCAGTGAAGCCCTCAGCAGCGGTACCCGCAGTGTTGAGGATGATGGTGATATCCTCGGTCATCGCCTCGGTCACGAATGCTGGGTCTGTAGAGATCAATGGATACTCCGAAGGCTCAGGAGTTGGGGTTGGGGTAGGTGGATTTGGATTAGGTGGGAAGAAGATTGGGGCATCACCTCCGCCACAACCTACCATGATGGTTGCAAATAGAGCCATCAACAAAAAGTGCAACTTTTTCATTTGTGTAGATGTTATTTGTTAATACGTTTATGTTCGTTAAATAGTCAAAACAGGGCGGCCGCTACGCGCGCGCAAAGTTTGCGCAAAGTTACTACAATTATTTTAGATTAGAAAACTGACCCACGATATTTTACCAAACGGAGCGATAAGATGTATGAGCGGGCGATAATGCGCTACGAGTGGCATGATGCACTACTCACGGCCACATAGGGCTGTGTTATATAACATTACGTCACAGACTCCACTCATATATTTTTTTTAAATTATATTCGCTAACATGCTGATAATCCAAATATTTTTCTACCTTTGTGCTGACCACAGAGATGCGTTTGTGGGCTACATATTAGAAAAACCGAACAATATTAATACACTTTACTAAAATGAAACAGACACTAAAAGCAATTCTTGCGGGCGTCATCGTTCTTATGGCTGCTGCTTGTGAGAACACCGAGCCAAACAACGATGGCCGTCTTGCAACACCCAACTTCACTGCCAATGTAGATGGCAATGTGATTACCGTAGTTTGGGAGGAGGTAGCTGGCGCTGCTTACTATGAGGTAGCCCTCAACCCAGGTTCAATCGAGAAGACCGACAAGCTTATCCACCGATTTGAGAATCTTGAGTTTAACACCGAGTATAAGGTCTCTGTACGCGCAATCTCTACCGACGAGACCAAGAACTCTAATGCCGACACCAAGAAGGTGAATACCGCAGAGCGTATAGCTCCTGCATATCGTGAGTTCTACCCTCAGTATGGTGCCTCAGCCACAGCAATCTCAAACAATGGTCGCTGGGTAGTAGGTGGTAATGACCGCAAGGGTTACATTCTCGACCTCTATAAGGACGAGATGGTTGAGTTCGATAGTGTAGAGCTTTACGATGTTGCCGACGACGGTACTGCTGTAGGTTCTGACCATAGCGAGAACCAGGATGGTGTTGCAGCAATCCTCATTGGCGACGAGATGATGCCTATCGACCTTTCAGACCTTGCCACTAACCCAGGCATGAGCTGCGCTACAGGTATCACCCCTGATGCAAGCTACGTTGTAGGTTGGTACTGGGAGTATGACGAGAGCTCATACTATGCACAGATGTACGGTATGGTTATCCCATTCTGCTACGATGTATTGAACGACCGCGTTAGCATTCCAGAGGTTGGCGAGCGCATCTATAACGAGGCAGCAGCAACAGCTATCAAGGCTGTAGCTCCAGATCGCACACTCCTTGGCTATGAGCAGTCTGAGGGTATACACTCTATCATCTGGGCTGACGAGTACACTCCATTCGAGTATGTTCACTTCGAGTATGACGAGCAGTACAACCCAGTATTTAGCTTAGGTGACAATCAGAACCTCTTCACACAGAGCGGTCGTTATATCTATGGTAGAGCTGTAGACTACGCAGCAGGCCAGACTACACATGCTGCTGTCTACGACCGTGAGACATCTAAGCTCTACACCCTTCCTGGCTGCTCAGTAACAGCCATGTCAGACAACGGCGTTACCTTCATCAACGATGTACCTTACTACCTCGGCACAACATCATATGTTGTTGATATTAATAAGGGCGAGCCTTACGAGTGGATAGAGTTGGAGGAGTGGCTCTTCGATGAGCACGATATCGACGTAGCATCATTCGAGCCTACCATCGACATTATCGAGGATGACGGCTTGATATTGGAGGGTGTTATCGTTGTTGGCACATCGGAGGATGGTCGCATTATCGTTGGTATCACCAATACCGAGGCTGGTTGGGCAACCTTCGTAGTAGACCTCGACGGTACTCCTGCGATGTAATTCCACACCATATATATATGAGAATAGGCCACCTTCGAGTGGCCTATTCTTGTTATAGTAGTAGATGTCTGCCTTATCTCAACAAATTCTTGATTGCTGCAATATTACGAGGATTATCCACCGCCTTACCCTCAGGAGTATAGGCGTGAGCGATAGCCTCAGCAAAGTGCTTCTCCACCTTGTTACGCACCACCTTCATGGTACTATTCACAAGGCCGTTCTGCTCTGTAAATGGCTCATCAGCAAGGGCAATGACAGCTGGCACCCATCTATCGGGGAACTCGTCGGCATAGGCACCGCCAGTGCGATACTTAGCCACCTCCTGGGCAACAATCTTCGCCGCCTCTGTAGCGCGCGCCTCACCCTGGATGCCACGCTCGTCGAGTAGTCGGTTGAGGTTATCCTTAGAGGCAACAACAAGAGCTATGGTATAGGGGCTCTGGTTGTTGTAGATCATTATCTGGTCGATATATGGCGACTTGTCGACCATCGCCTCCTCCATACCCTCTGGGCTATACTTCTCACCATCGGATGAGATGAGAAGGCTCTTGAAGCGACCCAAGACATAGAGGAAGTTATCCTTGCCCATATATCCCATATCGCCAGTATACAGCCAGCCGTCACGCACGGTATCGGCTGTAGACTCTGGGTTCTTCCAGTATCCAGCCATGACATTCTCGCCACGGATGACAATCTCACCCTTCTGACCTACGGGAAGCTCTCTACCCTCCTCATCCAAGATCTTTATATCGAGAGGCTGTACCAAACGTCCTGACGAACCGAAGCGATGGTTGCGACGACGTGGCGAGTTAGTAGAGATTACAGGTGTTGCCTCCGAGAGGCCATAGCCCTGGAACATAGGGATACCTATGGCGTAGAAGAAGCGCTGAAGCTCACTATCGAGGAGCGCACCGCCACCGATGAAGAACTGCAAGTCGCCACCAAAGGCTACGCGCACCTTCGAGTAGATAATCTTATCGAAGAGTGCCACGGCAGGCCATAGCATCCATCTCAGGCCACGACCCTTGTTGTAGCCATCACCCTGGTAGGCATACGAGGTCTTGAGTGCAAGTTTGAATAGTCGCTCTGTGGTCTTACCCTTCTTGCGGATTGTGGTCTCGATGCTCTTGCGGAAGTTCTTAGCAAGGGCTGGCACCGAGAGTAGGAAGTGAGGGCGCACCTCCTTGATGTTGATTGGTATATTCTTGAGCGTCTCCATAGGTGTGCGACCCACCTCGGTTGTTGCCACCGACGCTCCACAGGCAATCATGATATAGAAGCCGACAACATGGGCAAAGCAGTGGTCCAAAGGTAGGATGATGAGCGTGCGCCATGTAGATGGAATAGAGACTACGGATAGCGCCTGCTCCACATTGGCCGTATAGTTACGATGTGTGAGCACCACACCCTTGGGATCTGCGGTAGTACCTGAGGTATAGGTGATTGTGGCGTAGTCGTCATTCTGCAACGAACGACCGATGGCCATGAAACTCTCCTCGTTGCTCTTGAGATACTCCTCGCCGAGTGCCACGACACTCTCCAAGGTCACCTCGCCCTCCTTGAGGTTGGCAGCATCCTCGCCCCATACAACGACATGCTTAAGGTCGGCAAGGTCGTCGATTATGCGACGCACCTTTGGCAGCTGGTAGCGTGAGACGAAGATGAGCTTCACGTCGGCATGACGCAGACGGAAGATGAGGTCGTTGCTCTCCTCGAGTTTTATCGATAGAGGCACACTCACAGCACCAGCATACAGGAGGCCGAGCTCCGAGATAATCCAATTGTTACAGCCCTCGGCAAGGATTGACACGCGGTCGCCGCGCTCGATACCCATAGCCACAAGACCTGCGCCAATCTTTAGCGCGAGGCTCTTAGTCTGGTTGTATGTTGTAGGCTCAAACTTACCATTGTGCTTCTCTAAGAGAAACTCTTTGGAGCCATATTTCGATACCGACTCCTCGAATAAATCGATAATTGTTCTCTTCATATCTTTACTCATTATCAATCAAATACTCCGACAATCTATCTCGCCACTCCTGGGGCATTGGCACTGTCTGCTGTGTCTCAAAGTCGAAGGCCACCATGACTGACGAGCTCTCGGTGAGGCACCTATCGCCGAGCATTATGCACTGATGTAGCGTCATGCTCTTATTTCCTAGACGCGACACATCGGTAGTCACCACAATGTCATCCATAAGGCGCACCTGACCCAGATAGTCGGTGTGTGTCGAAGCAGTTATTATACGCAGCTTATCGAAGACTCCGGTGATACCCAAGACCTTAGTATAGAAGTCGGTCTTGCCCATATCGAAGTAGCTCTGCTGCCATATGTTGTTGACGTGCATGAAGGAGTCTACATCCGAGAATCGCTTCTGCACAGGTGTTACAAGCATCTTGGCCATGGTTACTTGCGTATTATCTCAATCTCACAACCCTCGCCAAAGGCAATTATAGAGCTAGGCTTGAGCGTTGGCTTGCCCTCGAAGCGGGGATTTACGACATAGTCGACACCGTCGATAATCTCCTGCACTACATCCTTGAGGCGCTTTGCAGTCTCCTCGCCCGAGATGTTTGCCGAGGTAGAGACAATAGGCTTTCCGAACTTGCGGAGCAGAGCCTGACAGAAGTCGTGCTGAGGAATGCGCACACCGAGCGTGCCCTCCTCAGGGATGAGGTTAGCGGCCACGCCCACAGCGCCTGGCAAGATGGCTGTCAGTGGCTTATCCGAGAGCTCCATAACCTCAAAGGCTATGCCTGGTGCCTTGTTTACGTAGCGCACCACCATGTCGCCATCGCGCATAAGGCACAACATCGAACGCTTATCGTCGCTGCGCTTAAGCTGATACACCTTGGCTACAGCCTCGGCATTTGTAGCATCGCAGCCTATGCCCCACACTGTATCGGTGGGATAGAGGATGATACCCCCTGCACGGAGTACCTCCACACACTTATCTACAGCCTTCTGCATACTCTATCTTTTATTCATCAACTCGTTGAAACAGTGGCGACAGATGGGCTGGTAGGTATCGTGAGCTCCCAATACCACCTGCTTATCATCCGCCGTGAGACGGTGTGAGTGGTGCGCCAAGTCGCCGCAGCGAACACATATGGCGTGCACCTTAGTGACATACTCTGCCGTAGCCATGAGCGCTGGCATAGGACCAAAGGGGACACCCATATAGTCCATATCGAGACCCGCAACGATAACGCGAATACCGCTATTTGCCAGCTGACGGCACACATCAACGATGCCATCGTCGAAGAACTGCGCCTCGTCGATACCCACGACATCTACGTCGGTGGCCATGAGGAGGATATTCTGCGCCGACTCCACAGGTGTTGAGTGTATGGCGTTGGCGTCATGCGACACCACATCCTCATTCGAGTAGCGCACGTCGATCGAGGGCTTAAAAATCTCCACCTTGAGGTTGGCAAACTGCGCACGCTTCATACGGCGGATAAGCTCCTCGGTCTTACCCGAGAACATCGAGCCACAGATGACCTCAATCCACCCCTTATGCTTATTATTCTCTAAAAACATATTCTATTTTATATTTCCTATTTTCTATCTCTACTCGTCGAGACGTATGATATTAGCACCCAGAGCATTGAGACGACCGTCGATATCGCGATAGCCACGATCTATCTGCTCGATATTCTGGATTGTACTTGTACCCTCGGCACTCATTGCAGCGATGAGTAGTGCTACACCCGCACGGATATCGGGCGATGTCATGTTAGCAGCACGAAGTGGATGCTGATGATCGTGACCAATGACCGTAGCGCGATGTGGGTCACAGAGGATAATCTGAGCGCCCATGTCGATAAGCTTATCAACGAAGAAGAGACGGCTCTCGAACATCTTCTGATGGATGAGCACCGAGCCCTTAGCCTGTGTTGCCACAACGAGGAAGATAGACAACAAATCAGGGGTAAGGCCTGGCCATGGAGCATCGGCAATGGTCATGATTGAACCATCGATAAAGCTCTCGATGCTATAGTTCTCCTGCGTTGGAATGTAGATATCGTCGCCACGCTGCTCGAAGTGGATACCCATACGTGCAAACTGCTGTGGGATGATACCGAGGTTGTCGTACGACACGTTCTTGATGGTAAGCTCTGAGCGTGTCATGGCTGCCATACCGATGAAGCTACCCACCTCAATCATATCGGGGAGCATAGTGTGCTCTGTACCGCCCAACGACTCCACGCCATCGATGACAAGTAGGTTAGAGGCGATACCCGAGATCTTAGCACCCATGCGGTTAAGCATCTTACATAGCTGCTGAAGATATGGCTCACATGCTGCGTTATAGATTGTAGTACGTCCCTCAGCCAATACCGCCGCCATGACGATATTAGCAGTACCAGTAACCGACGCCTCGTCGAGAAGCATGTAGGTACCCTTCAGGCGCTTGGCCTCCACGGTATAGAACTCGTCACTGACATCGAAGTTGAACTGTGCGCCGAGCTTCTGGAAGCCGAGGAAGTGGGTATCGAGACGACGACGACCAATCTTATCGCCACCAGGCTTAGGCATGAAGCCCACGCCAAAGCGGGTGAGCAATGGACCAATCATCATCACCGAGCCACGCAGACGACGGCAACGCTTATGGTAGTCTGCCGTGCGTAGGTAGTCGAGGTTTATATCATCAGCCTGCAGAGCGAAGCAGTCGTCGCTGAGGCGCTCAACCTTGACGCCCATTGATGACAATAGCTCGAAGAGCTGCATAACATCCGAAATGATGGGCACATTGTGCAACACCACGCGCTCGGGTGTTAGCAACGCTGCGCATATAATCTGAAGAGCCTCATTCTTAGCTCCTTGCGGCATGATCTCACCCTTGAGACGTCTACCGCCCTCAACCTTAAATAGTGCCATATCACAAAATTTTTACCAAAGATACGAAAAATTGTACGATATGCGCAACTATTCGCAGAATAAGTTTTCAACAATCGCATATTTTGCGACATTTACATCATACTCCCATTAGCTGAATAAATTTGTCGATTTATGTACTCACATCATAAAATTGAGCAATATACGGCACAGATAGTGGTCTAAAGGTCGAATGCGGTTTTGAGATTAACGATATAATAGATTACTTTGCACAACCAAAATCCCTATAAGATGAAAGATTTTATAATAGACAACCTAATAAGCAAGATGCCCGAGGAGCAAATCGTCGTTGGCAACGACCTCGTTCTTGCTACATATAAGGGACGCGACAGCCTAAAGAGCAGCCCCGAGAAGTATGAGCATGCCGCAATCATCGTCTGCACAGCAGGTCATTGCGACTTAAAGGTAAATCTCGAGAACTACGACGTCGAGGCTCCGTCGCTCATAACCATAATGCCCGGACAGATTGTCGAGCCCATATCGACAAGCGACAACTTCTCCGCCATAGTCATAGCCTTCTCCAAGCGTTTTATCGACATGATTAACCTCCCTGGATGGCAGCAGAACTACATGACGATGTACAACAACCCCGTGCAGCCACTCGACAGCACCCAGGTGAACATGATGCGTCTATTCTTCACCGTGCTACACCATGCCGCATCCGACGAGGAGAACCCCTTCCGCCTCCAGGTCATCGAGAATATGATACGCGTCTTCTACTATGGTGGCATCAGCCGTATGAAGCAACGCGACACATCATCGCCAAGCTACAAAAATGGCATTGTAGAGCGCTTCATGGAGCTCGTCAGACAGCACTACCGCGAGGAGCGACTCATAGGCTACTACGCCGACAAACTATGCATCACACCCAAGTACCTCTCAAAGGTCATCAAGGAGCATACAGGGCGCTCGGCGGGCGAGTGGATCGAGAGGCACGTCATCCTCGAGGCGCGTGCCATGCTACAATCTTCCGACATGACCATACAGCAGATATCCTCGTCGCTCAACTTCCCCAATCAAAGCTTCTTTGGCAAGTACTTTAAACGCATCACAGGCGTATCCCCCAAACAATACCGCAACAAACAATAGGCCTGCCAATTATGGCCATAAAAAAACTCTGGATGAGGCTATCTCATCCAGAGTTTTACTCTTTCGTAGACTCTAATACTTATCGCTTCAGAGCCTTGAAGCTGATGTCTACGTTATTTGCACTCTTCGCGCCCGCTCTCTGCACCTCGGGCTCAAGGCCGAGCTTGTCGAGGAACTCGTCGATATCGCGCTTTGTTTGAGGTGTTAGAGCGAATGAGAATGGCTCCGACATCCACATCTCGCTGTAGTTGCCTTTATAGTCCATGGCTACGGCACACATCACATATAGCTCGTCATTCACGCCCACAAAGAGACATGATCGATCAGACACATAGCTACATACATCGGCCTTGATCCAGTCGGTATCGCTTGTCACAAGATCCGAAACCTTATAGATATTCATGAATACATTGCCCTCCTGCTTCTCGGTCTCTATCTCGGCACACATAGCATACCAGCCCATGCTCTCGAACATACCGTAGTTGTAGAAAGCATCGGGCATTGCAGCCTCAAGCTCCACGAGGCTATATGGCGCTGTTATGTTCACACCCAGAACGCTATTCTCGCACTCACCCTCAGGCTCGGTCTTAAACTCATAGCTAAAGAGCTCGGTGGTTACCACGCCACCATAGTAACCAAAGGCGAGAGCGATATACTCGGTGTCGGGCTCAAGGCCGCTAATATTGCTCTTGATAGGACCCCTATAGGTATTACCACTTAGGTCGAAGCTAAGCAACCACTCTATAATCTGCCCGCCATCGGTATATGGCACATCGCTCTTTCTGAGGAATGTAGCAACATATGACTCATCGTTGTTCGATGGAGTGATCTCCACATCGGCAACACGCACATAGCAGTTCTCGACATTGATATCGATGACCATATCCGACGCCTCCACCTTCTCGGTGCGGAAGTGAGCGATATATGGCTTTGTTGTCACCTGTGGCAGGCCATCAACCATCTCTACGCCATAGAATACCATGCAATACTTAGTGTCGGAGTTGCGCACCTCGGAGTAGCTATCGGGGCCTTGCAAGCACATGATCTCAATGAGCTGCTCTGCGCTATATCCCGACTGCATGTAGATTGTAACCATGCTAATCCAGTTGTTAGCCACCTGCTTGCAGTATGCATCATTTGGGGTCTCACCCTCAGCCACATACATATAGTCACCCTCGGCATAGATGTCGATATAGTACTTACCATCCCAGTTGATAGGCTCAAAGTTGTAGGTCGCCTTAGGTCCATCTACGGTGATATCAACATCGAACTCGATATCGGCGAAGATTTGCGTTGGAAGGATAACAATCTCGTGAGTTACGGGCGAAGCAAGCTCATAATCTTGACCATCCTCCGAAAATTCGATAGCATATGCATAGATTACATACTCCTTGTCGGGCACCATACCTGTCCAACCAATATAAGAGTCACCTGTGTAGTATATCTCGTGTTGCTTCATAAACTGCTGGAGGTTTGAAGCACCGTTATCCTCAGCCCATTTTGTAAAGGTTTTATAATCGTCATTGAAGAGCTCTTGCTCATTGGTGATATTTGCACTAAGGATGTAATCCTTCTCGGCCATAAATACGATATATGGAGTCTCCTTGTCCGATGGATATAGCTTTGACGAGCAACTTGTTGTCTTGATATCGCAGATCTCCATCTCGAATGTCAGGGCATCGCTCGCCGACTGTACAACCTTGATAAACTGAGTGCTATAGTTTGGATAGCGCACAGCGATAGATGCGTTACGGCTCTTATCTGTAAAGTTTCTATTGCAGTCGAAATAGAGACGTCCATCCTCCGTACGGAAGTTATCAATCCACGCCACATCATCCTCTGCAACAATGTCGATACCATTGATACCATTCTCGATGGTGTAGCCGATACTATAGGTACCACCATTTCCATCGATGAGAAGCTCAGTCTTCTCAAGCTCCACACTCAACTCGGTACTACCCTTATCATCCACATTATTCTCGCCACAAGCCGCAAACAATACCGCACTTGCCACAAGAGTTAGGAGTAGCATTTTAGTAAAAATTCTCATAGGTTCAATTAGTTTTTAGTTTAGCTTATTGTGCAAAGATATGATTTTTATCGTCTACATGCAATAGATTTTACCACTTAATGAAAAAATATGGGCGTAGAAGGTTGAAAATTTGCAATTTTATTACTAATTTTGTCGCTTGAAAAAGTGTGTATTGTGAGTTTTATTTAGAGACTACTCGATAATAAATTTTAAAAACAACATAACTTAAAACATTTAACTATTAAAATTATGAAAAAGTTTAAGACTCTTTTGTGGGCTATGTTGCCCCTCTTTGCCTTGACTTTCGTTGTTGGTTGTACCGACACTAATGAGCCTGAGCCAGGTCCAATCTTCGAAAAGGATTCTACAATCAAGCTTAACGATACCAAGGTAGACGCAAGTCTTGCTGGTGGTAGCTACACAATGCCTTATGAGATTGTAAATGCTCACGATGGTGAGAAGATCTCTGTTGAGGCTGCTGAGGATTGGGTTAACAGCTTTGACACAAGCGTCTCTGGTATCCTCTACTTCAAGGTTGATGCTAACACATCAGATGCTTCTCGCGAGTGCTTGGTGACTGTTAAGTATCGCTACGCTGAGGATGCTGTATTCGTTGTAAAGCAGGGCGCTAAGGTAAATGCTGGCTTCACCTTTGAGAACGAATCAGCTGACTACTTCTCATACACTTTGGATGTTATTCCAGAGAACAAGACCATGCCTTACATCATGATGTCTGCAGATCCAAAGTACATCGCAGCTTCAGGTTTCGAGAGTGGCGAAGACTTCTACGAGGACGACGTTGCTTACTTCGGTTGGTTGGGTCAGTTCTATGGTCAGTCTGCAGTTCAGATTATGCAGGAGCGCGCAAAGGTAGGTAACCAGTATGGCATCACCCCAGGTAAGGGTGCTGCAGGTATTCCTTACACATTCTACTGCTACTACATCGACTATGAGTCAGGTGCACTTCTTTCAGAGGTAACATTCCATAAGATATACACCAAGTCTCCAGAGAAGGTTGCAGCAGACTTCAACGTTGAGTATTCTGTTGATGGTTGCGTTGTATCAGTAGACGTTACTCCTAACGGCTTCGAGGGTGCATACTACTTCGACATGCTTAACGGCCTAATGGTAGACGACTATCTCGAGACATTCGACTTCCTCAAGGACGAGGGTGACGTAGCTGAGTTCTACTGGTCATTCGCTGTACAGGATATGATGTTCAACGGCGATATGTCTGGTCAGACAATTCGCGACTACTACAACTGCCAGGGCACATATGAGGATGGTACTCCACGTAGCCGCTACGACTTCGAGCTTTTGGCTAACCATACCTACTACCTCTTCGCATTCGCTATGGAAGAGAACGGTCTCTGCTGCTCAGAGCCTAAGATCGTTAAGATCGAGACTGGTAGCGTACCTATGTCTGACAACGTGATCACTCCTTCAGTTTCTAAGGTAACTGTTCAGACTGCACACATCAGCTTCACAACTACAAACAACGATTACTATATCGCAGGTTGGGAGAAGGCATCAGACTGGGCTACATATGGTAACACCGATGCTGAGCGTCAGCAGTACTTGCTCGAGAACCTCTCTTACGAGTTTATCCAGGGCGACTACGAGCAGAACGTTATCGGTCTTGAGGGTGGTACCGACTATATCCTCTACGCATTTGGTTCACGTGGTGGTGTAGCTACTACTCAGCAGATCTTCACTTGCCCATTCTCTACTAAGTCTACTGACGCTGGTAACGCAACTATCGAGTTCGTTGACAACGGTTACTATGCAGCTGAGGACCTCGCAGAGCTTCCAGGTTGGGAGTTCTTCGGTGGCGACTACTACTCAGGCACATTCATCTTGCCTTTGGAGTACAAGATCGAGGGTGAGTGGCAGGCATTCTTCTCATCAGTTTACAACTGGACAGGCCGCTACGACTTGTACAACGATACTCAGTACCGCGATGGTCTTGTATGGTCAATCGACCAGTATGGCTCAATGAACCTTGACAAGACATACACAATCCTTCAGAACGATAGCTTCTACATTATCGCATCTATGGTTATCGACACCGAGGGTCAGTATAGCGAGATCAACAAGTTTGAGGTTAGCACATCTTACGATGGTGCTCGCACTAATGCTGAGGACTTCGATAAGTGGTGGAACGGCGAGAACAATGGCCCAGAGCTCTCTGCAAAGCCTCTCTTCTCAAAGAAGGTAGCTAAGGACTCTAAGCTCTCTGAGCAGAACTACGAGTTCAAGAGCGAGCGTCGCGTTATTGCTAACGACGAGATTATTGCAACACGCTAATCGCGAGATAGCTCCAATACTGAAGCCCCGGATGGTTCGCCATCTGGGGCTTCTGCTTTTAGGCGCATTGCTCGCTCATCGCACAAAAAAAAGGTGCCCAGCCTTGCCGAGCACCCTCCCACTCACACCCTATGGCAGGGATGAGATAACCCAATAAAAACTAAAAAGATTGCCTAAAACAAGCCACTCTCGCCAATAGGCTGAGTTGTGGCATTTTTCATGTTGCAAAGATAGACCATATACTCGGCATGGACAATCGCAATAATTAGGGAATTATCGCTTCAACGACTCACTATTTATTGGTATTTGAAGATTTGAAAATAATTATTAACTTTGCATAAGTTTAGATATACCTTATATAAATAGTAGATGACCAACACACATAACAACCATATTGAGCCCAATACGAAGCTCTTTGAGCTTATCGACGCCCACCCATCGGTGGTGTCGATATTCTCGCGACTGAACATCTCGCTCCCCTTTGGTGACATATCAATCGCCGAGATGTGTGAACGCGATGGACATAATGTTGAGCTCTTCATAGTGCTCTGCCGCATGCACATCGACGCCACATACCGTCCTGACAAGGAGGCGCTATCGGCAACGATGATTTCAGAGGTTGTGGGCTACCTTCGCGCCTCGCACCGCTACTATGCACAATATATGCTCCCACACGTAGCGCGCCACCTCGACGAGATACTCTCGCACTGCGACACCCTCTCGAAGCGCGTGCTCAGCAGTTTCTACCAGGAGTATACTCGATATGTCATGTCGCACTTTGAGGATGAGGAGAGCAATATCTTCGCCCCTATAGAGCGTGCCGAGCAGTCATGCGTGCGTGACCTTGCCTCACTGGAGCACCCCCATGGCGATATCGACGACCGCACAAACGACATAGCCTCACTCATCATAAAGAGTCTACCAGAGGTTGTGCCAACACCTCTGCGTTGCGCCATGCTCGACGACATATACGCACTGCGTGACGACCTACGTACACACAGCAACATCGAGATGTTCCTGCTACGCCCTATCGTGGACAGCACCCTTAAATCGGAGTAACAATGAGACGATATAGAGTTGCAATAGTAGCACATTCTGCCATCATTGGCGAGGGCCTAGCTGCCATACTACATCGTGGCGGCGAGGCAGATGTCGTGCTCATATGTCGCACCATTGAGGAGGTTGCACCACGCCTGCGTAGCGCCGACATAGATGTTGTTGTTGCCGACGCCGCACTTCTACGCGGCAGCGACATTACCGAGCTCTTTTCGGATGTTGTAGTTGTGGGCGTACAGTGCTCACTCTACGATGGCGACATCGTGCGACGCCTATCCCATAGCATAGGCCTCTATGCTCCGGAGGAGGATATAGTACGCGCTGTTAGCGAGGCTGTAGATGCTCCTTCGCAGGTGAGCCCCCAGGAGAGTCACGAGCTATCGGACAGAGAGCGCGACGTACTCATCCTTGTGGCACGCGGCTTTACCAACAAGGAGATAGCCTCGGAGCTTAACATATCGCCCCACACAGTAATATCACACCGTAAAAACATAGTGCATAAGACCGGCATACGCTCTGTTGCGGGTTTGACGGTATATGCAGTACTTAACAGACTTATAGATAGTGAACAATTGTAAAGAGTTAAAGACCGAGCTCTGCGCCTACTCTGTCGAGGCCTGCCGCATTGCAGCACGCCTGGGCGTCAATCGCGTGGAGATGTGCGCCTCACCTGCCGAGGGAGGCGTGACCCCCTCAATGGCAACCATAGAGCGTGTGGCAGCTATCGAGGGCATAGACCAGAGTGTTATGATACGCCCACGTGGCGGCGACTTCCTCTATTCGGATGAGGAGTTTGCAACGATGCTACGCGACATTGAACATGCTCGCATGGCGGGTGCCACAGGCGTGGTATTCGGCATTCTGACCGCTGACGGCAAGGTGGACATAGAGCGCACACGCGCACTTGTCGAGGCGGCAAAGGGCATGGAGTGCACCTTCCATCGCGCGGTGGACATGACCGAGGATTACGAGCAGGCAGTGGAGGATGTCATCGCCACAGGGTGTCACCGCATACTCACCTCGGGAGGCTACGACAAGGCTATTGACGGCATCGACAACATACGTCGTGCTGTGGAGATTGCCGCAGGACGCATAGAGATTATGGCGGGCAGTGGCGTTGTGGCGGCTAATGCCGAGGCCCTCGCTGCCATAGGCGTCGACGCCCTACACTTCAGCGCCAAGACGACAATAATGGGTGGCATGAAGTATCGCAACCCACGTATCTCGATGGGTGGCACAAGTGCCGTTGACGAGTTCTCGATACGAAGCGTCGACGAGGCAGAGGTAACAAAGATTTTAACACTAATACGTAGATAATATGAAGAGCATGAAGATATTTGCGCTGATAGCCATGGCGACAGCTGTGATAGGCTGCGCTGATAACAACAAGAAGACGGCAGAGAGCAACGAGGCAGAGGTGGCATTTGCCATCGAGCGCCCAGCATCATTAGAGGAGGCCCTCAAGGGCTCAGCACGCGAGGCGGAGCTACGCCAGCTGTTGGAGAACACCCCTGAGGCAGAACGTGCCGACATGGAGTACCTAATCATCAACATGATGGATAGCGACCGCGAGACAATGCCTCTGGAGCTTCTTGCCGAGAATGTACACTATGCCCACCTGGCACGCGAGAAGTATGCATGGGCACAGGCACTACCCGAGGATATATATCAGCGCGATGTGCTCCCCCACCACGTCGTTGACGAGGTGCGCGACTCATGGCGTAAGGAGCTATACGAGCTATTCTCACCCGTTGTGGATAGCTGCACAACGATGTATGATGCCATATGTGCTGTAAATGCCAACATACCACGCCTCACAGGTGTGGACTACAACACCAAGCGCGAGAAGACAAACCAGAGTCCTCGCGAGTCGATGCGTCAGGGCATGGCATCGTGCACAGGACTATCTATATTGCTTGTTGACGCCTACCGCGCTGTGGGTATCCCCGCACGCTTTGTGGGCACTGCGTCATGGCACGACAACCGCGGCAACCACAGCTGGACAGAGGTGTGGTTGGATGGCGAGTGGCGAGTTACGGAGTACTACTTCCCCTCGGCTCTTGACCACCTATGGTTCATGGCTGATGCCTCAAAGGCTACGGCTGACGACCGCACATATGCTATCTACGCAACACGCTTCGGCACAGCCGACGACTGGTTCCCTATGGTATGGGCCGACGGCGATGTTGAGGGACGTAGCGTCGATGAGTTGCCTAAATATATCGGCGCAGAGAATGTCACCGACCACTATATAGAGCTTGCCTACGACCAGTATACACGCCACCTTGAGGCGGGCACACACACCTTCCTAAAGATTGCGGGCTACAAGGTTGAGGGTCAGAAGGAGCACTCGGAGGATCGCGTGGCTATGGGTGTCGACATCTTCCGTGGCACAGAGCAGATGGGTGGCGGTCTCACTGCGGGCGAGCATAGAGATATGAACGATATGTTCTCAGTGCTCCTACCAAAGAATACGGAGTATGAGCTACGCTACTATAACAACAATGGCGAGCTTCAGACCAAGCGCGTGGTGCTCGGCGAGGAGGAGATGACCGTCGAGATCTACCAGGAGTAATAACAACCGACAACTAAAATAGAGATGAAAGAGGTACTTAAATACTACAAGGATTTTCCAAAGGAGGGCATCGTCTTCGTAGACATCATCCCCTTCTTGCAGGATAAGGGTGTCTTCGCCGAGCTTATGAAGCGTGTGGGCGAGGCTTGCACCACAGCCAACATCATAGCACCTGAGGCACGAGGCTTCCTCTTCGCAGCCCCACTGCTAACCACTGCGGCACATGTCGAGAATATCGTGCCTGTGCGCAAGAGTGGCAAGCTACCATTTGCCGAGGGTGACCTCCACGAGGTGATTATAGAGAAAGAGTATGGCTCCGATAAGCTATACTACCGTCTTAGCGACATCGCTGCGGGCAAGGCTACGGGCGACTGCTTCGAGGTAACAATCCTCGATGATGTGCTCGCCACAGGTGGCACAGCCGAGGGCTTGGCAGAGTCGTTGCAGAGCCTCAAGGTTGTTGTCGACGGCAAGGAGTATGGCATTAAGGTTAAGGAGTTTGTCTTCATCGTGGAGATCGAGGAGCTTGGAGGCAAGACTCGTCTTGAGAAGATAGCCCCCGTACGCTCTATCACCGTAATATAGTTCACCGCAATGTCGGATCTGCTGGGACGCGATATAAAGTTTGTGGCTGGCGTGGGCGAAGCACGCGCACGTCTCTTGGCTCGTGAGGTGGGTGTCCATACTGTGGGCGACCTCCTCATGCGCTACCCCTATCGCTATATCGACCGCAGCACAACACGCCATATCGCCGACATCGACGAGAGCATGGAGTCTACATATGTGCAGATACGCTGCCGCGTTGTGGGACGCTCCATAGCTGGCGAGGGACGCAAGCAACGCTTCGTAGCAGAGGTTACGGACGGCACAGGAAGCGCCGAGTTGCTATGGTTCCAAGGCATAAAGTGGATAGACAAACGCATAGAGCTCAACCGCGAGTATATGGTCTTTGGTAGACCAACATTCTATCGTGGTAGGATGAGCATCGCCCACCCCGAGGTGGAGAGCGTCGAGCAGGCGCTATCGCGCAAGGTGGAGAGTGGCTACCAGGGTATCTACGCCTCAACCGAGGCACTTTCGCAGCTGATAACCGTCAAGGGCATGCACAACATTGTGCATAATGCCTGGCAACTTGTCGAGGCTGATGCCACAGCCTTCGCCGACCCGCTACCCGAGGATATGCGTCGCCGTAACGGCCTAATACCGCTACGCACAGCAATCTATAACATACACTTTCCTCAGTCACCAGAGCTGCTCCGCGCAGCGCAGTATCGCCTCAAGTTTGACGAGCTCTTCGGCGTGCAGCTAACCATACAGGCGCGACGCAGCGAGCGACATTCGCGTGGCGATGGTTTCGTATTTCCTCGCGTGGGTGACAACTTCAACACCTTCTACCACACGAAGCTACCCTTCAGCCTTACGGGAGCGCAGCAGCGTGTGATAAAGGAGATACGCTCCGACATGGTCTCTGGCAAGCAGATGAACCGTCTCTTGCAGGGCGATGTAGGTAGTGGCAAGACGATGGTCGCCTTCATGTCGATGCTTTTAGCCGTAGACAACGGTTACCAAGCATGTATCATGGCGCCCACCGAGATTCTTGCACGTCAGCACTACGCCAATATGTGTCGCTTTGCCGAGGGTCTGCCCAACGTACGCATAGCAATACTCACCGGAGCCTCTAAGGCTCGTGAGCGCCGCTTGGCCCTCGAGGGCATAGCCTCCGGAGATGTCGACATCCTCATAGGCACACACGCTCTGATTGAGGATAGGGTGCAGTTTGCAAATCTGGGCTATGTGGTCATCGACGAGCAACACCGCTTCGGTGTGGAGCAGCGTGCCAAGCTGTGGACAAAGAACCAACAGCCGCCACACATCTTGGTGATGACAGCTACACCCATACCACGCACCTTAGCTATGACGCTATATGGCGACCTCGAGGTTTCGGTCATCGATGAGCTACCCCCAGGCAGACAACCCATACGCACCTATCACTACTACGACTCGTCGCGCCTCAAGATGTTCGGCTTCCTACGTCAGGAGATAGCCAAGGGACGCCAGGTATATATCGTCTACCCACTAATCAAGGAGTCGGAGAAGATGGACTACAAAGACCTCTACGACGGCTTCGACTCTATATCGCGCGACTTCCCACTACCTCAATACCGCATCACGGTGTGCCATGGCAAGATGAAGAACGAGGATAAGGAGGCTGCAATGCAACAGTTTAAGCACGGCGAGGCCGACATTCTCATCGCCACCTCTGTCATCGAGGTGGGTGTCGATGTGCCTAACGCCACGGTCATGGTCATAGAGTCGGCAGAGCGCTTTGGACTATCGCAGCTACACCAGCTGCGTGGCCGCGTGGGACGTGGTGGCGAGCAGTCCTACTGCATACTAATGTCGGGCGACAAGCTATCGAAGGAGGGGCGTGCACGCCTCGATGCCATGTGTCAAACAAACGATGGCTTTCAACTCTCGGAGCTCGACCTCAAGTTACGTGGCGCAGGCGACATCCACGGCACACAGCAGAGTGGCGACGCCTTTGAGTTGAACATTGCCAACTTAGCCACCGACACACAGATTATGGAGGTGACACGAAGCGAGGCAATAGCCATACTTCAGGGGGACCCCACGTTGGAGTGCCCTGAGCACACGCCACTACGCGCGCTGCGCGATAGACACAAGCGTCGCGAGCGCATAGATTTTTCTGATATTTCGTAATATATATCGCAAATAACCGTTATCTTTGCAACCAAATAGTAAACATTTAGACCTTTTTAATATATGGCCCTAATAAGATGTTCACAGTGTGGCAACCTGGCATCGAGCCGCTCTGCGGTATGCCCCATCTGCGGTAACAAGATTGCCGCAGAGCAGACCACGCCCCCCGCAACCGAGAGCACACCCAAAGTAGAGGCACCCATCCAAGAGAGCACTCCTGTGGTTGAGACGCCTACTGAGGCAACAGCCCCAGCACAGCCTAAGACCCTCAATGAGATACTCGCCGAGCGACAAGCTAAGGCGACGCTCAACGACATACACGCCGAGGCAGCAGAGTCTTCGGAGGTGCAGAATGATACTACAGAGGAGAAGAGCTCAACACAGGGTATTGGTGTGGGCATGGCTGCAGGTATGGCTGCCGGGGCGAGCATGAATGCAGGAGCCTCACACAACAGCACTCCATCCCACGACTACGACGATGATGTGCGCACCGTTGAGGAGTACGAGTTTGAGATACACCGTGGCAAGCGCAAGGCTGGAGGCTTCATGATAGGTTGCATCGTGCTTCTTACAATAATCATTGTCCTAAGCGTGCTATATATTAAGAAGTTAAAGGATTATGAGACGCTTAACAAAAGCGTCAAGGTGCTTGTAGATGATAACAACGACACACATGAACTACAGGCCGACATCTTGCGTTCAAATGCGGAGGACCTCGTTACGGAGCTTGAGAAGTATAAGAACGACAACGACTCGATGGCAATACGCTACGAGGAGGCCGTGAAGATGCTTGCCGAGCTTGAGGATAACAACAAGCACACCCTCGACCAGCTACGCCGCTACCAGAAGGAGGTAGAGACCCTCAAGGGCATCATGCGTCAGTATGTTCGCCAGATTGACTCACTTAACAACGTAGCATCTAACCTCAAGAGCGAGAATACAAGCATGAAGGAGAAGATAAAGAGTCAGGAGTTGCTTGTAAGCCAGGCTGAGGAGCGCGCCGACGAGCTTGGCACCAAGGTGCGCCAAGGTGCTGTCATCCAGGTGAGCGCCATAAAGGCATACACCCTAAATGCTAATAGCAAGGAGGTTAAGGCCATCAAGCGAGCAAGTCGTCTAAGAGTGGACTTCGAGCTTACTGCAAATGCCTTGG
The DNA here is from genome assembly GCA_045654925.1 of Alistipes sp. Lineage (GTDB taxonomy): Bacteria > Bacteroidota > Bacteroidia > Bacteroidales > Rikenellaceae > Alistipes. Next base: position 171,839 of record JAZOOI010000011.1, on the reverse strand, counting down.
CTGAGCCAGGTAAGAAGAATGTATACATCTGCATTACCGACCCCGAAGGCTACCTCTTGGCATCACCCGATATGACAACATTCAACTTCGAGGGCACCGATATAATTGCATCAGCCGTTCGAGAGGTTGATTATGAGAATAACATGGTGCCTGTAAGTATCTTCTACGATGGCAATAACTTCTCAAAGGGTACCTATACTATCGATATCTACATCGATGGCCGCCACTGTGGTTCTGCGCAGCAGTACTTCGACTAAGCCATCCACTTAATACGTTTGTGCGTGATTAACTATGTGTTAATCACGCACTTTCATTTATGTAAAAAACATAAATATCGATAGTTTTATGAGGGATATTCGTCATGTGTCGAGTGGTAGATATAATTTATTTTGCAAAAAAGTTTGGATATTGCGAAATATTATCTATCTTTGCACTCCGATACGAGACATGGTCTGATGGGCGAGTGGCTTAACCAACGGTCTGCAAAACCGTCTACAGCGGTTCGAATCCGCTTCAGACCTCTTAGAGCGACTAACATTTGTTAGTCGCTTTTTTTGTTTTTATCGGTGTCGTTGAGGCACCTATGTATACTTGCGACAAGGCCTATCAGCCTATGGGTGCTAGTGATTGACTTGGTCAGTGCAAGCACCACCTATCAATCACTAGCACCACACTGCTTCGCAGTTCTGTCGCAACGCTAGGCACTAGCGATTGCTCACCTTTTGCAGGGCGGTTGCGTGGATAGAGATATATTGATTGCTCGAGCTTCGCTCTGCGCCATAATGTATCCACGCTAGTTTCACTTCGAATCCGCTTCAGACCTCTTAGAGCGACTAACATTTGTTAGTCGCTATTTTTGTTTTATCGGCATAGTATGAGCCATGCGCAAGGGATAACTACCATATAATTTCACAATAATATCGCACATCAACACCATAAGGTTGCAAAACATCAAGAGAAAAACATTATATTTGTACACGAATATAAACTTATAAACTACAACGTGTCTATGAAGAAGTGTTACCTACTATTATCACTACTACTATCGGTAGGACTCCTCCTACCATCATGCAACGAGTCGCCAAAAGATAATCCCGTAGAGCCTGAACAGCCTGTGGATCCCGACCCAAAGCCAGAGGAGAAGGCACCATTCGAGATTGCAATCACAGATAAGACGGAGATAGGATACACCATGAACATCACACCTGCCGATGAGGAGATGTTATATGTATATCTCACCGAGACAAGCGAGGCTTTCGACTCGCTAAACCTGAACACCCCAGAGAAGATCTTTGCCCACGACCTCGAGATGTTCATCGACGAGGCTGAGGCCTTTGAGATGGATGTAGAGGCACTGATGCATCGCTTCTACATCAATAGCGGCAATATCACCGACATAACAATCAACGGCTTTGCGCCAGGCAAAGAGTTTGTTGTATATGCCTATGGCGTAGCCTTTGAGAATGGCATGCCTGTGCCCACAACAGAGCTTGTAATGGTGCGCGACACAACACTCGATTCAACACCTGTGGAGCTGCCCATCAACGTGACAGCCGAGGTTAATGGTTCAAGCGTAGATTTATATATCGACCCACAGGAGTATACGGGTCGCTACCTCGCCTTTGTTGAGCCTGTGGCATCGTGGGTATCATCACCCAACCCCACCGAGGAGGAGCTCAAGGCGGCGGCAATGGATATGTGGTACGACTACTTCGTACCTTACCTACGCTATGGATACACTACCGAGATGCTACTTGAGGAGTACACCTATGAGGGCGTACTCATTTCGCAGCAGGACCTCGATGCAAACACCGACTACTTTGTCGCCGCAGTGCCCATCAGCGACAACTGTGTAGTCTATGGATATCCATCGGTTAAGAGCTTCAGAACTGGCGATGTTAACATGTCTAACAATGTGCTCACACTATCTGTCAAGGATATCAAGCCTCGCGAGGCTACAGTGGTGATTACCACAACAAACGACGATCCCTACCTTCTCGCATGCTTCACAAAGAGCAACTTCGAGGGTAAGTCCGATGAGGAGATCATCGACTACTACCTCACCAACTATGGCTACGACTTCGTAATCAATGGCGACCTGGAGTTCCCAATGACAGGTCTTGAGCCAAATACCGAGTACTTCTTTGCAGCCTTTGGCTGTCAGAATGGCGTGGTGACAACCGACCTCTATACCTGCGACTTCAGAACTGCCGAGGAGGGTGTGGCCGAGTTGAGCATCGACATAGAGGTTATAGGCTTCTTCGACACTAAGGAGGTGGCTGCCTTAGATTACAACTATGCCGACTTTACCAGCTACGACGCTCTCCTGCCATGGAGAGTGGTAACCAATCCTCAAGCTGAATATGTATATCGTGCAATGTACAAGAGCTCGCAAGTAGCAAATGTGAGTGACGAGGCACTAAAAGAGACCTTGATGCAGAGCTCTCCAAAGACAAGCTTTAGCTCTGTTAACTTCGCTACGTACAACAACGAATATGTTCTGTGCGCCGTAGCTGTAGATGCCAATGGCAATGTCAGCGACGTATGCCGCAGCGAGCCTATTGCCGTAACATACGACAATCGCCACGATGCTCAGAAGTTCATCGAATATATCTATTCACCACAGTCGAAAGTGGCGGAGAAGAGTGTTGTAATACCGGTGAGAAGATAGCTATCTGGCATATATACCGTATGAGAGCGTGTCCAAATGTTGGACACGCTCCTCTTTTTTCCTCGAAGGTATGTTTGTCAGCTTAGGGTTGCGTATGTGACATTTTGTCACTATATTTGCACTAATTTTGCAGTATGATAGCTTTGGCATAGAGATTGCCACGGCATAACGAAACAGAAAATATTAAATAAAACATAAAAACAAGAACTATTATGGCAGTAAAACCACTTTCAGACCGTGTATTGGTGAAACCCAATCCGGCAGAGGAGAAGACCGCTGGTGGTCTCTTCATCCCCGACACAGCTAAGGAGAAGCCCCTCATGGGCAAGGTAATCGCCGCAGGCCCTGGCACCGCAGAGATTAAGATGGAGGTGAAGGTTGGCGACACCGTTATGTACGGCAAGTATGCTGGCACCGAGCTCCACTACGAGGGTGAGGACTACCTCGTGATGAAGCAGGCTGACATCATCGCAGTTATCGACTAACAGCTTTAATAAGTAGTAACAAGTAACATATTAGAGAGATATGGCAAAGGAGATTAAATATAATGTAGAGGCTCGCGAGCTTCTCAAGGAGGGCGTTGATGCACTATGCAACGCCGTTAAGGTAACACTCGGCCCTAAGGGTCGCAATGTTATCATCGACAAGAAGTTCGGTGCGCCACACGTAACCAAGGATGGTGTCACTGTAGCTAAGGAGGTTGAGTTGGAGGACACATTCGCAAACATGGGTGCGCAGATGGTACGCGAGGTAGCATCTAAGACCAACGACGATGCGGGTGATGGTACCACAACAGCTACCGTACTTGCACAGTCGCTCATCTCAGTGGGTATCAAGAATGTTACAGCTGGTGCCAATCCTATGGATCTCAAGCGTGGTATCGACGCTGCTGTGGAGCGCGTAGTAGCATCGCTCAAGGCACAGAGCCAGGTTGTAGGCTCCGACTTCGACAAGATTGAGCAGGTGGCAACAATATCGGCTAACAACGACCGCAAGATTGGTAAGCTCATTGCCGAGGCTATGGCTAAGGTTAACAACGAGGGTGTTATCACTGTTGAGGAGGCTAAGGGTACTGAGACTCATGTAGATGTTGTTGAGGGTATGCAGTTCGACCGTGGTTATATCTCGGCATACTTCATCACCGACACCGAGAAGATGGAGGCTCAGCTCGACAAGCCATATATCCTTATTACCGACAAGAAGATCTCGACAATGAAGGAGATCATGGGCATCCTCGAGCCAGTGGCTCAGAGCGGTCGTTCGTTGCTCATCATCGCCGAGGATGTAGATGGCGAGGCACTCTCTGCACTCGTTGTAAATAAGCTCCGTGGCACATTGAAGATTGCAGCATGTAAGGCTCCAGGCTTTGGTGACCGCCGCAAGGAGATGTTGGAGGATATCGCAACCCTCACAGGTGCAACTGTAATCTCTACCGACAAGGGTATGAAGATGGAGGATGCAGGCCTCGAGGCGTTGGGTAGCGCCGATAAGGTAACCCTTAATAAGGAGAACACAACCATCGTTGATGGCGCAGGCTCTAAGGAGGCTATCGCTGCACGTGTACAGCAGATTAAGGCATCTATCGAGAATGCATCATCGGACTACGACCGCGAGAAGATGCAGGAGCGCTTGGCGAAGCTCGCTGGCGGTGTCGCAGTATTGTATGTGGGTGCTGCAACCGAGGTTGAGATGAAGGAGAAGAAGGATCGCGTTGACGATGCTTTGGCTGCCACACGTGCTGCTGTGGAGGAGGGTATCGTTCCTGGCGGTGGTGTTGCCTATATTCGTGCCGTAGCATCTCTCGAGGGCATGAAGGGTGAGAACGACGACCAGACAACAGGTATCCAGATTGTTAAGCGCGCTATTGAGGAGCCATTGCGCCAGATTGTTGCCAACGCAGGTGGCGAGGGTTCAGTTGTTGTTAACAAGGTTAAGGAGGGCGAGGGTGCCTTCGGTTACAACGCTCGCGACGACAAGTATGAGGATATGCTTGCAGCGGGTATCATCGACCCAACAAAGGTATCACGCGTAGCCTTGGAGAACGCAGCCTCTATCGCTTCGATGTTCCTCACAACAGAGTGCGTCTTGGCAGAGAAGAAGGAGGATGGTCCATTGCAGAACCTCGCAGCGGCAGGTGCCGGCATGGGTGGCATGATGTAGTGGATATATCATATTAAAGTAGAGGGGCTGACTTAGGTCAGCCCCTCTGTTTTATATCTCTACCAATCTATTCTTTATGGCATACACAACAAGGTTTGCCGTATTCTTACACCCCGTCTTCTCGAGGATATTGGCACGATGCTTATCCACAGTACGCTTCGAGATGAATAGCTTGTCGGCAATCTCCTGGTTTGAGAGTCCTCGGCACACCTCAACGAGGATCTCCATCTCGCGATCCGAGAGGGCATCCTCATCGCTGGGCTGCGGTGTGGCAAGAGGGCTCATGTGACTTGTAAGCGAGCCAAGCAGAGCAGTGCTGAAGTAGCTATCGCCAGCCATGACGCTCTCCACTGCCGAGTACACCTCGTCAATGTCGCTATCCTTAAGAAGGAAGCCTGAAGCACCACTATCGAGCATACGCGTATAGTAGTTATCATCGCCATACATCGATAGCGTGACAACACGCATATCGGGGCGCATGACAAGAGCACGACGTGTGGTCTCCGCGCCATCGATACCAGGCATCGCTATATCCATAAATACTACATCGACATCGAGCTCTGGAAGAAGCTCCAAGAACTCCTCACCGCTACCCGCGGTAGCAACAACCTTATAACCTTCGTGCTGGTCGAGCAGGCCCGCAAGGCCTGTACGAAAGAGCGTATGGTCGTCTACAAGTGCTATTTTGATTGCTTTGTTTTCCATAGTTTCATCTTTTTATTTCTGCCCCTAGCATGCTCTGGAGCAGTTAGTTTTGTGCCATCCAACGACACCTCCGCATGGGCGCTCATGCCCTTACCCACGCTACTATCTAGGAGGAAGACACCGCTGAGTGAAGATACGCGCGACCCCATATTCGAGATGCCCATACCCTTGTCGGCAACACTTTCGGGTGAGAAACCACAGCCATCGTCCTTATAGTCGAGGATAAGACGGTTGTTGTTTACCGTAAGCGCCACCTCTATCTGTTTACACTTCGAGTGCTTGAGCGAGTTATTTATAAGCTCGCAGGTCACACGATAGATTATAACCTCGATATTTGAGTCGAAGCGTTCGTCACGTAACGTGGTATTGAAGCGCACGTTAACGCCATGGAGAGCCACCACCCTATCGACGAAGTTTCTAATACCTCGTGCTAAGCCGAAGTTATTAAGCACATGGGGGGATAGATTATTAGAAATCTCACGTAGCGAGCGTATAGCCTCGTCGATGACCATTGCCGTATTACGCAACGTAGCCTTATCTTTCTCGGTCATACCCTCCTTCGACACCGCCGATAGCGACATCTTTGCCGATGAGAGCAGTGGGCCAAGGCCATCGTGCAGCTCTCGCGATATGTCGGCACGTGAACGCTCCTCGGTGCGCAGCACTGCCGTCATGAGCTTATTCTCAAGCATACGGCGCTGTAGTGTCATACGGTCGACATGGCGCACCAAGAGACGAGCACATATCACACATACAAGGAAGCTTATCGAGATGCCTATGCCTATCCACGATTGGAAGTGTATCGACACTCTATCGCCCTCAATAATCATGAGCTGCGAGTAGCGCTCCGCGATGAGCATGCCGAGGCTCAGGGCGTAGCATATCCACAGCGCATAGTACTTGGTATGGTTTACCAACGTCAGCGCAACGATAGCCGCAAAGGCCTGTATAACTATCGTTACTATGAGAAACAGCTCGATGCTCTCCATAGTAGCAACTATTTAATCACCCCCTTTAACTGGCCAAGCATGGCGTAGTCGGTCATATCTACCTGCACGGGGACAACAGCGACATAGTGGTTTCTAAGTGCCCACTCGTCGCTATCCTCAGCCTCGGGCTCAGCATTCTGGAATGCTCCGGTAAGCCAGAAGTAGTCTCTACCCTGCGGGTCATTGCGATGGTAGAACTCCTCACGCCAAAAGCCGCGTGTCTGACGACATAGACGTATGCCCTTAATCTCCTCGGCAGCGCAACGTGGCACATTCACGTTGAGGCATAGCGGACGTGGAAGAGACTCCTTTGAGGCGAGAATGTCGGCGATAATCTTACGACCATACTCCACAGCACCCTCAAAGTTGGCATCAGCATCGTGGTCGTCGAGCGATAAGCCGATAGAGGGCACACCATAGAAGCTACCCTCGATGGCAGCGCCCATGGTTCCCGAGTACATGACATTGATAGCGGCATTCGAGCCGTGGTTGATACCCGAGAGCACAAGGTCGACCTTTGTCTCGCGGAATAGGTGGTCAAAGGCCACCTTTGCACAATCTACAGGCGTACCCGAGAAGGCGTATATCTGCACCTCATCGCTCTCCTCTATCTTACGTAAGAAGAGTGGTTGGTTGATAGTTATCGCCTGGCTCATGCCACTCTGCACCCTATCGGGGGCTATGGCTACCACCCTACCAAACTCCTTGGCAAGGTTGACCATTGCACGAAAGCCCTTCGAGAGATAGCTATCGTCGTTAGTAATAAATATCAGGGGTTTAGTAGTCATATCTTATCACATATAAATATTATCATCATTTGTCGAGGCGTCAAGTCTTAGGGCAATCATTATCAGCAGGGTGAATGCCACAAGCGACGAACCGCCATAGCTCATCAGTGGCAGAGGGATGCCCATCACGGGCATCAGACCTATTGTCATACCCACATTTACCCACACATGGAAGAGGAGTATGGATGCCACCGAGTAGCAATATACTCTACCAAAGGGCTCCTTGATGCGCTCTCCCATCTTCATGAGACGTAGTATGAGGGCCACATATAGCGCAATGATAGTCATTGTGCCAAGGAAACCCCACTCCTCGCCCACAACACAGAAGATAAAGTCGGTATGCTTCTCGGGCACATAGCCATACTTAATCTGCGTGCCCTCCATGAAGCCCTTGCCAAAGAAGCCTCCCGAGCCAATAGCGATCTGCGACTGGTTGACGTTGAAGTCGATACCCTTAGGATCCTCCTTCATGCCCACGAAGGTGAGTATGCGGTTCTGCTGGTGTGGCTCAAGTTTAGTAAAGAGCATATCGCAGGTGGGAACAAAGAGCATCGCATATACGAACATCGCAACGGGCCACAAGAGCATCATCGTGCGTGTTTTCAACGCCATGGCTATGAGCAGCGCTGCAGCAATACCACACACCACCATAAGCGAGGCATATCCACTCATAGGTGTTAGCAGTGCTAATAGCAACGACGCCAGGAGTATGATTGCCAAGAAGCGTAGATGTCCCACCCATGCATTGGTGCTAAAGGCACTATACAGCGTGAAGAGTATGATGAGCGTGGTGAATATCACCACAGGGGTGAATATGAACGAGGTGATGAAGAGCGCCACAGTGAAGAGTACCGGGAAGTAGATATACTTTGAGATACCCTCTCTATATAGCACAAAGAGGAACGAACACAACACAAGGCCCGAACCCGTATCGTTCTGCAAGATGATGATACCAAGGGGTAATACTATGACACCCGCCACCTTCACTAAGTCGGGGAGGCGCTTGATGTTAAACGAGTAGTCGCTCATCACGCGCGCCATCATGAGTGCCGTGGCTATCTTTGCGAACTCCACAGGTTGCACCCTGACGCCACCGAACTCAAACCACGCCTTAGCGCCATTGACCTCGCGACCGAACATCAAACATAGTATAAGCAGGCCTATACCTGCAATATATGCTGGGGTGGCGAACATATGGAAGAGACGTCTATCGAGGAGTAGCACCACAAGGGCGAAAACCGATGATATGCCAGCCCACACCAACTGCTTCATATAGTTATGCTGAAGCGAGAAGATAGAGCCTACCGACTCATCATAGGATGCCGATGTGATAGAGACAATACCCACTAAGACAAGGGCGATATATAGCCCTAAGGCCACCCTATCAACCTTGCCAAAGAGCGACGATGTATTGCGCTCCTGCGATATGTTATACTTAGACAACATCTATTATTCTCCCTTAATATTTCGTTCTTCAGTATAGTTACTCCTCCTCGGCCTCACGCTCAGCATCGTACTTCTTCTGCTTCGTATCGTAGTAGCCATAGTCGAGTTTTAGGTTAAGCATCTCCTCAACCATCTTAGGACGAGTAATCGTATCGGTGAGGTATAGCTCCTCGATAAGGCTCGCAATAGGCACCGCTGCCGAGGCACCCCAGCCACCATGCTCGATATATACAGCGATGGCAATCTTAGGGTTATTGCGAGGTGCAAACGAGATGAATGCCGAGTGGTCGGGATAGCGTATCTTACGCTCACGGTTTTTGTATCTATCGTGCTGCGCCGTACCCGTCTTACCACATACATCCAGACCTGGGAGGTATGCCTTGCGCGATGTACCCTCCTTGTTGACGCCCATCCACATACCATCGATGATCGTCTCGAAGTGCACCGAGTCAACCATCGTATAGTTGCGCTCATAGAAGCGTCTATCCAACGAATCACGACCCTCGATGCTACGCACAATATGAGGTGGATAGTAGTAGCCACGGTTAGCGACAATAGCTGCTAAGTTAGCCATCTGCAGTGGCGTTGCCGCCATCTCACCCTGACCAATGGCGCACGATATCACCGTACCCCAGTTCCAATACTTGCCGTTGGCATTATCGAGCCACTCGGTAGTTGGCACAAAGCCGCCATACTCACCATAGAGGTCTATACCGAGTTTATCGCCGAAGCCGAAGCTACGCACATACTCGTTCCACTTATTCATGCCCACCTTAATGCTACCATACTTACGATTGGTGATGATATCTCGATATACATAGCAGAAGTAGGCGTTGCACGAGTGGGCCACAGCCTCACGAAGATTTAGATTGTTACGATGAACGTGACACCTCTGCACACGTGCATGGGCGCCAACGCCATAGTGAAATCCCTGATGACACTCATAGCGCTGCGAAGGTGTCAACACACCCTCCTGCAAGCCGATGAGGCCCTGTACAAGTTTGAATGTTGAGCCTGGAGGATAGTTCTCCTTGATGGCACGTGAGAACTGTGGCTGACGCTGGTTGTGCAGCATCTCCATATAGTTATTACCGCGCTGACGGCCCACCATGAGGTCGGGGTTATAGGTTGGTGACGATACCATGACAAGTATCTCGCCCGTAGATGGCTCGATGGCCACCACTGAGCCAATCTTACCCACCATGAGCTCCTCGGCAAACTCCTGAAGGCGACCATCGATGGTCGACACAATCGTCTTACCCTTCTCGGGGAGCTGGTCATGAGCACCGTTATCATAAGAGCCCTTCTCAGCGCCGCGCGTATCGCGGATACGATAGGATACACCCTTCTCGCCACGTAGCTCATCCTCATAGTAGGACTCGATACCGCCAATGCCTATATAGTCTCCCGAGTTATAGTATGGGTCTCGTTTAATATCGTCATCGCCCACCTCGCTGACATAGCCCAAGAGGTTACCGCCAATCTTTCGAGGATACTCACGCGCCGTACGGAAGCGTGTATAGAAGCCATCGAAGCCACCCTCATCGAGCATCAGCTTAGCATCCTGCGGGAGATAGCCAACAACAAGGTGTGGCGAGTGAGGCGCCGAGGCAGCCTTACTGAGCTCTTTACGTAACTTCTCAATTGGGATATCAAGGATTGATATGAGGTGCAACGAGTCGAAGCCTATCTCTGGCAAATTCTCCCACACAACCATCACGTCGTAGCACACACGGCTGCGGATAAGAGGCTCACCACGACGGTCGATAACCTCACCACGCATCGGATACTCCACCTCGGGACGCATGATGTTCGAGGCGGCCAACGCATCGTACTTATCATCGATGAGCTGCACATAGAACAAACGACCAAGGATGACAGCAGCAACGATGAACACGACAATCGTCAGACGACTATAGCGTGGAGAGGAGTTTGCGCCATGTCTCATCGCACCAACACTTTAGTGATAAACAGACGCACGACAAACCATCCTATGAGCATCGACAATGCAAGGCTTAGGATTATTGTCATCACCACCTGCATAAAATTATTTAGCGACAACGCCTCCATAAAGAAGAATAGCGTGTGGTGTACAAGCAGTGTAGTGCCAAGATATAGCATCAGCTGACGAGTATTAAGTGTCGACAGCTGCTGCGACTGTCCTACAGCCACCACATTACGATTTGTTGTGATGTATAACAACCATGGACGTAGCAAGGCTATAGGCAGAAGTGTGGCAACATAGAGGCCCTCACCACCGACCGACACATCCATTATATAACCAACGGCATAGGCAACCAACAACACCCATATTGCCTTCCACTCTACGGGCAAAAGCAGGACTATAAGCGGGAAGAGCATGGGGCGCATCCATATAGACATAGAGGCACCCAGATTGATGTTGTCGATAAGAAATATCTGTACGAACAACACCGCAAGGCTCATCCAAATATATGACATATATTTATACATAGGCTTCTACGCTTCTCTGTTTATTTTTTCTTCTCCTCCTCATCCTCCTCGATGATTGTTGCCAACTCATTGTAGTGCACACCCTCGACAACTATCACATTGTCAATTGCCGACATGTCTGCAGCAAGCTTCACCTCAGCGGAGTATGCTGTCTTGGCGCTATTTATATCGTACGACTCGATAGTACCTATGACCACGCCTCGTGGCATACGCTCCGAGCTAACCTCAATGGTCATACCCTCGGCAATGTCGACATTCACCGATATATCGGATGCTATTGCATGGTAGCGCGAGCTACCATCCCAGCTAACCGAGCAGAAGTAGCCATTATCGACATTATCCATAAGACGACCGCCTGTAGTAAACTTAGTGCTGATGATTGGCTCAACGACAGAGTAGTGGTCCGAGCATGAGGTGATATATCCCACCATATGACGCTCAGGGGTCATAACGCCCATATTCACCTTCATGCCATCGCGCGCACCGCGGTCCAAGACGATATAGTTACGCTGACGATTAGATGTCGATGACGAGACGCGTGCTGCCGAGAAGCGGAAGTTTGCATCCTCATCGCCATATGCCGACACAGCCAATGAGTCGAGCATCACCGCATCCATAATCTCTCGCTCGAGCTCACGCGCCTCCTCCAACTCGGCGATATACTCCGTGAGACGTCTATTCTCATCGGGCAACGAGAAGAAGTGCTCCACGTCGGTGACCATCTCACTTATAGCGCCACCGATAGCCGTAGTACGCGCAAAGATCTTCGCCTCGGTATATGGCGAAGAGGTAGCGTACTGCCATATGGCAATACCCTCCAAAAGCAGGAATATAAGCACCACATAGATGCGTCTTAGGAACTCTACAAGCCTATGCATACTACAACTAAATGTTCTATTAATTAGCGGGACAAAGGCTGCCCGACACAATGTCCGAGACAGCCTCTGAATATCATGATATTATTAAACATCCTACTTCTCGCCACCCAAGAGGAACGAGAAGTTGCCGATGTTCTTGAGAGCGATACATGTACCACGAGCAATGGCGCGCAGTGGATCCTCGGCAATATGCACTGGAAGGCCCGACACCTTGCTTAGACGCTGGTCGAGGCCCTTGATAAGGGCACCACCACCCGCAAGATAGATACCATTGCGCACAACATCTGAGTACAACTCAGGTGGCATCTCCTGGAGCACATCCATTAGGGCATTATCGAGCTTCACGAGCGACTTATCCAAGGCATAGGCGATCTCGCTATAGTTCAATGTCACGGTCTGTGGCAAGTTGGTGAGCATGTTAGATCCTGTGAATACATAATCCTCAGGCTCGTTCTCCAACTCGGGAACAGCAGCGCCAATGGCACACTTAATCTCCTCAGCCGTACGCTCACCAATCTTGATGCCGTGCTGCTGACGGATATATGTCTGAATGTCGGTGGTGAAGACATCACCGGCAACGTTGATAGACTTAGAGCATACGATACCACCGAGTGAGATACAAGCAACCTCAGAGGTACCACCACCGATATCGATGATGAGGTTACCCTCTGGAGCCTCAACATCCAAGCCTGCGCCGAGTGCTGCTGCCATAGGCTCGAATACGAGATAGATCTCACGACCTCCAGCATGCTGTGCAGAGTCACGCACGGCACGAATCTCTACGTTTGTAGAGCCCGAAGGGATACATATCATCATTCTAAGCGATGGCGCGAACATGCCGCGTGTAGCGCCCACCTTCTTTATGAGGCCGCGCAACATAAGCTCGGTAGCCTCGAAGTCGGCGATAACACCGTCGCGCAAAGGACGTATCGTACGAATATTTGAGTGTGTTCTACCATCCATGAGTCGAGCCTTGTGACCAATGGCCATAAGCTCACCCGTCTTGATGCTGAGCGCAACAATCGAAGGCTCGTCAACGACAACCTTACCATTGTGCATTATCAGCGTGTTGGCCGTACCCAAGTCAATGGCCAACTCCTGAGTAAGTGAAAAAAGTCCCATATCTTGTTTTCGTTTTATTTCTCCTCAATTGCCCTATTATCGTCGCAAAACGGCCATCTTCACAAAAAACGCAAAAATGACCCACCACAACACAATAGTATAAATCACTGTATATCAGCGACATAAGCAAAAACACACGTCTACGCGCACATATACACCGACAAAGATAGGAAAAAGATATTGAGATTTTGCAATAGTTTTAAGTTTTTTTGCTTAAATTTGTCAATAATTTTTTCCCGTTATGGATGGACATCAACTAAAATGTGCCGTTGTCGGCTACGGCAGCTGGGCAACAGCAATAGTAAAGACCCTAACCATCAACCATCATCATGTCAACTGGTTGGTGCTAAATGAAGAGATACATCAGTCGCTCAACGAGCGCTCACACAATATCAAGTACTTACCTTGGTGCTACCTCGATCGTGAGTTCATCACCCCCTCAAACGACATAAACGAGGTGGTGCGCGATGCCGAGATTGTCGTTCTTGCCATGCCATCGGCATTCCTCACCAAGTTCCTCGAGCCACTAACGGTGAGCCTCAAGGATAAGATCGTGGTGTCGGTAGTCAAGGGCATCATCCCTGGCGACTACCTCACAATCGTAGAGCATATGCACCGCTACTACGACATCCCTATGGAGAACCTATGCGTAGTGACAGGTCCGTCACACGCCGAGGAGGTGGGCCAGTGTCGCCTATCATACCTCACCGTAGCGTCACAGAGCGATGCCACCGCAGAGCGTGTGCGCGAGGTGCTTGCCAACGACTACTTCCGTTGCAGCATATCACACGACGTCTTGGGTGTTGAGGGTGCCGCAATAATGAAGAATGTCTACGCCTTGGCTGTGGGTATGGCTGTAGGCTTGCGCTATGGTGATAACTTCCTCGCGGTGCTTATCGCAAACTGCGCTGCCGAGATGGAGCGCTTCCTCGACGAGGCAGTGCCCACCGAGGGTCGCGACATCAATGGTGCAGCATATATGGGCGATCTTCTTGTCACCTGCTACTCACCGCTGAGCCGCAACCGCCGTCTTGGCACACTCCTTGGCAAGGGATGCTCCGTAAAGAGCGCCCTCAACGAGATGACCATGGTTGCCGAGGGCTACTACGCTGCAGAGTGTATACGCCGTAGCTCTATGCGTCGCAACATAGAGATGCCTATTGCCGACATGGTTTGGGAGGTACTCTACAACAAGGCATCGGCACGCGACTCGATGAACGCATTGATCAAGATACTCAAATAGTTACAAACAATAAATACTATATCACTATGGAGCTAATTAAGTTTAATGCCAAGTATTCTGGCGTAGAGATCACCAACGACATGCAGGCTGCTGCCGCAAAGGCAAATGCCCTTCTTCACTCTGGCGAGGGTGCTGGCAACGACTTCCTCGGCTGGGTAAACCTACCATCGTCAATCACCAACGAGGAGTTGGCAGAGATTAAGCGCGTTGCCAACAAGCTACGCGAGAAGGCGGAGGTTGTCATCTGCATCGGTATCGGTGGTTCATACCTCGGCGCTAAGGCAGTGTTGGAGGCTATGAACAACTCTTTCGAGTCACTCAAGCGTAAGCACGACAACCCAACTATCGTCTTTGCTGGCGAGAATATCTCGGAGGACTACACCTACGAGCTTATGGATGCGGTTAAGGATTACTCTATCGCCGCTATTGTGATATCTAAGTCGGGTACAACCACCGAGCCAGCTATCGCCTTCCGCCTCATCAAGGCCGAGATCGAGAAGCGCTATGGCAAGGCTGGGGCTGCTGAGCGCATCGCTGCCATCACCGATAAGGCTCGTGGCGCGTTGAAGACCCTTGCAACACAGGAGGGCTACCCAACATTCGTCATCGAGGACAACGTTGGTGGTCGTTATTCAGTACTATCACCTGTAGGTTTGTTGCCATTGGCAGTTGCTGGTGTCGACATCGACGCCTTCGTTGAGGGTGCCCGCGACATGGAGCGCCTAACATCTGAGGCTACACCTATCGAGCAGAACCCTGCAGCGCAGTATGCTATCGTGCGCAACGAGCTATATAAGGCTGGTAAGAAGATCGAGATCCTCGGTTCATACGAGCCTAAGTTGCAGTATATTGCCGAGTGGTGGAAGCAGCTCTATGGCGAGTCTGAGGGTAAGGAGGGCAAGGGTATCTTCCCTGCAAGCGTAACCCTCACTGCCGACCTACACTCTATGGGTCAGTATATCCAGGAGGGCGAGCGCACCTTGTTCGAGACCATTATCTCGGTTAAGAATTCGAAGTATGAGGTTAAGGTTGAGGCTGACGAGGCTAACCTCGATGGCTTGAACTTCCTCACAGGCAAGCGCCTATCTGATATCAACAAGATGGCAGAGCTTGGCGTACGCCTTGCACACCTCGACGGTGGTGTGCCTAACCTCATCATCGAGATTGAGCGCATCGACGAGCGCACCATTGGTCAGTTGCTCTACTTCTTCGAGAAGGGTTGTGGCATCAGCGGTTACCTCTTGGGTGTTAACCCATTCGACCAGCCAGGTGTTGAGGCATACAAAAAGAATATGTTTGCTCTTCTCGACAAGCCAGGCTACGAGGAGGCATCAAAGGCTATCAAGGCAAGATTGTAATATACCTTCACATAGCAAAAACACCCCAGGTCACAACGCCTGGGGTGTTTTTATGTTATCTGCCGCATGTGGATAAAAACAAAAAACGAAGCTTATCGCTTCGTTTTTGTGGGCCCAGAGGGGCATGATCCCACGACCTTCGGATTATGAGTCCGCTGCTCTAACCAACTGAGCTATGGGCCCTGCAACTTTGTTTTGCGCCACAAAGATACAAAAATTTTGTTATCTCAAAACCTTTGACCTATTTTTTTTCTCTTTTGGCCCAATTTATACATCATCCAAAGCTACCTGACGACAATCTCATCGGTGAACAAGAATCCCGAGTAGTTGCTACGGTGGGCATGGTAGCGTATGTAGCGCACCTGCGCCTCGCCCTCCCAGCCGAAGGTCATAAATGATGGCACATCTGCTGGCACAACCTCGTGGTCGATGACGATCAATGGCTCGAAGTTCTCGCCATCAATAGAGCCGAATATCTCCACCTTGCAGGGCATGAAGACACCAGGGCCGCAATACTGCATAAAGTCTGCCGCCACGGAGTGTATGGTGACCACCTCGCCCATATCTATGGTGACATCGACACCAGCTCTACCCAAGAAGCCCTGCCATCTGCCATCGGAGTAGGTCCATGTGCCACGCAAGCCATCTACAAGAGCCACATCACCCGCCGCAGCATATTGTGGGCCATAGTAACGCGAGGGCAGGTTATAGGTAACACTCTTACCCAACGCAAGATGCTCAACAGGTCTCATAGACTCGGGGCGATTGCCAATCTCGTTTTTGAGGTCGAAGGGGTGATAGCCCTCCTTCATCATGCGCTCGACAATATCTACGGCACGCGAGCGGAAGTGGGAGTACTCCCTCTCGCTCTGTGGCGACCATCCTATCTCGGCAATGGCAATGGCACGTGGCCAAAGCATCATCTCGTAGTGCTCATCGGTGGGTATAAACTCTGCCCATAGGTTTGCCTGCACACCCTTGATATAGCGTGCTACGCTCTCATCCATCGTTGCGGGAGTTGGGTCATAGGAGTAGACCTTCTCCAATGGCAGGTAGCCACCAATAGCCTCGGGCTGTGTGGGTGGGGCATCCTGCGGAGCATCGATATAGCAATAGGCGTGTGGCGACATTATGGCATCGTGGCCCGCAGCAGCAGCCGCTATGCCACCCTCCTCACCACGCCACGACATAACAGTGGCGTTAGGTGCCAGACCACCCTGCAATATCTCATCCCAACCTATTATCTGACGCCCCTTAGAGTTGATATACTCCTCCATGCGGTGTATCATATAGCTCTGAAGCTCATCGACGCTCTCCAAGCCCTCCTCCTGCATACGACGCTGACAATCCTCACACAATTTCCAATTCTCCTTGCTCGCCTCGTCGCCACCGATATGTATATACTCCGAGGGGAATATCTCTATAACCTCATCGATGATACGCTCCATCATCTCGAAGGTTGCCTCCTTGCCGATGCATAGCTCACCCTGGTGCTCAGGAAGGTGTGTGCATCGTAACTCGGGATATGCCGCCAACACCTCGTCGGAGTGACCAGGCATCTCTATTTCGGGGATGATGGTTATATATCGTGCCTCGGCATAGGCGACAAGGTCACGAAGCTCCTCCTTGGTATAGTAACCGCCATATGCGCCCTCGCTACCCTCCTCAACATAGTTGCGCTCGCCATACCACCACTCCTTCCATGTTGCTGGTGTACGCCACGCTGCGTAGCTTGTAAGGCGTGGGTAGCTCTCCACCTCCATGCGCCAGCCTGCAGCATCGGTGAGGTGCAGGTGGAGACGATTAAACTTCAGGCGCGCCATCATATCTATCTGTCGCTTGAGGAACTCTACCGAGCGGTAGTGACGCGACACATCGATAAGCACTCCGCGATACTCAAAGCGTGGGTGGTCGCCGATAAGTACCTGATCCCACACGCCATCGGGGTTGCTCTCCACCAACTGACGTAGCGTCTGCATGGCGTAGAAGGCTCCTGCAGCATCGCTAGCATCAACAACAATACCTCTCTCCTCGATATTAATGTGATACTCCTCCGCAACTTGTAAATTGCGGTTTATCACAACATTAAAGAACGCACCATCCTCTGCTCGATTATCGACAACCTCGAAGTTAAGCCCTGTCTGCTCCGCAGCAGCAAGGAGTCGCTCGCGATCCTCGCCCTCAAGATTTGTATAGAGCTTGAGCCTCTGCGTAGCATCAAACGGCGCAGTATATGGCGACTTGCTCACCTGGTAAGGCACTGGGGTGATTTCCTGCGCCTGAGCCTGAGCTACTGATATTGTCGCTATTAGCGCGACCATTAGATATAGATATACTCTTCGCATAATCGTTGAATTTTCTACAAAGATAGCGATTATATCATTAATAAGCAAGCACCCTATTGTCCGTATGGTATGGAAGTTGAGAACCATGGCAGGTGAATAGTAATGTAAAACATTTGCAATTATGAAGAGATTATTACGATTATGCGCCGTTGCCTTGCTCCTCGCTGTGGGTGCACAACGTGCCGATGCGCAACATGTTGCCATCAAGACAAACCTACTCTACGATGCTACGGGCACCGTCAACCTCGGTACTGAGATTGGCTTAGCACCACGCTGGACACTCGACATGTCGTCGAGTTTCAACGACTGGAAGGTGTATAACGGCCGTGAGTGGAAACACTTCCTTACACAGCCCGAGGCACGCTACTGGTTCTGTCATCGCTTTGCCGGGCACTTCATCGCCCTGCACGCCCACTACGGCAGATACAACATGGGTAACATCAAAAACGGCATTAAATTCCTCGGCACCAACTTCGAGGCGTTGAGCGACAACCGCTTCGATGGCTGGCTACTGGGTGCCGGTGTAGGCTATGGCTATGCCGTAATACTTAGCCGCCATTTCAACCTCGAGTTCGAGCTTGGCGTGGGCTACGCCTACATGGAGTATGACAAATACGATTGGAAGACGGATAAACTTCTCAGTCGCAACGACAACCACAACTACTTTGGCATCACAAAGCTAAACATTGGTCTATCATACATTTTCTAAACGGCTTATTATGAAACGAATAATACTATTTCTAACGCTATCATGTCTTATCCCAACAGCCTGGGCACAGCATCGTAGCGCAGAGCAGATGCTCGCCGACATGAGCATCAGCAATGTTAACATCGAGCACGAGGGCGACATGCTCTACCTCACAATGCGCCTAGAGCTCGACGAGACACATATCAAGGGTTGCGAGGCTCGCGTCTACACCCCTATTCTCTACCATGGCACAAGGGCTATTGAACTCACATCTGTAGGTCTCTTTGGTCGCGAGCACTACTTCGTAGATAGCCGGCAGAAGGTGCGCGTGGAGAGTATTCCCGACGAGTGGCGACTACGCCGCCGCGACCTTCCGGCAGTAATAACCTACTACGCCGAGGTACCCTACCAGCAATGGATGAACGGCTCTACGCTGCGTGTCGAAGCTACGCTCTACGGGTGTGGTGACAAGATGGTAGCCCTCGGCGAGGTTATCGTTGCAGAGTACCGCGAGTGGATCTTCAACCCTGTATATGTCGACGCCAAGCCCGTGATAAACTCGACGAACAATGTGGCATCTGCCTATATTGACTTTCCGCTTATGGATGCGGTAATAGACCCTACCTTTGGCAACAACGCTGCTCTCATCAGCAATATATCAAAGTTCTTCAGCTCGTGCGACTGCAATAGCGATTGCGACATGACCACGATAAATATTACCGGCTACGCATCGCCCGATGGCGAGTATAGCGAGAATGGAGAGCTTGCGCAGCAGCGTGCCGAGGCGTTACGCGACTACATCGTGGAGAACTACGGCGTGAATGAGAAGATTATCTCCATCAGCTTTGTAGCCGAGGATTGGGGAAGTGTCATCAAGTGGCTGGAGACTTCGTCACTCAAGGATCGTCAGGCCATTATCGACATCATCAAGGGCTCGATGACTCCCGACGAGAAAGATCACGCCATCAGCAACCGCTACCCAGAAGCCTATGAGCTGATGCTCAACGAGTGCTACCCACCGCTACGCCGTGCCACATATATGGCCGACTACAACAGCCATTGCGAGAGCCTCGATGCCGCTGCCAAGAGCATCAACGCTGCTAATGAGGCTATGCGTCGTGGCGACATGGCTAGTGCCAAGAGGTATCTCCAGAGTGCCGGCACATCACCATTAGCCGACTATGCCCGCGCCCTCTATGCTATACACCAGGGTAACCTAAAGGAGGGTATGACTCTGCTCAACAAGGTTAAGTCGAGCGTGCCACAGGCAGCACAGCTACTCAAGGAGCTCGAGTGGTAACGATATTATTAAACGGTAATATTAATTAAACAACTATTAAGTATTGAAGCCCGACAAAATAGTTCGTCGGGCTTCATCTATTTCATAATTTTCGTATCTTTGCACTAATAACAAAAAAATCACGATTATGAGAGCAAAGATATTTGGCTTAGCACTGGTAATTATCATGGCTGGTACTATGGCAGGATGTAGCAATCGCTCATCTAAAGGGCTATACAAGGCGAGCGTAGAGTATCACATCAACGACGGGGTTATCATCCTCGACGAGCCCGAGCGCGCCCCAGGACAGAGCTCTGTTTTGGAGCTTCGCACCGAGCCTATGGATGTTGTACGCGTTGGCTTCGTAGGTCTTGGCATGCGTGGTCCAGGCGCTGTGGAGCGCTTCACATATATCGATGGCGTTGCAATAAATGGTCTGTGCGACAAGTATGCCGAACGTGCGGAGCGCTGCCAAGCATATCTCGACAGAGCGGGGATGCCACGTGCCACAATATACTCGGGCGACGAGGGCTACAAAGAACTATGCCAGCGCGAGGATATAGACCTTATATATATAGCTACTCCCTGGCAACTACATGTTGAGGTTGCGGTATATGCCATGGAGCATGGCAAGCACGTTGCCATAGAGGTTCCTTCGGCAAATACGGTCGAGGAGTGCTGGATGTTGGTGGATGCCGCCGAACGCAACAGGGTGCACTGCATAATCCTCGAGAACTGCTGCTACGATCACTTCGAACTCACGACACTCTACATGGCACAGCAGGGTCTCTTTGGCGAAATTATTCATGCCGAGGGTGCCTACATCCACAACCTTGAGCCCTACTGGCAACACTATGCCGACAATTGGCGTTTGGAGTACAACCAGGCTAACAATGGCGACATATACGCCACACATGGCATAGGCCCCAACTGCCAGGCACTCAACATACACCGCGGCGACAGAATGGACTACCTTGTATCGATGTCCACAAAGTCGATAAATGGTGCCAAGCTCACCAAAGAGCTTATGGGCGAGGAGGAGTGCCGACAGGGCGACCAGATAAATACGCTCATACGCACCGTTAATGGGTGTACGATAGATATGCAACACAACGTGATGACACCACGACCATATAGCCGTATGTATCAACTTGTTGGCACCGAGGGTTTCGCCAATAAGTACCCCGTTGCAGGCTACACCTTCAAGCTCGACCAGCTAAAGAGTGTGGCAACCGACGAGCATGGCATGCCCGATATCGAGGCTCTCGACCACCACTCGTTTGCCCCTGCCGAGGTATCGCAACAGATGATGGAGCTATACAAACACCCAGTACAGCGCCAGCTTGTCGAGGGAATACCATTGCAGGAGTACTCGATGAGCATCGGTGGTCATGGTGGCATGGACTTCATCATGGACTACCGCCTTGTCTACTGTCTGCGCCACGGCCTCCCTCTCGACATGGATGTCTACGACGCTGCAGAGTGGAGCAGCATGGGCGAGCTCACGCGCATCTCTATTGAGAATGGCAGTAAGCCTGTCAAGGTACCCGACTTCACACGTGGCGAGTGGGATAAGATTGATGGTCTAACACACTACTTTGCAGAGTAATATGAAGGAGCTATACGCCATTGCTCAAAGGTTTGCCTTTGAGGGCACAATAAAAGATATCGCACCCCTCGGTGAGGGATTTATCAACGACACGTTCATCGTCACTACCGATTGTTGTCGCTATATTCTTCAGCGCAAAAACCACCTCGTCTTCCCCGATGTGGCAGCGATGATGGATAACATAGCACGCGTAACTGCCCACCTAAAGAGTAAGGTTGTGGCTGCGGGTGGTGACCCCATGCGCGAGGTACTCACCATCGTGCCCACCACCGAGGGCAAGCTATATCAGACCGATGGCGAGAACTTCTGGGCCGCCTGCCTCTATATCGAGGGCTCGGTGACACACGACAAAGCCGACACCCCACGCCTCGCCTATATGGGTGGCAAGGGCATTGGTCGCTTCCAGGCGCTGCTCACCGACTTCAACGAGCCGTTAGCCGAGGTGATCAAAGGCTTTCACAATATGCGTTGGCGTTTTGAGCAGTGGGACAAAGCACTAAGTGAGGATAGTGCCAAACGTAAGGATGAGGTGCGCGAAGAGATTGCCCATGTCATGAGCCGCAGAGCGCCAATGCTCGAGTTTTGGTTGATGGTCGAGCGCGGCGAACTCCCTATGCGTGTCACGCACAACGACACAAAGATAAGTAACATACTCTTCGACCAGGAGGATGAGGTATTGTGCGTCATAGACCTCGACACCGTCATGAGTAGCACCTCACTCAACGACTTTGGTGATGCCATACGCTCCTATACGAACACTGGCAAGGAGGACGACACCGACCTTAGTCGTGTGTCGATGGACATCGACATCTTCCGCAACTATGCCGAGGGCTATCTCTCGGAGCGTGGAGCATCGATGACTGCGACGGAGAGGGAGTGGCTGGCATTCTCGGCACTATACATCACCTTTGAGCAGTATCTTCGCTTCTTGATGGATTACATCGACGGCGATACATACTACAAAACAGCCTACCCCACACACAACCTTGTGCGCGCACGTGCCCAACTACGCTTGCTACAAAGCATGGAGGAGCAGTATGCCGATATGCAACGAATTATCAGGGAGTTAACGGCAAGATAAATAAATAAATAAAATAGCACTCATAACCGAGTGCTATTTTTATTTATGGCTATAGTCTGTCGAGTGCCTCTCTAATCAATAGACAACACTCATCAATCTCGTCAGCGGTGATGGTCAGTGGCGGCGAGATGCGGAATGCCGTATCACAATAGAGGAACCAGTCGCTCATGATGCCCACCTCTTTGAATATCTCCATGAGCTTGTAAAGGTATTCTGACTTACCAAGCTCGACAGCGAGAAGCAAACCAGAGCGACGAATCTCAAGTACCTTAGCATGATCCTTAAGCTGCTCCTCGAAACGTGCGCCCTTGGCCTCAACACCATCAACAATTTGATTTTCTGTCATATAGTCAAGAGCAGCAAGTCCTGCAGCACAACATACGGGGTGACCACCAAACGTAGTTATATGGCCAAGGCATGGATTGTAGGTAAAAGCATTAAGTATATCTCTACGTGATGCCACGCCACCGAGCGGCATACCACCGCCAAAGGCCTTGGCAAGGCATACTATATCGGGTGTAACGCCATACTTCGCTGCGGCGAACATAGCACCCGTACGCCCCATACCTGTCTGTATCTCATCGAATATAAGCATCGCGCCCACCTCCGAGCAGCGTGCACGTAGCGCCCTGAGCCACTCCACATTAGGGAGTCGCACGCCCGCCTCGCCCTGCACGACCTCACAGAGGACACCTGCAGTGCGCTCGGTAATCTTTGCAAGATCATCGAAGGAGTTGAAGTTTATAGACCTCACATCGGGCAACAAAGGGCGGAACTCAGCCTTCCACTCCTCACCATCGGGGGCACCCATCATCGACATGGCGCCATGCGTAGAGCCGTGATAGGCACGCTTCATCGATATAAGCTCCGTACGGCCGGTATAGCGCTTTGCGAGTTTAAGGGCTACCTCAACAGCCTCGGCACCCGAATTAACGAAGTAGACACAGTCGATATCACCGGGCAGAAGCTCCGCTATGCGGCGTGCATACTCCACCTGTGGTCGCTCGACCATCTCGCCATATACCATGATGTGCATATAGTCTGCCGCCTGCTGCTGCACGGCACGCACCACAGCGGGGTTAGAATGACCCACATTGCTCACCGAGACACCCGCTACAAGGTCGAAATAGCGCTTACCCTCGGGCGTATAGAAGAACGAGCCCTCGGCACGTGCCACCTCAATTAACATTGGTGATGGCGAAGTCTGACCTACATGCTCCAAAAATTGCTTGCGTAAAATCATAGTTGCTAATACTTTGCTGTTAGCTTACCACTCTGCTCTGCCTTGCGAAGAATGCCCTCGAAATCGCGTACCGATGACATTGTCCAGCGAGTGAGGAGCTTCAACTTCTCGTCGTCGCTGAGCTGCCAGCCATCAACCGACTGACGAATACGCTCCGAGAGCATATAGATGAGTATGGCCGCCGAGGCCGAAACATTGAGGCTCTCAACCATACCGCACATCGGTATCATCAAGAAGTCGTCGGCAGCCTCAATAACCTCATCCGAGATGCCAGCATGCTCCGTGCCGAAGACCAAGACGAACTTACCCTTGGTA
Organism: Alistipes sp.; assembly: GCA_045654925.1. Lineage (GTDB taxonomy): Bacteria > Bacteroidota > Bacteroidia > Bacteroidales > Rikenellaceae > Alistipes. The sequence goes on along the minus strand of JAZOOI010000011.1, from coordinate 147,447 downwards.
ACATCGAAGGTCTCGGGCGTGACACTACAGCGATGTGGCGTGGTGGCGACAATGCGATAGCCCTCAGCCTTGAGTGCCGCAAGGGCCTCAGCTGTGGTCTCGTGGTGCTCCACATCGACCCACTTCTGTGTGCCACGAACGATATTCACCGAGGGGTCGAACTTACAACGATCCTCAACGGTGTGTATCTGCTGGATGCCGAATGCCTCGCAGTGGCGCATGATGGCGCTGGCATTTTGGGGATGAAACATATTCTCGGTGAGAATACGCATATAGTGTGTACGCTGATCCAACGTACGACGCAGCACCTCACGACGCTCATCGGTGAGGAACTGGCTCATATATTCAAGACGCTCCTCGAGCCACTCCTTTGATGGCTCCTCGGTGCGTAGTCTACTTGCGATATTTGTCATCTTCGTCCAATATTTTCAGATAGCTATCGTAGCGTGACCACGCCACAATACCCTGCTTCACAGCCTCCACTACGGCGCAGCCAGGCTCATGAGTATGTGTACAATTATAGAAACGGCAGTCGGGAGCAAGGCGCATCATCTCTGGGAAGTAGCGACACAACTCCTTGTCGTCGATATCGATAAGACCAAAACCCTTAATACCGGGTGTATCAATGATATATCCACCCTCCACGGCATACATAGTCGAGAATGTTGTGGTGTGCTTACCCTTATGGTGGCTCTCCGAGATCTCACCTGTACGTATCTCAATGTCGGGGGCAATGGTGCCTATAAGGGTCGATTTACCAACACCAGAGTTACCCGCCACAAGCGTTGTTCGCCCCTGAAGCATCTGACGTATAGCCTCCACACCCTCGCCCGTAAGTGAGCATAGGCGCATGACATCGTAGCCCGCATCCCTATATACTGCCTCGAACTCCTCAGCCTCGGCGGCATACTCATCGACGAGCATATCGGCCTTACCCAGAACGATGGTCACAGGGACCTTGTAGGCCTCACATGTCACCAAGAAGCGGTCGACAAACTCGCGTGGCGTAGCTGGCGAGTGCAGAGTAACGATAAGGAGTGCGTGGTCGAGGTTTGCAGCGATGATATGCGACTCCTTCGATAGGTTGGAGGCGCGACGAATGACATAGTTGCGTCGTGGGACGATGTCGATAATAACGCTACTATCGCCATCCTCCTCGATAACTACTCTATCGCCTACAACAACAGGATTGGTAGAGCGCACACCCTTAAGTCGCAGACGACCACGTATGCGACAACTGAGCACACCACCCTCGGTAGCTACTTCATACCAGCTACCCGTAGAGCTTATTACAGTTCCCTCAACAGCCATTATATAGTGTGTGGTTTACTCCTCCAGTAGAATTTTCTTATTGATAGCGCTCTTAGCATTATCGCGCATTGACTCATTGAAGCCATCCATCGATGGGGTTATGAAGCGACCAAAGCTTGCCATTGGGTCGAAGAAGGCTGATGACTCCAAGGTCTCATACTCCACATAGCGAGGCTTGAAGTAGGTGCGTAGGCTCTCAATATCGCCATCGGCAAGAGACTCCATCTTATCAGCCATCGAGATATCTTCAATAATCTTCTCATTGATAGCATCAATATTTGGCTCACCGATATTTGCATAGTCGAAGGCGGCGAATAGCGACGAGGCGATGATGAAGTTCACCACAAGGTTAAGCAGACCACCAGCCAGAGCGTCAAACTTTTTAAATGGATTCCAGAAGATGAGCTTGCCGATAAGAGGTGCGACAAACCACACAACCATCATAGAGATTGCAACAACTAGGAAGAAGCCCGCAACAAAGGCGATACCCTGAGCATCGCTACCCATGAATATTGAGCCTATAGGCTCAGCGATAGATGGAGCGAGAAGAATTGCAACATAGAGAGCTACAAGACTGATTAGCTGAACGATAAATCCGCGACGATAGCCGACATAGAACGACAAAATTGCGGCGATGATAATGATGATATCAAGCATAATACAAAAAAATTAGCGTTGTTAATAGCATATATTCTGCACGAAGTTAGTAATTTTTTTTCTTTATTCGTATATTTGCCTCATAAAATCGTAGAACCCCATGAAACATACACTCACCATCATAGCCCTGCTACTATGCCTCGTGGCGCATGCCAGCGAGCCCACACGCGAGTTGCACAACATCAATGACGGCTGGCGCTTCTACTACGCCAATGACCTCGACAACGACAACGCCCACCATATCACTCTGCCTCATACATGGAACACCAACGACTCGGGATATGAGGCTGAGTATAAGCGCACTACAGCAAACTATCTGCGCACAACATGGATTCCCAAAGAGTGGCAAGATAGACGCATATTCCTACGTTTCGGTGGTGTGCAGAGTGTAGCCAACGTATTCGTCAATGGCAAGCACGTTGGCGAGCACCGTGGAGGATACACCGCCTTCACGATGGAGATTACCGACATGGTGCGCTTTGGTGAGCAGAACCACCTACGCGTAGTTGTCTCAAATGACATGCGTAGTGATGTTGTACCCACATCTACCGACCAGAACCTTTGCGGCGGCATCTACCGCGATGTGGAGATTATGGTGACACCCAAGAGCATCATATCTCCCCTCTTCTACTCGTCTGACGGCGTACTCATAGAGCAGCAAACGGCCAACCAGGAGCAGGCATCGGGCATGGCCCATATCTACCTATCTACCACCGAGAGCCACCTCACGGTGAACCTACGTATTATAGACTCCAATGGCTATGAGGTGTGCTACAAGTCGGTTAAGGCGTCAAAGATAAGTCCCGAGCGTAGCATAAACATCCCCTATGAGGTAAGCCACCCCGAGCTATGGAGCCCCTCTCACCCTACGCTCTACACCGTGGAGGTATCTATTGGCGATGTAAACGAGCCATCGGACATCATAAGCTTTGAGACGGGTTTCCGCAATATATCTATTTCTAATGATAATAAACTGTGTGTCAATAATAAACCTATTGACATACACGGCATTGGATTGGCACACGATCGCAAGGGCATTGCTACAGCCATAACCAACGCACACCTCGACAGCGACCTTGCGCTTATCGAGGAGATAGGAGCTAATGCCATACGTTCGATAGGTGGTCCTCACTCAAAATATCTCTACGATGAGTGCGACAAGCGAGGTATCCTAACATGGATCGAAAGCCCCTTTACTCGCTCACCAATGGGCTTCTCAGATATATGTTTCTACGACACGGAGGCCTTCCGCAGCAACGGTATTGAGCAGCTGAAGGAGGTCATCTATCAAAACTACAACCACCCCTCAGTAATTACTTGGGGTCTGTTCTCACTCGTATGGCAACGTGGTAGCGACCTTGTGCCCTACATCGAGGAGCTCAACGAGATAGCCCATACTATAGATAAGACACGCCCAACAGTAGCATGCAGCAATAGCGACGGTAGTATCAACTTCATCACCGACCTTATCGTCTTCCGTCAGGATGTAGGCTGGGAGAAGGGCTTTGTGGATGATGTTGCAATATGGTGTGAGCAACTACGCACAAACGAGAAGTGGACAACACTCCACGCCTCGGTATGCTATGGCGAGGAGGGTATCTCGACACACAATAGCGAGATTATAGAGCGTGCCAAGCGTGGTAGCCACCTGCTCCCTGCACGTCGTCAGCGCACACACCACGAGCGATATATCGAGCAGTTGGAGGCTACAGATCAGTTCTGGGGTATATGGTTAGAAAACATGTTCGACTACGCCTCATCACGACGCCCTTATGGCCTAAGCCACACAGGTTTAGTAGAGCACGACCACACAACGAAGAAGGATGTATTCTACCTATACAAGGCACTATGGAACGAGCAGGCACCTACGCTCCACATCGTAGACAAGGGGTGGACACTACGCAACGATAGCATGCAGACGATTGTTGTCTACTCATCATGTGGCATGCCAACACTAACCATCAACGAAGAGAGCCATGAGCTTCACGAGGTGGGACGCAACGTATGGAGCACCGAGCAGATAGCCATCGAGGGCGAGGCAAAGGTAGAGGCAAAGGTAGAGGCCTATTCGCTGAGCGACAGCGCCACGTTTAGAGTTCTGAAGCACTAAGGATGGTGCGCGCCTCAGGGCCTTCGCACATAATCAAGTCGAGGATAGATAGATTCTCCTCAAAGCTAAACCTATCACTAAATACTTGTATATATGGCTCGGCAACATATGTCGAGCCATCTCTTTTAAGACGCATATCGACATCTCCATCCTGAGCGATAATATAGCTATCCGACACGCGAGGCATTGCCACCTTCAATACTGCGGCACACTGCGCCATGATTGCCATATTGAGGTCGACAAGGTGCTCCCAGCGACGCTCGAAGAGGGGTAGGAAGCGGTCGGCATAGTAGTCGAAGTAGGGCGAAGAGCGGTATGCTGACTCTATGGCAACGAGGTGTTGGTGCTGCCAGCGCTTCGAGTAGTCCACCTGCATGGATGTTATCGCCTGACGAGGACGGTTGGCATGGCACAACTGGACAGATAGCTGCATAACACCTCCCGAGGTCATAATACGCGTGCGATTGCGCTCCGAGCGCTTCACATAGTTCTCACCGAGGTCTATGACAACGTTGTCGCCACCCTTGACTATGGCGGTCCAATACTCTGTAGAGCCAAAATATGAAGTTGGAAGAATTATCATCTCACTATTTTCTAAATGTTAGACATACCCAACCCTCATCGCACATATGATTAGTGCCTCGCAAGCCTAACTCCTCGGCACGCGCCTCGATAAGCGGAGCGTCAGCCTCCAGGAAGCCACTGAGCAACAGACTGCCACCCATATTGAGTGCCTCAACATAGCGCACTATATCCTGAAGGATGATGTTACGATTGATATTGGCCAAGACCATATCATACGTACGACCCTCGATAGACTCCACCGTACCCTCCATAATCTCCATCTTTGCGCTAAGGCCATTTAGCTCTGCAGCCTCGATAGCGCTCTCCACCGACCATGGGTCGATATCCACGGCATCGGCATGCATAGCACCGCTCTTGAGCGCCACAAAGGATAGTACGCCAGTACCACATCCCACGTCTAACACCCTGCCTGTGCACCCCACAGCTTTGATGCTGCGGCACATCATGCGTGTTGTCTCATGGTGTCCCGAGCCGAAGGCCATGCGTGGGGCAACGATGATATCCATAACCTCGGGGTTCTCATGCCTATCGTGATAGGAGGCACGAATAAGAATCTCATCATCGATATTCACCCTCTGGAAACTCTCCTGCTCCCAGCGCTCGTTCCAATTCTCATCCTTAATCGCTTTTTCGCGAAAGAGCGAGCCATACTCATTGATTATGACGAGCGCCTCGTCGCGACAAGCCTCCCACTGCAGAGCCTGGATATATGCCTTGAGGGCAACACCAGCGGGCGTAACAGATGTGTCGAAACTCTCAAAGGGGTAGTCGGCAAGATAGGCGGTGATGATCTCGGCCATCTCCTCCGTTGCACAACCGATGTTAATCTCTATGTATCGTGCCATGGATAAAAATATCTCTATCGAGATTGATATTATGTAAAATTTTTGTATCTTTACCACAAAGATAGAAATAATATGGCAGATATCACTAAAAGCTGGGAGAAAATTCGCAAGGAGTATGAGCGCTATATACGTTTCGAGAGGCGACTATCGAAGAATAGCGTTGATGCCTATATGCGCGATTTGGAGGAGTTTACAAGCTTCGTGATACACACCTATGGCGTTGTGCCACAGAGCGTAGAGCCGCAGATGATCGAACGTTTTATGGGGTGGCTCTACGACAATGGTCGTAGCGGAGCATCACAAGCACGACGTCTCAGCGGCGTCAAGAGCTTCTACAACTTCCTACTCATCTACGAGCGCATAGAGAGCCTTCCGACCGACAATGTGGCCACTCCCAAGCAGGGACGCATACTCCCCGACACGCTCACCGTGGCAGAGATAGATGCCATGCTCGCCACCTTCGACATACGCACACCTAAGGGGTGTCGCGACAGCGCCATCGTCGAGGTACTATACTCGTGTGGTCTACGTGTCTCGGAGCTTACATCACTCACAATCGACAATCTCTTCTTTGGCGAGGGGTATATACGCATCATCGGCAAGGGCGACAAGCAGCGCTTAGTGCCCATAGGTGCTGTTGCCCGCGACAAGATTCAACTATATATGGAGGTGCGCGAGCCAGCCAAGAGTTCGGAGACAACACTATTTCTCAACAACCGTGGCAAGCCGCTCACACGAGTGATGATATTCAACATCATCAAGCAGGCGGCACTCATGGCGGGCATCGACAAGCAGATTAGCCCCCACACCCTACGCCACTCATACGCCACACACCTTTTGGAGGGTGGCGCAAACATACGACAGGTGCAGGAACTGCTGGGACACGAGAGCATCGTTACGACCGAGATATACACACATCTCGACCGCAAGCGCCTGACACAGACAATGGAGGATTCATTTGCAGACATAGGACTATAGAACAATGAAGAGAATAGCTATTTTAACCGTGCTGATAATCACGACTATCACCCACTGCTGGGCCGATGAGGTTGATGTTACCATAAAGTGCCATTGGGGCAATATCAGCGCCACACTTGCCACACCCAACATAGATAGCGACACGGCAATTGTCATCGTCGCAGGCTCGGGACCTACCGACCGCAACGGCAACTCGTCGATGCAGCTTGTTACGGATTGCTACAAGGCACTCTCCGAAGAGCTTGTGGCAGAGGGATTTGCCGTATTGCGTTACGACAAGCGCGCCATAGGTCACAGTCCTATTCCCGCAGAGGATATTCCCAACCTCATTCTCGACGACTATGTTGACGACGCGATACAATGCGTTGATTATCTGCACGATATGGGTTATAAGAGAGTGCTCATCGCAGGTCACAGCGAGGGAGGCCTCATAGCCCTGATTGCCGCTAACCGTGGCGTGGATGTGGATGGCCTTATTCTACTTGCCGCCCCTGGCTACCCCATGGATGAGATACTTCGCACTCAGCTCTCGGCACAGCTGATGCCAATGTACGCGGGGTTATTTGCCAAGGCGGATAAGATAATCTACCGTCTCAAGGCGGGCGAGGGAGTTGACATAGATGAGGTACCAGCAGAGCTCATGGCGCTCTTCAATCCTACGGTACAGCCATTCCTCATAAATAGCATGCAGTACGACCCCGCTACACTCGCCAAGGAGTGCTCGCTACCCATGCTCATCATCACGGGTGGTAACGACATACAGGTGAGCGTCGATAACGGCGAGGTCATAGCACACAACGCCCAAAATGCCAAGCACATAACTTTCAATGAAATGACCCATGTGCTTAAGGACTGGTCGTCGAGAGATCAGATGGCTCAACTCATAAACGTATACAACAATCCTCAACGACCACTCACCGAGGGACTGACAACAACGATTGTGGAATTTATTAACAACCTATAATACAGACGCCTATGTCACTATTTTCAAAACTTTTCGGAGGCAAGACAACGCCTGCCTACCCAAGCGACGAGCTAACGATAAATGGTCACACCCTACGTCTAACATTCTTTGCCCACGCCTCACTCGCCATCGAGTATGAGGGTCGCCACATATATCTCGACCCTGTGATGGAGAATGCCGACTACACTAAGCTACCCAAGGCAGATATAATCCTCGTGACCCACTCACACTATGACCATTTCGACATGGCAGCTATCGACGCACTACTTAAGCCCGATACTCATATCCTCCTCGATAAGAGTTCAGCCGAGGGTTTCCAGGGCAACTGCTACACCATGCTTCCAGGCGCTGTGGCGGAGCCTATGACCGATATTCGTGTCGAGGCCGTTGCGGCATACAACACCTCAGAGCATCAGCTACAATTTCACCCCAAGGAGCGTGAGGATTGCGGCTATGTGCTAACCATCGACAACGCCGTGCGCATCTACATGTCGGGCGACACCGAGCCTACCGATGAGCTTCGCGCAGTGAAGAATATCGACATCGCCTTCATATGTGTAAATCAGCCATATACCATGACCCCCGAGCAGGCAGTGGAGGCTGTAAAGGCCATCAAGCCTACGATATACTACCCCTACCACTATGGTCAGGTCGATGAGCCTACCGACGTAGAGGCGTTGGCTAAGATGTTGGAGGGCGTGTGCGATGTCCGCATCCGACCATTGGCATAATAGATTTACTCTTCGGAGTTTGGGGCATAGGCTTCTTGCCATGCCCCTTCTTGTCATGCTCCTACCCTTCGTCATGGGAATAGTCATGGCAGAGCGTATAGCCATCCCGCTATCCGCCACAATACCGATCATTGTCACCCTTCTGCTCGCCACATGGCTACTACGCAAACGCTTTGCAGCCATACTTTACGCCATGATGTCGATGCTCTTTGTGGGCTACACCCTCAGCGAGATACATGTCAAGAGCCCCGACACTCCCCTGGGGCGCGATATTGAGCTTATCGTCGATGTGGAGAGCGCACCAGCACAGCGCGAGGGCTATCGTGTGGCAGAGGGACGCATCATAGCATGGCGCGACGATAAAGCATGGCACGCGAGCAACGACCGCGTGCAGCTATGGCTACGCAACGACTCTATAGATGTGGGACATAGGGTGCAACTACACTCGAAGGTTGTGGAGCAGATGTCGCGCTATGATAGTTACAACGACCTACTACATAGACGTGGTCTTGTGGGTGGTGTTAGCATCAGCGACTACAACGTTATAGGCATTGAGAAGAGCGACAACCTATCGCTACAAAACCGAGCCATAGAGCGCCTTGATAGCTACACTGGTGGCAACGACGACTCGCACGCCACCGTAACAGCCATGGTGGCGGGCTCGCGTCACAACATCTCAAGCGGGCTACGCGAGGCATACTCCACAACGGGTCTCGCCCATCTGATGGCCGTCTCGGGACTACATTTAGGTATCGTGCTAATAATCATCAACCTACTATTTGCACCTCTTTCGCTACTACACCACGGCCATAGGCTGCGCACACCTATTGTCATTGTTGCACTATGGCTCTTCGCCTTTGTTAGCGGCGCATCACCCTCGGTGATACGTGCTGCCGTTATGTTTAGTGTGGTGCAGATAGCATGGGCAACATCGTCGCGCTACAATACGGCAAACATACTTGCACTGACAATGATGCTCATGCTAGCATACCGCCCTAACTACCTATACGACATCAGCTTTCAGCTCTCGGCACTCGCCGTAATGGGTATAGCTCTTTGGGCAATACCCCTCATGCGTGAGGTGACACACGACAACACACTAATCAAGTATCTTCTACATACGATAATAGTTGGTGTCGTTGCCACGCTATGGACACTTCCCATCGTGAGCCACACCTTTGGCAACATACCTCTAATAGGCATCGTAATAACGCCTATTGCAATGATAACAGCCTATATAATACTCGGTTGTGGCATATTTACGCTACTGCTGCCCACGCCACTCGGAGCGCCATTTGCATGGGTGGCCAACAAGGCTGCTCTTGCACAGAACGAGCTGGTAGCTGCCTCTGCAATGCCCGAGTGGGCATCTATCGAGTATCGCTTAGAGGCTCCACATATTGCGCTATGCTATGCAATATTTCTTGCAATTACCGTAGTAATATGGTCGTATGAACGAAAAAAAGTGATAACTTTGCCAAAGTATGACAACATCTGACATTTCGATACTCCTCCTAGATGAGGTGCGCGAGGCTATCGAGCGTAACATCGAGCGCGACGCTGCAAGCGTGGCTCTCGACCGCAGTGTGCCCCACGCCTCGGCGGTAGCCACACAGGTGAAGTATCTGCAGCGAGCACGCCGCAAGCTACCGAGCCTCTACGCCGTGCGCGCCATAATACCACCACGCGCCTTCGAGCAGTCGTCGAGTGAGGAGTCGGCAGAGCGCAAGCCGCTATCGGGCGATAGCGTCTTGGACCTCACATGCGGCCTTGGTATCGACACCATGGCCCTGGCCAAGAACTTCCGCAGGGTGGTATCGTTAGAGCGCGATGAGATATTGGCAGATGTTGTACGCCACAACCTACGCCTCATGGGCATCGATAATGTGGAGGTTATAACAGCCTCAGCAGAGGATTATGTTGCCGAGTGCAAGGAGCATTTCGATTGGGTCTTTGCCGACCCCGACCGTCGCTCGGCCGAGGGTCGCAAGATGGTCGTATTAGAGGAGTGCTCACCAAATATGCGAGAGTTAATGCCACGCCTTAAGGAGATCTCGGGGCGAGTGGCCATTAAGCTATCGCCACTCTTCGATAGCGACGAGGCCTTCCGCATTTTTAGTCCTGCCGAGGTAGAGATTGTCTCGCTTGGTGGCGAGTGCAAAGAGGTGAATATATATACTGGCGCTGAGCATGATATGCTACGCATAGCTATAATCGGTGAGGGAGAGTGGTGCTTCGATAGTAGTGCCGAGCAGACTACGCCCAGCGAGGAGAGCTTTGTTGATGGCGAGTGGCGCTATCTGCTCATCCCCGATGTTGCACTTATGAAGGGGCGCGTGGCAATAGCCGCCCTTAAGCCCTACGCAGCTATATGGAGCAACAACGGCTACGCCTTTGCCAAGGAGCTACCACAGGAGAAGCTCCCATGTCGCACATTCGAGATAGCGAGCATACGTCGCTATCGCCCCAAGGAGCTAAAGAGAGAGTATCGTGGTCGTGGCATGGAGCTATTCAAGCGCGACACACGCCTAACCATAGAGGCTGTTCGCCAGGCCATAGGCGCCAAGGCGGGTAGCGAGGTCAAGGCCGCCATAACGACCATAGGCGATGATAACTGGTTTATTGAACTAAAGTAGGATGAGGAGTGATATTCTGAAGATTGCCGTCGTTGGCTCAGGCGGTGTTGCCGAGGCCTTTGCGCGCAACATATCGCGCAGCGAGGCGCTGTATTTGGTGGGCATCATCGCCCGCAACGAGGAGCGTGGCCGAGTGGTTGCCGAGCTGGGCAACACAACATGGCATAGCTCAGCCGATGAGTGTGCCGAGGCCGACATATATGTTATAGCCGTCAGCGATAGCGCCGTGCAGAGCGTGGCGCATGAACTACGCATCCCTGAGGAGGCTATATTGACACATACGGCAGGCAGTGTGCCGCTGAGCACCCTCCCCGAGCGAGGTGGCAGACGAGGCATAATATACCCACTGCAGACCTTCACTCAGGGGCGCGACATCGACCTTGGTGGCGTGACACTCTTCCTTGAGGCAGATAACGAGGCGACACTCGAGAGGATAAGGGCTCTTGCCACAGCGCTAAGCCGCAATGTGGAGTATGCCGACTCGGAGCGCCGACGTACGATACATCTTGCAGGGGTCTTCGTCAACAACTTCACAAACCACCTCTACGCCCTCGGGCGCGAGATTGTCGCAGAGGAGGGCTTAGATTTCGAGGTGCTCAGACCACTCATCGCCGAGACCACAGCCAAGGCTCTCGACTCAGGTAACCCCGCAGCAGTGCAGACAGGCCCCGCACGACGTGGCGACAGAGAGGTCATCGAGCGACACATCGCCATGCTCGGCAAAGATGACATTAAGGGTAAGATATATAACGATATAACTGATAGTATATGGGAAACTTCAAAGAGGATATAGCTCGTGTCGAGGCCTTTGTCTTCGACGTCGACGGCGTGATGACAGATGGTTACATCACTCCAACACCCGATGGCGACTTCATACGTCGCTACTATGCCAAGGATGGCTATGCCATAGCCTATGCCATACGCGAGGGATACAAGATATGCGTTATCTCGGGAGGTAGAGGCGAGATGTTACGACGTCGTCTCGAGATGTTGGGCGTGGAGCGCATGTACCTCAATTGCATGGATAAGATTGCGGCAATAAAGGAGTTTATCGCCGACAACAACCTCAACGCCGAGAATGTCATCTACATGGGCGACGACATCCCTGACTTGGAGTGTATGCAGATTGTCGGCATTCCGGTATGCCCTGCCGATGCATGCATGGAGGTTATCGAGGCTTCTCGCTACGTCTCAGAGTATGATGGTGGCCGCGGCGCCGTACGCGACATTATCGAGCAGGTGCTTCGCGCTCACGACAAATGGGCTAAGAACACAAAGGGTGTACTTGGCGTTCCCTCACGATAACGTCCACAAAGATATAGAGGGCTGGTTACATCAACGTAACCAGCCCTCTATCTGTTATTGCGACTCTAAATCACGCCACGCACTCTATCGTCAAATGCCGTCAGCGCAGCCTTAGCACCCTCGCCCATGGCAATGATTATCTGCTTATAGGGCACCGATGAGACATCGCCCGCAGCATAGACACCCGCTATATTCGTGCGGCAGTGTGCATCGATTATAATCTCTCCGATACGCGTCTTCTCCAACTCAGCAAAGGGGGCGCTATTGGCACTCAAGCCTATCTGGACAAAGACTCCATCCAAGGCCAACTCGCGCTCCTCGCTCGTGTGGCGATCCTTAAGTTGCAGCGCTGTGAGCTTATCGCCATTGCCGATGACCTTGGTTGTCTGCGTAGAGAGCAAGACATCGACATTGGGTAGACTACGTACCTTATCTTGAAGCACCTTATCGGCCTTAAGCTCATCCATAAACTCAATGACTGTCACCCTCTTACAGATGCCCGCCAAGTCGATAGCAGCCTCAATGCCTGAGTTACCACCGCCCACCACAGCAACGCTCTTGCCGGCGTAGAATGGGCCATCACAGTGGGGGCAGAAGGCCACGCCACGACCTATATACTCTGTTTCGCCCTCAACATTAAGACGACGCCAACCCGCTCCTGTTGCGATGATTACGGCAGGTGCAGTGAATATCTCACCACCAACAACCGTTACACGCTTCTCGGCGCCCTGCAACTCTGTTGACTCTACACGTCTATTCTCGAAAAGTTCTATAGGATAGTGCGTTAGGTGTGTGCGTAGGTTATCCGCCAACTCGCTACCCGTAGTATAGGGTATCGATATCATATTCTCAATACCAACGGTCTCCTTAACCTGACCACCTATGCGCTCGGCCAAAATAGCCACTCGCAAACCCTTGCGTGCTGAGTATATGGCTGCCGACGCACCAGCAGGACCTCCACCAAGAACCACGACATCGAAGCTACGGGTAATAGGAGCATTAGAGGCATCACCCGACTGTGGCACAGATGGATAGCGCGCCTCGAGCTTCTCCAACAACTCACCCAAAGAGCCACGTCCCACATGTAGCATCTCGCCATCAGCAAAGACCGCAGGCACCGCCTGAACACCCTTAGCATTTACCTCGCTCTGAAAGAGAGCACCATCAACCATCTCGTGGCTAATATTGGGATTGAGAAGCGCGAAGATGTTGAGCGTCTGCACCACATCGGGGCAGTTGGTACATGTCAGTGACACGTAGGTCTGCAGGCGTATGTCACCACTCAGGGCACGAATACGGCGCACGACACCCTCATCGGGGAGGTTCTTACCCTTGCCATCGGCATTGAGTATGGCGAGGAGCAAGGAGGTAAACTCGTGACCATTGGGGATACCACGGAAGGTTACACCCGTAGCCTCGCCACCTTTGTATAGCGAGAACTCTAACGTGTCGCCATCGGCATCGTGATGCTCGACGCTAAGGCGGGGCGAGGTGGTTGCAAAGTCGTTGAGAAACTCGGCAAGCTGCGCTCGCTCGTCACGTGACGAAGAGCAACGTGCCACAAGTGTAAAGTCGGCCTCAAGGGTGCTAAATATATCGGTAACTTGCTGAAGTATAGCTGTGTCTAACATATAGGTCGTCGTTTTTATTGGTTATGTATAGTGTTCTAAGGCATTAGATAGGTTTCGCTATTTAGAGAATATCATCATTACTCTATCGAGGTTGATATTTTGTTGTTAGAAGGTATTAGATACAACGCTCGGCGAATTTCAAAGCGATGGGCTGTACTTGGGCGTACTGTCCATTGCTTTTGATAGTTCGTTAGCGGCAGTAGATGATGCCTTATCGTGGTTAGTATTTTGTTGTTAGAAGGTATTAGATACAACGCTCGGCGAATTTCAAAGCGATGGGCTGTACTTGGGCGTACTGCCCATTGCTTTTGATAATTCGTTAGCGGCAGTAGATGATGCCTTATCACAACAAAATTTTTAGATTTTGCCAACCAAATCGATACTTGGCTTCAAAGTCTCGGCACCCTGCTTCCACTTTGCGGGGCAGACCTCACCTGGGTGGTTAGCCACGAAGATTGCAGCCTCAACCTTGCGCACAAGCTCATCGGCATTACGGCCAATAGCGTTATCCTGAATCTCGGCAATCTTAATCTTACCCTCTGGGTTCACGAGGAATGTACCACGATAGGCCATGCCCTCCTCCTCAATCATCACACCGAAACCACGGCTGAGTACGCCAGTAGGATCTGCCAACATAGGATAGTTAATCTTGCGGATGCTCTCCGAAGCGTCGTGCCATGCCTTGTGAACAAAGTGTGAGTCGGTGCTTACAGAGTATACCTCAACACCCAAGCTCTTTAGCTTCTCGTACTTCTCAGCAAGGTCAACCAACTCGGTAGGACATACAAAGGTAAAGTCGGCAGGATAGAAGAAGAAGATAGCCCACTTGCCCTTAACATCGTCGCTCGATACGGTTGTGAAACCGCCATTGTGGTAAGCCTGTACTTTAAACTCTGGAAGCTGTGCATTGATAATCGTTGTCATAATCTTTATTGTTTAATTTGTTAATATAAATTTTTCTTATCTTATTATAAGCATTTGATAACGCATCCTAGTTTTGCATAATCAAATCTTATTTCACTGCAAAAGTATACAAAAATTTTTTACATGCAAACATTTTTAGCTAAAATGTTTAATCATATATTCTTATATGGGTATAAGCTAAAAAAATAGCGAGTAGTGAACAGTAATTAATATGGGTTATAACACCCAGTGTTCACTACTCTATAAACAATAACGAGGCCACCTCGAAAGGCGGCCTCGTAAATTATATAATTAAATTAGTATGTTACTCCAGGTCTACTCCATGGGCAGCTGGCTCTTGGGTAGTGATATCTACCCTATTATCTACATCCGCGACAGGCTCAGACGATGACTCAACGACCTGCTCACTTCTAGTCTTGACGCTCTCCTTCGAGGGCCATAATGCGGGCTTCACAACGCCGAACATCAGCCATGCAAGGAGGCAGGTGACAACAATATTGAAGAGTTGCGCACCGACGAACGACTTCAACATATTGCGGTTCTCGGGCGAGACGATCTCCTTAAGGCGTGTATCCATACCTATGCAGACAAACGATAGCGAGAAGAAGAAGGTAGAGAAGGTCTTAGCCATGGATATCTCCACAAACTTACCACTGGCATTAAGAGTCAAGAGCTCCTGATTTTGCAAGATGCTAAATAGCGCCGAGGCCAACACAAAGCCGAGGATAAACTTTGGGAACTTCTCCCACACGATGCCAAACGAGGGAGCGCCACTCTTGCCACCCTCTCCACGCGATGTGAGGAAGATAGCGATGAAGAATGCCACAACGCCTATAAGCACATTCTGTGTAGCCTTAACCACAACAGCTGTCTTCTCCGCCGTCTCACCCACCATCTCCGATGAGGCCACAACGCCCGACGTGGTGTCGATAGTACCACCAATCCATGCGCCAGCAATCTCGCCCTGCACGATGGGGTCATCGGTAAATAGGGGGACTATCATCTCCGCTAACCACGGCATGATATATATCATTGGCACTACTATGATAAGCACCAACGAGGTGATATATGACAACTTTTTCTTATCGGTACCAGCAACGCCAGCAGCAGTAATACATGCCGAGACGCCACATATAGAGCATCCACTTGCAAGAGTCATTGCCGAAGCACGCTCTACCTTATTGCGACGAGCAAACCAGTAGGCGAAGAACCATACGATAGCCACCACTAAGAGAGCTTGGATAAGGCCCGCAGCACCCGACTTCATAACATCGGAGAAGAGTACCGTAGCACCGAGACATACGACACCTATCTTGATGAAGAACTCACCCTGAATAGCTGGTTTAAGCCACTCGGGGATGCGGAAGAGATTGCGGATGATAAGGCCAAAGAGCACCGAGAAGAATACGGCCTCCAGACCAAAATACTTAACCTTGGGGAATGTCGCCACCCACTGTGCCAATACGGCAACAACAAAGATGAAGATAAACGACACGAGCAGGCCTCGCAAAGGTCTACCAAGCACCTTATTACCCACAAAGAGCAGTACAAGGGCTATAACGAAGAAGGCTCCGATATTGATCCACGCATCGACACTATCGAGTGCGCTTGGCACTTTGAAGCCATTATTGGGCAAGTAGGTTGCCAGACCAGATATTATAAGTAGTGGCACGCTTAGGAAGGTCACCACCCAATCTTCTGTACGGAATCTACCCATAGGCACTCAATATTAGAACATCGCTGTTGCCAAGATGTTGAAGCCGAAGCTATTACGATATGCCTCAGGCGCTAGATCATTGATCTCATAGTTGAGGTTACACTGCAAGCGCAAGAACTTGAAGGGCTTGTATGCAGTACCTATCTGTATGCGATCTTTGTCCAAGATGTTAGCCTCGTCCTTGATGAACTCGTAGCGAGCATATACGCTCCAAGGCTTCTGGAAGTTATAACCAGCCAAGGCGTAGAATGAGTCGGTGCAAACCTCGCCGAAGTTAGCATGAACATACTCTGCACGACCAATCCATGTGCCATTCTCATACCAAGCACCAAGGGCATAACGTGGGCTCTTCATGAACCTGTGGCCATCGAAGCTGGTCTCAGCATAC
Organism: Alistipes sp.; assembly: GCA_045654925.1. Classification (GTDB taxonomy): domain Bacteria; phylum Bacteroidota; class Bacteroidia; order Bacteroidales; family Rikenellaceae; genus Alistipes. The sequence goes on along the minus strand of JAZOOI010000011.1, from coordinate 130,665 downwards.
ATATATGAGCCGCTTACAGCAAAGCCCTTAAATGGCTTTACGATAAGACGTGCGATAAAATCTTTAGATGAGTTGTGATCCTTGCTATTGATACCCGAACCATTGAACACGCCGACATTGTAGTTGAGGATGCTATAACCCTCACGCTCAAAGAAGCTACCATAGAGCTGGAAACCGATATCACGACCTGTAGCGCCGTTGATGCCGTCATATGTACCATTATTACGCACGAGGTATGTTGTGATGTATGAGTACTCGATAAACTCCACGGTTGTAGGGCCACAGTTCTCGTTCTCATATGAGAATGGAATCTTAAACTGACCAAGCTGAAGATTGAGCTGCTTCATAGGCTTATAGCGGAAGTAGAGGTCGCAAATCTTTGGTGAGTTTGCCATATCTACCTGCAAACGGTAGTCGATCTTCTCCTTTGCTGCATCGCCCGTGAGGCTCAAACGTGCACGGTGGAGGTAGAAGGTAGTAGATGGATCGGTATTCTCATCCCAGCGGAAACCACCCTGGATATAACCTGAGAGACGAAGGTGCTCATCAGCAAATGCCTTGATCTTCTCGCCCGTGGTCTGTGCATTGGCTGCAACAGAGATGGCGAACATCGCCATGGTTAGTAGTAGATGTTTAATCTTCATAATAGTATCTTCATTTTAATTAATAATCTGGCGCAAATATACAAAGAAAATAGGTATTTATAGTGGTAAAAATACTTAAATAGGCTCTTTACCAAACAGAGAGGCTGTTATACCCCACAAAAAGATATGAAGGATTTCAAATAAAGGGATGAGCCTAAAGGCACTAACTATGATATATGGAGGGTTAATCCCTGACAGCTCTTACCTGAGCGCCATAATAGCGATAGTGCTCCTGTAGCGACCTTTCGTGATTGCTTGCCTGAAGTGCTTTTGCTCGTTTATTATCGTTATCCGCCACAGCTGAGGCACTCCAATATAGAGCCTCCAAACCTTCGTGGTAGAGTGTTGTGTCGTGTTTGTATCCTGCAGCGGGAAGGAAGAGCGTATTCTCGTTGGGGGCTACAACCTCAAAGCCGTAGCAACCATCCCTCTCCGCCTCGCGCCACTCACACTTCTCGATGAGTTCCAAGAACTCCTCCTCGGTAGGCATGCGCCACCCCTCACCCATTGTGATAGTGGCTATATCGACATCGCTTGTGAGCGTCGTTGGATATTTGCGATTATAGCTCTTTGCATCGCGCCAACCGAATGTGGCATGTTCCAGGCTATCACCCCAAGCGTAGTAGCCACCCACCTCAGCGGGGGTCTCGGCACCTACATTGCACGATGCCCAACGTACGCTAAGCCCCATATCCACAGCCTCGACACCACACTCAACAACCTCCTCCGACACCTCATCAGGGCTCTCACTCATTGACTCGTTGCCAAGCATAAGATAGAGGCCCGCACCAACAATAGCCGACGCCACGAGCACAGCCACAAGCTGCATCATGCGTCTACGACCACTTGTCTGCTTATCGAAGGCATTAGGGAAGGCTTTGGGACTATCTTGCATATTATTAGACATTCTACTCTAAAATTTTAACGGGTAATACCCACTATCGCTGCACCTTAACATTGCGTGCCTCGATGCGACCATCCTCCATGGTGGCCACCTCATAACTCACGCGCCAATTATGCTTCAGCGATTTGAAGCCCTCGCCTTGGAGCGCCGTATAATGGACATACACCTCGGTGCCATCTTCACCAAGAATAAAGCCATAGCCACGTCTATTATCGAACCATTTTACTCGTCCTTGCATAACCTTACGATAGTTAGAACCGTTGATAACGGTAGGTCAAAGTTACTAAATTTTTACGGCTGAACAATACCAAAACGATTAAAAATTACGTTTTATTTGCAGAATAGAAAAAATGAGCCTATATTTGTAGAGGTATAATAGGCATAAATAGTAAAAACATAGAGCTATGAACAAGAATCTTAAGATAGCATTGTTGGGTCTCTTGGGCCTCTCAACAGCAGCTTGTTGCGGCACAAAGAAGGCAAAGAAGTCTCAGGATAACGAGCCTCAGAAGATCGAGACCGAGGAGATGGATCCACGCGTACAGCTAATGTATGGCGTACCATTCCCCGATGGCGAGGTTGCACGCCCCGTTGAGGAGGATGTTGTTGCACCTAGCGAGAATGCAGCAGAGTTCCCTGACGGTTCTGTAGGCGAGGGCCTAACTGAGGAGCAGGCAAAAGAGCGTCTCGAGGAGATCCGCAAGGAGAAGGAGGCGAAGAAGCAGGAGGCTACCGAGGAGTAACAGAGTGCTATTTGTGAAAGGTAAACGACTGGGGCTACGTAAACACATAGGCCTCAAGCTATTTAAGGGTCTCTACGACGGTGTCGTGGAGCGCCACGAGTTGCGTACACTCTTCTGGGAGTGTACGCTTCGTTGTAATTTGTCGTGCCGCCACTGCGGTAGCGACTGCCGTATGGATGTTGGCGAGGCAGATATGCCCCTTGCCGACTTCCTGCGTGTGCTCGACGAGGAGGTGACTCCCAACATCGACCCCAAGCGTGTACTCATTATCTTCTCGGGTGGTGAGGTGCTCGTGCGCCGCGACCTCGAGGAGGCTGGCCGCGAGGTGACAAAGCGAGGTTACATGTGGGGCATGGTGACAAATGGCATGGCACTAACCGCCGAGCGACTACGCGCACTTGTAGATGCAGGACTACGCTCCGTATCGGTGAGCTTCGACGGCTTTGAGGATGTACACAACCATATTCGTGGCAACGCCCTAAGCTTTGAGCGCGCACGCGCCGCGCTGCAACATATCCGCAAATATAAGGGGTTGGCCTACGATGCCATAACATGCGTAACACCAGCGATGATGGATCGTCTCGAGGAGTGGAAGGAGTTCCTCATCAGCGAGGGCATCGAGCATTGGCGCATATTCTCCATCTTCCCCGCAGGACGCGCAGCCAAGGATGATAGCCTACACCTCAATGAGGAGCAGTTCCGCCGCCTTATGGAGTTCATACGCACCACACGACGCGAGGGCCGCATCAACCTAAACTACGCCTGCGAGGGTTTCCTCGGTGGCTATGAGGCAGAGGTGCGCGACCGCTTCTACATGTGTAACGCAGGTGTGTCGGTGGCATCCATACGTGTCAACGGCGACATCTCGGGATGCACGAGCGTGAGAGCCAACTACACACAGGGAAATATCTACCGCGACAAGTTCTGGGATGTGTGGCAAAACCGCTTCGAGAAGTTCCGAAACAGAGAGTGGACCAAGTGTGGCGAGTGTGGCGACTGCAAGGTGTGGGAGTTCTGCCGTGGAGGTGGCATGCACCTACGCGACGACAACGGCGAGCTGATGTATTGCCACTACAAAATGCTAAAATAGCAGACTATCTAAGGGCTTTATCCACGTCCCAAAAGATGTGTTATAGAAATAGGCGAAGTGATGCTTCGCCTATTTTATTTTCACCGCACCCAAATGCTATATTATTGATTATCTGTATGTTAATATAACATATTGATAATCAACGAGTTGAAAAATTAGCAAAACACCCCACTTATATATCGCTGATAATCAGTGTATTAATAACTCGCCTCAGGAAAAATTTTACATCTTATAATTTGGTCGTCGGTCTAAATCTTCGTAACTTTGCATTAAACAAAACACAAAAAACAACGGAGTATGCGACACCTAAAACATCTACTAACTATCGCACTTCTCGCCACGGCTACGGCACTTAGCGCCGATGCTGTAGCACAACGCCCCACAAGCTACGACATAGCAAATAGCTACGATGGCGGAGCATATACAACACCAGCCACTCCATCGGTTTTACCCGATGTAGTGATACCTGCTGAGGAGTGGAAAAATCACCTGCAGATTGGTGTGGGCGCACCAGGCTGGATGCAGTTACTACTCTATGAGCTTGTAGTGACAGATGTCGATTATGACAAAAGCTATAGCGATAACAACCTTAGCGACGAATTAGACAAGGCTCGCACCTACGAGGCAAAAGGGTACACCGTACCCTCACTTACACTGGAGTATGGCTATAAAGTGAAGGATTGGCTATCGCTAGGCTTTAAGGGATTTGCGGGCTTCAAGACCCAACCATACCGCCATGTTGGCACCAACAAGGTCATATATAGAGAGAACGAAATACTCAGTGCCCTCCTCTTTAATGTCCGTTTCGACTGGCTACGCAGAGAGTGGATTACGCTCTACTCTGCCGTAAGCGTTGGTGCGGTGGTAGCAGTTGAGGAGAACCGTTATAGCAGATATGCCTATGGTCTACCTATGCTTGACCTCACCTATATAGGCCTCAACGTCGGACGCAGCTTCTACGGCTTTGTCGAGATTGGCGGCGGCATAACAGGCTGGGGACGCGTAGGATTGGGTGTTAGATTTTAATAAAAGAGAGGATTATGAGACTACTATATAAATATATTATTGTGGCGTTTGTGGCAATGACAGCTACAAGTTGCGTTACGAATGATGGAGAGGTGCGCTCAACAAAGGAGCTAGGCGCAAAGATATGGAACAACGTAGAGAGCGACCTAAACCAAGTAAATGGAGTATTTAGGGATGTCGTGCAACTCGATTACATGATGGGTATCGAGGATGAGGCTGAGCGTAAGGCATACATCGAGGAGTATCTCCCCAACATAAAGAGAAGTGGAGATAGCGGAAGGTATCTTCTAACAACAAATACGCAGTATAACACCCGCTATACAACTACTATTGAGACTAATGATCAACGCCTTAGCGATGGCGGAACATGGCATCTGTCGTGCTCCTCAGGCATCGTCTACGACATCGACATAGCGCCCATGGAGGGCAGCGACGATAGCTTCGTTGTCACCTTCAACAAGCTCGAGATTTTCGAGTCGTCGGGCCAAGCACGCTTCGAGATGAGCTTCACGACAGACACAGAGTATAATACCCAAGGGTTGAATGGCGCAATCGTTGAGTATAGCGGCGAGATGGTCATGGTAGACCCCGAGGCGAGCAAAGAGAGACCTCTTACGCTAAGCACAAAAGTGCGTCATATAGAATACCGTGAATTCATAGGCTACATATCTGGTTCACTGGAGATAGAGTGCCGCGACGACTACTACGGCACAAAGGATATAGTTGGCGTAGACATAGGCTACGACCCACGACGTGTAATCATCAGCTGTTGGGGCGAGCAACACAAGATATTCCAGTAGGACTACGGCAATAATTGTTACTTTGGTATACGCATATTAGAATTAAATTACTATATTTGCGTATACCAAAGTCATTAATATGGAGTCTATACTAAAAGTTGAAAATGTCTCGAAGAGCTATACGGGGCACAAGGCGTTGGACGATATCTCTTTGGAGGTGCCACGCGGTGCGGTGTATGGTCTTCTCGGCCCAAATGGTGCGGGCAAGACAACTCTCATACGCATAATCACACGTATCACAATGCCCGACACGGGACGCGTACTTCTTGATGGCAAGGCCATCACGGCGGAGGATGTGTTCCACATTGGTTATATGCCCGAGGAGCGCGGCCTCTACAAGAAGATGCGCGTTGGCGAGCAGGCGATATTCTTCGCCCGCCTAAGGGGCATGGACAAAAAGGTGGCAGAGCAGAAGCTACGCCAATGGTTCGAGCGCCTCGGTATTGCCGAGTGGTGGGACCGTAAGGTCGAGGACCTCTCGAAGGGTATGGCGCAGAAGGTGCAGTTCATAGCCACAGTGGTGCATGAGCCTAAACTCCTCATCTTTGACGAGCCATTCTCAGGCTTCGACCCCATAAATGCCAACGCAATGAAGGAGGAGATACTGGGACTTCGCGACAGAGGTGCCACGATAATCTTCTCGACACACAACATGGCATCGGTAGAGGAGATATGCGACCACATAACACTCATCAACCGCTCACGCAACATACTCTCAGGTCGTGTAGAGGATATACGTCGCGCCGCGGGTGGCAACACCTTCGAGGTTATACACTGCGCCAATGACGAGCGCTTCAAGACAACCATAGGCGATGCTGCGATGGTCATGGGCGATAGCCGTGGCATCACGGGTGGCTACCGCGCAACAAAGATACACATCCCCAAGGATGAGGATATCAAACATGTCATAACATCCCTCAACGAGCAGTGCGACATGCGCTCCATAAGCGAGATGATACCCTCGATGAACGATATATTCATTCGTGCCGTAAATGGCACTCTATAACGATAGGTGGCTATGAATAAGATTGGTCTAATCATACAGCGCGAATTTTTTGAGCGCGCACGCAAGAAGTCATTCATCATCACCACACTCCTCATGCCAATACTAATGGTGGGCCTGATGATAGCACCCTCGCTGATAGCCGTATATGGCGATGGTGGAAACCACCAGGTAGTTGTTGTTGACAATAGTGGCGAGAATATTTCGCAGCGCCTAATATCGACGCCCGACATCACCTTCATCGACCAGAGTCAGATGTCGAAGAGCGAGGCCTGCAGCACCTTTAACGAGGAGAGCGGCATCTTCGCCATACTCTACATTGACGAAAATATGGAGGCTCCCAACGGTATACAGCTGATAACCAACAGCTCGTCGACACCCGCAATCGAGCAGAACATAACACAGCAGATTAAGAGCATCGTCGAGCACGACAAGCTCAAGGAGCAGTATGGCATCGAGGACCTCGACCTCAAGCTTGCGAGCGTCGCCACCAACATAGAGCTCAACACCTTTGTAAACGATGGCTCGGGCGACGAGGCATCGATGGAGAGCACCTCATCGGGCATAAACTACGCCTTAGGACTCATCCTCGGTATGCTTCTGTATATGGTCATTGTGCTATATGGACAGATGGTACTCACCTCTGTTGTGGAGGAGAAGTCGAGCCGCGTGATTGACGTGATGATAACAAGCTGCTCACCATTCCAGCTTATGATAGGCAAGATATTGGGCATCGCCTCTGTGGCACTCACACAGATAGCCATCTGGGCAGTACTCATCATCGCCGCCTCGAAGTTCCTCATCCCTGCCATCTTCTCAGCAGATGTAGCAACCACAAACGACATAATGCTACAATCGCTTATAGGCACTCTGGGAGATACCTCATATATCGCCACGCTCCTGGTATACCTCGTGCTATATATCCTCGGTGGCTTCCTATTGTACGCATCGTTGTTTGCAGCAGCAGGATCGGCCGTAGACTCAGTGCAGGATGGTCAGCAGTTTAATACTATCATCCTCATGCCTATCATCTTGGCGATGATCGTTATGACATCGATATTCAGCGACCCCAACTCCTCAATAGCGGTATGCTTCTCGATGGTACCCTTCACCTCGCCAATAGTGATGATTGCCCGCATACCTTTCGGCATCCCAACATGGGAGATTGTCGTATCGCTGGTAATACTATATGCCTCATTCATTGTCACCACCTGGATGGCGGCGAAGATCTATCGCATAGGCATCTTCACCCACGGCAAACGCGCCTCATGGCAGGAGCTATGGAAGTGGCTAAAGACAAAGTAGCACATCATAATATGAAAACGACGCACACCACCTGGTATGCGTCGTTTCTCTTCATGCTGGGAGCACCCTACGCCTCATCTCTGAAGATATCCATAAGGTAGGTATCCAAGAATAGCAGCTCGTTATCCCCCTGCACCACATCGTTGAGGAGCATATCCTCCTCGCTGAATAGCTTAATTAGTCGATTGTCAATTTCTCCCATAGGCGCCCTATTTATGTTTTACTACAATAGAAACGGGGCGTCGGCGAGTTTATTGCACAAACCGAAATATTTTTTATCGTCTTATTAGCTTAGCACGATGTTACGCTCCTTAATCATACGACGAAGGTTGATAAGGGCGTAGCGCATACGACCCAATGCGGTGTTGATACTCACGTCAGTATGTTCGGCAATCTCCTGAAACGATAGCTTAGAGTAGTAGCGTAGGCGTACAACCTCGCGCTGCTCCTCTGGAAGCTCGCCAATGAGCTCACGTATAGCACGCTCAACCTCGCCATGTACGATATCATCCTCGGCTGTAGGCTCCGAGAAGCGCATGGTGCCAAGCATGTCGTAGCCAGCCTCCGACTCGTTGATCTGACGGCTCGACTTCTCACGACGGAAGTGATCCAAGACGCGGTTGTGCGCTATGCGCAACACCCACGACAGGAACTTGCCGCTATCTACATAGCGACCCTCATCGATGACACGCACCGCCTTGATGAATGTCTCCTGGAAGATGTCATCAGCAATGGCATCATCCTTGACCATCATGGCAATGTAGCTGCGCACACGCTGTGAGTGGCGCTCTATAAGTTCGGATATAGCACTCCTATCACCTGCAAGATAGTTATTAAGCAGCACACGGTCGCTTAACACATTCACGTTCATACTCTTCTATTTTAAGTTAGTCCAGAGTAGAATTTCCTCGATAGGCAGTACAATTTTTAGAGTTAAACTTTTGTTTTCGAATGCAAGATATAAAAAGATTTTCAATTAGCAAAATTTTCTCTCTATTATCCCAATACCACCCATGGTCGAAATTCACGACCGGCTACTTTGCAAACAACGTGCCAATCAGTAGTTTACATAAACAGAAGGAGCTAATTTAGCATTATATACATAAAGGTGAACCGACAAAATTAGGGGGTCAAATGATAGTGAAGAAAACAATAAATATCACTTAACGCTAAAAAAACGATAGAAAAGGATCACGGACGGATAGATAGAAAAAGATAGGAGGGGCGTCTTCACAGATGGCCCCTCCCAATAGTTAGGTTAATGAGAATTATTTTCGAGTCGGTGGGCTGAGTTGTGTGTGTCCATGAGAATTTATTTGAGATATGTACCCACCGTCTCCCTTGTTTGCTTAGCAAAGGTAAACTAATATTTTCTAACAAGCAAATATTTCTCGATATTTTTTACGTAAATATGCATTATTTATGCATTTTTGCACATGTATGCGCATATTTATGCTACAAAACGGCTATTCCACAACCAAGCATAATCAGATATGCAAGCATAGCGAGGGGTGTACTAAGGCGTAGTAGCAGAATTGGCACAATGAGACTCAGCACCATTGCAAGGAGAAGAAGCATGGTAATAGATGCCGAGGGCAACACCACAAACGACATTGCGAGAAGGAGTATTGCCGAGAGGATAAAGCGCCAGGCATGACGTGCTGCAAGCGTCATAGACATCCTATCACGAAGGAACAAGACGACGGAGCCCACGCCAAGCAACACCAAGATACCACAAGCAACGAGATGTGGAATGGCTAGCATAGCAGTGATACTCTCGGACGATGGCAGAAGCATACGCTCATAGAACGAGGCTATGCACTGCATAAACTCGCCACCACAAAACCACACGATGTAGGAGTAGATGAATATCGGCAACAACACACCTACAACGCCAACAATAGTCTCGCGAGCAGAGCAGCGCAACGAGACAAGGATAAGGGGCGAGAGGCATACAATGATGAACAGCGAGCCCTCGATAAGTGGCATAAGGCCGAGAGCAAACATCGCCACGAAGAGCGCCTGCTGGCGTCTATCGGAGCTAAAGGCGAAGAGTATGCGACGCAGCGCCTCGCAGCTAAGGGAGGCTATGACGACGTTTAGAAGTGTATAACCCATAGTTGCGAAGAGGAGCAACACAAGGGGCAAAACGGACATCATAGCAAAGCTATTAGCGCCATAGAGATGAGAGCGCACCGTAGCACGCGTAAGGCCAAAGCATAGGTGTACACTAAGCACAAAGCCAACGATGGTAGCCAGTATGTAGTGCTCATGCTGGAAGTTATCAATAAGCACACCCAAGGGGGCACCACCGTCATAAGTTGTGGAGCCATCAGCGAGGAGAATACCCGAGAGGGCCATTGCAAAGGCAAGGACCGAGAGGGTGATTACAGCCTCAAAGAGTTTATGTCGTGCAACATCGAGAAGCATATCCTATGGTTTAGCACACGAGCCCCTCAAGGCATTGAGAGGCTCGCATAAACTATGATAATAGACTATTAACCGCACTTAGAGTAGCCACATGACATGCAGGTGAGGCAACCATTCTGGTATGCCATCTGCTCCTGGCCACACTGTGGACAACGGCCCTTACCGCGAGTACCATCCTTGATGTACTGCTTCAAGGCACGCTCAACACCATTCTTCCATGTGTTGATAGTCTCAGAGTCGAGGTGTAGGCCGTCAACAAGCTGAACAACCTTGTCGATAGGCATGCCGTAGCGCAATACGCCAGAGATAAGCTTAGCGTAGTTCCAGAACTCCTCGTCGAACAGACGTGAGATACCACCGATGGTATTGATATAACCGTAGCGGTCCTGGTACTGGAAGTCGTAGCGCTTAGTGCCATCCTTCTCGCTCACCTTGAGGATGTGACCCGACTTGATAGTCTTAGGGATATACATCGCATCCTCCTCAATCTTACCGGTGAAGATCTCATATGGACGGTCATCCTGCTTACCTACAAAGGCGATCCAATCCTCAGAGCCGTTCTTGAAACGTACGATGTCGGCAGGGATAGACTCAGGGCGACGAATGGTCTGATCGTTAGAGCACTTATTCTTCGACTTATCCTTAGACTTAAGGTCGAGAAGCACACCATCACGACAACCATCGCGATATACTGTGATACCCTTACAGCCTGACTCCCATGCTGTGCGATATACCTCAGCAACAAGCTCCTCTGAGACCTCGTTAGGGAGGTTTACGGTAACAGAGATAGAGTGGTCAACCCACTTCTGGATAGCACCCTGCATCTTTACTTTAGCAACCCAGTCGATATCGTTTGCTGTAGCCTTATAGTATGGTGAAGCCTTGAGCACCTTGTCGAGCTCCTCCTCCGAGATATTCTGCAAATTAGCTGTGTCGTAGCCATTGATCTCCATCCACTTAACAAACTGGTGGTGGTATACGTAGTACTCAACGAACTTCTCGCCAGTCTCATCAACATATGATGCCACCTGATCTTTGTCCGATGGGTTGATCTTACGACGACGCTTATATACTGGGCGGAATACAGGCTCGATACCCGATGTTGTCTGCGACATGAGCGATGTTGTACCTGTAGGTGCAATTGTAAGCATTGCGATATTACGACGACCATGCTCCTTCATAAGTTCACGAAGCTCAGGCGCTGCCTCGCAGATACGCTCTATCATTGGGTTGCCCTGCTCCTTCTCGAAGTTGAAGACGCCGAAGGCACCACGCTCCTTAGCCATCATAACTGATGCACGGTATGCCTCAACAGCGAGGGTCTTATGTACGCTTACTGCAAAGTCGATAGCCTCCTCAGAGCCATAGCGCATGCCGAGTGCTGCGAGCATATCACCCTCAGCGGTGATGCCAAGGCCCGTACGACGGCCCTTGAGTGCCATATCCTTAATCTTCTTCCAAAGCTCAAGCTCCACGCGACGAACATCATCATCCTCAGGGTCTGAGGCGATCTTATTGATGATAAGCTCCACCTTCTCAAGCTCCAAGTCGATGATATCGTCCATGAGGTGCATAGCCATAGCTACATGCTTCTTGAAGAGGTCGAAGTTGAAGGTTGCCTCCTTGGTAAATGGCTTCTCAACATAGCTCAAGAGGTTGAGGGCCAACAAGCGGCAGCTATCGTATGGACACAATGGAATCTCACCACATGGGTTTGTAGATACGGTGCGGAAGCCATCCTCAGCATAGCAGTCGGGCACACTCTCACGGATGATAGTATCCCAGAACAATACACCTGGCTCAGCAGACTTCCAAGCGTTGTGGATAATCTTATCCCAAAGCTTCTTGGCGTCGATATCCTGGATATATGATGGTGCATCAGAGTTTATAGGAAACTGCTGACGGTAGCTATTACCAGCCATAGCAGCACGCATGAACTCATCGTCAATCTTGATAGATACGTTAGCACCAGTAACCTTGCCTGTATCAACCTTAGCATCGATGAAGCGCTCTGCATCGGGGTGCTTGATAAGAAGCGAGAGCATCAACGCACCACGACGACCATCCTGCGCAACCTCGCGTGTAGAGTTTGAGTAGCGCTCCATGAATGGGACGATACCTGTAGATGTCAATGCCGAGTTAAGCACTGGGCTACCTGTAGGGCGGATGTGCGAGAGGTCGTGACCTACGCCACCACGACGCTTCATAAGCTGCACCTGCTCCTCATCCATACGGAAGATACCGCCGTAAGAGTCGGCAGGGTTCTTATGTCCGATAACGAAGCAGTTAGAGAGTGATGCCACCTGTAGGTTGTTACCAATACCTGTCATTGGACCACCCTGTGGGATGACATAGCGGAAGTGGTCAAGAAGCTCGAAAATCTGCTCCTTGCTGAGTGGGTTCTCGTAGTTGTTCTCGATGCGCACCAACTCATCGGCGATACGGTTGTGCATATCCGCGGGAGTGGTCTCGTAGATATTGCCGAAAGAGTCCTTGAGGGCATACTTGCTCACCCACACCTGTGCAGCGAGATCGTCACCAGCGAAGTATACCTTCGAAGCGGCAACTGCGTCCTCGTACTTCACAGTGCTAAGCTGTTGATTGTTAGGTTTCTGAGTCATATTTGTATCCTTATTTATATTTTATTTTCAATCAATATACACCCCTTATAACACCCCTACACTGATAACTCGGGCATAATTCAGGCATACAAAATTCGTGATTTTTAATGGGAAAAAAGCCCCTATTAACTATTAATTTTCGACACTTTATTCACAAAAAATAAAAAGGTGCGCCACAGCTATCTGTAGCGCACTTTTTGATTTTTAAGCCTCGAGAAGTTCTCGTCTCGCCCATCGGAAGATGAGAATTCCCACGCCTCCAGATATTAGGCCAAGTAGTGCGCCGATGAGTATATCCTGGGGGAAGTGACACGCCAGGTATATTCGCGAATAGCATATCAACACTACCACTACCGACATCAGGATTATAAACCATCTGCGACGTATAACATATGAGCTAAGGAGTGCCAACGAGACTATTGTTGCTGCGTGTGCCGACACCGTACCATAGCTACCATGCTCCGTCGACACCACATGTACGTCGCTAACCAAGTCGTTGAACATAGGGCGTAGACGCACAGGGAAGTCGGGCCAGATGGCTCGTAGTGGTCCCGAGTGCTTGAAGATACCCGAGACGAGATCAGCCATACCCATAGCCACGGCAACAGCTGTGATGAAGATGGCAACACCATACCACGAGTATTTACGCCATACCATGTATATAATAAGGGCATATAGTGGCAACCACATTACAACGCCCGAGATGGCAACCATCAAGGCATCGAAAAGCCTGCCGCCATCGAAATTTAGAGCCTCAAAAAGGGCTATATCCCAAGTTGTCTGATTCATACTATATATTATTTATTTAGAAAGCACCATAAGCGGGTAATCCAGCATTAGCATCCACCTCGCCACCAACGGAGCTACTCTCCATAGCCACCACCTCAGCCTGGCGATAGTCGCTAAGCATATCGTTACATTCAGCAACCATCCATATAGTTGCCAACACAACAACAAGTTGTCCTACAAAATTTAAGTTTGTAACTCCACAACGCACCCTGTCGTTAAGAGAGCGAGGCATATAGTGTAGAATATATCCTGCGATGATAACACCTAAGGCCACCTTCGAGAGTGTGTCGAGCTCACCAAGCTCGGCAAACGAGAAGTTGTGGGTGATGTTATAAATCATCGTATTTACAGTATCCATATCGGGCGAGTTGAACAACAACCAACCAAAGGCCACTATATGTAGAGTGAGGAGTGTTGCAAGCAGACGCCACACGGGACGCATCTCCGCGCCCACACTCTTAGCGCCGGGCACCACCGTAAGCCACACTTTGTGGAGTGCCAAAGCCACACCATGAAGCGCACCCCACGCCATGAACGGAAGGCTGACACCATGCCACAAACCACCCAAAAACATTGTCAAGAAGAGGTTTACATAGGTACGCAGACGACCCTTGCGATTACCGCCAAGCGATATGTATAGGTAATCCTTGAGCCATGTAGATAGCGATATATGCCATCTACGCCAAAACTCCGTAATCGTCGCCGACTTATATGGGGCATTGAAGTTATCGGGGAGTCTAAAGCCCATAATAAGAGCAAGACCCACGGCAAAGTCGGAAAAACCCGAGAAGTCGCAATATAGCTGCATGGTAAAGCCATAGATGGCTAGTAGCGCCACCATACCTCCGTCACCCAACTTACCAGCAAAGGCAGGACCAACAAAGAGAGTGCCTATAACCTGAGAGATGAGGGTAAACTTGATAAGACCCATGACAATAAGTGTCACAGCACGTCCTGCATCCTCACGCGTAACAGTGGGCACGGGAGCCTCTATCTGAGGTATGAAATCCTTAGCCTTGACAAGCGGTCCACAGACAATCTTAGGGAAGAACGACAACAAAAAGAGGTAGCTATCGAAGCCTCTAAGTGGAGCTATCGTACCACGTGCCACGTCGATGACATAGGCCAACGACTGAAAGACGAAGAACGACACACCCACAACCTTTACAACGGGCGTCCAGTCGAGTGTACCACTACCATATAGGTCATTGATCGAGGTAGCAATGAAGTTGCTCGCGGTGAAGTATACAAGGATAGCGATATTTATGAAGCTACTCAATGCTACCCAGTGACGTGTACTGCATCCCGAAGCACGACACGCTGCTACACGATAGGCTATGAGGTAGTCGCTGAGTGCCACACCAAGAAGCAGAAGCAGATATAACCCCGCCATCTTATAGTAGACAAACAACGAGAAGAGAACGACATATATCGTGCGCCATGTTACACGCCTACGGACAGCCATATAACCGATGCCAAAGAGCATAAGCGCAACCATAAAGTAGTTGCTCATGAGCGACAATGGAGCCCCCTTATCGTAACTAAAGATAGATACGATACTATCGAACAATGAGTTATCTAAGGTTAGCAGCTGCATGATGATAGTCTGTAGTTATAGCTCCTATATTGTCGTCTCAAAGAAATTCTCCTCATCCTCGTCGATGGTGAGTGTTGACTCGGTTGTTGAAGGTAGCTCCTCTGAAGGAACCTCCACAGGCACCTCAACCACCTCCGAAGGCATCACCTCCTCAACGGGCATATCAGAGGCTGACTCCTCAACAATACCCTCGACTACCATCTCAGAAGTCTCAACAACCTCGGCAATCTCCTCCATGTTGACATCCTCAACAGTCGCATTATCAGCAACACTTGCCGACACCTCGTCCTGCGACATATCTACAGAGACCGTCTCCGACGGCTCTGGTGTGAGCTTTGTTGGCTCCTGCTTCGTAAGAGGGGTTACTTCACCACCGAGATTAGGCTTATGAACCTTAATAGGCTGTGCAAAAGAGTAGGTCGTTGCTGGAGATGTAGACTTACCACTCTTCAGACGGTCATAGGCATATTTAACGATAGCCTTATGGAGCTCCTCACCCACACGCTGACCGCCAGCAAAGTTAATATGTGTGTAGTCCTTAGCTGCCCAGCCATTAGATACAAAGCCGGGCATGCCGCCATAGATGACCATAGCTTCGGCCGTAGGCCAGAACGACACGGCAGACTGCTGCGCCGCCTCACGCTGATACTTGGTCATGGCACCTACCGAGGACATTGCCACATAGCCACCACTCTCCTCGCTCTTAATCCAGCGATCGCTGACGCCCAAGATAAGCACCGCGGCATTGGGGAAGCAACTCTTGGCATATGCAACCATCTCATTGAGCTTATTGCGATATGCCGAATAGTTACTCTTGCCAGCCTCCATGATATTCAGACCATACTGCAACACCACAAGGTCGTAATCGAGGTAGGCATCGATGACTCTATTAGTAACAGCACTTGTGCCGAAGATTGCATGACCACTATTTGCACGCATCGACAGGTTGTCAACAACAACACCGCCAACGCCCTCGATAGATGCTCCATAGCAATCTACCCTACCAGAGACAACCTCCATATCGAGGCGTTCAACGCCACCCTCGATAAGGATCTGCTGAGGCATTCCAAGAGCAAAGATATCAAACTCGCGCTTGAGGGTTGTATCCTTGTTGATTGTCACACGCACCGTAGCCACGCTATCGGGAGTGGTGAGCAAGATGCGAGCACGCGAGCATGAGTCAAGACGCTCAAAGGCAGTTGTCGTCTGCCAGCTGACCTTAGCGCCACTACCTCCTCGTGCGGTATATCCCGACACGAAGAACTCATCGTTGATTGTCGAAGGGTTATTCTTAGGCTTAAGCACACTATAGGCATCCCAGCCACTCGCCGTACGCTTGATGGTGCGACGTGCCGTAGCGAATGGGATGTCGCACTGCACGAAGCCAACACCACGACCACCAAAGGTAGCCTGAAGCTTCTCGCGGAGGTCCGACGTTAGAATATCGCCCTCGATGAACGAGTCACCCATGAAGGCAATACGCACCTCATGACCCCATATAAGCTTGTCGATGAAGGTGTTGAACTGCTGCATCGTTGTATCAGCATCATACACCTCAACAGGTATAACCGAGCTGGTGTTTGCAAGACGCAGACGGCTCTCCGCCACACGCTGCTTCTTAGGCTTGCTATTCTTGGTTATCACCCACTCGTGTGTTGGAAGTGTATCTCTCTGCTCGGCAACAGCACTCATCTCGGTAAGCTGCTCCTCGAGACGTGCGAAGTCGGACTCATACTCAACAATGACATCGTCGCTATTCATCACCTCGGCCTCGACATACCAACTATTGAAACGCTCCTCGTAGGCACTACTCATCACATCGCTATCACCCACAAGACCAAAAACCTTAGTCGTTGTGACGACAGCAACAACGGCACCCAGAAGGAGCCAAATACGCATACTGAAATCCCCCTTGTTCATCTATTTAGTCTCGGCGAGCAGATAGTATTATAAAGACATAATATAGGAGTGTGGCAATGGCACTCAACGCAGCAACAACATAGGTGCGTGCTGCCCAGCGTAGTGACTCACGAGCACCCTCCACCTCGTTACCTTGCAGCGTACCACTACTCTGCAACCAAGCCAAGGCGCGATCCGAGGCGTTATACTCTACGGGGAGTGTCACAAGCGAGAAGATAGCTGAGATGGCCACCATGCTGACACCTATCCATGCGATTGTAGGGTCGTTGGTAGCAATCATCATAAAGAGACCAATCATAACCACCCATGTAGACATCTGTGAGGCAATACTCACCACAGGAACCATGCGTGAACGCATCTTGATAGGACCATAGCCCACAGCGTGCTGCACAGCGTGGCCACACTCGTGGCATGCCACAGCGGCAGCAGCCACCGAGCGCGACGAGTAGACGCTATCGCTAAGGTTTACGGTCATAGTCACAGGGTTGAAGTGGTCGGTAAGATGACCCTTGACATGTGTCACCTTAACGTTATAGATACCGTGGTCGTGGAGCATCTTCTCGGCAAGTTCTGCGCCTGTCATACCACCTGGAGATAGCACCTTAGAGTACTTCTCGAAGACGCTCTTGAGGCGTGCCTGGACAGCATAACCAGCCACACCAATAAGGATCATTAATAAAATAGCGAACATCTCTTTTACCTATTTAATTTCGTTATTATCGACTATAAAAGCGTGTAAACATAACCTACATAGCAGGCGATGAAAATAACACCCTCGAAGCGAGTTAGCTTGTCGCGGCCGATGACCAACGCCGAGAGCATGATGAAGAGCGCTGCCACCAACGCCACATATACATCGCTCATCGCCACGCCACCCATCGTCAGCGGCGTTACCGTTGAGCTGACACCAAGGATAAGGAAGATATTGGCAATATTCGAACCGAGGACATTACCCAACGCCAACGAGGGGCTACCCTTGAAGATTGATACAAGGCTCGAGGCGAGCTCGGGCATCGATGTACCACCCGCCACGAGCGTGATGGCAATGGTAGCCTCCGACACACCCCACTGGCGAGCGATATTCGAGGCGCTCTCAACGAACATATCGCCACCGAAGATAAGACCAGCCAAGCCTAAAAGAATCCATACAGGAATACGCCATGTGGGCATGATTGGGGCATTATCCTCCTTAGGAGCACTCTTCTTATCGGCACGTATAGTAAACCATATCATCGCCACATAGCTGACAAAGAGTATGATACCCTCCATGCGTGTTATATCGCCATCAAGGAGTGTCATCACCGTAAGCATCAACGAGGCGATGATGCACATTGGTATGTCGCGACGCACATTAGTACGTGTAAAGATAATTGGCGAGAATAGTGCGCATACACCAAGTATCATGAATACGTTGAATATATTCGAGCCAACAACATTACCTATGGCCATATCTCCATGACCATCGATAGCAGACATCAAGCTCACCGTAAGCTCGGGCATTGAGGTGCCCACAGCCACAATTGTGAGACCCACAATGAACTCAGGCACACGAAAGCGTCGTGCCACAGCCACTGAGCCATCAGTGAGGAGCATAGCTCCAACGATTATAAATGTCAGCGATAATGCAAGAATAACGTAATCCATACTTTCAATTATAAAATAATTGGACAAAGATACAAATAAAAAGTGAAATTAGAGTCCTCTCTAATGACAATTACTGAATCTTGAGCGTTACAAGAGTGAGGGCTGAGAGCAAGAGTGAGACGATGAAGAAACGCATCATAATCTTGGTCTCAAAAAGACCCTTCTTCTGATAGTGGTGGTGAATAGGCGACATGAGGAATACACGTCTGCCCTCGCCATACTTACGCTTGGTATACTTAAAATATGACGTTTGTATAATCACCGACAACGCCTCAACAAGGAAGATACCACACAACAGCGGAAGGAGGAGCTCCTTGCGGATGCAGAGGGCAAAGACGGCGATGATACCACCAATGGTGAGTGAGCCTGTATCGCCCATGAATATCTGTGCTGGGAAGGAGTTATACCACAAGAAGCCGATGAGCGCACCCGCGAAGGCTGCCGCAAAGACCACCATCTCACCACTACCCGGGATATACATGATATTGAGGTAGTCGGAGTATATGATATGTCCCGACAGATATGCTAAGATACCGAGCACCAGCACTATAGGCACCGAGACGGTGGTCAGCAGACCATCGATACCATCGGTGAGATTAGCTCCGTTCGACACCGCCGTGATGACGAATATAGCCACCACAATATAGAGCAGCCAGCCCAAGGTCTGATTGCCACCCGTAATATCGCTATAGTCGAGTACCGTATCCTTTAGGAAGGGGATTGATGTCTCGGTACTCTTCTCGGGAGTGGTGCTTACAACACGCTTATCTGTATATGTATCGATAACCTCACCACTATCCTTATCGGTGATAGTATGTGTATATGTCTCGTAGCTCTTCTCGCGAATCACGATATGCTCCGACTGCCACATAGTAGTACCCACGATGATACCCAAGCCTACCTGTCCCACGACCTTAAAGCGACCCTTGAGACCCTCCTTCTTATGACGGAAGACCTTGATATAGTCATCCAGGCCACCGATGAAGCCGAGCCACACGGTAGAGATGAGAAGCAACTGTATATAGATGTTTGCCAGGTCGCCAAAGAGAAGCACAGGGACGACAACAGCAAGAAGGATGATGATACCTCCCATGGTTGGAGTACCCTTCTTCTGGAGCTGACCCTCAAGGCCGAGGTCGCGGATATCCTCGCCAATCTGCTTGCGCTTCAGATAGCGGATGATGCGTTTACCAATCATTATGGCAATGAGCAGCGAGAGGATGATGGCTGCCGCTGAGCGGAAGGAGATATAATCACCCACACGCATACCTGGTAGGTCGGTGTTTCTATCTAGATATTGGAATAGCCAGTGTAACATTGTATCGTTCGTTTGTTTTAGTGTGTCCTATGTGTTCTATCTGTTATGGGTGTGTTCAAAGGCGAGTGTCACCTGCTCGCGGTCGTCGAAGTGATGTTTCTCGGTGCCTATAATCTGATAATCCTCATGTCCCTTACCCGCAATGAGGATTATGTCGCCCGCCTTAGCAAGCATCGCCGCGGTGCGTATAGCCTCGCCACGCTCGGTGATGCGTAGGTAGTTATGTGCATCACCCACGCCCGCAACCATGTCATCGAGGATGGCCTCTGGCGACTCGGTGCGAGGGTTATCCGAGGTGAAGACTACGGTAGTTGCACTCTTGACGGCTATGGCAGCCATCTCGGGGCGCTTGGTCTTATCGCGGTCGCCACCACAGCCACATACAACGATGAGCTGCTGACCCTCACGACGTACCTCGTTGATTGTCTGCATGACATTATCCAGGGCATCGGGGGTATGAGCATAGTCTACAACGGCCATGGTACCATCCTTGGCGGTGATAGTCTCGAAGCGGCCACTAACAGGGGTAAGCATCGAGAGCGTTGTAAGCACCTCCTCGCGCTCCACGCCGAGAAGTCGCGCCGCAGCATATACCGTAGTGAGGTTATAGGCGTTGAACCTACCTGTGAACTTTACCCATAGCTCACGGCCATCGAGCTGAAGGAGCATGCCATTGGGTAGCATCTCCACAATCTTACATCTGAAGTCGGCCATAGAGCGTAGCGACAAGCGACTCACCTTGGCGCGCGTATTCTGCACCATGACCTCACCATTTCTATCATCGATGTTAATCACCGCCCAGGCATCCTTACCCAAAGCATCGAAGAAGGACTTCTTAGCACGGATATACTCCTTATAGGTGCCGTGGTAATCGAGGTGGTCGTGTGTGAGATTACTGAAGAGCGCACCCTCGAAATGCAGGTAGTCGATACGGTGTTGTGCCGCCGCGTGCGACGACACCTCCATAAAGCAGTAGTCACAACCACTATCCACCATGCGACGCATCATTTGGTTGAGGCGTATTGAGTCGGGAGTGGTGTGTGTCGAGGCAATAGTCTCATTGCCAATGCGATATACCACAGTAGAGATGAGACCCACACGGTAGCCCAGCGCAGTGAACATATCGTAGAGAAGTGTCGCTGTGGTGGTCTTGCCATTGGTACCAGTAACGCCTACGAGGTGCATCTCCTCAGAGGGATGGTCGTAGAATGCCGCCGCCATGGCTGCCATGGCAACATTGCTATCCTCAACAACGACATAGGCAACACCCTCCTTCACCTCCTCGGGGAGGCGCTGACAGACAATAGCCGTAGCACCACGCTCAATGGATGAGGCGATATAGCTATGACCGTCGCTTGCAGTACCCACAACAGCAAAGAAGCAGTGGCCCGCCTCCACGCGACGCGAGTCATACTCCAAGGCAACAACCTCAACATCGGCATTGCCAACTATTTGTAGTGCTCGCACATCGGCGAGCAAGTCAGATAACTTCTTCATTTATATCGTATTTCTAAATCTCAAGTCTTAGATGTATGGCACCGCCACTATTCTCTATAGGGGTACCCGCCTCGATGCTCTGCTCAACGATGCGTCCAGCACCCTCATGCGTAACATATAGATCCATGCTCTCAAGCAGATAGAGGGCATCACCAAGGCCCATATTACGAACATCGGGAACAATGCCATCGGTATCTACGCCTCTAACAACCACATTACCACCAACATCTACCGATGTATTACACCAATCAGCACCATTAGTATCGTCACCCACAAACGAGGCCAACTCATTGCTAACGGTAAACACAGCATCGCTATGACCACCCTTAATGTTCACAGGCGTATAGGGCGTTGGTGCCTCACTAACCTTAGGGTGTAGGTCGGGGTCGTTATTATAGAGGTAGAGCATTATGTCACTCGCTGCAGGGCCTGCCACATCGATACCGAAGCGTGTGTCGGTCGAGCTGCGTCGCTGCTTGAACATCGCCACCATGATAGTGTACTTAGGTTTCTCGAGAGGCATCATGCAAACAATAGAGCCGAGGTTATAGCCATCGTTAACATCGATGCCTGCGTTTATCTCCTTTATATCCTTCGTCGCCTTGCTATTAAACTTACCCTGTATCTCCGATGTACCCGTCTTACAGCCCACATTGAATGGGAGGTGAGCAAAACGCTTCTTGGAGCGTGCAGGGTCGGCAGCAGCACCCAAACAAGCGTATAGGACATCCAACGTGCTATCCGAGCACATCTTATCGACGAGCACCTCAGTAGGCATGGTCTCAATAACCTCACCATCACGCTCTACATGGTCTACGAGGCGTGGCGCTACCATACGACCTCCATTGGCAACACCGTTGAAGAAGGTGAGGGTGTGGATAGGAGGCACCTCTATTATGTAGCCATAGCCGAGATAGGGCACCGACAAGCTATGTACACCATACCTCAAGCGCCACTCCTTATTCGAGGGGTCGAGGAGTGTGCCTGGCACCTCGCCATACTCCTCAAGACCTACGGTACCTATGAAGCCCAACTCATTGAGATAGTCCCAATACTGCTTAGGGTTATCCTTGAAGTTCTCATATACGGCCGTTGCGAAGTAGATGTTCGACGAGTGGGCAAAGGCATCCTTCAACGACACGTCGACCATAGGCTTACCATTATCAAGAGTTATGAGGTGTGAGTCTTTGATAGGTCGTGTACCCACCGTCTGTGTCTTATTGGCAATCTTCACCTTAGAGTTTAGCGTATAGCCACACTTCTCCACCAAGACCATAGATGCAGCGAGCTTGAAGGTGGAGCCTGGGCACTGCTTCGTTCCAAGTGCATGGTTAAACATCTCCGTATAGTCGGTACCACGCTCCACACCCGTGCTGAGATTTACCATACATAGTATGTTTCCTGTCTCAACCTCCATGACCATGGCTACGCCAAACGTACCCTCGTGCGTCTCAAGCTCCTCACGCAATATCTCTGTGGCAGCACGCTGCAGGTCACCATCAATGGTCGTTACAACATCGCAACCATCCTCGGGAGAGATATTGCTTGGGTCGTTAATACGACTCCAGAAGCCGTGAGCTATATACTGCTCCTTGGCACGACCATCGCTACCCGAAAGGTAGTCATTGAAGATACGCTCGATGCCCGAGCCACGTTTAACATTGCCATTCTCATCGATTGTCTCCTTGGTGTTACCAATAACCTGGTATGCAAGATCACCCATAGGGTGTATACGCTTATCGACACGCTCAACGCTATAGACCAAGCCCATGTTGTGGTTGAGAATGGGGAAATCTGCCACCATCATATTCCACTCATCAAGGGTCACGGGGCGTGGAAATATCTTCTTGGCACGCGCCGAGCCAAGGCTATGCTCTCTGTGGAAGATATCCTTATACTCCGACGCACTGATATACTCGTAATCCTCCGCCAAGGCATCCTCCTTAGAGAAGTGACGTGCCAACATATTGGATAACGAATCGACATTCTGCTCGAACTCCTGCGCCGAGGCATCGTTAAAGCCATCCGACATGAAGTCGAAGACGGGCTCATATCTAAGGCTCGACATGGCAAGAGGCTCACCATCGCGAGTAAGAATAGCTCCACGGTGTGCGGGGATGCTCACCTCGCGCACCACACCATCTTTGAGCACTTGGGCGTTATGTGCCACCGAATCGCTAAACATCTGCACCCATATCAGACGTGCAGCCACACCAAAGCCTACGAGGATAAATAGCAGATACAACACTCTCACGCGAATGAGAATCTCCTTCTTCGCGCCACCCGATGAGCTTGCTACACTCTCGCTGCTACTGCTCTTCTTATTACTACTCTTCTTTGCCATGGTTCTACATTCGCTGACTATTATCCTGATCGACCATCTCTATGCTATCCCTCTCACGGAGCATGCGCACCACCTCGTCGCGTGACGATATGCGATAGCGCTCCTCGCTCTTTAGCACCGAACGCTCACGAAGCACTGCCAGCTCGCTCTCCTTGCGGCGATACTCACTATCGGCATTCAGCGACATGAAGGTGAGGAAGATGCTCACAAAGCACATTATGGCGATGGCTATGAGGTAACGATAGTACTGCGAGGCGTTGTCGCTGGTAATGAAACCACCCGTTACAATATGTTTCCATATAGACCTCGAGGGCTTAGCCTGCCCCTCTTCCTCTTCATCACTCTCCTCCTCGTCCTCCTCATCACTCTCTTCGTCCGACTCATCATCCACCTCGTCGTCTACATCCTCATCCTCGATCTCTTCATCTTCATCCTCCGACTCCTCATCCTCCTCGGCATCTACACGAATTATCTCTTTGCGTATGCGGCGCTTACGCAACTCATCATCGCCATTGCGTTCAATGTCGCGGTCGAGTTCTTCGTTATTGTGGGTTAGCTTTGACATAATAGCCTTGCATTACTTCTTAATTACTCATCATCTGCCATCTTCTCGGCAACACGCAACTTAGCACTGCGCGAACGAGGATTTATGCTAATCTCCTCGTCTGTGGGGACTATTGCTTTGCGGGTTATCACCCTCAGCGGCGTGGTGCTGCGACCAAAGAAGTCCTTCTCAACACGGCCCTCGGTATTTCCGCTACGCATGAAGTTCTTTACTATGCGGTCCTCCAGCGAGTGATAGGACATAATCACCAACCTACCCTCGGGATTAAGTACCTTGAGGCTCTGCTCGAGTGACATCTTGAGTGCCTCCATCTCGCCATTGAGCTCTAAGCGCAACGCCTGGAATAGCTTGGTGAGGAACTTAGCCTCATCCTTGGGTGGTGTGCACGCCTTGACAGCCTCAACGAGCTCCGCCGTTGTTGTTATGGGGGCCTCGTTGCGAGCACGCTCTATGCAGTTGGCAATCTTCCATGTTGTCTCCAGCTCGCCATACTCCGAGAAGATGCGCGCCAAGGCATCCTTATCGTAGCTATTTACAATGTCGGCTGCGGTGCGACCACCACGCGTATTCATTCGCATATCAAGTGGGGCGTCACCTCTAAACGAGAAGCCGCGATGCTTGGCGTCGAAGTGGTGCGACGAGACACCTAAGTCGGCGAGAATACCATCGACACCCTTAACACCACGTAGGCGTAGCGCACCGCGCATGAAGCGGAAGTTTGAGGCAACAAAGGTGTGGCGCTCATCTTTGGGAGCATTTGCCTGCGCATCGGGATCCTGGTCAAAGGAGTATAGATGACCTTTGGGGCCAAGCTTCTCGAGTATGGCACGGGTATGACCACCACCACCCATGGTGAGGTCTACATATATGCCATCTGGCTTGATATTCAGGTGGTCGATGCACTCATTGAGCATCACGGGAACATGGTATGTATCGATAGCCATTTTTCGTACTCTTTTACTAAAGTAAAAATAACGGGGCTAAGGTACGAAATAATTCAGAATAATCGAGGGTAAAATGGAAATAATTTTTACATGTGGCAAAAAGCACCAATCGAGGGAGTGATTGGAGGAAAAAATTAGGTGTTGTATGCGACGGCACCGATATAAAAAAGCTAAATGGATAATACTTTTCGTAGGCCCCATTCAAGGCTTTGATTGAGAGGCCGAGGATGCCTCTCTTATCACGACAAATTTGTTGTTAGAAGGTAGTAGATACAACGCTCGGCAAAAAAAATGCGGATGAGACATACTATGACGTATTTCTCATTCGCATTTATTTTTGTTAGCGGCAGTAGATGCTGCCTTATCACAACAAATTAATAATTTTCGATGACTGCCTCAAGATGCTGCTTCCATATAAGTGCTGCGCCACCCAAAATAGCCACATTCTTATCCTGGATGCCGCTCATCATAAGCTTCACCTTACCCTTGAAAACCATCAGCTGATTCTCCTCCATATGCTTATAGGTAGGTCGCATGATGAAGTCACCGGCATTGGCAAGACCACCGAAGAGGATGATAGCCTCTGGAGAGGTGATTGCTGTGAGGTCAGCGAGTGCCAAACCGAGCACCTTACCGGTACGCTCAAATGCCTCAATAGCAATAGGATCGCCCTTCTTTGCAGCGTCAGACAGCATCTTAGCCTCGAACTTATCGTATGGGATAGAGCGAAGCTCGCTATCACAGGTCATTGAGGCCATAAGATCGAAGGCTGTGCGCTTGATACCAGTGGCTGAAACATAGGCCTCAAGACAGCCCTTACGACCGCAACCACACTGACGGCCATCCTCACGTGAAGCAACGGCAATATGACCAAATTCTCCTGCAAAGCCATCGTGACCATAGACCATCTCGCCATTACATACGATACCCGAACCAAGGCCTGTGCCGAGGGTAATCATCGCAAAGTCCTTCATGCCACGAGCATTACCGAAGACCATCTCGCCGATGGCTGCTGCGTTGGCGTCGTTTGTTATCATCACCTTTGAGCAGCCGAAGCTCTTAGCAAGGTCGTCAACAAAGTTGAAGATTCGTATAGAGTTGGGGCGTGGATCTGCAGGATCCTCAAACTTCCATAGGTTTGCAGGGGTCTCGATACGTCCTGTGTGGATATTAGCATTTGGTGCACCCACGCCGACGCCGATAAGCTCACACTCAGGCTGTGAGGCAACAAGCTCCTTCATTGCTGTGGCAAGGGCCTCAACATATGGTTTGTAGTCGTCATAGTAGCGATACTTCTCTGTCGAGATCTTACCCTCCGCAACGACGTTACCATCCTCATCAACAAGACCAAAGGCGGTGTTTGTGCCACCTATATCTATGCCCATAGCATACTTTTTCATCATAGCTTTTTTCGTTTTTTGTAAATTTAGTTGGTCAAAGTTACCAAAATAATTTTAAACTCTGCAAAAAAAATACTATTTTTGAGGCATAATTTAAAATGAGGCTATTATGATGCACGATAACGACCAGATATTACACCTCTTTGAGGCGACACTCAGCCAGATGCAAACGCCCGAAGAGCCCGAGTTGCTCTACGCCCCCATCATCTACTCAATGTCGGGTGGTGGCAAGCGACTACGTCCAACACTCCTACTACTCACCGCTGAGGCTTTTGGTAGCGACGTGGAGGGTGCCATGCCTGCCGCAATGGCCGTGGAGGTGTTTCACAACTTCACACTATTGCACGACGACATAATGGATAATGCCGACATGCGTCGTGGCAAGCCCTCGGTATATGCCAAGTGGGGTGGTAACGTGGCAATCCTATCTGGCGATGCTATGCTAATCACGGCATACAAATACCTCTCGCAGTTGAATGGCGAGCAGCTCAGCCGTGTAATGCCGCTCTTCAACACCATGGCACTCGAGGTGTGCGAGGGACAGCAGTATGACATGGACTTCGAGGGCAAGGCAGAGGTATCTGTCGAAGAGTATATCCGCATGATTGAGCTCAAGACCTCAGCACTTCTCTCCGGCTCGGCAATGATTGGCGCTACGCTGGCAGGAGCATCCGAGGAGGATGCCAAGCGTGTATATCGCTTTGCCACAGAGTTGGGTCTCGCCTTCCAGCTTCAGGACGACATGCTCGACAGCTATGGCGACGAGGCATTAGGCAAGAAGATTGGTGGCGACATCCTTGAGGGTAAGCAGACATATCTCATGGTGCAGGCTATGAACCGCGCCTCGGAGAGCGAGCGCGAGATATTGCGCACAACACACCTCCGCAACGACATCGACAACAGCAAGAAGATTGCCACCGTCAAGGCGTTATACGATAAGCTCGATGTTAAGCGCCTCACCGAGCAGCAGATAGAGCTACGTTTCGAGCGTGCGCTGAGCGTCCTCGACTCACTCTCTATTGCTGGCGAGCGCATACAGCATTTGCGCGACTTTGCGCGTAACCTTATGGGACGAAAGAAGTAGACTATGATACAGAGAAAAGATATAGAGATTATGGCGCCTGTGGGCTCTTACGAGTCGCTCAACGCCGCCATTGCAGCCGGTGCCGACTCGGTATATTTCGGCGTCGAGCAGCTCAATATGCGCGCCGCCTCGTCGGTAAACTTCACCCTCGACGACCTCGCCGAGATTGTACGCACGGCACATGCCGCAGGTGTGAAGACCTACCTCACGGTGAACATCGTCATCTACGATACCGAGATGGAGGTTATGCGCCGCATCATCGACAGAGCTAAGGCCGAGGGCATCGATGCCATCATCGCCACCGACCTTGCAGCCATCCTCTACGCCCGCGAAGTAGGCATGGAGGTACACATCTCTACACAGAGCAATATCTCGAATATCGCAGCCGTTAAGTTCTTCGCGCAGTGGGCCGATGTTGTGGTCTTGGCGCGAGAGTTGTCGTTGGAGCAGATAGCCTACATCTCGGAGCAGATACGCGAGCAGAATATCTGCGGTCCTGCAGGCGAGTTGGTTAAGATTGAGATGTTTGCCCATGGTGCAATGTGCATGTCGATGTCGGGTAAGTGTTACCTCTCGGAGCATGAGTCACACAACTCGGCAAATCGTGGTGCCTGCCGACAGATTTGTCGTCGCAAGTACACCATCACCGATAAGGACTCGGGACAGCAGCTCGATATCGATGGTCAGTATGTACTATCACCCAAGGATCTATGCACCGTAGATTTCCTTGATACGTTCATAGGCGCAGGCGTTCGTGTATTGAAGATTGAGGGTCGCGCGCGCGGTGGCGAGTATGTGAAGCGCGTTGTGGAGAGTTACAACGAGGCACTCCTACTCATGGAGCGTGGCGAATATAACGCCGAGAGCGTGGCACCCATCAAGGAGAAGCTACGCACAGTCTTCAACCGCGACTTCTGGGGTGGCTACTACGCTGCAAAGACAATGGTCGAGCATAGCCAGCACTACGGCTCATCGGCAACCTTGAAGAAGGTATACATGGGCAAGGTAACCAACTACTTCAAGAAGATTGGCGTTGCCGAGGTATTGGTCGAGGCTTGCGAGGTCGAGGAAGGCGAGGCACTCCTCTTCATGGGCGAGAAGACAGGCGTTGTGGAGCAGACTGCCGATGGCATCATGGTAAAGGAGGCGCCTGTGAAGAGCGCCAAGCAGGGTGACTACATGTCGTTGAAGACCGTATCGGAGGTACGCCGAGGCGACAAGGTGTACAAGGAGGTTGCAAGATAATCTGTTGTGACAAAATATAATAAGTAATATAATCCTAAAACTACAATAACTATGTTTACAAAAGAGACTTACATCGGCCGTCGTGCCGAGTTGTGCCGCCGCGTTGGCAAGGGTTTGATTCTTCTTCCCGCCAACCCTGAGGTACCAAACAACTACCCTAATAACACCTACTACTACCGCCAGGACTCAACCTTCCGCTACTTCTTCGGTCTTGACGTTCCTGCGCTCATAGGTCTTATCGACGCAGAGTCGGGTGAGGCGATGCTCTTTGGTGACGACTTCACCGTTGAGGATATCATCTGGACAGGCCCTATGCCAACCATCGCCGAGCAGGCAGCAGAGGTAGGCGTGGAGAAGAGCTTCCCACGCAAGGAGATTTATACTATCCTCCGCAAGGCTATCGAGCAGAACCGCCCAGTACACTACCTCCCTCCATACCGCGCAGAGCTTAAGATTGAGGTTGCCGACTGGCTTGGCATCCGCCTTGGCATGCTCCACGAGCGCAAGTCTCTCGACTTGATGTTCGCCGTAGCAGAGATGCGCGAGAAGAAGTCTGCAGAGGAGATCGAGGCATTGGAGAAGGCATTTAAGATTGGCTACCAGATGCACATGACAGCTATGCGTATGTGTCGTCCAGGCGTTGTTGAGCGCGAGATTGCTGGCCGCGTAGAGGGCGTCGCTAAGTCATATGGCCAGGGTGTATCATTCCCAACAATCGTAACACAGCATGGCGAGATCTTGCACAACCACAACCACGATGGCGTGCTTGAGGCAGGTCGTCTTTTGTTGGTCGATGGCGGTGGCGAGTCTGTTGAGGGCTACTGCTCTGACCACACTCGTACATACCCTGTGAATGGTAAGTTCTCAGATCGTCAGCGCGACATATATAATATTGTACTCAACGCACACAGCCAGGTGAAGGATATGATCAAGCCAGGCACTATGTATGCCGACATCCACCGCGCAGCGTATATGTCACTTGCCGAGGGTCTTAAGGGCGTAGGCCTCATCAAGAGCACTCCTGAGGAGGCTGTGGAGGCTGGCGCACTCTACATGTTCATGCCTCACGGCTTGGGCCACGGCATGGGTATGGATGTTCACGACTTGGAGAATATCGGCGAGCGATCATTCGACTTCTCAACCGTTGCTGATCGTGCCGCTAAGTCGGCAACATGCATCCACCGCGCTACATGGCGCGTGGAGGCTGGCACCGTGATGTCTGATGAGCCAGGTATCTACTTTATCCCAGCACTTATCGACAAGTGCTACAACGAGGGTAAGTTCAAGGGTATCGTAGACTACGACCTACTCAACACCTATCGCGACTTTGGCGGTATCCGCATCGAGGACGATGTGCTCGTAACCGAGACTGGTAGCCGCTTTATTGGCGACAAGCTCTTGCCACTCACCGTTGAGGAGTTGGAGGCTGTCGTAGGTAAGGAGTAATCACAAGGCGGTCATTTAGCATAATATAGGGCGTGTCCAACCATTGTTTTGGAACACGCCCTATTGCTTAATTGGCGGCCCAATATTTGTTTGTGAGAGTGTCATATCTATTTTCCCTATATGGGTATAAAAAGATATTATGAAAATAATAGGCCAGATAACATATTTTTATATATCTTTGTGACAAAATAAAACAATAAAACAGAAAAGAGATATGAAGACAGATATTGAGATTGCTCGTGAGACTAAGTTAAAGAACATCCGCGAGATTGCACTTCAGGCGGGCTTCCCTGAGGATGAGATTTTCAACTATGGAAAGTACATCGCCAAGATACCTCACAAACTAATTGACGAGAAGAAGGTTAAGAAGAACCATCTTATCCTTGTTACGGCCATAACCGCAACTAAGGCGGGTGTCGGCAAGACCACCGTGAGCATTGGCCTCGGCATGGGTCTCAACCACATCGGCAAGAAGGCTATCATCGCCTTGCGTGAGCCATCGCTCGGTCCATGCTTCGGCATGAAGGGTGGCGCCACAGGTGGCGGCTACGCACAGGTATTGCCATCGGAGGATATCAACCTACACTTCACTGGTGACTTCCACGCCATCACCTCGGCAAACAACCTCATAGCGGCACTCCTCGACAACTACCTATACCACAATCGCTCACAGCAGGTGGGCCTCAAGCGCGTGATGTGGCGACGTGTGCTCGACATGAACGATCGCTCGTTACGCAACATCGTATCGGGATTAGGAGGCTCGGCAAATGGCATACCCACAGAGACTGGCTTCGACATCACCCCAGCGTCGGAGATTATGGCTATCTTATGTTTGGCACGCAATGTCGAGGATTTGTATGTGCGCATCGGCCGCATCGTACTTGGCGTGCGTTATGACGACACACCACTCACCGTCGACGACCTTGGCGTGACAGGTGCCGTGGTGGCACTATTGAAAGATGCCATCAATCCAAACCTTGTGCAGACAACAGAGCACAACCCTGTGATTATCCATGGAGGTCCTTTTGCGAATATCGCCCACGGCTGTAACTCGGTGATTGCCACCAAGATGGCAATGACACATGCCGAATATACTGTGACTGAGGCAGGCTTCGGCGCCGACCTTGGTGCCGAGAAGTTCCTCGACATCAAGTGCCGCCAGGCAGATATCAAGCCCGACCTAACGGTGCTTGTGGCATCAACCCTTGCATTGAAGATGCATGGTGGTG
Organism: Alistipes sp.; assembly: GCA_045654925.1. GTDB lineage: Bacteria > Bacteroidota > Bacteroidia > Bacteroidales > Rikenellaceae > Alistipes. The sequence continues at coordinate 99,077 of JAZOOI010000011.1, read as the reverse complement.
TGCCCGAGGCGGAGATTAAGCTTCCTAATGCCGAGGGTCTTATGAATGGCTTTGCCAACCTCGACCGTCATGTTGCCAACCTCAAGAAGTTCGGTCAGACAGTGCTTGTGTGCTTCAACCGCTTTGCGAGCGACACCGACGAGGAGATTGATATGGTTATGAAGCACTGCGAGGAGCTCGGCGTACGCTGCGTGATTAACAACGCATATAGCGAGGGTGGTGCTGGTGCAGCTGACCTTGCACGCGCTGCCGTGGAGCTTATCGAGAACGAGCCATCGAAGCCTATCAACTACGCATACGACCTCGAGGACTCAATAAAGGAGAAGATTACAAAGGTGGCGAAGAACATCTATGGCGCAGGCTCAGTAGTATTTGGACCAAAGGCAAAGAAGCAGATAGAGCTCTTGGAGAAGTGGAACATGGGCGACCTACCGGTATGTATCGCCAAGACGCAGTTCTCGTTCAGCGCCGATGCCAAGCGCTACGGCTCTGTTGAGGGCTTCGAGATCAACATCAAGGATATCGAGCTCAACGCAGGTAGCGGCTTCATCGTAGCTCTGGCAGGCGACATCATGCGAATGCCAGGCCTAAGCAAGACCCCACAGGCGGGCAACATCCACCTTGCAGAGGATGGTACCGTTGAGGGTATAGTATAACAGTTAACTAATCAATAATGGGTAGTTAGTGAGGCGAGAACAACACCATATCTCCCACTACTAACTACTCATTATCAATGTATTATGAAAGTAGTATTTCTCTTTCCCACAGAGCTTGAAGCGAGAGCATTTAGGGAGCTATGTCCCGATGCCGAAGTTATAATATCGGGGGTCGGCATGGCTGAGAGTGCCGCCACGCTAACACGGCTAGAGAGGAGTCTTAATGGTGACATTGTGGTGCTTGCAGGCATCGCTGGCGCCTATGCTGGACGTTGCCATGTAGGCGAGGTTGTGGAGGTGTGCGAGGAGCGCATCGCAGAGCTTCCAGAGCGATTTAGAAGGAGCTATTGTGTTAAGCCCTATAGCGACCTTAGAAGTGTGGTATCTAATACGGTATGTGGCTGTGGTGCTGAGTGTTGCAATGCCGATATCGAGAATATGGAGGGCGCAGCGCTCTTTGCCATGGGCGAAGCAATGGGGATACGCATAGTAGAGATACGCGCTATATCTAACGCCGTAGGTGACGAATTCGACAAATGGGATATACCTCTTGCAACCAATAATTTAGCTAATACACTAAAGAGAATTTTCATCGATTAACACTGAGTCATGAGCATAAAACTATCTATCTCACCCTGTCCCAACGACACCTTTATGTTCGATGCTATAATCAACCGCCGCATCGACCTCATGGGGCTAGATATTGAGGTTGAGTACCACGATATTGAGGTGCTCAACAGCCACGCCATGGAGCGCCGTGCCGACATAACGAAGTGTAGCACGGCACTACTCCCAGCCATCGAGGATAGCTATCGTCTGCTCGATAGCGGCGCTGCTCTTGGTCGTGGAAATGGGCCACTATTGGTGCGTCGCAAGGGCGACACTACGCCCATCGAGCACATCGCTGTGCCGGGAGAGCACACGACAGCTAATGCACTAATAAAAAGACTATTCCCCGAGATAAAGAGGCGCACACCAATGCTCTTCTCGGAGATTGCTAAGGCGGTGGAGCGAGGTGAGTTTGACGCGGGAGTCCTCATCCATGAAGGTCGCTTTGTTTACGAGCGCGAGAACCTTGAACTCATCGCCGACCTCGGTCTGGAGTGGGAGCGCAGGGAGGGGCTGCCACTACCCTTAGGCTCTATTGTTGCGGCACGCGACCTCGAGGGGGGTGTGGCTGAGCGCTTCGAGACATTGCTAAGGGAGAGCATAGCCTACGCCTTTGCACATCCAGAGGTATCGCGCGACTTTATTAAGAGCCATGCTCAAGAGATGGAGGATAGTGTCATCGACAGACATATCGCACTCTTTGTCAACGAGTTCAGCCTAACATTAGGCGATGAGGGTCGCGAAGCAGTACGCCGACTAATAGGTTAATTATAGACAACACTTACATTTTTTATAGCGAGGGATGACCGAGTGGTTGTCCCTCGCTATTTTGTTAATGGCAGCCAAATAATTTCTGCTTTTTTGTAGGCTTCTTTCACTTTGTGAAAGCCGATGTTGCGAATTTAATTTTTTCTTCTTACCTTTGTTCGTATTATTCAAACGTAGCGTATGAAACGAAAAATAGCAGTTTTAGGTGGCGGTATCTCGGGCTATGGCTCGGCAATCCTCGCCAAGAAGAAGGGTTTTGATGTGTTCCTCTCGGACATGGGTAAGATAGCACCCAAGTTCCGCGAGCGTCTCGACGAGTGGAGTGTCGAATACGAGGAGGGACAGCACACCGAGGAGCGTATCCTCGATGCCGGTGAGGTAATCAAGTCACCAGGCATTCCCGACACTGCGCCAATAGTGAAGAAGATCGTCGAGCGTGGCATACCAGTCATCTCGGAGATTGAGTTCGCATCACGCTACAAGGGTGTTGCCAAGACTATCTGTATCACAGGCTCCAATGGCAAGACCACAACAACATCGCTCATCTACAAGATCATGGTAGATGCAGGCCGCAAGGTGTCGCTCGGTGGCAACATAGGCGAGAGTTTTGCCTACTCGGTAGCTACCGACAAATATTTCTGGCATGTCTTGGAGCTAAGCTCATTCCAGCTCGACGGATGCTTCAAATTCAAGGCCGACATTGGTGTTCTCATGAACATCACACCCGACCACCTCGACCGCTACGACTACAAATTGGAGAACTATGCACGCTCAAAGATGCGCATAACACAGAACCAGACATCTGCCGACTGCTTCATCTTCTCGGCCGACGACGAGACTACACAGCAGATGCTCTCGGAGATGGACTCAAACCTACGCGCACGACAGTTGCCTTTTGCCATCAATACCGCCATTGCTAGTGGCGATGGCGACGCTGTGCTTGAGGGCCACCTCTTCACCGCCACAGTGGGTAAAAAGTCGGTGACAATAGATACACGCAAGATGCAGATTGAGGGTATGCATAACATCTACAACGCCATGGCGGCAGCCCTTGCCACACTCGCGGCGGGCGTAGACCCCAAGAGCATCAAGCGCTCAATATATGACTTCTCACCCGTGGAGCACCGCCTCGAGCCTGCAGGCAAGCAGGACGACATAGAGTGGGTTAATGACTCCAAGGCTACGAATGTAGACTCTGTGTGGTATGCCCTCGAGAGCATGAAGCGCCCTACGGTGTGGATTGCCGGTGGTACAGACAAGGGCAACGACTACACCCCTCTCAAGGAGTTCGCACGCCGCAAGGTAAAGGCGCTCATATGCATGGGCGTCGACAATGCCAAACTCATGCGAGAGTTCGACGGCATAGTGCCCATCATCCGCAACTGCAACACCTTTGAGGATGCTATGGCAGCAGCTAAGGAGGTTGCCCAGAGTGGCGACACAGTACTTCTATCACCCGCCTGTGCAAGCTTCGACCTCTTCCGCAACTACGAGGAGCGTGGCCGCATGTTCAAGAGCTGGGTTAAAGATAATGTTCTAAACAAATAAACTAAGATGGCAGCAAAGAGCGAGGATAGAGTGGAGGGTGCAGAGCAGCTTTCGAGCCATAAGCGCATAATAGAGGGTGATAGAATGCTATGGATAATATTCATGGTGCTCGTCATCGTATCTATCCTTGTGGTATACTCCTCAACGGCTAAGATGGCATATGACATATCATCGTCGATGACCACCGCCGACTCGCTACGCCAGCAGATAATGCTGGTGGTAATGGCTGTGCCACTACTCTTCGTGGTGCATAAGATAGACTACAAATTCTTCATGCGCCTCACGCCACTACTATACTACCTCTTCATCATCCTCACCATAGCCACCTATTTCATAGGTGCTACGACAAATGGTGCGGCACGCTGGATAGCCCTTGGCCCTATACAATTCCAGCCCTCGGAGGGTCTTAAGATAATGACCATCCTCATGCTTGCACGACGCATGGATGGCTTCAAGGCGAATATCAACAAGGTGAACATAATGCCCACATCGTGGCATCTACGCGACAAGAAGCAGATGAGCATTCTCAAAGAGAATACGCGCCCACTGCTCGGCCCCGTGATTTTGTCGTGTGGCGTAATTCTACCCGCACACACCTCCTCGGCAGTACTAATCTTCCTAACCTCGGTCATCATGCTCTTCATCGGGCGTGTACGCATCAGGGAGATACTTAAGTTTATCGCGGTGATGGGCGCTGTAGGCATCATAGGCCTTACGCTTCTCTCGGCCATAGGCATCGGCCGTGGAGATACGGCAGGTGGACGCTTCTCTGTTTGGCTCGAAGAGTGGAGTGGCGAGGGTACGGTGGAGTCTATGTATGAGCTATCGGATACTCAGCGTGCCATGATTGCCATACACGACGGAGGCCTCATTGGCGAGGGCGCAGGACAGAGTACTGCACGCGCTGTGGTTATCCACCCCGAGAGCGACTACGCCTACTCGTTCTTCATCTCGGAGTATGGATTGATAATCGCCCTCATACTGATGTTCCTATATCTGTGGATCTTCTTTCGCTCGATAGAGATATTTAGAGGGTGCTCGACGGTCTTCCCCGGCATGATGACCTTAGGTTTGGGTCTACTGATAACATGCCAAGCCCTACTACATATTCTCGTGCAGGTAAACCTCATCCCCGAGACAGGACAGACGCTACCACTAATATCGCGAGGTGGCTCATCCCTGCTCTTTACAACCATCGCCCTCGGCATGATACTCAGCGTGAGCCGCAAGAGCAGCGCTACGAAGGTGAAAAAAGACGATAACAACGACGATGAGTGAGATTAGATTAGATAAATATCTGTGGGCGGTGCGTATCTTCAAGACACGCAGCGACGCTGCAGATGCCATACGCCAAAACCGCGTGTTGGTAAACGACGCCTATGCCAAGCCCTCGCGCGAGGTGAAGGTTGGTGACCACATCTCGGTACGCCGCGAGCGTGTGACATATAGCTATAAGGTACTCGACCTTGTATCGAGCCGCCAGCCAGCCAAGAACGTGCCTATGTACTGTCTCAACTGCACACCGCAGGAGGAGCTCGATAAGCTCAACGTGCCCCACGAGACAATCTTCGTCTTCCGCGACCGAGGCACAGGACGTCCTACAAAGAAGGAGCGTCGAGATATCGATGCGCTTATGGATGGTTTCTACATGGAGGAGGATGACTGGGATGATGACGACAATTAGCAACGAAAAATTAATAAAATAAAATACAGACTACTATGGAGTATAATTTCAAAGCCATTGAGCAGAAGTGGCAGGAGAAGTGGCAGGAGGATGGCACCTACCGTGTGGATGTAGACCCCTCACGCCCAAAGTTCTATGTTCTCGACATGTTCCCCTATCCATCAGGAGCGGGCCTACATGTGGGACACCCCCTCGGATATATTGCATCGGACATCTACTCGCGCTATAAGCGACAGAAGGGCTTCAATGTCCTCCACCCTATGGGCTACGACGCTTTCGGTCTTCCCGCAGAGCAGTATGCCATTCAGACAGGTCAGCACCCTGCAGTAACAACCGAGGAGAACATCAACCGCTACCGCTCACAGCTCGATAAGATCGGCTTCTCGTATGACTGGTCGCGCGAGGTGCGCACCTGCGACGCTGAGTACTATCACTGGACACAGTGGGCATTCCTCAAGATGTTCGACCACTGGTATAACAACAAGAGCCAGAAGGCTGAGCATATCGACACCCTTGTAGCCTACTTCGAGGCTAATGGTACTGAGGGCTTGGATGCAGCACAGAGCGCAGCCCTCAACTTCACCGCTGCCGAGTGGTGCGCAATGAGCGAGGAGGAGCGCGAGCAGGTATTGCAGAACTATCGTCTCGCCTTCCGTGCCGACACAATGGTCAACTGGTGTCCTGCATTGGGCACAGTGCTCGCCAACGACGAGGTTAAGGAGGGTCTCTCGGTGCGTGGTGGTCACCCCGTAGAGCAGAAGCGCATGAAGCAGTGGTCGTTGCGTGTCACAGCCTATGCACAGCGTATGTTGGACGGTCTTGAGACATTGGAGTGGAGCGACGCCTTGAAGGATATCCAGCGCAACTGGATCGGTCGCTCGGTGGGTGCTCAGGTATTCTTCGACGTGGCTGGCTCGGACAAGAAGTTGGAGATCTTCACCACACGTCCCGACACTATCTATGGCGTAACCTTCATGGTTATCGCGCCAGAGCATAAGTGGGTGGCTGAGCTTACCACCGAGGATAACCGCGAGGCAGTGGAGGCTTATATCGCCGAGACAAAGCGCCGTTCGGAGCGTGAGCGCATTGCCGACACTAAGCGTGTTAGCGGTGTTAAGACTGGCGCCTATGCCATCAACCCATTCACAGGCCGTGAGATACCTATTTACGTATCGGACTACGTACTTGCAACATACGGAACAGGTGCTATCATGGCAGTTCCTGCGCACGACTCACGCGACTATGCCTTTGCACGCCACTTCGGCCTTGAGATCATCCCTGTTGTTGAGGGTGGTAACCTCGAGGTTGAGTCATACGATGCTAAAGAGGGCAAGGTCATCAACTCAGAGCTTATCAATGGCATGGATGTAAAGGAGGCTATCCACTTCATGTTCGAGGAGGTTGAGCGCCGTGGCTTGGGTAAGAAGCTCATCAACTACCGCTTGCGCGATGCTATCTTCTCACGTCAGCGTTACTGGGGCGAGCCATTCCCTATCTACTATAAGGGCGAGGTTGCATGCCGTCTAAGCGACGAGCAGCTACCTTTGGAGTTGCCACCTATCCAGAACTTCGGTCCTACGGCTGAGGGTGAGCCACCATTGGCACGCGTTGATGGCTGGTGCACCGAGGAGGGTCATCCATTCGAGCTATCGACAATGCCAGGCTTCGCAGGCTCTTCGGCATACTACCTACGATATATGGACCCACGCAACGACAAGGCGCTTGTGGGCAAGGAGGCCAACGACTACTGGCGTAATGTAGACCTCTATGTTGGTGGTATCGAGCACGCCACAGGTCACCTCATGTACTCACGCTTCTGGAATATGTTCCTCTACGACTTGGGCTATGTTTGCGAGTCGGAGCCATTCAAGAAGCTCGTGAACCAGGGTATGATTCAGGGCCGCTCAAACTTCGTATATCGCGTTGTAGGCACCAACAAGTTCGTATCACTCGGTCTCAAGGATCAGTATCAGACACAGGAGATTCACGTCGATGTAAACATCGTTAAGAACGACGTTCTCGACCTCGATGCCTTCCGTGCATGGCGTCCTGAGTTCAACGATGCAGAGTTCATCTTGGAGGGCGACAAGTATGTATGTGGCTGGGCCATCGAGAAGATGTCGAAGTCGATGTTCAACGTCGTAAATCCCGACTATATCGTCGAGGCGTATGGTGCCGATACACTTCGTATGTACGAGATGTTCCTCGGCCCATTGGAGCAGTCTAAGCCATGGGATACCAACGGTATCGACGGTGTACACAAGTTCTTGCGCCGCCTATGGTCTAAGTTCTACTCTCGCGATGGCGTTCTTCTCGTCAACGACGAGAAGGCTACACCTGCCGAACTTAAGAGCCTACATAAGACCATCAAGAAGGTATCGGAGGATATTGAGAACTTCTCGTTCAACACCTCGGTTGCCGCATTTATGATATGTCTCAACGAGCTTGGTGACTGCTCAAAGCGTGAGATATTGGAGCCTCTAACAGCCCTCATCGCACCTTTCGCACCACATATCGCCGAGGAGCTATGGCACACCTTGGGTCACACAACAACAGTGTGCGACGCTGCATACCCAGAGTTCAAGGCTGAATACTTGGTGGAGAACTCATTCGAGTATCCAGTGATGATCAACGGCAAGTTGCGCTTCAAGCAGGAGTATGCGCTCGACCTTTCACAGGATGATATCATCAAGCATATCGTCACCACGGAGGGAGCACAGAAGTGGCTCGAGGGCAAGCAGCCGAAGAAGATTATCGTTGTCAAGGGTAAGATTATTAACATCGTAATGTAATTATAAGCCAAGAGCCTGTTCAACAACAATGTTAGACAGGCTCTTACTATCTTAATATGCGACACTTTGCATCAATGTCAATATTTGCCGGATTGCTTATCGGCATTGCGGGTCTTGTATTTCTGCACGTCGGCGGCTTGGGCGGCGCCATACTCTTCGCCTTTGGTCTTATGTCGGTAACACTATGCAAGGCTCTACTCTTCACTGGCAAGGCGGGATATCTCCCCTACAAGGAGTCGTTGCAACTACTACCTATGGTTGTGGGCAACGCTGTGGGCTGCCTTATCACTGCCTATATAGGTTACTACACCATGAACGAGGGCTCGCTGTCGACACTCAGCACCATTATGGCGGCACGCGAGGCAGCATCGTGGCATGGTATCCTTGCTACATCTATAGGCACGGGGGTTATCGTCACCCTCGCACTATATGGTTCACGCAAGGGCAACTACCTACCGCTACTCTATGGCGTTCCCGTATTCATCATGTGTGGTCTTCCCCACTGCATTGCCGACGCTTTCTACTATTGGGTGGCAATCCTAAATGGCGATTTCGCCATGTGGATGCTCCTCGCATGGTTCTGGTCGGTTGTGGGCAACTACATAGGTTGCAACCTACCCCGCTGGTTTATGGGTAAGGAGTTTCAGCTACAAGAGTAAGTAACAACCTTAAAACATACTACTATGAAAAGATGCACACTTTTACTTATGCTTATGGCGCTTATACCATGTGCGCTACATGCCGAGTCCCCAAAACGCCAGAACTGGGATAATCGTATGACTCTCCATGGCGACATCGCGCAGGTCATCGTCCGAGAGTACGATGCCACAATGGAGGGTGAAACACTGATAACCGACGAAGAGAAGAGGTACACGACATATATCTTCGATGACAGTGGCAATGTCATAAAGAGGATAATCGATAACCACATCTATGAGTATCGCTATGAGGGGGAGTTGCTAATGTGCGTAACAAGCTACGACGATCAGGGCAACAAGAAGAGCTACGATGAGTATAGCTATAACGATGCTGGCAAGGTTCTCTCCCTCACAAGCTACTACTCTGATGAGGTATCCTCACAGAGTCTGTTTGAGTATGATGATAAGAACCAGCTTATCAGCAGGTCTGATGACGACCCAATGATGGGCTACATTACGACATATTATCAGTACGACGATAAGGGTCAGCTAATCTCTTCACACAGCAACTCGCGCGAGATGCCAGCCATGGGCAAGAACTTCACATATGACGATAAGGGTAGGGTTATTTCGCGCACCGACTACATGGAGTTTTTCGACCTATGCACCATGGAGATGGAGTATGATGACAACGACAATGTCATCTCTATGCGTTACATCATGGATGAGGCTAATAGCAGCATGACATACTATACCTACGATGAGCATAACAATCTTACCTCTATCAAGGGCTACAACTTTGAGGGCAATGTAGATAAGGATATTCGCTATGAATATCGCTACGACGAGCATAACAACGCCGTGGAGATTGTCGAGTATAATAATGTCACTATACGCGTAACAACATACGAGATCACATATAGGTAGTCTTCTCTCGTAGGACAATAAGTTAAATAGACCCCAAAAGTTCGATAAAGACTTTTGGGGTCTATTCTATATATATTATAGTCCCAAAATATTTTTTTTTGCAACAAGTGATAGATATCAGCGCCCATCATGCTCTATATGTATAAACAACGAAAACAACACAAACACCTAACAAGGAGAATAATTATTAATAATATAAAAATTTTAGAGCTATGAAAAAGATTGTTATGTTTCTATCGGTCGCTGCATTTACCACTGTTGCCTTCACAAGCTGCGATATGTTCGAGGAGAAGAAGGACTTCAACTTTTCCCCTACAGCTGTTCCTACAGACAAGCCCGACTGGGAGGTGAGAAGTAAGGCAGAGGAGTTCTCACGACGCTATGGCTACGCTGTGCTTCAAGATAACTGGGTTAAGGCCGAACAGATTGATGAAGAGATCCATACCTATCGAAGCGGTCTAATATTAGCCGATCAGATTATATTCGATGAGGTCCTCAACGAGTATTAGTCATCAACCACAACCACAACCATAAGCATACCATATATAAATAGATGAGCCTGCCCAATATAATTGGACAGGCTCACCGATTATAGGTCACCTATTAGTGCTTATGAGCGTGGTTGTGGTTGTGGCCATGGTCGTGGTCGTGACCATGATCGTGACCAGAGCAGCACTCATCCTTGCACTCCTCCTTCTTAGCCTCGTGGTTGTGGTTGTGGTCGCCATCACAGCACATACCTCTACACTCCTGCTTTATGGCCTCATGGCTATGACCACAGCAGCCATCAGTGCAACCCTCCTTAACCGATGCATCAATCTTAACCTTTGCAAAAGCCTTGATGATAGCCTCGTTGTTGGTCTTTGTTGGGTCATATGTAACTGTTACGACCTTGGTTGGAACATCAATCTTAACGTCGCGCACACCCTTCTCATAAGGTAGTGTCTCGTTAATCTTCTTTGCGCAACCCTCGCAGTCGAGCGATGTCATAAACTCAACAGTTACACTCTTCTTCTCGCCCTTCTTAGGCTTCTGAGCATTAGCAGCACCAACGCCGAGGAGTGCTACAAGGCACATCAAAAGAATCTTCTTCATAATCTTATTCGTTTAATTTTAGTTGTTTATCTATTTATATAACGTCGTTGTCAATCTATTAGTATATGTTAAGGCGAATACCTACATAACCCTTGATACCTGTAAGTGGGCCCCACACCATTGAGGAGTTGAAGCCTGGAGCATAAGGTGTCTCACCACCAACAATAGGGTGTGGCTGCTTATAGTTGCCTATATTCTCGCAACCGGCATATATTGTAAGGTTACTAATCTTGTAGCTCACCTGCGCAAAGAACATTGGGTATACAGGAGACAACTCTGGGTTTGTCTGTGCCTTTGCAATGTCGCCATCAAGCTCAGGCAGACGCATAGGGCCATTGAGCTGTGCTGTGACATCGAATACCCAGCGACGTACGGCATACTGGATGTTGATAAGACCCTTGTAGCGCGATGTTAGAGGACGCTCCACAAGGTAGTTCTCGCCGTCACGCTCGATGGTCATCTTCGCATTGGTGTAGCGGAATGTAGCAAAGAGATCAAAGCCCTTGAAAGGTGTCCAGTTAAAGTCCACCTGATAGTTATCGGTGAACGACCTACCATTACTATTATATATAAGTATGGTATTATCCGCTGTCTCCTGGTCGAAGACCATGGTATTGAAGAACTGAGTGCGGAAGTAGTCGAAGCTGATTGTCGCCTGATCGTCGTTTGCAAGACGGAAGGTCTGCGCAAGGCTACCACCAAAGGTTGCTGCTCGCTCCATGTCGTCCGATACGTTGTCAATAATATTGCGTGATGTGGTCATCATCCAAATATTATCTGTAACGAGGTTCTGACGACGGTAGCCCATACCGGCTGAAGCACGGAGTGTGGTGCGTGGAGTGATGCTCCACTTGATATGAGAACGTGGTGTCAACAATATCTCAGGATTAGCATCATAGTAGTAGTCACCATTTACCATCGAGTAGTCGCCACGTAGACCAACTACCAACGAGAACTTCTCCTTAATATTATAGGTATACTCAGCAAAGATACCTGGCTCCACGAGCATCGACTTACCTGTAAAGTCCCAAGGCTGCGAGATTGTGCCAGCAGCATCAACCGCCTTCTGAACATAGTTGTTATTCATCATACGCACATACGCCGAGGCACCAGCATTGAGTGATGAGCGCTCAGTGAAATAGTGGGCATAGGTGGCATTGAAGCGGAAGGCATTCTCCACAACATCTACGGTATTGAGACCGAAATATGAGTCGGTGAGGTAGTTGTCATAGTCGAGAATCATCGCGAAGTTATTCTGCACAGCGTCCTCAGGATTGCCAGTGAAGGTGCGCTCAGGACCGATAGGTAGACCGAGCTTCACATAGGCGTTGATATTCTGATTGTGGATATTCGAGCCATAGAGGTTATTCAAGGGGTCGTTTATCATCTGCTCGAACATATCCTTCTTATAGCCATGCTGACCACCAAGGCGGTTCTCCTGCAGATACTTCCAACCCCAACGTAGCTGAATGCCCTCAGGGGTCTGCCATAGCCACTTATTAGCTATGTTTATCTGGTGAGACTTAGGCATATCCACGAATGAGTCACCATTGTCGTCATGCGACATTGGGTGCATAGAGCCGTGAAGCATGATGACCGTAGAGAGACTCTTATCCTCCTTGAGAGGTATTGCCGACGATAGGTTAATCTCGGGACGAAGCTCCGAGTCGAAGTACAAGTTAAGGAACAATCGCTCATCGTCGGTAGGCTTGCGGTGCTCGAGGTTAATCTGACCTGTGATAGCCTCGTGACCTGCTGTTACGGATGCCACACCTTTAGATACCTGGATAGAGTTGAGCCACATACCAGGAGTATAGCTAAGGCCATAAGCTGCACCAGCGCCCTGCATGATAGGGCGGTTCTCATCCAAAATCTGAGTATATGTACCTGCAAGGCCGAGCATCTTGATCTGTCGTGCGCCAGAGATAGCATCGCTATAGCCTACCGTCACGGATGCTGAGTTCTCGAACGACTCGGCAAGCGAGCAACAAGCCATCTTACAGAGGCCCGCAAACGATATCTGCTCCTGGCGTGTGATACCATCCGACTTTGCGAAGTTACCGCGCTGCATACCCTCGATGACAACGCCATCGATACCTACGGCAGAGGGTTTCAATGCGATGGTTATATCGTTGACACTCTTATCGCTCATATCTTGCTCCACAGCCTCATAGCCGAGGTACTCAACAACAAGAGTATCGAAGCCACTAACACGCTTAATGGAGAAGGCGCCATTGGCAGTAGATGTAGCACCCGCGGTAGTGTTCTTCCAATAGAGCGACGCGCCAATAAGGGGTGACTCTGTATCGGCATCAACAACCTTACCTGTCACCGTACGCTGCGCCATAGCCATCACGGGGATAGCAAGTAGCGCAACAAGAGTAATAAATATTGATTTTCTCATTTTGATATGTTTGGTCTTAATGAAACATTATGCAACCGCAGTTGCACCTATATAGGCTACATGGGGTATGCACAACAGTGCACACCACCTTAGACCAAAGCGGGAGGAGCACGCAGAGACTCGCTCCGATGTATAGCCGCCAACAGCGGCACGGCTTCATCGCCAGGATATTGGGAGATGATTGGGCTGTCGTACCACACCTGATGGCTAAATGGCTCACCAAGGAGCGCGGGCGACAACATTAGGGACAACACCTTCGACGAAGCAAGAACGCTACGCTCGGTGCTTACAATATAGTCGGTGTGATGCTCACCCAATATAGGGTGGTCGTGGTCACAGCATATATCGCTGATTGCCACATGGTCATGACAACACTCCTTATCACAAGTATTGGCATGATGATGATTGTGGTTGTGATGGTGGTGATGGCATGTAAGCAGAGATATGGATGATAGCGAGGTAGCTGTGATATAAATCACCGCCAGCAGCATCGCATATATCAATCTCATTCGCTTCATATCTTCTCCTACTCTAAGCCTCCAATAGGCCACACTCCTCGAGATGGTTAATCCAGCGTTGCGCATCGCGCTCGGCAACCTCGTCGTCGATGCCATACTCCTCGGCAAGCAGACGGGAGATTGTTGCCTCGGTAAACTCCTTGCCCTCGATAGCACGCCATAAATAGTGTGCACTCTCGTTCAACGATATTATCTTTGTGAGGTTGCTTCCCAGCTCCCCCTGCATGATGACGACATATTCGCCAGCCATCTCACGCACCTTGTATTGACTCTTAATTCTCATCAAGTGTGTTACTTATCGTGGCAAAGATACAAAAAAATTGTAAAATCACAAAGTATTACTCTCAACCACACTAAAGCTCTCGGTAGTTATACTGCTGATCGCGTAGTCGAGGGGTGAAACCTGCACGACGTATAGTAGCCTGCATAGCCTCCCTATCGAAGCGTGTTGTGGCACCTGCCGACGATACTACATTCTCCTCGATCATTATCGAGCCCATGTCGTTAGCTCCACTCTTAAGAGCTATCTCGGCAACCTCCTTACCTACGGTCAGCCACGACGCCTGGATGTTTGTTATATTGTTGAGTATGATGCGACTAAGGGCAATAATACGGATATACTCCGTTGCCGAAAAGCGCGGTGCTATACCCTCGCGCTCGAGCACCGTACCCTTAGGGCAGAAGACCCAGGGTATGAAGGCCGTAAAGCCGCGTGACCCCTCGGGCTTATGCGCCTGAAGGTCTCGGATGGTGATGAGGTGGTCGACACGCTGGTGGGGAGTCTCCACATGACCATACATCATCGTTGCCGTTGTTGGAATATCGAGCTGGTGTGCCTCGTGCATCACCATAACCCACTCACGCGCCGTAGGCTTGGCGGGCGATATGCGTTTGCGAACATCCTCCGACAAAATCTCGGCACCAGCACCTGGCAACGAGTCCAAGCCCGCAGCCTGAAGACGCTTGAGGGTCTCAAGGGTGGTTATGTTGCTCACGGCGGCGATGTGTGCCACCTCGGGAGCACCCAAGGCATTTAGTTTTAGCTGGGGGTACTCTCTCTTAAGCTGACGGAAGAGGGTCTCGTAGAACTCTATACCGAGGCGTGGATGAAGGCCTCCCTGAAGAAGTAGCTGGTCGGCACCAAGCTTAAGCGCCTCATCAATCTTCGTGCGATACTCCGCCATGGTGGTGATGTATGCCTTATCTGTCTCATGAGGCTTGCAGTGAAAGTTGCAGAAGCGACAACCCGACTTACACACATTGGTGATATTCACATTGCGATCTATCTGCCATGTGACCACCGATGGGTCGGCAACACTCTGACGACGTAGTGCATCTGCCACATCGGCAAGCCTATGTAGTGGGGCGTGGTCGTAGAGAGCATATGCCTCCTCGCGAGTAAGGTTCTCGCGCTGTAACGCCTTCTCCAAGATAGCCTCTATATTGTAGTTGTTCATGCTCTATCTGTTTAACAATAGTTTGAAGTCGAGTGTTCGGCGGTTCATATCGACACCCTTAACACGGATGCGCACAGGTGTGCCGAGCGTAAGACGTATGCCCGACGAGCGACCCACAATCTCGTAGCGCGCCTCGTCGAAACGGTAGTAGTCATCATCGTCGATATCGCGCAAGAAGGCCATGCCCTCAACATGGGTGTCGTTAAGCTCGACATATACACCCCACTCTGTCATGCCCGACACTACCCCATCGAACTCCTCGCCGATGCGATCCTTCATGAACTCCGCCATCTTATACTTTATGCTTGCACGCTCAGCCTCCGAGGCAAGTATCTCTCGCTCGGTAGAGTGCACTGCCAGTCCCTCGAGGTACTTCTTATCGCCATGCTTAACACCGTCAAGATAGTCGGCAAGCAGACGGTGGACCATCATATCGGGGTAGCGACGTATGGGCGAGGTGAAGTGCGTATAGTATGGGAATGCCAAGCCGTAGTGGCCTATATTATCTGTTGTGTAGACCGCCTTGGCCATGCTTCGCACAGCAAGGGTGGTGATGGCATTAGCCTCGGCACTACCCGAAATGCTACCCAGGAGCTTATTCATCTCCTTGGCTATGGCGCGCCCCTTCGACGCCTTGAAGTAGTGGCCAAAGCGCAGGGCAAAGTCGCGGAAGCGGGTAAGTTTATCCTCCGATGGTTCGTCGTGAACACGGAAGACCATAGGACGAGGAACACGTCGTCCATTGACAATGCGATGGGCGCAGAACTCCGCAACACGTCTATTGGCTAACAACATAAACTCCTCGATAAGCTGATTAGCCTCCTTCTGCACCTTGGTGTAGACACCTATTGGAGCTCCCTTCTCGTCGAGCTTGAAGCGCACCTCATCGCGCTCAAAGGCTATGGCACCATGCTTGAAGCGCTCCGCGCGCAACACCTGCGCCAGACGGTTGAGTGTTAATATCTCCTCGGAGTAGTCGCCACGGCCTGTCTCGATAACCTCTTGCGCCTCCTCATAAGCGAAGCGACGATCGGAGTGTATCACCGTGCGACCAAACCACTCGTCGATAATCTCGGCACTCTCGTTCATGGTGAAAACAGCCGAGAAGCAGAGCTTATCCTCGTGGGGACGCAGCGAGCATAGTTCGTTACATAGGCGCTCGGGGAGCATTGGCACGGTGCGGTCAACAAGATATACCGACGTGGCACGCTCCACAGCCTCATTATCGACAACAGAGCCAGGGGTCACATAGTGGGTTACGTCGGCAATATGTACACCAATCTCCCAAACACCCTCCTGTAGCTTGGTCAACGATAGTGCATCGTCGAAGTCCTTAGCATCGGCAGGATCTATGGTAAAGGTTGTGCGGTCACGCATATCGCGACGCTTGGCGATCTCCTCCTTGGTAATCACGCCATCGATACGTTCTGCGGCACGTATAACATCCTTATCGAAGTGGTAAGGGAGGTCGAACTCTGCGAGTATGGCGTGCATCTCGGTATCGTTCTCTCCCGCCTTGCCGAGACGCTCAACAAGCTCGCCATGAGGCAGGCGCTCGCCATCGGGCCAGTCGACAATGCGTACCGAGACCTTATCGCCATCCTCTACCTTAGGGTATGACTTACGAGGCAGGTATATATCGACACCGAGGCGACGGCTATCGGGAGTTACGAATATGGAGTTTGATGTCAGCTGCGCAGTGCCTATATATGGCTTGCGACTACGCTCAACAACGGCAACAATGTTACCCTCAAGCTCGCCGTCGCGTGATTTACGCACAACAACAAGCTGCACCCTATCGCCCTCAAGAGCACCTCCGCCATTGCGGCGCGCTACATATATATCGCTCTCAAGCTCCTCGATATGGACATAGAGCACACCAGGCGTAGCGGTGACAACAACACCCTCGATGCGGGGCATTGCCGAGCGCGATAGCCTATATTTGCTGCGCGCAACCTCCTCAACGAAGCCCTCCTCAATGAGCTGACGTACAATAGCGAAGGTTATGGTGCGACCATCCCTATCGGCGCCTCCCGAGGCGGCAGCAAGATGTTTTAGCGAGAACTTATTGTCGGGGAATTCACGAAACATATCGACAATGAACGAAGCACGCTCATCGCGGTTGTTTCCTCTCTTATTCTTCTTCTTTCCCATTTTTATCACTTATTAAGTATGTGGAGCGCTATGCGACGCATCATGCGCTCGCCAACGGCTATAGCCCCCTCATCTGGGAGGAAGGTAGCAGTATGTGAGCCACCTGCACTCTTACCAACACCTAAGCGGTAGAAGAGCGAGGGGTAGCGCTCGGTATAGTGGCCGAAATCCTCGGCCGTGGTCATTGGCTGCAACTCACGCACGGTGATACCCTCATCACTAGCGACAATCATAGCCTCATACGACAATAACATATCGTTAACAACCGATGGATAACCTCTATTGATATCGACCTTGACCTCAACGCCATACTTCTCCGACACTATCTTGGCATTGCCGTGTAGGTGGGTATATATACGCTCGCGAAGCTCCTCGGAGAAGGTACGCATAGTACCCTCGGCCATAACATTGTCGGGGATGACATTTGTTGCACCATCGGCAATGACACGGCCAATAGATACAACGCCATCGGGGGTGTTGAGCGCCGTTGTGCGCATCACCATATCGGCCATGGCTGTCACCGTATCGCTAATCTCGTGGCGACGTGCGGCATGGCCACCGCGACCATTTATGTAGATACGTATCTCGTCGTTAGATGCCATGAAGCGACCAGGGCAGATGCCTATCTCGCCGACCTCCAGGCGGGCATCTACATGCTCGCCTATGACGGCAGCTACATCGTAGCCCTCGAAAGGTCTCTCCTCCAAGACCTTGATGGCACCGCCAGGGTTAAGCTCCTCACCAGGCTGGAAGATACCTATGAGCGTACCCTCAAAGTCACGTTCACGATTTAGCGTAGTGAGCACACCGAAGAGTATTGCGGCGTGCATATCGTGGCCGCAAGCGTGCATAACACCCTTACACTCTGAACGATACTCCACCTCATTAAGCTCCTCGATGGGTAGTGCGTCAATATCGGCACGAAGCACTACAGCACGACGTAGGTTGCCACGCTGACCCTCGATAGTCGCCATAACGCCAGTGGTGGCGATAGGGCGACAGGCGATGCCCTCAGCTTTGAGAGCATCCATGATAAGGCGCTGTGTGGCATGCTCCTCGAACGATAGCTCGGGGTGGCGGTGTAGTGCTCGACGTAACTCTATACTATTCATAATCTATGCTTTGCGTGGTTTATAGTGGCGAGCCATCTGCGCTACACCACGTGTATAGTCAGGCGTAGTGCCACAGCAACCGCCAACGATGCTTAGTAGGCCTCGCTCGGCAGCCGTGCGCAGTGTCTCGGTATGCTTCTTTGCGGTCTCGGGGTATCGACCCTTAGCATCGGGGATACCCGCCGAGGGTGCACAGTAGGTAGGCAGAGTGGTGAAGCGAGTTAGTAGCTCGATGTTATCGACCATACCCTTCACGCCATGCGAGCAGTTAAAGCCAATGGCAAAAGGGGCAAACTTCGACACATCCTCCACAAACTTCTCCACCGAGCGACCAGAGCTCAACAAGCCACCAATCTTCGACAACGTAGCAGAGAAGATTATCGGCGTCTCGGGAGCTATCTCGCGGCATAGCTCAGCAGCTATCTCGGCATTACGCACATCGGTGATACTCTCAATGAGAAATATCTCGACACCATGACGATGTAGTGCCTCGATAAGTGTGCGGTATGAATCGCGCAGCTCATCCTCCGTAAGGTCGATGGCCAGAGTGATGTTGCGTGTAGATGGACCTATGGAGCCAGCAAGGAATACCTCCTTACCGCACCTCTCGCGCGCCTCCTTCATAGCACTCATCGCAGCCTCAACAATCACCTCGCAGGGGGTATCTATGTGGCATGAAGCCAACGATAGAGGGTCCGAGAGGAAGGTGTTGGAGGTAAGGATGGTAGCACCAGCCTTTATTGAGGCCTCATATAGCGAGACGACCTTTGCCGGGTCATCAACAGTTAGCATATCGGGCAAGATATCGCGGCGTGAGCCGATGAGGTTGGTACCTATTGCCGAATCCTTGACGATGATATGTCGCTCGAGGAGCTCTCTTAAACGTTGTTCTATGTTGTTCATAATCACAATTTACTTTATAACCTCAATCTCGAATAGCTTACTCCAGCGCTTGCCCGTAACGAAGATACGACCTGTGGCTGCATCATAGGCAATGCCATTTAGCACGTCAGCCATATTGTTGCCATGCTGAGAGTCGTTGAGCGAGCGTAGGTCGAGATATGCCTCAACAAAACCTGTCGAGGGATCGATGATGATAATCTTATTTTCGAGGTAGATGTTTGCCCATATCTTGCCATCAATCCACTCCAACTCGTTGATCATAGGCTGTGAGCGTCGGCCATACTTTACATTAATGATTGACGTCTTAACCAAAGTCTCGGGGTCGACGACATAGATATTGGTTCCACCATCCGACATATACAATTTCTGGCCATCGGTGGTTATGCCCCAGCCCTCGCCCTTGTAGGTGATGTTCTTCAACAGCTTACCATTGCTATCGTAGATGTAGGCGATACCATCCTCCCATGTGAGCTGATATATTCTATCCTGGAAGTGGGTAATGCCCTCACCAAAGTGGGTATCATCGAGTTTATGTATGCTCTTAACATTACCTGTGGTAAGATCTATCTGCTGGAGCTGCGACTCGCCATGCATACCTGTACCCTCCCACATAACACCATCGACAAACTCCAAGCCCTGGGTATAGCTCGATGTAGAGTGTGGATACTCAGCAACAACTCGATAGTTGTAGTACTTGGGGATTACAACATCATCTGTTTTAGAGGATGTCTCCGATGATGTCGCCTTTTGCTCGCTCTGCGACTTGGCACTCTTGGTGTTGGAGCTCTTCTGCTCACCACCGCATGCCACAATGGTGCTCGAGAGGAGGAGTGCTATGATAAGATCTCTTAGCTGCATATATTACACTATTTATATTACGTATATCGCACAAAGATACGAAAAAATAATTAGTAATTACCAATTATTTTCTATCTTTGGGAGATAAATCGAGCATAAGAATGATACACTACAAAGAGCAAACGGCCTCCACCAACGACGATGCACGCAGCGAGGAGCTACGACATATGGATGTTGTATGGGCAGAGTACCAGACAGCAGGACGCGGACAGAGGGGGCACACATGGCATAGTAGCGAGGGTGAGAACATAACACTCTCAGTGGTCCTCGAACCTACGTTTCTACCCATAGTCGAGCAGTTTCTCCTCTCGGAGATTGCAGCTTTGGCACTCGTAGACACCATGCGCGACTACGGCATAGAGTGTCGCATAAAGTGGACAAACGATATATATGTAGGTGATAATAAGCTCGTTGGCATACTCATAGAGCACTCGCTAATGGGCGATAAACTAAGCCGCACGATAGTTGGCATGGGAATAAATGTCAACCAGCGCGAGTTCCCAACCGATATCCCCAATCCCACATCCATGGCACTTGAGCGTGGTATACGTTTCGACCGCAAGGAGGTCATCGAGAGACTCATGACACATCTCCAC
Organism: Alistipes sp.; assembly: GCA_045654925.1. GTDB lineage: Bacteria > Bacteroidota > Bacteroidia > Bacteroidales > Rikenellaceae > Alistipes. The sequence goes on along the minus strand of JAZOOI010000011.1, from coordinate 78,358 downwards.
GAGTGGTTCGAACATCTACGCAGTGGCGAGAAGAGTTATGTGGAGCAACGATATAGGGAGCAGATGTACCACCTCGACGAGGAGCACACCTATGCCTACCCCACGGGAGAGCACTTCAGAGCTACGCTACGCGGCGTGCGCGCCTCGGGAGAGCTACGCCTCGAACATGAGGATGGCATAATTCGTGAGTACGCCTTCAAGGAGGTTGAGTTTGTGTTACGCAAGAAAAAAGTGCTCTAAAATTTTTCATTACCACAAAAAAAATATATATTTGTGGTTGCAAAAGTCTCTTAACGAAGAAACGAAACTATAAACAACAATTTAATACTACTTGAATTATGGCTAATGTACCTGCTAATTTGAAGTACTCTAACGACCACGAGTGGTGCCGTGTAGAGGGTGATGTTGCCGTTATCGGCATTACCGATTATGCTCAGTCACAGCTTGGTGATATCGTCTTTGTTGACGTTCCTACTGTAGGTGAGACCATCGAGGCTAACGAGGTATTCGGCTCTATCGAGGCTGTTAAGACCGTATCTGACGCTTTCTCTCCAGTAAGTGGTGAGGTTATCGAGTTCAACGAGGCTGTTGAGGCAGACTCTTCACTCGTAAACAAGGATCCATATGGTGAGGGTTGGTTGGTTAAGATTAAGATGTCTAACCCAGCTGAGGTTGAGGCTTTGCTCGATGCAGCTGCTTACGAGGCTTTGATTGGCTAATCATCAACGATAGCTATACTTTAAGTCTGCTCCTTTGGGGCAGACTTTTTTTTTCGCGGGAGTATATTATCACCATTTTTTTATATCTTTGTAGTAACAAACGACAATAACTATGAAAGTATATAAATTTGGCGGTGCATCGGTTAAGGATGCCGCCGGTGTGAGAAACCTTTTGGATATCGTAGCAGACGAGAGCGACCTCTTCATTATAGTATCAGCCATGGGCAAGACAACAAATGCCCTTGAGGGTGTCTTTGCCGCAATGCAGCAGGGCGACGAGGCTTTGGCCATGGAGCGTATAGACGCATCTTATGCCTACCACCGCGCTATCCTCGATGAGCTTATGGGTGCTGATGTGACAATCAACCAGATGAACATACTCTTCCAGCAGCTACGCAACACAGTGCGCAACACCATCTATCGCCCCTCAGATGCCGAGCTATGGTACGATACTATTGTTGCTTTTGGTGAGCTCGTATCTACAACCATCATCTCGAACTACCTCAACGCCCATGGCGTTGCCAACAAGTGGATAGATATGCGTCGCGCCTTCCTCACCGAGCAGCGACACAAGGATGCCAACGTCAACATGGAGGCTACCGAGGTACGCCTAAAGCGCGAGATTGCGGGCAGCGAGGTGTCGGTGTTCGTGGGACAGGGCTTTATTGGCGGTGCTCCCGACGGCACAACAACAACTCTCGGTCGTGAGGGCTCCGACTACTCTGCAGCCATCGTCGCTAACGTGCTCGACGCTGAGTCAATGAGCGTATGGAAGGACGTGGACGGCATCCTCAATGCCGACCCAAAGATATTCCCCGACGCACACAAGATAGAGCGACTTAACTACATGGATACCATCGAGATGGCCTATAGTGGCGCACAGATCATACACCCCAAGACCATCAAGCCATTGCAGCAGAAGAACATACCGCTCTATGTTCGTCCCTTTGGTGATAAGCATGCCCCAGGTTCGGTGATCACGGGTGATGTGGAGCGCGTCTACGAGCCTATACTCATACAAAAGAGCAACCAGGTGCTCCTCAAATTGCACTCACGCGACCTCTCGTTTGTCCTCGAGGAGCGCTTTGCCAAGGTATTCACCACCTTCGATAGCCACCGCATAAAGATCAACCTCGTGCACAACTCGGCAGTCAACCTATATGTCGATGTTGATGCCTCATGGCATATCGACGACGCTATCCATGAGCTTAACGCCGAGGGCTTCGACGTGGAGAAGATGGAGGATATGGAGCTTGTAACCATACGCTACTATAACGATGAGCTATATCGTCGCTATGCCGCCTTCGACGAGCGTATAATTATCAAGCAGACAACGCCTCACTCTCTGCGCTTTGTAAGAACAAAATAGGAACAACTATCATGAAAAAGTTTGTCGCACTAACGCTGCTATCACTCCTATTCGTAGGTGGAGCACAGGCACAGCTGCTATACAAAATATCGGGAAACGGTCTTAAGAAGGAGTCATATATCATTGGCACCTACCACCTTGCACCAGCGAGCTTTGCTGATGAGATTAAGGGGGCTAACGAGGCTCTTCAGAGTGTTGATGCCGTATGTGGCGAGCTCGACATGAAGGATCTTGCTGGCGGAGCTAACACATCACTCACCGAAGCTATGATGCTCCCCGAAGGTCAGTATATCACCGACCTGCTAAGCGAGGAGCAGCTTGCGCGCCTTAATGACTATATGAAGCAGACATTGGGCATGGACTTCAACAATCCAATGTGCAAGAACCTTATGGGGCGCTATCGCCCATCGGCACTTGCGACAAGCCTTGAGATGGCTGTATATATGAAGGCAACACCCGGTTTCAATCCTACGAAGCTCATAGATAGCTACTTCCAGGAGGAGGCATTAAAGAGCGGCAAGCGAGTGCTGGGCCTTGAGAGCGTTGAGTTTCAGATGGAGGTGCTCTTTGGCAGCTCTACTATCGAGGAGGAGATAGAGGCACTGATGGAGATTGTTGACAATGCCGAAGCATCGCATGAGGCGATGAAGGCTCTCGCCGACGCCTACTTTGCGCAGGATATAAAGGCTATAACCAAGTGCATAACAGCCGAGATGAATGGCTCTCTTGAGGCATCGGAGGAGTGGGCACGAGCATGCACCAACCGCAATCGCAACTGGGTGGCACAGATGCCCGCAATAATGAACGAGGGCCCTACACTATTTGTTGTTGGCGCGGCACACCTCATAGGCAAGGATGGCGTTGTAGCCTTATTAAAGAGGGAGGGCTACAAGGTTAAGGCTGTGAAATAGAGCATTGTAGAACAATAAAAATTAAGGGGTGTCCGATTGGACGCCCCTTAACTTTTATACTTTGAAGTCTATATCATGCGGTCAACCTTCGAACGCGCGAAGTCGAGGGTTATGCGACACTCCTTATCCTCGGTGGTAGGCATGTCAAACATAACATCCATCATTATAGCCTCGCAGATAGACCTTAAACCACGAGCACCAAGCTTGTATTCCAAAGCCTTATCAACGATATAGTCCAACACCTCGTCGTCGAACGACAACTTAATATCGTCGAGAGCCATAAGTGTCTCATACTGACGTATGATCGAATTCTTAGGCTCGGTGAGTATCGAGCGCAACGCCTCCCTCTCCAATGGCTCCATATATGTGAGCACCGGAAGACGACCTATAAGCTCGGGGATAAGACCAAACGAGCGTAGGTCCTGAGGAAGAATATAGTTCATTATGTTCTTCTCGTCGATGCGGCGCGAAAGCTCCGAGCCGTAGCCTATGGCATTGGTATTCAGGCGCTGGGCAATCTTCTTCTCGATGCCATCGAATGCGCCACCACAGATGAAGAGTATATTCGAGGTGTTCACCTGTATATACTTCTGGTCGGGGTGCTTACGACCACCCTGAGGTGGAACGTTGACAACCGTTCCCTCCAAGATCTTGAGCAGTGCCTGCTGCACACCCTCACCCGACACATCGCGGGTGATAGATGGGTTGTCACCCTTGCGCGCAATCTTATCAATCTCATCGATGAAGATGATACCACGCTCAGCAGCTGCAACATCGTAATCGGCAGCCTGCAAGAGGCGCGAGAGGATACTCTCCACATCCTCACCCACATATCCCGCCTGTGTGAGTGCCGTAGCATCGACAATAGAGAATGGGACATGTAGCAATTTGGCTATGGTGCGCGCCATGAGTGTCTTACCGGTACCGGTAGGGCCTACAAGGATGATGTTAGACTTATCCAACTCAACATCCTCGGTCTTACCCTTGGCAAGAAGTCTCTTATAGTGGTTATACACCGCCACCGACATATATCTCTTTGCCGTATCCTGGCCAATGACATAGTCATCGAGGAAGTGCTTGATACGGTCGGGACGTATAAGATCCTCCTTAGTGAGGGGCTTAAACTGACTCTTGCCACCACGCTTCTTATCGCCCGCAACGATGTCGTGCTCCACAAGGAGGTTATAGCCATGCTCTATGCAGGTGCTACATATCATCGAGCCGTCGACACCGTTGAACATCAACTTAGCCTCCGCCTCGGTAGCGCCACAGAAGGAGCATCTGCCACCCTTGTTTTCAGCACCCTTATGTCTCTTTTGTGTCATATTATATACTACTTACGTTGACCGATAACCTTATCTATGAGGCCGTATTCTGCAGCCTCGGCAGCTGTAAGCCAATAGTCGCGGTCTGCATCACGCTCTATAGCCTCTATGCTCTTGCCCGAGTGTGCCGATAGTATCTCGTAGAGCTCACGCTTGGTCTTGGCAATCTCGCGTGCGGTAATCTCGATATCCGATGCCTGTCCCTGCACACCACCCAATGGCTGATGAATCATCACTCGTGAGTGTGGCAATGCAGAGCGCTTGCCCGCAGCACCCGCAGTGAGCAACACAGCACCCATAGATGCCGCCATGCCTGTACAGATGGTCGCCACGTCGCACGACACAAGCTGCATAGTGTCGTAGATACCCAAGCCCGCAGATACTGAGCCACCTGGCGAGTTGATATATAGCTGTATATCCTTATCTGCATCAACCGACTGCAAGAAGAGCAACTGCGCCTGGATGATGTTTGCCGCCTCGTCGTAGATAGGCGCACCAAGGAAGATGATGCGGTCCATCATAAGGCGCGAGAAGACATCCATGGCAGCAACATTGAGGTGACGCTCCTCGATGATTGTTGGAGAGACATAGTTGCTTATCTCGGCACGGAAGTCGCGTAGGGTCATTGAGTTGATGCCACAGTGTAGGCGGGCATACTTATCAAATTCGTTCATACTAAATAGTGGTATTTGGTATGTGTTGTTTCAAAAAAGGGCTGCCATAGAGACAGCCCATCTTATTGTAAGGTATGTTTAGGCGATTATGCCAACTCCTTAGCGATGTTAGCGAACTCGTCAGCAGATACTGCCTTCTCGGTCACCTTCACCTTACCACGGATATACTCTACAACCTTCTCCTCATAGAGCTTCTCGTAGATCTTCTGCAACTGCTCCTTGTTATCCATGATCTGCTTAGCGAAGTTCTCAAGCATATCAGCTGGTGCAGATGGCATACCGTACTGAGCGAACTGCATCTGAGCGAATGACATAGCCTCAGCCTTAGCCTCCTCCTGAGATACCTTCAACTCACCCTCGGTGATGAAGTGCTTCTGCAAGTAGTTCCATGTGAACATCTTGAGGAATGGAGCGAAGTCCTTCTCGATCTCCTCGCGTGAGAACTTACCCTCGTTGATGACATACAACCAACGCTTGAGGAACTCCTCAGGCATCTGCAAGTTAGCCTTCTCAACAACATAGTTGCGTACAGCGTTAACGAACATGAAGTCGGTCTCACGCTTCAACTCGCGCTCGATCTCCTCGTCGAAGAACTTGTCAAGCTCCTCCTCAGATGTTACGTTACCTGCAGGGAACGCCATCTTGAAGAACTCCTCGTTAAGCTCTGGATCAGAGAAACGACGAATCTTTGTGATCTCCAACTCGAACTCTGGGTTGATACCCTCCAACTCATCCTCCTTAACTGAGAGGATTGCAGCACGCTGCTCAGGCTTCTTGTAGAGCTCGTTGATGTTTACCTTAGTCTTGTAACCCACCTTCTTGTTCTTCCATGCCTTGCGCTCCTCCTCGGTCATTGAGATAAGGCCTACGTAAGCCTCCTCGATGCGCATATCGCCATTGTCGAGGGTAACGTTCAACGCTTCGTCGTTAGCAACCTTGTCTACCTCTACAAGGCGACCGTAGCGGCGCAAGTAGTTAGAGCGGTAGTCGTTGTGCATCTTCTTGTCAACCTTGATCTTGTTGTAAACGATCTTATCCTTAGCTGTGAACTCAACCTCGATCTTTGGAGCCTCACCAAACTCGAATACGAACTCGAACTCGGTGTTGTTCTCGAAGTCGAAAGCACCCTGCTCCTCAGATGGGTTAACATCACCTACGTAGTCGATGTTCTCCTTCTGCAAATACTCGAATGCAGATGTTGATGCGAGGTGGTATGACTGCTCAGCTACGATGTGCTTGCCATACATCTTCTTAACGATACCCATAGGTACCATGCCTGGACGGAAACCAGGAACGTTTGCCTTGCGCTTGTAGTCGCGCAACTGCTTCTCTACAGCCTGACCGTAGTCAGCCTCATTAACAACGACCTTCAAGATTGAAATGCCGCCATCACGCTGCTCTCTTGTAATGTTCATAGTCTTATCTATTTTAATTATTTGTTTTGTCCTTTTGCACTGCGCACACTATATATATACGCATAAAGTCGCGCAAAGGTAATAAAAATTCCGTAAACCGCAATTGAGTATCTCTATTTATTTCAGATTATAGTGGTTATGCGTTACTAATAGAGGCAAAAAGAGCGTTGTACACACTATTTTGCACAACCATATTTGAGCTTTCTCTATTATTTTGTAAATTTGCAAACACAAAACTTTAAACTAAAGAGGGTGAAAATGTTGTTAGGAAGATCAAGCTTCAAAATATTTCTATGTTCAGCAATGGCTATGCTTGGCGTGGCATGCGTTGCCAATATGGCAAAAGAGGAGGCAAAGAATGACGAAATAGTAGCCACCGACAATGCTAACGAGGAGGTGACAAAGAATACAAATATTGTAGAAAATTACACCGAGCCATCGACAACAAATAAGCGTGGTACAGCACCCTCGGAAGCGTGGCTCGAGCTACCTGCCGAGCGTACCGATGGTCGCTATCCTCATGCTGCAGAGTACAAAATAATGGTCGACGGCGAGCGCAACTATACCCACTACTACGACACCGAGAGCTACACCTCACTATGGGTGGCATACCATATTGAGGCTGAGCATATGGGGTCGTACAAACGCCCAAGCAGTTGGTCGTTTAACCCTCTTATCGCACAAGGAGACCAGGTGAACCTATGCTCACGTAGCTACAACGACGGCTATGCACGTGGCCACCTCATTCCCAACGCATCGCGCAATGGCAATAGTGAGATGCAGCGCCAGACATTCTACGTCACCAACTCGGTACCCCAAGTGCAGGATGGCTTCAATGGCGGAATATGGAAGAGCCTCGAGGCTGCAATACAGGACATTGCCGAGCAGCAGAGGGTCTATGTTGTGTCGGGCGTGGCCTTTGCCAAGGAGGATGAGAACCGCGCTACGTTATACACCACAGCCAAGAACGATGACAAGAGAGTGCCCATACCCCACTACTTCTATAAGGTTGTGCTCAAGGTAGATAGGAATGATAGCGGCGACATTATAGACGCCTCAACCATAGGTTTCTGGTTTGAGAATAGAAGCTATACGGGAAGCTATACAAACCACACCGTTACGGTAGACCAGGTGGAGGCATGGACAGGCTTTGACTACTTCGCAAATCTCCCCGACGATATAGAGCAGAGAGTGGAGAGTAATGCATCATGGAGTGCCTTCCATGAATTTTATGCCAAATAATTTGGATATTTGACCAAATATCTATAATTTTGTTAGACTAAACACACAACTACTAACTATGCCATTAGTATCCATTATAATGCCGGTATATAATGCCGAGCAATACTTAGCATCAAGCATCGATAGTGTCTTGGCACAGAGCGCCAAAGATTTTGAGTTGTTGCTCATCAATGATGGTAGTAAGGATAATAGCCTTGCCATATGTCAGGAGTATGCTGCTAAGGATAGTCGCGTAAGGGTTTTGGACAAGCCTAACGGCGGCGTTAGCTCAGCGCGTAACCTGGGTCTCGATGAGGCTAAGGGCGAGTGGCTTATGTTTATCGACTCGGACGACTGGCTCACCGTGGATGCACTTGAGACATGTTTGAAGTATGTTCCTGAGTACGACGTTGTGCGTTTCTCGTTCAAGGCATTGTGCAAGAAGGATAAGGTGATCGAACACCCCATCAAAGATGTTCAGACAACAAAAAAGTTCTTGCGTCTGCAGCTCGAGCGTCGCGGTGGCCTCACCGTATGGGGAGCACTCTTCCGTCGCTCACTATTTGCTGACAATAAGATATATTTCGACCCCAAGATTATCTATGGCGAGGATTGGCTTGTGTCTATGCGTATAACCATGTGTTCCAACAAGATAAAGACACTACCAAATGCCTATTGCTACCTCTATAATGTATTTAATGCTGGCAGCTGCACAAACAACCTTTCAACACGCAAGATCGTACACCAGCTTGAGGTATTGAAGATTATGCGCGGCAAGCTCGGAGGTAAGTACCGCAAGTCGTTGCGCGACACTCGTTGTTTGATTGTTAGAGACCTGTTGCGCATGTTCTCACCCGAGGAGTCATGCGCCTACATCGCCTCGGTGCGAGACGAGATTGACTTTATAGATAGGTGGGATGTCCTACTTGCCGATATTAGCATACGCAAGAAGCGCCACCTCTTAAAGTTCTTGCGCTACTGCCGTGCACACGGCCTGAGATAGCGACGACTAAAACAGAAAAATACCACCCAGGGATAGTACAAGAGGTACAGCCCTGGGTGTTTTTGTGGAAGGAGATGTCGACTCATCACAGTTATTAATTTGTTGTTAGAAGGGGTTAGATTTGGCCTATCGCAAAAGACACCACCCAGGGATAGTACAAGAGGTACAGCCCTGGGTGGTATACTTTTGGGATAGGTCGAAGATGACCCCTTATCACAACAAATTATAGTTTTTCGCCATATGCCAAATCACCCGCATCACCAATACCTGGCACGATGTAGGACTTAGAGGTAAGCTCCTCATCTACAGCGGCGCACCATAGGGTACACTTGGCTGGCGACACGTGACGCTTGACATAGTCAACACCCTGCTCAGAGGCAAAGGCCGCAACAAAATGGGTGTGCTCAGGCTCACCAGCACGACGTACAAGGGCATCGTATACAAGCATTAGCGATGTGCCAGTGGCAAGCATTGGGTCGACAAGAATTAGGGTCTTACCAGTTAGTGCTGAGGTAGATACATACTCCACATCAACAATGAAACTGCCATCGGGACGGCTTTTGCGGTATGCCGACACGAAGCCACTCTCCGCATTGTCGAAGTAGTTGAGGAAGCCCTGATGGAAGGGGAGACCAGCACGCAGGATGGTGGCAACAACAACCTTATCGCTGATGCACTCCACGGAGGCTGTGCCAAGAGGAGTGTCCACAAGGCGTGTAGTATAGTTCAGTGTCTTAGATATCTCATATGCCATCACCTCACCCACACGCTCCATATTACGGCGAAAGCGCATAGAGTCACGCTGCACCTCCTTATCTCGCATCTCTGCGAGAAACTTATTGAGGATTGAGTTCTCCTGATTTAGAATATGTATCATAGTCGTAGAATTTAGTTAGTATCCATTAGTATAGGAAGTTATTGAAGGGGTATCGTCCCGCATGTATCTCACGCACCATACCATAGAGGTCGGAGCGTAGCTTATCCACACCTGTCTTATCCTTTGCCGAGATGAAGATGCAAGGAGTGTTGGCCTTTGCTATCCAGCTCTTTTTAAGGTCATCGAGCGACATATTCTCCTTGGTGGCTGGTGTTAGGTCATCCTCCTCCTTAGGGGTATATGTGTAGGCATCTATCTTGTTGAAGATTAAGAATGTAGGCTTATCACCAGCACCTATGTCGGCAAGCGTCTGCTTGACAACGGCAATCTGATCCTCGAAGCCAGGATGCGAGATATCAACAACATGGAGTAGCAAGTCGGCCTCGCGTACCTCATCGAGTGTCGACTTAAACGACTCGATAAGCTCTGTGGGGAGCTTACGGATGAAACCTACGGTGTCGGACATGAGGAATGGGAGATTGTCGAAGACCACCTTACGCACTGTGGTGTCGAGAGTCGCAAATAGCTTATTCTCAGCAAACACCTCGCTCTTCGACATAAGGTTCATGAGTGTTGACTTACCCACATTGGTATATCCCACAAGCGCCACACGCACCATCTGGCCACGATTAGAGCGCTGCACAGCCATCTGACGATCAATCTTCTTTAGATCCTCCTTAAGCTTTGATATGCGGTTACGTACAATACGGCGGTCGGTCTCAATCTCACGCTCACCAGCACCGCCACGTGTTCCCGTGCCACCTCGCTGACGCTCGAGGTGCGTCCACATACCCGTAAGGCGTGGGTAGAGATACTCATACTGCGCCAACTCAACCTGTGTCTTTGCATAGGCTGTCTGTGCGCGCGACATAAAGATATCGAGAATTAGGCGTGTGCGGTCCATGATTTTGCACGGCATAGCCTGCTCGATGTTACGTGTCTGTGCTGGCGATAGCTCGTCATCGAAGATGGCAACATCTATCTCCTGCTCCTTACACCACTCGGCAATCTCCTCGAGCTTACCTGGACCGACATATATCTTCGACAGTGGCTGTGGCAGACGCTGTGTGAAGCGCTTAACGCTCTTTATGTTTGCTGTCTCGGCCAAGAACTCAAGCTCATCCAGGTACTCTTGTGCGGTATCTGGATTTTGGCTATCGCGTATCACCGCCACAAGCACGGCACGTGTCTCGCGCTCCTCGACGGTGGGTATCGGCTCTTTGCTCTTACCCTTAGGCTTCTGTACCTCCTCTTTCATCTATATTATATATAAGGAATGTTCTGATATTAACGTAGCTCCACGCCAGGCGCAGCTCTACTTTAGTATTTGAGCTACCGGGTGCAACTAAATAGGTATAATAAAGGGGTGCCACAATAAAGTAGCCCCCCTTAATCATTCATGCTCGACTATTAGTTCTGAAGCTTAAACAATACGGGCAAGACGAACTTCATCTTTACAGCCTTACCACGCTGCTTACCAGGCTTCCACTTTGGAGACTTCTGGAGCACTGAGATTGCTGCATCAGAGAGCACAGGATCTGGTGACTGAAGTACCTTGATACGACCAAGCTGACCAGTCTCATCGATAACGAACTCGATGATCACGTTACCCTGGATACCGTTCTCCTGAGCGATCTGTGGATAGCGTACGCGATCCATTACCCAGTTACGGAACTCACCAAGACCACCACCCTTAAATGTTGCAGGATCCTCCAAGATAGTAAAGATCTCATCGTCCTCAACGATCTCCTCTTCTACCTCGCCCATGTCGAACTCAAAGTCATCGAACATTGAAGCATCCTCAGTAAAGAGCAAGTCTGGAGTATCAATCTTCTTATCGTTAGATACGATTGTAAGCGCATCGGTAAGAACCTTAGTCTGTACCTTCTGCTGCTCCTTTGGCTTCTCCTCCTCCTGCTGGTTTGTACGCTCCATCTGTGGAAGCTCCTCCTCAGCAGTATCCTTTACTGATGCGGTATAAGGCTCTGGCTCTGGCTTGCTACCATATGCAAGCGCAAAACCTGTTGCAGCGAGTGCAACGATTAGACCAATTGCAAGAAATAGCATCTTCTTGCTCTCAAGGTCTGCAATAGGTGATTTCTTAATCTCCATTTATAGTTATTTTTTTAGTTTTTAAATACTTAGCCACCGTACGCGCCTTATACACGCATACTACACTACGCAAAGATATATAATATTTCTCAAAAAAAAGCACTTCGCTAAGAAAAATGTTTATTTTTTATTATTTTTGTAGTCGGTAAAGCGTCTGTAGATTATGATAAAGACCACAAAACATATACTCTATGGGGCCTCACTTTCGCAGTTAAAGACTATCTGCGAGCAACTTGAGCTACCTCGTTTTGCACACAAGCAGATTGCAAAATGGCTATATAGCCGTTTTGTCACCGACATAGACTCAATGACCGACCTCTCGAAGGTGGCACGCGAGCGTCTCAAGGAGCACTGCGAGCTCGGACTATCGGCACCCCTCAAGGTGTCGGTATCTATGGATGGCACCAAGAAGTATCTCTTCCGCACATCCGAGGGCGAGTATATAGAGTCGGCGCTTATCCCCGATGGCGAGCGTATGACACTATGTGTTTCGTCGCAGGCGGGGTGTAAGATGGGTTGCAAATTCTGCGCTACGGGCCGCATGGGCTTTAGACATCACCTCCCCGCAACCGAGATTATCAACCAGATAATATCTATCCCTGAGCGCGACAAGCTCACCAATCTTGTCTTTATGGGCATGGGCGAGCCGTTGGATAACATCGACAACCTTATGCGCACGCTCGACATCCTCACCTCGGAGTGGGGCATGGCGTGGTCGCCTACACGCATCACCGTATCTACTGCGGGCGTAGCCAAGACGCTCCCCCGCCTCTTGGATGAGTCTAAGGTACATATCGCCGTGTCGCTGCACAACCCCTTCCCCGAGGAGCGCAAGGAGATTATGCCCATAGAGAATAGCTACTCTATTAAGGAGGTGTGCGATATCTTGCGTCGCTACGACTTCACTCACCAACGTCGTGTGTCGTTCGAGTATATCGTCCTGGAGGGTATGAACTGCTCGATGCGCCATATCAAGGAGCTATCGAGGTTGCTCGACGGCATCAAGTGTCGCATCAACCTTATACGCTTCCACAAGATTCCCGACTCACCATTCTACTCACCTGAGTTAGAGAAGATTATCGAGTTCCGCGATACGCTCACAAAGCGTGGTATACAGACCACCCTGCGTGCTTCGCGTGGCGAGGATATCGAGGCTGCATGCGGACTACTATCAACAGCCGAAAAGAGGTAATCCAATATGAAACGACTGCTACTCATACTTATAGCGACACTCCTTAGCTTCAGCGCTAATGCCAAGAAGCACCCCGCTGTTGCTGTGACATCTCCCGACCAATCATACTACATCCTATTAGATTGGAGCGATGGCACACTGAAGTGGTGCGCAGCATCGTACAATGGACCATACGATGCACCTTTTGTATGGGTTTACCCTTCGCGCCTTAAGATGGAGACCTCGGTAGGCACTTGGGGCGAGAATATAGGCAAGGGTAAGGTGAGGGAGTCGAGCCACAAGGAGTACAATGCTGCAGTGGTCAACTTTGGCGACTATAGCGTGGAACTTCGTGCCTACAACGATGGCGTCGCTTACCGCTTTATCTCGAACATCGAGGGCGACTACACTGTCATAGATGAGTTGGCCGAGTTCGCCTTCCACGAGGAGTATGACGCGTGGATACCTTATGTAAATTTTAAGCCAGATGCCACGACAGACTACGCCACACAGTTCTACACCTCGTTTGAGAATACTTACGACTATGTGGAACTCAAAGACATAGATTGGCGCAGACTCATCTTCACCCCCGCAGTTGTCGAGAGCAACTGCCTAAATGTCTGCATCGTAGAGTCGAATGTCGAGGACTACCCAGGCATGTTCCTCTCGAATCGCAACCAGGATGGTACGTTAGACACCGAGTTTGCCACCGTGCCCGATGTAGTGGAGCAGGGCGACTACAACATGTTGCAGGGCGTTGTCAAGTCGCGCAAACCATATATCGCCGAGTGCTCGGGCAAGCGCACCTTCCCCTGGCGTGGCGTTGTCATTGGCGGAGCTACCGACCTGGCTAATAGCCGCTTGGTGTGGAACTTGGCTGACGAGTGTCGCTTGGAGGATACCTCATGGATTAAGCCTGGCAAGGTAGCCTGGGAGTGGTGGAACGACTGGGGTCTCGAAGGTGTTGATTTCGAGCCTGGCATCAACAACGATACATATAAGTACTATATAGACTTTGCCTCGCGCTACGGCATCGAGTATGTAATCTTGGATGAGGGCTGGAGTGTCAAGGGCGAGGCAGACCTGATGAAGGTAGTGCCCGAGATCGACATTAAGGAGTTGGTTGACTACGCCGCCGAGCGCAATGTGGGCATCATCCTTTGGGCAGGCTACTGGGCTATGCAACGAGATATCGAGGGGCTATGTAAGCACTACTCCGAACTTGGCGTTAAGGGTTGGAAGGTCGACTTCCTCGACCGCGACGACCAGGAGATGGTGCGCTTCGTATACGACCTTGCGGAGATAGCGGCGAAGTACCATATGCTTGTTGACTATCACGGCGTTTACAAACCTACGGGCTTGCAGCGCACCTACCCCAACGCCATAAATTTTGAGGGTGTTCACGGCCTTGAGACCATGAAGTGGCTCGGCCGAGAGCACGACCAAATAACCTACGATGTGACCATCCCCTTTATCCGTGCAGTGGCAGGACCTATGGACTACACCCCTGGTGCTATGCGCAACGCACCACGTGAAAAGTACGAACCAAACTACTCACGCCCCATGAGTCAGGGTACAAGGTGTCATCAGCTGGCGATGTATGTGGTTTACGACCAGCCTCTTGCCATGCTCTGCGACTCACCAACGGCATACGAGAAGGAGCCTGAATATACGCAGTTCCTCGCCGAGATACCAACGGTATGGAGCGCAAAAGATGCACGTGAGGGTGCTATTGGAGAGTATATAAGGGTAACCGCCTACGCCAAGGATAACTCTATATACATCGCAGGACTGAATGGCAACACACCACGCAGCGTGTTGGCAAATTGGCACTTCACCGACTATGGTATAGAGAGCGTGGAGATTTGGATGGATAGCGCAGATGATAGTGCTGATTACCAACATATAAAGCTTACATGGGAGGAGTATCGTTCGTTGGCACAAAATAACCCCATTGAGATAAAGATGGCGGCGGGCGGTGGCTTCGTACTAAAGATTACTGGAAAACCCGCACCACATTGGCGTAAAAAAAAGCGATAAATAATAGATGAAACTCAAATTAACCATATTTGCACTTTTGCTCTCGTGCGCCGCGCTCTCGGCGCAGGAGAGAGATTATACCGAGTGGGTAGACCCATTTATCGGCACTGCCGACTACTCGGCTACGCACCCAGGCGCTGTTGTGCCCCACGGCATGATGGCGGCTGTGCCATTTAACGTTACAGGTTCGGAGCTCAACCGCTTCGACAAGGATAACCGCTGGTGGTCAACGCCTTACGATATTCGCAACAAGTATAGCGTGGGTTTTGCTCATGGTGCTTTGAGTGGAGTGGGATGCCCCGAGTTAGGCGCAATAATCACCATGGCGACAACGGGAGCACCCGAGGCAGACCGCACAAAGCGTGGCTCGACATACGTCGATGAGGTGGCGACACCTGGCTACTATGCAACAACCTTCGACCAGTTTGCCATTCGAGGCGAGGCAACAGCAACAAAGCGCGCCTCGGTCGAGCGCTACACCTTCAAGAATGGCGGAGAGGCTAATATTATAGTCGACCTTGGCACGGCACTATCGAACGAGTCGGGAGCTATGCTTCGTCGTGTGAGCGACACCGAGATCGAGGGCATGCGCCTTTTGGGTACATTCTGCTATACCAATCAGGCCGTCTTCCCCATCTACTTCGTTGTGCGCATCTCGCACCCTGCCAAGGAGATAAGCTACTGGAAGTTGCAGCCCGAGATGACTGGCATAGAGGCGGCATGGTCGGGCGATAGTGGCGAGTATAAACTATATAAAAACTACGCGCGCGAGATAATGGGCGACGATATAGGAGCTATCTTCAAGCTCGGCAACCTCGAACCAGGTGCCGAGGTAGTTGTCAAGGTGGGCATATCCTATGTCTCGATGGAGAATGCGCGCAAAAACCTCGATGCCGAGGTTGGCACGAGCACCTTCGATGAGGTGCGCACCAAGGCTAAGAGCGAGTGGAACGAGACCCTCGGACGCATACGCGTGGAGGGTGGCACAGAGGAGGAGCGCACCATCTTCTACACCGCACTCTACCACTCGTTGCTACACCCCAACATAATAAGTGACGTAAATGGCGAATACCCCGCAATGGAGTCGGGGGCTGTGGGCGTTGTCGACTACGAGCGCTACACCGTATTCTCGCTATGGGATACCTACCGCAACCTACACCAGCTCATGACCCTTGTATACCCCGACGAGCAGACCGACATGATACGCTCGATGGTGGGCATGGCCAAGGAGTGGGGCTGGCTACCACGCTGGGAGTTATATGGTCGTGAGACCTTCACCATGGAGGGTGACCCCGCAATACCCGTAATCGTGGATAGCTACCTCAAGGGGTTGCGCGACTTCGACATAGATGCCGCCTACGAGGCGATGAAGCGTTCGGCAACAACACCAGGCAGGGATAACGCCATACGCCGCGACATAGACCCATACTTAGAGCTCGGATACATACCCGTAGGCCTCTTCGCTCAGGATATGTCGGGCGACAACTCCGTATCGCACGCCTTGGAGTACTACGTTGCGGACAATGCGCTGGCAACACTTGCCGAGGAGCGTGGCGATAAGGAGTTTGCCAAGACCCTACGCGAGCGTGCCGAGGGGTGGAAACACTACTACTCGAAGGCTGACGGCGCCATGCGCCCCATAGGCGAGGATGGCAAATACATTGGTGAGTTCGACCCTGCAGCAGGTGCTAACTTCTCGAATACCACAGGTTTCCATGAGGGTAGCTCGTGGAACTACACCTTCTTCGTACCCCACGACATTGAGGGTCTTATCAAGGCTATGGGTGGCAAGCAGCGCTTCGTGGAGAAATTGCAATGGGTATTCGACAATGGTCACTACGACCCTACCAACGAGCCCGACATCGCCTACCCCTATCTCTTCTCGCGCATCAAGGGTGAGGAGTGGCGTACACAGCAACTCGTAAAGCGACTTCTTGAGGAGAACTACACAACGACACCCGATGGTCTACCGGGTAATGACGACACCGGAACAATGTCAGCGTGGGCTCTATTCTCGATGATGGGCATATACCCCGACTGCCCAGGCGAGCCATACTACACCATAACAACACCTCGCTTCAAGCGTGTGGAGATAGATACTGCCCACGGCACTGTGGTGATAACCACTGAGGGCGAGGGTGACTACATCGAGTGCATGACACTCGGTGGCAAGCCACTAACCTCGTATCGCATATCGCACGACGAGCTGATGAAGCAAAAAGAGTTGAACGTAAAACTAAAATAAATAATACTTATGAAGATCCTTAAAAGAACACTTATCGCCATGGCGATGCTCGCAGTAGCGGGTAGCGTCTCGGCGCAGAACGGCGAGGTGGACTACGCCGCTCTTGTGAACCCGAAGATTGGCTCGGGAGGTCACGGTCACGTATTCGTGGGTGCTAACGTACCCTTCGGCATGACACAGGTGGGTCCTACAAGCATCACCCAGGAGTGGGACTGGTGCTCGGGATACCACGACTCAGAGAGTAGCGTCATCGGCTTCTCACACACCCACCTATCGGGTACGGGCTGTGGCGACCTCTTCGACGTGACGTTGATGCCTGTTGTTGGCGATGTACCCTATGGCCGTGGTCGTCTTGGCGACTACACCACAGGCTTCTGGTCGGAGGCCGACCGCACAAAGGAGATTGTAGAGCCTGGCTACTACTCAGTACCCCTCACTCGCTACGGCATCGTTGCCGAGATGACAGCTACGGAGCGTGGTGGCTTGCACCGCTACACCTTCCCTGCAAGCGACGAGGCTGCCATAATCCTCGACCTTGTACATGGTGGCTGCTTCGATCGTCCTGAGGAGCTATATGCTGAGGCTGTCAGTGACACCAGAGTTATCGGTCGCCGCCATAGCTGGGGCTGGTCAAACAACCAGAAGGTATACTTCGTTATCGAGTTCTCAAAGCCATTCACAAAGTTTGAGCCTATAGGCGAGGATGGCTTCTACTACCGCATAGACTTCAACACCACCGAGGGTGAGCAGATAGGCGTTAAGGTGGCTCTATCGTCAACAAGCCCCGAGGGCGCAGAGCTCAACTTCAACACCGAGGTTGCGAATATCGACTTCGACACAGCCCGCAGAGTGGCTTACGACAAGTGGAACACCGAACTTAGCAAGATGCGTATTGAGGGTGCTACTGCCGAGCAGAAGGAGATATTCTACACAGGTGTATACCATATGTATGTTGCTCCATCGCTCTTCTCGGATGTCGATGGAACATATCGCGGAGCCGACAATAAGGTACATCCAAACCCTGGCCACGACACCTACACTACATTCTCGCTATGGGATACCTATCGTGCTAAGTTGCCACTCATGACCATCACTCACCCTGAGCGTATGGACGACGTAACAAACACCATGATTAACATCTGTGAGGAGCAGGGCTTCCTCCCAATCTGGCACTTGTGGGGCTGGGATAACGGTTGTATGGTGGGCTCACCAGGTATCATCGCCGTGTCGGATGCGGTAACTAAGCGTATCGAGGGCATCGACCCTGAGCGTGCTTGGAATGCCATCTACAAGTCGGCAATGCACGACATTCGCGGTGGTAAGTATCGCAAGGTATATGGTTACATGCCTAATGACCTCCAGGGTGAGTCTATAGCCCACGATATGGAGTTTGCCATTGCTGACGCCGCAGCATACGAGGTAGCAAAGATGCTCGGCAAGGAGGAGGCTGCATACCTCGAGGAGCGCAGCCACTCATGGCTCAACTACTTCGACAAGGAGGTGGGCTACCCACGTGGCAAGTCATCAACAGGCGAGTGGCGTGCCGACTTCAACCCTTACAACGCATCACGCATCAACAACGAGTACTGCGAGGGTAACGCTTGGCAGTATCTATGGCTTGTGCCTCAGGATCTCGATAAGTTGATTGAGTGCTTCGGCGATGTGGAGACAACAATCGAGAAGCTTGACGGCCTATTTACTGCCGACACCAAGATGGAGGGTGAGGATGTGACACCCGATATCTCAGGTCTTATCGGTCAGTATGTTCACGGCAACGAGCCAAGCCACCATATCATCTACTTCTACACCATGCTCGGCCAGCCATGGAAGGGCGCCGACCGCCTCTATGAGGTTATGGACACTATGTACTCAACAGAGGTGGATGGCCTCTCTGGCAACGAGGATGTTGGTCAGATGTCGGCATGGTATATCATGACAACTATGGGCTTCTACCCTGTAGAGCCAGCAGCGGGCAAGTATGTGTTGGGCGTACCTATGGTGGAGAGCGCAGAGATTGATGTCGAGGGCGGCATCTTCCGCGTAGAGCGCAAGGGCTACACCCCAGAGAAGCGCTATGTTCAGAGCGTGAAGCTCAACGGCAAGAAGCTGAAGCGTAACTACATCACCCATGAGGAGGTTATCGCTGGCGGCAAACTCGAGTTCATCATGGGCAAGAAGCAGAGTTGCTGGTACTAACATATATTTTTAGGGGTGAGGTAATATATTGTAAATCAATATGTTATATTTCACCCCGTAAAATAAATGAAAAATCTTGCACAAATCAGACTAAAGTTTGTACATTTGCGCCGAATTTTTCGGAAAAAGATATATATTTTTAAAAGTTTTTTGTAACCTAAACTATTGAATTGACATGGGTTTGAATCTATCTTCTCGTGACATTCTTATCGGCATCAAGGAGTATCTCTTGATGACATTTGGTATGTTCTGCTACGCTTTTGGTTGGCAGATGTGCGTACTTCCCGCTGGTGGTATGGGTGGTGGTGCAGCAGGTTTGGCTACACTTATCAACGCCATTCTTCCTACAGCACTCTCAGAGGGTTTCCTCACAATTGGTAACTTGATTTTCATCATCAACTGCATCCTTCTTATCCTCGGCGTTATGATTGTGGGTTGGAAGTTCGGTATCAAGACACTGTACTGTATTGTGATGATGTCTATCATGTTTAACCTTGTAGACAGCTTCCTTGAGCCAGATATGATGGTTCGTATGTTGGAGGGCGTTGACGCTTGGCGCTTGCTCTTGGTTGTGCTTGGTGCTGCATCTTGCGGTGTGGGTATTGCCGTATCATTCATGCAGGGTGGCTCAACTGGTGGTACCGATATCGTTGCGATGATTATCAATAAGTTCCGCACCGTAAGCTATGGTAAGGTGTTGCTCATGACCGACTTCGGTATCCTTATCTCATCAGTATTCCTTGCTACAACTGTTAACATTGCAGTAGATACTACAACCGCTGAGGGCGTTGTTCGTGCTATGATCGAGCCTACATACATCGAGCCTCTATCATCATACGCATTCGCTCGTATGGTATACGGTTTCATCATGATTGCTGTAATTGGCTACACTGTAGACCTTGTACAGTCTGGTAACCAGCAGTCTAACCAGATCATCATCTGGTGTAAGGACTATGAGAAGATGGCCGATATGATCCTTACTAAGGCACACCGTGGTGCTACACTCATCGATGCTCACGGTTGGTACACAAAGTCTGACACCAAGGGTGTAATGGTCGTATGCCGCAAGCGTGAGACCTCTACAATATTGAAGCTCATCCGCGAGGAGGATCCTAATGCATTTATCACCGTAGGCTCAGTAATGGGCGTTTACGGCCAGGGCTTCAACTCTCTTAACAAGCTCTAATAGAGCAACACTATTAACACACTGCTGCCATGCTTTACGCAAAGGTAGTTCTCCCGCTGGCACAGCCAATGTACACCTTCTCGGTGGATGAAACGTTGGGTGTGGGCGTGGGTGACGCCGTAGTCGTACAGTTTGGCAGCAGTCGTTATTATACGGGCATAGTGTGGGAGATAACCCCACAACGACCCGACTATCCAAAGATTAAGCCTATACTCAAGAGGCTATACTCCACACCATTAGTCACTGCCCACGCCCAACGTCTTTGGGAGTGGGTTGCCGACTACTATATGTGTAGCATAGGAGAGGTAATGCGCTTAGCACTTCCCTCTCTTGCCAAGCCCTCGGCAACATCATTGGCCGAGATTGACGAGCGCACCATAACCCCTCCCATGGAGCACTTCATAGCTCTCAGCGAGGAGCTACGTAGCGAGGCAGCACTATCGGAGTATGTCGTCAAGCATCAACGCCGCTCACCACGCCGCACGGCCGTGATGGATAGCATCGCCGCCCTTGCGTCGGAGCGTGGCGCAGCAGATGGCTTCGTGCCCCGACGCCTAATAAATGTAGATGCCTCGCTACTGACGACAATGCGTAATAAGTTGCTCATCGTCGAGGAGACGCGCGAACGTGAACAGGGTTCTAATAACGCCTCGCACGACTTCCTACTCCCCACACTCACCGAGGCCCAGCAGAGAGCCCTACACACAATTAAGGAGGGGCATCAAGCAGGCAAGGTCGCCCTACTACATGGTGTCACAGGCTCGGGAAAGACTGAGATATATATACACCTCATGGCCGAGGTGCTATCCGAGGGACGCGACGTGATGATGCTCGTGCCCGAGATAGCCATAACAACACAGCTCATAGAGCGCCTTGAGCGTATTTTCGAGGGACGCATAACAACCTACCACTCACAGCTAACACCTCTACGCCGTAGCCATAACTACCTACGCCTATCGACATCGATGGGTGGCGAGCTTATCGTCGGCGTGCGCTCGGCACTCTTCCTGCCGATGAACCGCCCTGGCATCATCATCGTCGACGAGGAGCACGACCCAAGCTATAAGCAGAGCGACATGGCGCCCCGATATAATGGTCGCGATGTGGCTGTCATCATGGGTAAGCTTTATGGAGCAAGGGTGGTGCTGGGCAGCGCCACACCATCGCTGGAGAGTTATCTGAATGCCATATCGGGCAAATATTGCTATGCCGAGCTCAACGAGCGTTGGGGCGAAGGAGTGCTCCCCGAGGTAGTTATATCGGACACGCTGCGCGCCGTCAAGCGTGGCGAGCGTAAGCTACACTTCAACTTCGACCTGCTCAACGCCATAAATGAGGGTCTTGACGCTGGCGAGCAGACGATACTCTTCCAAAACCGCCGAGGCTACGCACCCTACATACAGTGCCGCACATGCGGTTATTCACCTCGATGTCCCCACTGCAATGTGACACTAACGCTACATAATAGTGGCCAGCGTATGGAGTGCCACTACTGCGGATATAGCACCGAGAACACCTCGATATGTCCTAACTGCAATATACAGGATATGAAGGCCATGGGCTTCGGCACCGAGAAGGTCGAGGAGGAGATAGCTCGCATAGTGCCTAATGCTCGTGTGACACGCCTCGATGGCGACACAGCAACCTCGGAGCGCGCGCTGAGGAGCATTGTCAGCAGCTTCGAAAGGGGCGAGAGCGACATCCTTGTTGGTACTCAGATTGTGACCAAGGGCTTCGACTTTGGCGGGGTGACAACCGTGGGCATACTAAATGCTGACAACCTACTCTCACAACCCAACTTCCGAGCCTCGGAGCGCGCCTATCAGCAGATAATGCAGGTGGCAGGACGTGCTGGCAGACGTAGCAAGCGTGGACGAGTGATAATACAGACATCGCAGCCTCAGCACCCCGTAATAAGGTATGTCGCCACGGGCGACTACCACGCCATGGCACGCATAGAGCTTGCCGAGCGTGAGGCTTTCTGTTACCCACCCTACGCCCACCTTGTGCGCCTGACACTACACTGCAGCGACTACGAGCTACTACGACATACAGCACACTATACAGCTAACCTCATGCGTCGTAAGTTCGGTAATCGTGTGATGGGCCCTGTAGCCGCCTCACGCGAGATGTTGCGTGGCAACTACTACGCTGAGATAGCCCTAAAGATAGAGAGTGGAGCCTCGATGAAGCGCGCACGAGCACTACTTCAAGATGTGCTGACAGATGTGCGTGGCAACAAGGAGCTACGCCGAGTAACACTTAACATAGACATAGATGCTTGGTAACATACTACACTCGCTCAAGGCCTTAGTCTTAGACTCGGGATGTATGATATGTGGCAAGCATTGCGACGCCTCGATGCACGGCATATGCATAGAGTGCCGCTACGACATACCTCTAACGTACTATTGGCAAAAGGAGGAAAATCCCGTTAAGGAGCACTTCGCAGGCATTATACCCATAGAGCGTGGCTCATCGTTTTTCTTCTTTCAAGAGGGTAGCCAATGGCGCGAGGCGATACACCAATTCAAATATAACGGACGCTGGAAGATAGCACGCTCGTTAGGAGTATGGTATGGAGCAGAGCTTAAGGAGTCGGGGCTATACGACGATATAGATATCGTCATACCTGTGCCTCTACACCCTATAAAGCAGTTGAAACGTACCTACAACCAGTCGGCATACATAGCCGAGGGAATAGCCACGTCGTTAGGCGTCAAGATTAGTCACCGCGCCGTGCGCCGCAGTCGCAACAACCCGCCACAGGCTAACTGCAACTTCAATCAACGATGGGAGAATGTGAATTCGCTTTTTAGGGTTACTAACAAAGAGCAACTTACGGGTAAGCATATACTTCTTGTAGACGATGTACTAACCACGGGTGCCACACTATCGTCGTGCGCTCAGGCCATACTCAATGCCGTCCCCGAGTGCCGCATCTCGGTGGCAACACTCGCCACAACACAGCACATCACACATATAAGGTAGAGCTGCACGAATATCTCTTAGAAGCCGTAGACTACAATGCCGATAATGGCCGATAGCACGATTAGGAGTATGGGGTTGACCTTGCGGGCCGAGAGGATGAGTGTGATGATGAATATCACCCAGCTCCAGCCATCTATAAAGCTACGCCCCTCATCGGAATGGGGGAAGATAAGTAAGAGTGCCGCCGCCATAATCATACCTATGACAACAGGCTTCATGCCTGCAACAACACCCTTAACATAACGGTTATCGTGTAGCTTAATGAAGAAGCGCGTGAGGAGCATCATTATGGTGAGCGCAGGGAGACATACGGCGATAGTTGCAACAACCGAGCCCCAGATGCCCGCCACCTCATAGCCCACGTATGTCGCTGAGTTGATGGCAATAGGTCCAGGTGTCATCTGCGAGATGGCAACGATATCTGAGAACTCGCCATTTGTGAGCCAGCCGTTATGCACCACAACCTCGCTATGGATGAGCGAGAGCATGGCATAGCCACCACCAAAGCCAAAGAAGCCTATCTTAAGGTAGCTGATGAAGAGTTGTATGAGTGTGATTATCATCGCTCTACCCTCCTTCCATTACTTGCTGCCCACAACACACCAGCTATGGCACCAGCTATGAGTAGCCATACGGGTGATATTCCAAAATACCATACGACAAGAGATGTTGCCGCCGCAACAGAGATAAGCGTCCAGTGCATACCGCGCGCAAGACCTACGATTGGTGCTACGATGAGTGCCACAACGGCAGGGCGCATACCACGAAAGGCGGCATCTACCCACACATTATCGCGCATATTAGCAAAGAAGAGCGCAACAGCAAGGATAATGAAGAATGATGGCAGCACCACACCAAGCACCGCGGCCAAGGCACCACCATAGCCTCGTTGTTTATATCCCACAAAGACCGCCGTATTGAGCGATATGGGGCCAGGGGCTGCCTGCGCAAGGGTCAGCAAGTCGCTAAATGTGGTATCGTCAAGCCAGCGACGACGTACAATCACCTCGTGCTGGATGAGGGGGATCATGGCATAGCCACCACCAAAGGTGAAGGCTCCAATCTTCATAAACGACCAGAATATCTCAAGTAGAGCGCGCATATAAGGTGCTATCTCTTAAAGCGATAGTATGTACCAAAAGGTATCTGCTTATGACTACGATCCTCGAAGTATAGCTCACCCATCTGCTCCATGCGTGGAGCACCAAATGCCTGATGTACGGCCGTGCGAGCAAGCATCGACGATAGGCCCATAGAGTAGAGGTTAAAGACCAAGAAGGCGTTGTTGGGCTCCAACAACTTGGCACAACACTCCAACATATTGCATATGTCATCCTCCAAAACCCACTTCTCGCCATTGGCACCACGTCCGTAGGCTGGCGGGTCAAGGATGATGCCGTGATACTTATTACCACGTCGCACCTCGCGCTCCACAAATTTGGTGGCATCCTCAACAATCCAGCGCACACCATCCAAACCCGACGACTCCATATTCTCGCGCGACCAGGTGACAACCTGCTTTACAGAGTCTACATGCGTCACATCGGCACCCGCAGCGCGTGCAGCAAGCGTAGCACCTCCCGTATATGCAAAGAGGTTTAACACCTTAGGACGCTCGATGCCCAAAGCGCGAAGCTCGTGGATGGTGTCGTAGATAAACTCCCAGTTTGCAGCCTGCTCGGGGAAGATACCAACATGCTTAAACGATGTTAGCGCCAAGCGCATACGCAGATGCATCTCCTTATAATCGACACTCACCTGCCAGCGTGAGGGCATCTCGGGCTTTAGCTTCCACTCGCCACGCTCCTCACTCTTCATATCGCGCAGGAACGAGGCGTCGGCCCTGAGCCACTCCCTATTATCTAAGCTCTTATGCCATATTGCTTGTGGCTCTGGACGACGTACAACATAGCTGCCAAAGCGCTCAAGCTTCTCACCATCACCCGTATCAAGAAGTTCGTAATCAGGGATATTAGGACTCAACTGTTTTATCATCGCTGTCTATAATTTTCGGGTTCGGAACAATCAATTAAATTCATGCGGCACTTGGCGCAATCGAAGTCGAGGCGGTAGCGGTGGCGACCATGCTCGATAAAGAGCCTATCACGCAGCTTAGAGCCATTTTTTAGGCACTCGCCAATCTCACGGCGTATGCAGTAGCTCGACTCCATGACTCTCTCGCCATGCGTCGTAGCCCAACTATCCAAGCCCTCGACAATATGCTCCACGCCATGCTTGAGATAGAAGCGACGCGAAAGCGAGTTTACAACATTATGCTGTGGCGAAAGACGCTTCTCGGGATACTGCGCACCGAGATTTTCAGGACGCTTAAAGTGCTCAGCATTAGGTTTCGCCACGCGCTGCGCTGCCAACATAGCAAGAGCCTCGCGGCGTAGCTCGGCAAGGAGCTTTGCGGTAGCAAACCACTCGGCACCCAAGACCTCAACAGAGGTAACACGGAAGATTGTATCGCCACTCTTCGCCATCTGCTCCTCGGCAACAGCACACATCTTCTCACGACTCTTCGCCATGTCGAGCACCACCTCGCGCTCGATAGTCACACTATGGCCATAATCATCACGATATGTCGTCTTTATTCCACTCTCTGAGAGCTCAACAATACACCTCACATCTATGGCACGACGTGTACGGCTACGCTCCACCGACTGTGTGAAGCGGTGGTCGTAGTTGCGATATATCTCCATGCCCGCCTTGATGCCATCCATGCGGTTAGGCTCTACTATATTACCCTCCACGCGGTTGATGTTTGTGCCGATGATACCCTCACCAGAGGTGAAGCATAGACCATCACCAGCACTCAGGGGCACACGCCCAACAATACGTAGGTCGCGACGACCCACGACAGCCACCGAGCCAATATATTCGCCCACAGCCTTGGGGGTGTTGAACGAGGCGACACCTGCACGCTTGCCCATAAACATATACTCGCCACCATCGCGCGTAAAGCTCTTCTTGGGATCGGGAGTAAACTCAATCTCCGAGCGTCCCTCCGACGCACGCTTACAATGTGGACGCACGGCGAGAGCCTCATCAATCTTCTGACGATAGTAGCTAACGACGTTCTTAATATAGTTGTCATCCTTCAGTCGGCCCTCAATCTTGAAAGACATAACGCCAGCGTCAATAAGCTCGCCGATGCGCTTCGATAGATCGAAGTCCTTAACCGATAGGAGGTGCTTACCCTTAATTAGTTTATCGCCACGCTCGGTCACAAGGTCGTAGGTTAGGCGGCAGGGCTGTGAACACTCACCGCGATTTCCCGAGCGTGTAGACTGTGAGCGCGATAGATAGCAACGTCCACTATGTCCTACGCATATTGCGCCATGCACAAAGCACTCAAGGTCCACATCGGTTGCCTGGCGTATCGCCTTTATCTCATCAAGCGATAGAGCACGCTCCAATATCACACGCTCGAAACCACACTCTGTGAGAAACTTAGCGCCCTCGGGAGTCATATTGCAGACCTGCGTAGAGGCGTGGAGCGCTATGGGAAGGTTCATCTCGCGATATGCCATATCCTGCACTATGAGAGCGTCGACACCCGCATCTATAAGCTCGCGGGCAAGGGTCTCAGCGCGTTGTAGCTCACTCTCGTAGAGTATTGTGTTGAGCGTCACGAAGACCTTAACGCCAAAGAGATGGGCGTAGTCGACAACTCGGGCGATGTCGGCCGTAGCGTTTGTAGCGCCACGACGAGCTCCGAAGCTATTGGCTCCAATATATATTGCATCGGCACCGCAGTTTATAGCCGCAATGGCTGCATTATAGTCGCGTGCCGGAGAGAGAAGCTCTATGCTATGTTTCCTATTACTCATTTATGATGACTTAATGCACAAAGATACAAAAAAAATTGGAGATGTCCAACAACTTGTGTTGGACACCCCCATATACTATCCGTTATTTAATAGGATTACTCACCAAAGAGTGTGTCGTACTCCGACTTATACTCACGATAGCCCCTACCCATCTGCTCAATCACGCTATCGAGTGCCGACTGCTGGCCGTCGTACCACTCAACAGGTGGGAACCACCATACATCGTTGCGCTTCTTTGTGCACTTCATCTTTGTACCCTCAAAGAGATCATCGGGAATACCTCTATCAGTAACCGTGACGAACATACCCTTAGACTTCTTAGTAAGGCGCTTATCGCCACCCCACAACCAGCCATACTTAGGTGAGTAGGTCTGCAACTTTCCACACGTAAACTCGCCCGTCTCGGGGTTGAAATCGAGCATCTCTATGCGGTAGTGACGCGGAGCTATCTCTGGAGAGCTATAACCGTCGAAGGCGAGCATCATGCTAAACATAAGCTGACCTAAGCCGTTGTCGTCATTAGGCATAAGTTTCAGGTCACCAAAGGTATAACTACCACCATCGACAACTAGCCAGTGGCAATCGTTCTGCTCGTCGTACTGATAGGAGTGTACCTTGAGCGGTGCAGCAAAGATATATGTCGCAATATTAGGTGTCACAAATCGATGCGTTGGATCAAACATAGCGACAATAAAGCCGTAGGTATTTTCGCCATAAGGCGTCGCTATATCGGCCTCAGCGCTCAGCTCGGCATATATTGTCACGTCGACGGCGTACTCCTCACAAATATCCATACGCTTCACACCCGCAAAGGTGTTAGTCACAGGAGGTTCGCGCTTCTCATCCTCCTTTGCGAAGTGCACCGTAATCTCCATATCCTCGGTCACGCAGAATGGCTTATCCAACTCTGGAGGGAAGCCAAAGTAGCCCTCGTGAACATCGATATAGGTTATAGCCCAACCATCGTTTGGTGTAGCAGTGAGTATAGCCTCCTGACCATATAGGAAGAAACTATCGGGAGAGATTGCTGCACTACCACCCTCCGCTGGCTCACACTTGAGAGTGACGTTATAGGTCATTGTCTCCACCTGTATAGGTCCAATAGGTGGCTGGTCAACATCCACGGCTTTCTCTTTAGGTACCTCACCAAATAGCCACTCCATCTCGCCCTCAGCGTTGATGATACCCTGGTATCTCTCGCCATCAAGCTGAATATCCGTAGCGCGCATCATACCCGACTCGGTGAACTGCCAGAAGCTACCTATGCGGTTACCATCCTCTTCGTAAGAGTCCATGATGACACCGCCCGAGGGGGTAATAACATAGGAGTTAATAGCTTTATCGTGCACAGTGGCCACACCCAGCGTGGTGAAGCGCGGCATAGAACGTAAGTCGGTGGCAAACATCATCTTATCCGCAAGTCTTCTGACAACCTCGAAGTCGGTATCCACGATGCAGACATCGCAGTCCATATCTATTGTAGGTGCGATAAATGCCATGCCCTCGTAATATGGCGTGCCATACTCGGCAATGCCAATCTGCTCAAAGGTAGTATCGTAGTAGTAGTAATAGTCGTCCTTACGAACATAGAAGCGGCCATCAACCACATCGGACACGACACTCTGGTAGGAGTTCTTGAAGTTACCTCCCGACCATGTGATACCTGGACGGTAGAGCACCTCGCCCCTGGTATTGATGAGTGCCAACTCGCCATTTGAGAGTGGAGAGCTGGGGTCATTCTTAATGTTCACCCACGCATAGCCCTCGCTAAAGTCGGCAGCACCGCCATACTTGGCCTCCAACACCACGTTACCCTCAGCGTCGATATATCCCCAGGTATATGGCCCTGTGGCAAAGGCGCGCAGACCATCGCGAATGGGGCGTATCGACCACTCGTCATCACCATTAATCTTTAGATGAGGGAAGACCTTCTCGCCTAAGATATTGATATAGAAGTATGTAGTTTTATAGTTACTCTTATCGGTAACCACCGCCAAGCCATCCTCAAACTGCGACACCTGCGTCCAGTCGGGATCGAGCTCTTTGGCGCTGCCATTGAGATATAGAAGGTGTATAGTACCTCGGCTATACATTCCGGCATACTTGCGTGCCACGGCAACACCATTGTGGAACTCAGGGAAACGGTCACCATACGAGCGCATCTCGCCACAATACTCCCACTCGAAGTCAAAGAGCTTTTCGCCCGTAACCCTCCAGAACGAGAACGCGCCATCGCGGCTTACGGCAAAGACACCCTCATGGACACTCGAGACGGTACCGCTTCCGACATATGGGAGCTGCATATATTTTGTATCCTCGGTGATGAATGGTATGGGGTACTGCACCTCGGCCTCCTCCATATCCTCCTCGCTCCACTCCGCTGCATCCTCCTCATCGTTAGCAACAGCACTATCCTGGGCGACGTTCGAGGCATTGCCCTTCTGCTTATTCTTGCGCGACTTGAAAAGACCATCTACATTGCCACTCATAACGTCGTCAACACCCTTCTCAACTTTGTCGAGTGCATTGTTCACCTTCTCAAGGCCCTGCGATAGTTTCTTCAATATCTGCGCTTCAGCCCCCTGAGGCGCAAACATTGCCACGGCGAGCACGACAGCCACCATCGACATAAAACGTGTAAGACTCTTCATAACAATCACGACGAGGTCTATATATAAGTAGAACACCTCGTGGCACTAAGACCTCGTTATGCGCCAGTTGGTTAAATTGTATTTTGGGGGATAGGAATGCGCCTTGGCACAGCGTCACAAATATACAAAACTTTTTCGTAATGCGCAAAAGTTTCGGTGCGCAGTTATTTTTTTGGCGTTACATTGTACAATGTAATCAATATTATTGTACCTTTGTGGATTGAAAACAAATCCATATACTAATATATGCTTACACTAAAGCAAATTCGTGATAATAAGGAGGAGGCTATCCTACGTCTTAAGAAGAAGGGCGTGGAGGCTGCTCCAATAATTGAGAAGATAGAGGAGCTCGACGACAAGCGCAAGGCATTGCAGGCCGAGTTGGACAACTGCCTAGCGCAGCAGAACCAGGCTGCCAAGCAGATTGGTGCCCTCATGGGTAAGGGCGAGAAGGAGGCTGCCGAGGCTAAGAAGCAGGAGGTAGCACAGCTCAAGAGCCGCTCAAACGAGCTTAAGGAGGAGTCGGACAAGGTTGCCGAGGAGCTTCAGAATGAGATTGTTAAGCTTCCTAACTTCCCAGCAGATATCGTTCCCGAGGGTCTCACAGCAGAGCAGAATGTCGTTGTGAAGCTCGTGGAGAACTACACAGAGATACCAGGCGAGGCATTGCCACACTGGGAGCTCGCCAAGAAGTACGACATCATCGACTTCGACCTTGGCGTGAAGCTCACAGGTGCAGGCTTCCCAGTATATAAGGGCAAGGGTGCTCGCTTGCAGCGCGCTCTTATCAACTACTTCCTCGACTGCAACACTAAGGCTGGCTATCAGGAGGTTGAGCCACCAACCATGGATAACGACGCTCCGGGCTTCGGCACAGGTCAGCTACCCGACAAGGAGGGTCAGATGTACCATGTTACAGCCGACGGCTTCTACCTTGTGCCTACAGCTGAGGTGCCCGTAACAAACATCTTCCGCGATGTTATCCTCGAGCAGAGCGAGCTTCCTGTGAAGATGACAGCCTACACTCCATGCTTCCGTCGCGAGGCGGGCTCTTATGGCAAGGATGTACGTGGTCTTAACCGCTTGCACCAGTTCGACAAGGTGGAGATCGTGCAGGTGGCACACCCCGATAAGTCGTACGAGGCTCTCGACGCCATGGTAGCACATGTGGAGTCTATCGTTGCATCACTAGGCTTGCCATACCGCATATTGCGTCTTTGTGGTGGTGACATGTCGTTCACCTCGGCACTCACCTACGACTTCGAGGTATACTCTGAGGCACAGAAGCGCTGGTTGGAGGTATCATCAGTATCTAACTTCGAGTCGTTCCAGTCGAACCGCTTGAAGCTACGTTACCGCGACGATAATAGAAAAACTCAGCTTTGTCATACACTAAATGGCTCGTCTCTTGCATTGCCACGTATCGTGGCAGCATTGCTCGAGAACAACCAGACCGAGGAGGGAATTCGCATACCTGAGGTATTAATTCCTTACACAGGCTTTGATTTTATAAAATAATTTGTATATTTGCATTGAGAAACACTCATTATAAACTATAAAGTATTATGGCTTACAAAATTTCAGATTCTTGCGTTGCATGTGGTACATGTATCGACGAGTGCCCAGTTGAGGCTATTTCAGCAGGTGATATCTATTGCATCGATCCAAGCAAGTGTATCGACTGCGGTACTTGCGCTGGCGTTTGCCCATCAGAGGCTATCGCTCCAGAGGAGTAATTGATTTACTACCTATCAATAAAAAAGGATACCGTTTGGTATCCTTTTTTATTTTGCGCTTATCAGCACTATGCCAGCTCGGTGCGAGCGACAAAGCCTCCCAAGAGGAGATAGAGTACGAGGATTAGTCCGAAGAGGATGACGTAGAGCGGGATGGAGAAGCCAAAGAGCATGGCAAGACCATTTGCTGCTACCAGCACTCCTAAGAATATCCCAGACAAAATCCTAAACATAGTTCCTCTACGCTGGTCGGCAAACGACACCGCAAAGGTGCCGATGCCAACCACCGATAGCTCAATAAATGAGGCTATGGTAATCAGAAGACGCATATCCTCTGAGCCACAGAAAGCATAGCATCCATACGACAACAATGCCGCGAGAATGAGCGCTACAACGCTATTAAGTGCATCAATCTTCATAACTATCTCTGTGTTGCGCCAGATAGCAAAATCCACTTATTTACCTCGGGGACATCCCTCACCATCTTCCAGGCGGTGAGTCCACGATGCCAGATAAGACTATCGGCAGTTACTTGTCTACTATCTACGAGCTGCTTAAGCTCACTCTCACTAAGAGGCCCAGCCTGCGCACCACCCACAACGACAAAATACTCCACCTCATGGCGAATAGGAGCACCTGCGCCAGGCACTGCCATGTTACCAATGGTATGGTTCATGGTGGAGATCATCTGCTGCGCCACCGCCATGCTCATACCAAACTCCATTAAACGCTCCATTGAGCTAAAATCGTTGTTCATAGCTACTACTTTAATATTATCGAACTACAATGCTGGAGGCATTGTTGGAGGGACGGTTGGAGGCACAGGGGGTACTGCAGGTGCGAATATCTGTGCTATCTCAGCCACATTGCCTGCGGCCTCCCAGCCAGCCATGCCCTGCTTCCATACGAGGGTCTGAGCATTGATCTGACCCTGGGCTGCCAACTGCTGCATCTGCGCAATGCTGAAAGGACCACTCTGCTGACCATTTACCGCCACGAAGTACTGCGATACTGGTGCTGGAGGAGGTGTGTTCATCGCCTGCTGCATATTGCCACCCATCTGGTTCATCATGCCTGCCATCTGAGTACCAAGAGCACCACCCATGGCCATGCCTGTCATCATGCCTGCGGGGTTCATACCGCCACCGCCACCCATAGATGTCATGTTACCAAGACCCTGCATACCAGCCTTGAGCACCTCGGTCTGCTGATCGAGAGCGTGAGCACCCATGAAGTTGGTCTCGGTCTGGAGACGCTGAGCACGCTGTGACTCCTCGCGCTGGATACGCAATGTCTCCTCCATGTTCATGGCATTGATGCGCTGCATGTCCTGCATATTCTGGATGTTTACATCGGTCTGAGCAGTGATGGTCTTCTCCTGCTGCGCTGCAGTCACACGGCGCAACTCGCGGTAGCCGTCGCTCTCCTTATCGACGTCGATAGCCGACACGTCGACACGCTTGATGTTAACACCGAAGTCCTCGGCGAACTCCACCTTCAAACGCTCCTGGATGAGGTCGCTAACCTCAGCTATGCGACGCTCGATTTGCAATACAGGGATCTGATAGTCGGTAGGAGCATTCGACACGAAGCTCTTAACGCGCTTGCTCACAGCATCCTTAACCTGAGCCTTGAAATCCTCAAGCTCGAAGTTGATGAGGCGGTGAAGCTTAATGAAGCCCTTGTAGTCGGTGATGTTGAATGTTATAGTACCGCGCACCGCCATAGGCACACCGAAGTCCAAGAAGCGTGGGTCGTATACATCGAAGTATGGGATACCGAACTTAACCTGAACATTACCAGCAAGGTTGATGAAGTATACCTCCGCCTGGAATGGTGAGTTGCCATTGTATGCCATGCCGAGGATGCTCGACAATACTGGGAAGTTAGCAGTCTTGATAGTCTCATCGAAAGGACCCTCGATGTAGTCCTGCATGGTGCCATCCTTCTGCTTATAGACGAATACAGCAACCTCGCCATCCTTAACGCGTAGCGAGCTACCCCAACGAATAGAGTTCTCACGTGTTGTAGAGTTAGCCTCACCCGATGGTCTCCATTTCCAAACAAGATACTCCTGCTCGTCGCAACGGATAACGTCCATCATGCCGCTACCCTCTTTCTTGTTACCAAAACCAAAAAGTGCCATAGTCTGATGTTATTTACTTCTTAAACATTGAGAATAGACCGCCCTTCTTTTTATCAGGACGTTTCTCCTCATAGTAGTTGTAGTATGGCTCAAATGCCTTGTCGTTAGCGAAGCTAATCTTAGCCTTATTGATGCAACTTACAAAAAGATCCCAATATGCCAAGCCAAGGTCTTCAGACTGTCCCATGCCAACACCATATTTAGATCCTTTTGGATTTGCCAATGGCTGCAATGATGAAACCAAGCTAAGAAGCTCTGCTCGAGTATTTGGCACATTGAACATTCTAATAGCTGCCAACTTCTCTTTAGCCTTATTTTGCACATCCATAGCTCCTGCAGACAATACATTGACCCACTGAGATGCTAAGCCACTTCTGGTTCCATTGGCATACTTATCATCTATATCCTGCAAGCGTGCATAAAGCTTATCCATAGCGGTTGTACCAGCATCCTCATTGAAGGCGTAGCCACACTCAACGCATACTGCTGAGCCAGTTGCCACGATAGCACCACATGCTGGACACTTGCGAATATCGCCAAACTTATTAGACTTAGGCGCCGCCTGCTGCGCTGCCTGAGCCTCCTTCTGCTGCTCCTTATTAACCTCGAAAAGACGTGCATCGAGAACCATCTCGAACTCATCGAGATCGATACCCTCGGCCTCAGCCTTACGGAACAAAATCTGCTTCTCCTTCTCAGTTAGCTCACCATCTGCCAATGCTGCATTGATGAGAGCCTCAATCTTATCGCTATACATGCTCATAATAAAAGTTTGTTTTAGTTTGATATATGTTAATAGTTATTCATGGTCAATATATGTATACAAAGATAGCAGATATAAAGCATACACGCATGGTCCATTTTGGTTCTTTTCGGTCCTAATTAAAAGGAGATAATTTGCAGACACACATAGCATTGAGAATAGGTAAAAATAGACTACCCAGGGGTGTACTTTTGTACCATCCCTGGGTAGTTCGCTATTATGAATGGGGCTGTAACTGTCCCTTATCGGAGCAAATTTGATGTTAGAAGGGGCCAAGTGCAACACTCGACAAAGAGAGGCGACGATGGGTAGTACTTGATTGTACATCCCATTGTCGCCATCTTTGTTAGGGGCTGCAATTGCCCCTTATCACATCAAAGGATTAATCCTCGTCAGTATCGGTGTAAGCCTTGAGGAGCTTATCCTGAACATCGGCAGGCACCTGCTCGTATGATGCAAACTGCATGGTGTATGTAGCAGCACCAGAGGTCAACGATGACAACGATGTTGAGTAACGATAGAGCTCTGCAAGAGGCACGCGTGCATTGAGGCGATCGAAGCCCTTATCAGACTCCATACCCATAATCATAGCACGGCGGTTCTGAAGGTCGCTCATCACAGCACCCATATACTCGCTTGGGGTAAGAACCTCAACGTTGTAGATAGGCTCCATAATCTTTGGACCTGCATTGCGGAATGCATCCTTGAAGGCGTTACGGCCTGCAAGCTTGAACGAAAGCTCGTTTGAATCTACTGGGTGCATCTTACCGTAGTAGATGACAACGCGGATATCGCGAGCATAAGAACCTGTCAATGGGCCCTCGTCCATCTTCTCCATGATACCCTTCAAGATAGCTGGCATGAAGCGAGCATCGATAGCACCACCAACGATAGAGTTGTAGTACTGTAGCTTACCACCCCATGGAAGGTCATACTCCTCCTTGCCCTTAACGCTCACGGCGATCTCCTGGCCGTTAACCTTATACTTAGTAGGCTCTGGCATACCCTCATAGTAAGGCTCGATAACCATATGAACCTCACCAAACTGACCTGAACCACCAGACTGCTTCTTGTGACGGTAGTCGGCCTGAGCTACCTTAGTGATAGTCTCACGATATGGAATCTTAGGAGCGAAGTACTCGAGCTCCATCTTGTTCTCAGTCGATAGACGCTGCTTGAGGATGTTGAGGTGGTGCTCACCCTGACCCTGGATGATGGTCTGCTTAAGCTCCTTAGAGTACTCAACAAGGATTGTAGGATCCTCATACTTAGCGTCGTTCAAAAGCTTACCGAGCTTCTCCTCGTCGCTCTGCTCCTTAGCCTTAACAGCTGCGCGGTAGCGTGGCTCTGGGAATACGATAGGCTCTACGGCGATAGGTGCAGATGGTGCTGCAAGGGTGTCGTTAGTGCGAGTGCCCTTAAGCTTCACTGTACAACCGATATCACCTGCTGAGAGCTCAGCAACCTTAACGCGGTTCTTACCAGCAACGGCGAAGAGCTGCGATACCTTCTCCTTATTACCTGTACGAGAGTTCACAAGCTCCATACCCTCGGTAATCTTACCACGAACTACACGGAAGTAGGTAATCTCACCGATATGCTGCTCGATCTGGCTCTTGAATACGAATACTACGGTTGGCTCATCAGCATTTGCAAGGATCTCCTCACCCTCAGTTGAGAGGAATGCAGGGGCCTTCAATGGACCAGGACCTACGTTGATGATGAACTCCATGAGACGCTTAGTACCGATGTCGCGCTTACCTGATGCACAGAAGATAGGCATGATATCACGCTTAGATACACCAAGCTTCAAACCTGCACGGATATCGTCCTGAGTAAGAGAACCCTTCTCGAAGTAGAGCTCCATGAGTGCGTCGTCGTAGACAGCAGCTGCCTCAGCAAGTTCCTGATTCAAAGCCTGAGCACGCTCCAACTCACTCTCTGGGATTGGATGCTCCTCACGCTTACCGTTCTCGTCAACAAACTTATAGAGCTTCATCATCAATACGTCGATGAATGAGTCGAAGCCTGCGCCCTGGTTTACAGGATACTGAACGATAACTGGCTTAACAGATGAGTTAGCGCGGATACCCTCGATTGTAGCGTCGTAGTTAGCCTTGTCGCCATCGAGCTGATTGATAACGCCGATAAGTGGCTTGTTGAGGATGCGTGCATAGCGAGACTGAAGCTCAGAGCCTACCTCCCAGCCATTCTGTGCATTGAGAACCATAACACCAACGTCACCCACCTTGAAAGCAGAGAACAACGAACCACAGAAGTCGTCAGAACCTGGGCAGTCGATGATGTTGAGCTTACGATCCATAAACTCAGTAAAGAGGGTTGTTGAGTATATCGAACGCTTGTACTCGTGCTCGATATCGGTATTATCCGAGATGGTATTGTTATTCTCGATACTACCCCTGCGGTCAATCACCTTACCCTCGAAAGCCATTGCCTCTGCAAGGGTAGTTTTTCCGGCGCCAGGCGCACCAATAAGAACGATGTTCTTAATCTCTTTTGCTGAATAGTTTTTCATAGTATGTTAGTTTTTTAGGTTTTTTGTTATCGCTTAAGCCCTCAAAAAAGCTCTCTTATTCGGACCATCTCAAATGCTTAAGTGCCTTTGCGGATTATAAAGTTAAGCACTTTTTTTTGAACCACAAAATAAAAGAGCATATTTTTAGCAAAAAAGCGATTTTTATGTCGATACAACAACATAAATATGCAGAAAAAAGGAATATTAGTCATAGAATATTCCAAGGTATAGCCACACTCCACGCCACGCAACACCCCCAATAACTATAGAGCCGAGAGATAAAGATATGGTCAAATGAAAGAAACTACCAATAAGCATTACAAGGATAGACAAAATATCTTAACTTTGCATAACCAACAACTCAAACAATAGGTATAATGAAGAGCTCGAATGTTATAAAGTTTATCTTTTGCTTTGCGGTTGCCATATTCCATGTGCTACCTCTCTCGGCACAGGAGTTTGAGTCTGATTATATCCTATACAAATATTATGACGACGACGAGGAGCTATACATGACACTCCTCGAGGAGTATCTATCGACAGTGCCCGAGGCTGGAGCCATACCCTACATAGCATCAAATGCCGAGTTTGCGCTGCGTGGCGTGACCAACAACATACGTGGTGGACAACGCGGTGAGGAGACAACGATGCTCGGACCAATATCCATAGACTACACCACCTCCTCGGCATTAAGCACCCTAGGCATAAGGCGTATACGCTACCCAGGACTGAGCAACGCAGCACTATCGGGGACTACAACATCGTCGCTATACTACGACTTGGAGAGCGAGAAGAACTATCGATTTAATGGCCACGACCTGCGTGGCGACTTCTCGGGGCGTAACTACCTTGCTGGCATAAGCCACCGAGGCACCTATCGCATATCGCCAAAGGGAATAGAACTGAGCGACGACTGGGTCATCACGCATGGCGCACGCGCGCGCATGGGACGCGATATATATGTAGACGGAGTCTTCAACAACGCCATAGACCTTGCCCTCTACGCCTCGCGCAAGTGGCGCAAAAATAGCCTACACCTAATCGCCATAGCACCATATAGCTCACGAGCTATGCGCAAGGCGACATTGGAGGAGTGCTACACCCTAACCAACAACACCCTCTACAACCCATCATGGG
This sequence comes from Alistipes sp., assembly GCA_045654925.1. Taxonomy (GTDB): domain Bacteria; phylum Bacteroidota; class Bacteroidia; order Bacteroidales; family Rikenellaceae; genus Alistipes. The sequence continues at coordinate 40,098 of JAZOOI010000011.1, read as the reverse complement.
GTCTTCAGGCAGGCAAGATACGCAACGCCAACGTGGCAACAGAGATACGCCCCGAGGTGATAGCCATGTGGCACCGCGAGGTGAACGACGACACCTCGCTACAGCTAATGGCCGACATAAGCTACGACCTCTACGACTACTCTACACTGAGCAACCTCAACGCACCAACAGCTGCGCCCGACAACTATCAGCGCCTACCATCATACTTCAGCAATGATGAGAGTATCGCTGAGGTGACAGCAGCATGGCGCGACAACAATCTGAGGTATACACAGATCGACTGGGACAATCTATACCATACGAACGCTCTTCAAAGCGACGGTCATGCAGCATACTTTGTCGATAAGCGACACAATAACATCCTACGCACGGCACTCGCAGCAGAGGTCGAGCACCGCATAAACAGCCTCAGCATCACCGCCGGTGCGATATACGACATGAGTAGTGGGCACCTCTATCGCACTATTGACGATATGCTCGGCGCCGACTATATCCTCGACTACGACTACTACAATAGCAGCCTCACAATACCCAACTCGCCACCCAGGAACAACCTACGCGACAACGATATTGTGGTACACGAGGGCGAGCGTTTTGGCTACGACTATCTACTCACACGCCACCACGCCGAGCTCTACGGCAACCTGTCACTAAAGTATGGCCGCAACAACCTCGCCGCTGCCATACACCTTGGCACCGAGATATCGCACCGCCGAGGCAACTTCGAAAAGGAGCTATACCCTGGCAGAGGCTCCTATGGCAGGTCGCAGAGCATAAAGATGTTCCCCTATCGTATAAACATTGGGTGGACACACTCAATTGGTAATCACCTCATTAGCGCATCAGCAATGCTTCGTGGCACTACGCCCGCTATCGACATGCTCTTCCTGCAACCGCAGTACAACAACCGCACTATTGCCAACCCAAAGCTAAGTACTGCCTTTGCTGCCGAGGCGTCCTATCACTACTATAACGAAAGGGTTGAGGTTGTCGCCACGCTCTTTGCAACAACCCACTCCAATATATCTACCGTCGTGCGCTACTACGACGATATGTCATCCTCGATGGCCAACGCTGCAGTGAGCGGAATATCGACCCTTAACATAGGCCTCGAGGCATCAGCAAAGGTGCGCTGGCTCAACAACTTAAGTTCGTCATTTATGCTCACCGCAGCGGGGTATCGCTATACGCGCAACGCCAATATTACCTGCTATGCCGATAGCGACAACCACCTCATAGCCCAGACCATATCGGCAATCAAGGGTCTCCACACCTCAACACCCGAGATAACCATCTATGGCGACCTTGACTTCAGACCTAAGGGTAATTGGATGGTGCGTCTCTCGGCCTGCTACTGGGGATTGCGCTATGCCGAGCCATCGCTCATACGACGCAGCGAGCGCATCACCTCGCACGCCACATCAACGGAGGAGTATCAGCGCCTTATGAGCCAACAGCGCATTGGCGATGCGGTGCTTATGGATGCCGTCGTAGCAAAGAGATTTGAACTTTCGGATGATATGTCGCTACGCCTGCAACTATCAGTAAATAACATACTTGGAAGTAAGGTGGTATATCGCAACTATGAGCAGCATCGTGTACGTAAGACGACCACGCCAAGCCATACCCACCTCACGCCATTTGGCAATATGGTACAATATGGCTATGGCCGCACCTTCAAGTTTATGGTAAGCCTATGGTTCTAACAAGCCTCCTGGGCAGCATCATTTTTATAAAAAATGACGCAAATGTTTTTATCTCTCGGAAATTCTTACTATCTTTGACAAATTGATAGAATATCAAAACGAGAAAATAGACTATATAACAATACCTAAAACATTAACAATATGAGAAAACTACTTCTCGGTGACGAGGCTATTGCACAGGCGGCTATCGACTCTGGTTTGTCAGGTGTCTATGCCTACCCTGGTACTCCGTCTACCGAAATTACCGAATTCATTCAGCTCCGTGAGGAGAAGCGTGGCGATGCTGAGAACAAGATTTTCTGCCGCTGGGCAACCAACGAGAAGACCGCTATGGAGGGCGCTCTCGGTATGTCATACATGGGCAAGCGTGCCTTGGTATGTATGAAGCACGTAGGTATGAACGTTGCTGCCGACCCATTTGTTAACTCTGCAATGACAGGTGTTAATGGTGGCTTGGTAGTTGTTGCTGCCGACGACCCATCAATGCACTCATCACAGAACGAGCAGGACTCTCGCTTCTATGGTAAGTTCGCGATGATGCCTATCTTCGAGCCATCGAACCAGCAGGAGGCTTACGAGATGACACGCGCCGCTTTCGAGCTTTCAGAGGCTGTTAAGCTTCCTGTATTGATGCGTGTTACCACACGTATGGCTCACTCTCGTGCTGTAGTTGAGGTTACCGAGACCCCACGCAAGCAGAACGAGATCAACCGTCCAGAGGATGTTCGCACATGGATTCTTCTTCCAGCATTCGCTAAGAAGCGCTATGTTCAGCTTCTCGCTCAGCAGGACGACCTCATGAAGTCATCTGTAGAGTCTAAGTTCAACTTCTACCGCAAGGGCACTAACCCTGAGCGCGGTGTTATCACAACAGGTATCGCATACAACTACTACATGGAGAATGTTGCAGGTGCCGAGGAGCGTAGCGTCCTCAAGGTATCGCAGTATCCATTGCCAGTGGCTCTCATCGAGAAGATGGTTGAGGATGGCGCTAAGGAGATTCTCATCATGGAGGAGGGTCAGCCTGTAGTTGAGGAGATGGTACGCGCTATCGTACCTTCAACAGTTGCTGTTAAGGGCCGCTTGACAGGCGATCTACCACGCGTTGGTGAGCTCACCCCAGACTGCGTACGCGCAGCGCTCGGCATGGAGAAGTTGGAGAACCTCGAGGCTGACGATATCGTTGTAGCACGTCCACCCGCATTGTGCCAGGGTTGCGGTCACCGCGATATGTACAAGGCGTTGAACGAGGTTGCTGCCGAGTATGAGAATCCTCGTATCTTCGGTGATATCGGCTGCTACACACTTGGTGCTTTGCCTCCATTCCAGGCACTCCACGCATGTGTTGAGATGGGTGCATCAATCACCATGGCTAAGGGTGCTGCTGATGCTGGTCAGTTCCCATCATTCGCTGTTATTGGCGACTCTACATTCACCCACTCAGGTATGACAGGTCTTCTGGACTGCGTTAACTCAAATGCCAACGTTGTTATTGTCATCTCTGATAACCTCACAACAGGTATGACCGGTGGTCAGGACTCAGCAGGTACTGGCAAGATCGAGGATATCTGCCGTGGCGTAGGCGTTCACCCAGACCACGTTCGCGTTGTGATTCCTCTACCAAAGAATATGGAGGAGATCAAGAACACCATCCGTGAGGAGATCGAGTACAAGGGTGTATCTGTAATCATCCCACGTCGTGAGTGTATCCAGACAGCTAAGCGTCATGCTAAGGCTCGCGAGGCAGCAAAGAAAGAGTAAGTTCGCTAACAACAAAAAAGAGATTATCATGAAGAAAGATATTATTTTGGCAGGCGTCGGCGGACAGGGTATCTTGTCGATTGCCACAGTCATTGGCGAGGCTGCTATGGCTGAGGGATGGAACATCAAGCAGGCGGAGGTTCACGGTATGAGCCAGCGTGGCGGCGATGTTGAGAGTAACTTGCGTCTCTCGACCGAGCCTATCGCCTCAGTCCTTATTGCTAAGGGTGGTGCCGACATCATCATCTCATTGGAGCCAATGGAGGCACTTCGCTACTTGCAGTATTTGAAGAAGGACGGATGGGTTGTTACCTCAAACGTTCCATTCGTAAATATCCCTAACTACCCCGCAGAGGAGGAGCTCAACAAACATCTTGCAGCACTTCCTAACTGCGTATCTCTCAATGTAGAGCAGCTCGCTAAGGATGCTGGCGCACCTCTCCAGGCTGCTAATATGGTATTGCTCGGTGCTGCTATACCTATGCTCGACATCGAGTTTGAGAAGATCGAGGCGGGTATTCGTCGTATCTTCGCTCGTAAGGGTGAGGAGGTTATCGAGAAGAACCTCGCTGCAGTACGCGCAGGTTATGACAACTCAATCAAGAAGTAATAGTATGGATAGACCATTAGATAAGCAGACCGTCGATAATATCTGTATCGCCAATGGTTTGCGTAACGCCAAGGAGCTTGGCGCTGCATCTATCCGCCAGTTTGTTAGCGTCGTAAAGGATATCGAGGCTAAGATGGGTGTTGAGTATATCCGCATGGAGATTGGTGAACCAGGCCTTCCTGCCGAGATGATCGGTATCGAGGCTGAGCACGAGGCGTTGCTTGCGGGCGTAGGCTCAAAGTACCCTCTTATCACAGGTATCGAGCCCCTCACTAAGGAGGCATCGCGCTTCATCAAGGCATTCATCAACCTTGATATACCTCCCGTATGCATCGTGCCTACAGTAGGCTCAATGCAGGGTGCCTTCGCCACCTTCATGGCACTCAGCCAGATGCGTGACGACCGCGACACCATCCTCTTCATCGACCCAGGCTTCCCTGTGCAGAAGGCACAGTGCAAGGTTCAGGGCATCCGCTTCGAGTCGTTCGACGTTATCGACTATCGTGGCAAGAAGCTTGAGGAGAAGCTCGAGGAGATACTCTCATCGGGCCGTATTAGCGGTATGATCTACTCTAACCCTAACAATCCTACATGGATGTGCCTCAACGAGGAGGAGTTGGAGATCATCGGTCGCATGGCTACCAAGTACGATGTTGTCGTTGTCGAGGACTTGGCATACCTCAACATGGACTTCCGCGAGGACCGTTCTAAGCCTTTCGAGGCTCCATATCAGCCTACAGTAGCTCGCTATACAGACAACTGCTTGCACCTACTCTCAGGCTCGAAGATGTTCTCGTATGCAGGTCAGCGTATCGCTATCGTCGCTATGAACCCAGCACTTGCTGAGCGTTGCTACGACGCTTTGGCTAAGAAGTATGGCAACGACGGTCAGTTCCGCCGCAACTTCATCTTCAACATCCTCTACGTTCTTTCATCGGGTGTTCCTCACTCAGCACAGTATGCTCTTGCAGCTATGTTCCGTGCTGCGTCGGACGGTCGCCTCGACTTCGTAGGCCACACACGCGAGTATGCACGTCGTGCACAGCGCGTGAAGGAGATTATGGTGAAGAATGGCTTCCATATCGTCTACGATAAGGATTGCGAGCAGGAGGTTAGCGACGGCTTCTTCTTCACCTTCGGCTATAAGGATATGACAGGTGAGCAGCTCATCAACAAGCTTATCTACTACGGTATCTCGGCTATCACACTCGCACCTACAGGTAGCTCTCGCGAGGGCTTGCGTGGTTGCGTATCGATGATCTCGGACTACCAGTACGACGAGCTCGATAAGCGTCTCAGAATGTTCAGCCAGGACTATTAATAGTTATTAATTGGGGCTGCCCGCTTAGGACAGCCCTTCTTAAACCCAATACGTATGAATTTAGTTAGTGCGGCAGAAGCCGTAAAACTTATTAAGTCGGGTGACTCAGTATATATCCAGGGTTCTACATCTGTCCCTGAGGTGTTGGTGCAGGCGATGACCGACCGCGCCCCAGAGCTTCGCGACGTTAAGGTATATACAGCCTTCGCTATTGGTCGTTGCGACGCTCCATATGCTAAGGCCGAGCTTCGTGACTCGTTCGAGCCACTAAGCTTCTTTGTGGCTAACAACCTACGCAAGGCTATCAGCGAGGGTGTGGCACAGACCATCCCTGCGTTCCTCGGCGAGATCCCATTCCTCTTCCGTTCAGGTCAGATTCCATTGGATGTAACACTTCTAAATGTGTCGGAGCCTGATGAGGAGGGTTACTGCTCATATGGTGTATCCGCCGACCTCGCATTCTCGGCTGTAGAGTGCTCAAAGGTTATTATCGCGCAGGTGAATAAGTATATGCCTCGCACCTTTGGCGACCCTGTCATCCACGTGTCGAAGATCGATGCTATGGTACGCGGCGACGAGCCTCTTGTTGAGGTACCAACAGTCATTCCTAACGATGTAGAGCGCCGTATCGGTAACTTCATCGCTCAGGAGATTCCCGATGGTGCTACATTGCAGATTGGCGTGGGTGGTATTCCTAACGCAGTGCTTGATGCACTACACGACCACAAGCACCTCGGTTTGCACACTGAGGCTATGACCGATGGCGTGGTGCCACTCATCCAGAAGGGCATCATCGACAACTCATTGAAGAAGATCTATCCCGGCCAGTCGGTAGCCTGCCTCTGCTTGGGTAGCCAGCGTCTCTACGACTATCTCGATAACAACCGCGATGTGGTAATTCGTGATGTGGCATGGACCAACGACCCTCAGAACATACGTCAAAATCCCAAGGTGATGGCCGTAAATTCAGCTATCGAGATCGACCTTACAGGTCAGATTTGCGCTGATAGTATCGGTGAGCGTATCTTCTCAGGCGTAGGTGGTCAGCACGACTTTATGTATGGCGGTGCCTTGTCGGAGGGTGGCAAGTGCTTCATTGCTCTGCCATCAATCACCAATAAGGGTCAGTCGAAGATTGTTCCAACCTTGACTAAGGGTGCAGGTGTTGTTACCACACGCTTCCAGGCGCAGTATATCGCTACGGAGCATGGTATCGTCTACTTGCGTAATAAGTCGTTGGCACAGCGCGCTAAGTTGCTTATCTCGGTTGCCGACCCATCGGTACGCGAGGATTTGGAGCGTGCAGCAGTCGAGCGCTTCGGCATCGGCTTCTTGCGTTGCAAGATCTAATATCAGAGATAAATGATATGGGGCTGACTTCGGAAGTCAGCCCCTTTCTTATATTATCATTTAGTTCTCTGCACCTCGCTTCGAGAAGAGCAATAACCCAAGCATTGTCAACACAGCGTTGAGTATTATTATCTCATAGCTAAAGGTATAGCCCCCCAACCACTGCGCCGAGTGGGTGGAGACAAGGTAGCATACAAGTGGCGACAGGATAGCGATAAAGGGGACAGCGCGCTCCTTAATAGAGCGGCGTGTGAAAAGACCAAAGAGGAACATACCCAATAGCGGACCATAGGTGTAGCTCGCCATAGTGAAGATAAGGGTTATGACACCCGCCGAGCTCCACTCATTAAAGGCGACAATGAGGAGCGTCATCATCACTGCAATAGTTGTATGGGCGCCACGACGCAACCTGCCAAGACCCTCGTCATCCCGCTTGCGACCATCCAGAATATCGAGTGTCATAGAGGTAGTTAGAGCTGTAAGCGCCGAGCCCGCCGACGAATATGTCGAGGCAACAAGGCCCAGAAGGAAGAGCACGCCCACAATAGCAGGCAGGCCACACTCCGTAGCTACATAGCCAAAGAGGCTATCGCCCTGAGGCACACCCTCGCGTCCCGCAACATATATGTATAGCAGCGCGCCAAGCACAAGGAAGAGCACGATGACAACCATCTGCACGACAATCGAGTTCAACAGACCACGCTGCGCATCGCGCTTCGAGCGACACGACAACACCGTCTGCATCATATCCTGGTCCATGCCCGTCATTGCCACAACGAGGAAGATACCCGCGAGGAACTGCTTCCAGAAGTAGCGTCTATCCATAGGGTCGTCGAAGAAGAAGACGCGCGACAGCTCACTATCGCCAATGGCCACAGCGGCCTCGCCAAGGTTATAGCCTAAGGCCTGCATGACAAAGATGATGCATAGCACGATGCTACTAATCATGATGATGCTCTTGAGCATCTCAATCCACACCACACTCTTAACACCACCACGACGCGTGTATAGCCAGACGAGCGACATCATTATCGCAGCATTCACCACAAAGGGGATATCGTAGCGCTCGAAGAGGAGCGTCTGCAACACCACACAGACAACAAAGGCGCGCAACGACGCCGAGAGGAGTTTCGAGATGAAGAATAGCCACGCTCCTGTGCGATGGCTCGTCACACCAAACCTGTGGTCGAGGTACTCATATAGTGATACCACGCCGAGACGAAAATATAGGGGAACAAGGAGAAAGGCTATAATGACATAGCCCACGAAGAAGCCGAGCGTCGTCTGCAGATAGGAGAAGCTATCGGCCATGACAGAGCCAGGCACCGAGATATATGTCACGCCCGACATGGCGGCACCAACCATGGCTATGGCAGCCACAGCGCGATGTGTCGAGCGACCAGCAGTAAAGAAGCTACTATTATCGACCCTTCGTGCGGCATAGCGCGCAACAACAAATAGCAGGATGATATATCCAGCGATGGTGGCTATAATCGTTGCACTACTCATTGTAAAGGTATATGTTAGTGCTTACTGCAGTAGCGAGCAACGGCATCGGCAATGCGCTCACCATCCAACGCTGCCGAGATGATACCTCCAGCATATCCAGCGCCCTCACCCGCAGGGAAGAGGCCCTCCACCTGAGTGTGCATAAGTGTTTCACCATCGCGCGGTATTCTTACAGGTGTCGACGTACGCGACTCAACGCCTACGACGATAGCCTCATCGGTAACAAAACCCCTCATCTTACGACCGAAGGTCGCAATACCGCTACGCAGACGCTGCGAGATAACCTCGGGCATCCACTGGTCGAGACGCGAAGGTGTTATGCCTGGAACATATGATGTGCGAGGTAGACTCTTGGATGCACGTCCTGCCACGAAGTCCGACACGCGCTGTGCTGGCGCTACCTGACGGTCGCCGCTATTGTCGCGCGCAAGCTCCTCGAAGAGCTGCTGGTAGCGCAAGCCCGCAAGCTCACCCCACTCCTCGCGTAGATGCTCAAAGTCCTCGAGGCGCACCTCGGTAACAAGGCCCGAGTTGGCAAATGCTGAGTTACGACCACTTGGCGACATGCCATTCACCACCGACTGTCTTGCGTCGGTCATCGCAGGCACGATGAAGCCTCCGGGGCACATACAGAAGGAGTAGACACCACGGCCTGCCTCCTGACTTACAAGCGAATAGCTCGCCGCAGGGAGCCACTCGCCACGCTCCTCGCAGTGGTATTGTATGCTATCGATAAGTCGCTGTGGATGCTCTATGCGCACACCCATAGCGAAGGGCTTGGCCTCAACGGCAATGCCCGCACGATATAGTAGTTCATATATATCGCGCGCCGAGTGTCCCGTTGCGAGCACCACGGCAGCGCCCTCTATAATCTCGTCACCCACCTTAACGCCTGTAAGACGGCCATCCTTAACTATGAATGACGACACCTTACTCTCGAACAACACCTTGCCGCCATGCTCTGTAATAGTGTGGCAGATGTTCGATATGATACGTGGCAGCTTGTCGGTGCCGATATGTGGATGTGCCTCATAGAGGATTGTTGGGTTTGCGCCATGCCACACGAGCGTCTGCAGCGCCTTGTTGTAGTCGCCACGCTTCTTGCTGCGTGTGAAGAGCTTACCATCCGAGAATGTTCCTGCGCCACCCTCACCAAAGGCGTAGTTCGAGTCGGGGTCGATATTACCACCGCGGTTTATCTGCGCGATGTCGTACTTACGCGACAACACCGACTTACCACGCTCCAGGAGTATTGGCTTGAAGCCAAGCTCAATGAGGCGCAACGAGGCGAATAGTCCTGCAGGACCCGAGCCCACGACAACCACCTCGGTGCCATGCTCCACATTGGGATAGTCGAAGTGGAGAGGTGCTGGCTGTGGCTCGTTGTCGATATATACCTCAAGGGTGAGGTTAACCTTAGGCAAACGCTGACGCGCATCTATGGAGCGCTTCACCACACGCGCAAGGGCTATGTCGCTCTGGCGCACACCCATCTTGCGGGCCACCTGTGATATGTAGAATTTCTCGTCCGCCGCCTGCTTGGGCGACAACTGCAGGGTTATGGTCTTCGGCATAATATCTATATTAATACGCAAATATACAAAAAAAACGCATAAGATGAATCCTATGCGTTTTATAAATTGACTATCTTGGGTTTTGCTGCCTTAGAAAGCGCTAAACGTACTCCACGAGTTATTCTTCTCGGCACCGCTCTCCACCGCATCGGGGAGATTGGGGAAGAAGTCGAAGCCTGTCCACGCCTCAACATCGTCAACCGTAACCGTGTAGTTCGTATATGCCGTGGTAGAATAGGCCTTATTCTCGAACCAAAAGCCCACGGTTGATGCCGATGTCACTACACCACTACTATTTGTAGTCACCTTGAGTGCCACCTTGTAGAAGTAGTTTGGGATGGGCACTCTCTTGGTGTCGTCCTTGGCTGTGGTATACGTTATTGTCTTCGACTCACCCACCTTATTGAATGCTACGCCTGTAACGATATACACAATCTCGCTCTCGGCCTCGCTCTGCAATGCAGCCTCGAGGGTCTGCCATATGCCACTGTTGAAATTCTCATGAATTTGTGGCACCGAGTTAGTGACGTAGAATGTCTGCAACTGCATCTCCTTGATACCATTGCGCGAGGCATTTGGTATCAGGTGTCCTCGAACGTAGGTGTCGGAGTTGGTGTAGCTCCTATTGCAGAGGTTCACCTGAACACTTGTCGACAAATTTGGGTTGAACGACCAGCTATCAGGACGCGAATATGAGCCCATGTGCTTAGCCTCAAGAGGATATGCCGTCCATAGCGAGGTGTAGGTTGCAGTGTCGTAGTAGTGGGTGTAGTTACGCTCACCCGACGACATTACCTTCACCTCTGTGGCATTGGGATACGCCCCATCAGTACGCTCTGCGGGGAGCTCAAGCCACGTCTCAGAGGCTACGCCCGCCGAGCTATCATTACCATTTCCCGGGGTAGGGTCTGTGGTGGGAGGCGTCTGCCCGCCTCCCGTTCCACCGCCCGAAGATCACTCAGCGTAGCCTGTCCACACGATGTCCCAGATAGAGACACGGTCCTTATTAGATGTACTATTTGATGGAGAATTATTGGTAATCTCAATTACGAAATCTCCAGCAATGTTAACATCCTGCTCCCAGGTGTAGGCCTTCTTCTGTGTAATTGAGTTAACATCAACCTTATAGGTCTGCACTGCAGTGCCGTTCTGCTTGATAGTGATGGTAAAGTCAACGCCATTGCTCTCTGAGAATGCATGACCATACTTCAATGATAGCTTACCGCAACCTGTTGTAAGTGTAGGAGATGTAATCGTACCCTTAGCTGATGTCTTACCATTGATGGTAAAGGCGCGTGTAGCACTTGTTGAGCCAATAAACTTAAAGGTTGGGTTGTTATCAGATGTACCACCCTGCATTACTGCACAGTTTGTACCCTTCCAACCATTAGTTGTGGTGCGCGAAGCATAACTGCTATTTGCAGCCACAGTATTGAAGTCATCACGACCACCAACAATCTCGTCCTCGGCAACCTTTGCCTCCTGAGAGAGTGACACTACGGCTGAAAGCTCGCCGGCAGTGAATGTAAGGTTTGCATAGATAGCCTCCCCAGTATCATTTGCAGGAGCTGTAATTGTGTAGGTTGTACCAGACTTCAAAGCAACGGTATAGTGTGAGTTATCAACGCTTACAGAGATAGCATCTGTTGCATTAACCAATGTTGCGGTGATATCCAATGAACCACCCTCGGCAGCAAACTCAAGTGACGCCTTGTCCAACTGAATGCTCTTGTGTGAAACATATACAGCATTCTTAATCTGTGGGCTACCGTTATAAACACTATACTTACCCTTAAGAGTGATGATGTCGCCCTGCTTAAGACCTGCTGCAGCCCACTGCTTCTGTGCAGCACCCTCTGGAGTAAGCAAACCATATACATATACAGAACCAGTATCATCAGTTAGGTCGAAGTTACCATAAGTTGTGTTAGCTACATTGGTAATCTTACCTGTAAGGGTGTACTCAGTTGCAGTATCCTTCTTCTCCAAGAACTTTGCAATGGTCATAGTTTCATCCTCCTCAGCACCTGGAGCAGCATCCTGTGCTACGGTAATCTCAACGCTTGGGTAGCCCTCAGCAGAGAAGGTGATAACAGCCTCGCGTGATGCACCATCATTTGGAGCACCAGCAGCGAAGATATAAGGCGCGTCATACACAAACGAGATCCACTCAGCATCGGTAGTAGCAGTAACCTCTGCGTCGAAGCCGTTGTGAGGGATTACCTCGAACGCAATCTCATCGCCATCGTAGGTGTAGCTCATTACATCCTGCTCGATAGTGAAGTATGGCTGAGTACTCTCAATAACAGGTACGAGGTAGAGGTTCTTAGCCTGTGTACCCTTGTAGAATGCGAAACGCTCCTGACCTGAGTTGGTGTTAAACGCAAGAATACGATCAGAGATATCCTTAATGGCAACATTATACTGGTTAGTGCCATCAACAGGCGAGATGGTCAATGTCTGAGCATTGCCCAAGTAGGCGTAGTTACCAGAATTAGAGCCATATAGATACTGGTCCGCGTTGTTCTGGAATGTATAACCGCCATCTACTGCTGCGATAGTCCACACCAAAGTGTCGTCATCGGTAGAGATTGTAGTTGCAGCGCCATCATATGTCACCTCGGCATAGGTCATGTAGTTACCACTACCCTTAACTCCCTTCATCGCATAGTACTTAGTGCCGTCCTTAGCGATAACGACATAGTCACCCTCAGCAAATGCAACAACATCATCAGTATCAGCATTTGTCATGTCTACTGAGAATATGCCCAAGTTACCCTCGGTGAATGTCAATGAGCGGCCCTCTGGGATAGTCACCTCGCGAGTGTAAGACTTATCCCCACAGACAACCTTCACCTTGAAGGTCTCGCCTGCCTCCATGGCGAATGGGTTACATGTGAAGTAGATATCACGTGTTGCGATAGCCTCGTCGTAGTTCACTGTGATGGCATTGGTCTTGCCAAAGTAGCCATACTCCAACACCTTGCCAGTGGTAGCATTCACATAGTTGCGACCAGCCAACACGTCGTTAGCACCTGCTGTGAATACAACCTGAGAGATCTTAGCATCGGTAGGTAGGCCTGTCAAGGTCATCTTACCCAAAGAGAGGATACGCTTGAACTGCATGTTGAGCTCTGTAGGCTGTGCATCGCTAACAACCTGCTTTGCTACCAACATATCTGCCTGTGGGTCGAAAGATGCGGCAGTAGCATTCTGCTGATCCTTGACAATAACCTTTATCTTGGCAGCATCCACCTTATCGGCATCATCCTCAACGACTGCCGATGCAGGGAAGATGGCGTTGTAGGTAAACTCTGCAGCGGTAGTGTTAGCAGGGAAGGCAACGGTAAACTTAGCCTTACCCTCAGCATCGATGGCTATTGCCGATGTTGTGCGGTAGGTAGTCGAGTTCTCGATGACCTTGAGCTGGTCGCCCTCGCTCCACTGCACCTTGTTGTTAGCCTCGTCGATGAAGGTACGTGTCGCATCGACATCGGCGTTAATGGTCATCACCACCTCATCAACAGTGGCGGGAGAGTTAATCTCCTCGAAATTCTCCTGACATGCGAAACCCATTGCAGCTACTGCAACGAGCATCAAATAGTTAAAGATGTTCTTCATAGCTACAAAAAGTTAAAAATCGCCATTTTCATCGGTGCCGAAGCCACCACCGGCCTCACCATAGTCGCCATAGCTAACCTCGAAGCCGTGCTCAACGACCACTGAGATAAGCTCGATTTCAGGAGCAACATACTCCTTGTTTGAGTTGAAGTTTGCTTTCATAATGTAATATTGAGTAAAAAATATTTTGCACACTTATATGATTACATATAACCGCGCAAAGGTATGAATAATATCTCAACTTTCGACAAGAAAATTTATCGTTCCCATATTAATTTTATTTTCCTCATTAAGCCACATGGTTATATATCACATTATCAGCAGAATAACACACGGCAAACGGCTATGATATCGGCGCAAAAAAACGCACAAGCGAACTTGTGCGTTTCATATCATCATGATTATAGACGATTAATTGCAACTGAAATAGTATCTCTCTCCTCCAATATTGATATAATGCGAACAATACATCACTGTACCGTTCTTCTTCATCATTAATGTTTCACCATTATTAAACTGATGTACATATAAATCTGATGGCTCGCCATTAATCCATAACCCCTCTGATGTCCATCTTACATGGATAGAAGCGCCAGCGCTAGGAATATAACCGCCCGCACGTTGGTCAATCGCATATGCATAACCCTCATAATAAGTACGTTGCGATTGGGATGTCTCATGTGACATTGCAGATTTTGCAGATATCTCAGCATTACAAAAATATCCACAACAAAATAATGCGACAGCAATAACAAATACTTTCTTCATAATAGTTTAGTTTTAATTAATATTTCCTACTCACTTAAAGGCTTTTCGGCTACTCCATTTTGTTCTAAGTCTATTTATTCCATCTGATAACTTTCACATTAAAGTCCGAACGACCACAACTGAACTTAGATCTAAGGTCGAAACTAACTTCTACGGATGGGGTACCTAACCATCCCTTAGTAATGGTAACCTGCTTTGACTTTCGCGAATCCATTACCATGGACCAAATACTATTAGATGGCGAGACCTCTACAACAACGCTACTATATCCGTTGTTGTCCATATAACTAAGACCAGCGGTCGTGAGTTCCACTTTCACACACTCTGCGACTGGTTCGCCATCTGCAAACCCCTCTCCGTCATCTAGAGCGCAATATACATCTGCCACTCTAACATATTCTGGGCCATTTGAATTTGCGAATACATTGGCGCTTATTATCGCCATAGTGAGAAGCAAAATAAACCGTCTCATATTAGTATGTAATAAATTATTCTCAGTAAATGTTAATAGTGATACTCTTCTGGAGCCGTTGAGTTCCAACCTTCCCTAAATCCATCATGGAAATCCTGAGAGCTTGCCATTGCAAATGCGGCAAACAAAACAAGGACTAATACCTGTAGTAAAATTTTCTTGTACATAATATAAAAATTATTAAGGTTAATAAATAAATGATAATGTCTATCCAATCGAATGTGCCGGGCATAATGTGGCATAGCTGCAACAACTCATAGACAAATGGGAACGAGATAGTGAGCAGGGAGATAACTCTACTATATGGGGTATCGCCACGAAGCAGTAGATCGAAGAGTAGCAGCGAGCCATACCACAGCGCATCGGCAACCACAAAGAGGAGAATATACCCCGCGATAGTATTGTGGTCGATATATGCCCCATAGTTGGGTAGCTCGATGGGCAGAAGCGATGTTATCCACGAGGTGAAAATAACCTCCTCACGGAAGAGCACATATATGAGTCCTCCGAGGATAAGCATCACCGATGCTAATATGGCTATGCAACGATTCTTATGCATCACATCAACAAAAAAATGAGAAAGCGTGGAACTATCACACTATTTTCACGAACTGGCTCTGGTAAACCTTAATAACAAAATAGTCAATAGTACCACGCCACATGATGTGACGCAGTAATAACATGAGCTATCTTCGTTATTTGAAATTTACCAGATTTCGTTCGTGGAAGATATGCTAACGCTTTACGTCTAAAATATGTCATACTCCGAAGAGTACCCACAAAAATAGTACAAAAAAATAAAATATCAAAAAAAATCCGCTCTGAAAGTTGCGTATATTGTAAAATAGTTTTATCTTTGCACCGCTAAAGTACCCCGGCTGGGGATCACTATTAGCTAAGATCCATGCGGACATGGTGTAATTGGTAGCCACGTCAGACTTAGGATCTGATGCCGAGAGGCGTGGGGGTTCGAGTCCCTTTGTCCGCACAAAAGCGATTGTCTTTTGACAGTCGCTTTTTTTGCGTTCAAAGGGCCTCGCACCTCCTGTAGCGCCTCGGGCGACTTGTCTTCGGCGTGTGCATGATGTGCAGAGTTGCTACGCAACAACGGTGATGGGCTGAGTACATATGCTCATGCAAGCACGGCATATGCACTCAACCCATCCCCACAACCTACGGTTGTCTGCACATCACTCCCCTTCTCGGTCACCTCTCGGCTTCTGCGGACGTTCGAGTCCTGTGTAGTGCAATTCTGAAAGTTCTCCACCAATCTATTGCGGCATGTCCTCGCTCTGCTGATCGCAGTTCAAGTCCCGCATGTGTTGACCTGATTGTTACGTGATTTTTTACAAACCCTCCAAACCTCCCTCTAAAAGGGAGGCTTGTGGTAAGTGTGCCACTTAGATTTATCGGCCAATCCACTCATCTTTGAAAATCGCAAACACCTTTGTGATTTCATTTACATCGTCCGCAAACTCATCTACTTGTTTGCAACCATACGACATAGCTGTTTTGGCTGATGCTTCGTTGGTATGTTTCATAAAAGAGTAGACGACATTAAAAGGAGTGTTGTTAAAAGTCCAATCTCTGACAGCAATAGCCGCCTCTTTAGCATAGCCCCTTCGTTGCTTGTCAGCTCTGATATGATATCCGATTTCGGGTTTTATCTCTCCGTTGATAAGTTGCATTGTTAAGCCACAATCACCTATCATCTCGCCTGTCTCTTTCAAGCATACAGCCCACAATCCAAAACCTAACATCCTATATCTTTGGATATTACGCTCAATCCAACCCCTTATCCTATCTTCATCAAATACATAGGGATAATGCTGCATTATATCCGGATTTGACAACACCTTGTAAAGTGCGTGAAAATCATCATCCGTCATCTCTCTTAACAGCAGACGTTCTGTTTCAATAATCATCATTTTCAGCCTCTTAAAATTCCGATTTATTGGTGTAAAGTTAAGAAAAATATTTACGAAAAAAGAGCAAAGTTTTCACTTCGCTCCTTTATCAAAACAAAAAATGTTGATTATAACATCGCTGCAACCCTACGGATTTCCGACAGTCGGGCCATCAAACGACTATCCTTGCGTGCAGCTTGCATATTGTATCTGGTTTGCATATTGGTAAGCATTTCAGCCTCAATGCCTAATGCAGCCTCAAAATAGAGAGCAAGAGCCTCCGTAACAGGACGTTTTCCATTCAGTATCTCATTCAACATAGAGTATGACACACCCATCTGCTGTGACAACATCTTCTGCGATATGCCTCTATATTCAATCTCCTCTTTTATTACCTCTCCTGGGTGTGTTGGAGTGTATGGATAACCTAAATTTCCCATAGCTTATCTTATTTGTAGTGGTTTGACAATTCAATAATGTTGCAAATAGTTAACAATGCTTTACCATCTTCTTCGTGTGAAACAATAAATTCAATTCTGTATTTATCATTAACTCGAATTGAAGATATGCCCTCCTTATCGCCAGATAATACTTCGTATTCCAATGAATTCAAGTGATACAATACCTCGATGCACGATGCGTCATTCAAGGTATCAATTCTTCGTTTGTATCGCTTCACTATATCAGGCTGATAGCGATGTTTCTTATCGCTACATTTGCCATTATAGTACAATTCAGACAAATACGCTTTGTCAAATTTTACAATCATTATCACCTATATTTGTGTTGCAAAGATAATGCTATTTTTCAAAAGTTCACTAAAAAAGTGAATTTATTTTTTGAGAAATTCTGCTTTTTCGGGATAAAAATCTTTTAGCCACTCGATGAACTCTACAATCTTCAAGTAATCCTCAATGAAAGTTCGATAGTCTGGTACATTGTGGCACAAGGTTTTTAAGACGAACAACAAATGTTGTCCGTCTTTTTTTTGTCTTGTCAGGGCAGTTTTCCTTCAACCACTCAACAAACTCTACAACCTTATAGAAATCCACGCACTTAATACACTCTATCTCCAATCCCACTTGGGGTGGGCGGGGTCCTCGGCGGTGAGGGCCTCGGAGAGTGATAGGCCAAGGGCCTTGGCAACGCCTAAACCATAGGCAGGGTCGGCGCGGTGGCAGTTGCGTATATGGCGCTGCTTAATAAAGACCTCTGCATCGCCCATGGCGCGCGCCGTATTCTCGCAAGTCGCAACCTTATCCTCCTCGCTCATCAGGCGCCACAGTTTGCCTGGTTGTGTATAATAGTCGCTGTCGAAGTCTCGCTCATCGTAGTTATACACCTCGCCATCAACACTTAATGGCGGCTCTTTAAGCGCCGGCGAATCCTGCCATTCGCCATAGCTATTAGGCTCGTAGGATGTCGTGCGTCCGAGGTTATCATCGGTGCGCATCTGTCCGTCGCGGTGGTAGGAGTGGTATGGACAACGAGGTCGATTTACGGGTATCAGGTGGTGGTTAACACCCAGGCGGTAGCGTTGCGCATCGCCGTAGGAGAAGAGGCGTCCCTGCAGCATCTTATCGGGCGAAAAGCCAATGCCATCGATGATATTCATCGGGTTGAATGCCGCCTGCTCGACCTCAGCAAAGAAGTTCTCGGGGTTGCGGTTTAGCTCCAAGATGCCAACATCGTGCAGCGGGAAATCGCCGTGATACCACACCTTCGTGAGGTCGAAGGGATTGATATAATACTCCCGCGCCTGCTCCTCGCTCATCAGCTGCACCTGCATAAGCCAACGTGGGAACTCTCCTCGCTCTATCGCCTCGAAGAGGTCGCGCTGGTGCGACTCTCTATCCTTAGCAATCGTAGCCTCCGCATCGGCATCGGTCATATTCTTGATGCCCTGCAAGGTACGCAGATGGAACTTAACCCATGTGCGTCGGTTGTTAGCATCAAGCAGACTATATGTATGGCTACCAAAGCCATGCATATGACGATATGTGGCAGGGATGCCACGTGGCGACATTGTGATAGTCACCTGATGTAGCGCCTCGGGAAGCAGTGTCCAAAAGTCCCAGTTGCTGTTTGCCGAGCGCATGCCTGTACGGGGGTCGCGCTTAATAGCGTGGTTGAGGTCGGGAAACTTCAGCGGGTCGCGCAGAAAGAAGACGGGGGTATTATTACCCACCAAATCCCAGTTACCGGTGTCGGTGTAGAACTTCATTGCGAAGCCGCGAATATCGCGCTCCGCGTCGGCAGCGCCACGCTCACCCGCGACAGTCGAAAAGCGCACGAAGCACTCTGTCTTCTTGCCCACCTCCGAGAATATCGAGGCGCGGGTATAGGCCGAGATGTCGTGCGTAACGGTGAAGGTGCCGTATGCACCCGCGCCCTTGGCGTGCATACGTCTCTCGGGGATTACCTCGCGGTCAAAATGGGCCAACTTCTCCATAAGCCATGGATCTTGCATCGTCACCGGGCCACGGACACCTGCTGTCTGAGTGTTTTGATTGTCGGCGATGGGGCGACCATTCTCCGCCGTCAAATCTCTTTTGTCGTCATGCTTCATATCGGAAATATTTGAAAGTATAACCCCTCTACTCTCCAATATTATGCCAATAAATTAAGGGTGCCCCTGGGGACACCCTTAATTTATTGTATGCTACGGCTATACGAAGAGCATGACAAGTACTGCAATCTGCAATGCCAGGAAGAGAGGCACGCAGAGGATAAACTTCATGTGGCGCGTCTTATGCCTAAAGAGGAGCATGCCCAACATAGCCCCCACAGCACCGCATGCGAGGCTCAGCAGGAGTAGCTGCCTCTCGCTGATGCGGCTTGCACCACGCTTAGCCTTGAACTTATCGATGCCATAGGCGATAAAGGCCACAAGGCTCATTATCGCCATGGCAACGATATATGCGGTCATCATACTACTCGATGCGCTTCAATAGCTCAACGAGGAGCTTCCAGAACTTATCTACGGTAGCAATCTCGAGACGCTCGTCGGGCGAGTGCACGCCGCGCAAGGTTGGGCCGAACGACACCATCTCAAGGTGTGGATACTTCTCCAAGAAGAGACCACACTCCAAGCCTGCATGGATGGCGCGTACCTTAGGCTCTACGCCGAAGAGGTCGCGGTAGCACTGCACGGTATCCTTCAAAAGCTTTGAATCGGGGTTAGGAGCCCAACCTGGATAGCCATCAGAGTGCTCCACATCGAAGCCCGAGAGGTAGAATACCGACTCGATAGTCTGTGATGCGTATAGCTTTGCAGACTCAACAGATGAGCGCTGCGATGTTGTTACTGTTGCCTCGTCCTTCTCCATGTCGAACTTAACAGATGCCAAGTTAGATGATGTCTCAACAAGGCTTGGCATAGCGAATGACATACCGAGCACACCGTTAGGCAAGCCTACAAGAGCAAGCAAGAAGTAGCACAAGTCGTCGTTGGTCATCACCTTTGTAGGTGTTGTCTCCACGTCGCTAACAGCAAAGCGCATACGTGGCTCGGTGTGCTTGAACTCCTCCATCATCATCTGGCCAAACTCCAAGTAACGCTCCTCGAAGTCCTCCTTCTCGGCTGCTGGAACACCAACAATAGCATACGCCTCACGAGGGATGGCGTTACGAAGGTTACCACCATTGAACTCCACCAAAGCAACCTGGAACTTGTCGATAGCGTTATAGAGGAAGCGTGCCATAAGCTTGTTAGAGTTAGCACGACCCTTGTCGATATCGTCACCAGAGTGGCCACCCAACAAGTCGCCAATCTCGAGGCGTACGAAGGCGTAGCCCTCAGGAATATCCTCAGTCTCATAGTTGAGCTTAGCCACAGTGTCGATACCACCAGCGCAGCCGATGAATAGCTCACCCTCATCCTCAGAGTCGAGGTTCACGAGATACTTACCTGTGAGCATACCCTCACCAAGACCAAAGGCACCTGTAAGGCCTGTCTCCTCATCCACGGTGAAGAGCGCCTCGATAGCTGGGTGCTCGAGCGAGTTATCGAGAAGTACAGCAAGAGCTGCCGCCATACCGATACCACAGTCAGCACCGAGGGTTGTATCCTTAGCCTTAACCCACTCGCCATCGATCCATGTCTCAATAGGGTCGTTCTCAAAGTCGAACTCCTTGTTTGAGTTCTTCTCGCACACCATATCCATATGTGACTGAAGGATAACGGCTGGGCGATTCTCATAGCCAGGGGTAGCTGCCTTACGCATAACAACATTACCTGTCTCGTCGGTCTGATAGTCGAAGCCTTGCTTCTGGGCAAACTCCACAAGCCAAGCGATAATCTTCTCCTCCTTCTTCGAAGGGCGTGGTACTCGTGTGATGTCATCGAACTGCTCCCAAATGAGCTTAGGCTCTAAATCTCTAATTGTCATGATTTTAAGTTTTTATTAGTAGTTAATTACTTATTTTTATCGTTACGTTCAAATAGCTTTACATTGCGTAGCAGTGGATTACGACGCTCGAAGATGAGCATCTCGAGGATGAGCAACAACAAGGCAGCTCCCAGGAACCACTGGTACTGCTCCTCGAAGTCGACATATTTGAGGTGCTCCAACTTTGCCTTCTCCACATCGTCGAGGCGCGACATTATGCTCTCAAGGCCAAACTCCTCGTTCGACGAGTAGGCGTAGATGCCATCACCAATCTCGGCAATCTCCTGCAGTAGCGTCTCATTGAGCTTGGTGACAACATATTTACCATCCTCCTGCTGTACATACTCACCATTAATCTTGAGTGTCGTGCCATCGGGACTACCGATACCAATGCAACATATTACGATGCCATTGTCGGCAGCTCGCTGGGCAGCCTGCAGTGCGCTCTCATCGTGGGCCTCACCATCGGTGATGATTATCATGACGCGGCTCTTGGTATCCTCGGTGCTCGACGAGAAGCATAGCGTGGCGGCCTCTATAGCCTTACCGAGGTTTGTACCTTGATTATCTATAAGCGATGGCTTAAGGCTCTTTACCCTCGACTTGGTGGTGCGATACTCGGTATTTATAGGCATTAACACCTTAGGCTCCTCCGCAAAGGCAACAATGCCTATACCATCCTCACTCATCGACTCGATGAGTTGTGTGATGGCATACTGCGTGCGCTCCATACGACTTGGCTCCACATCCTCGGCCATCATCGAGTTAGAGACGTCGACAACAAGGAGTATCTCACGTCCCTCGCGTTTATCGCTCTTGAGCTTCGCACCTGTACGGGGGCGTGCCAAGGCGAAGATGAGCATCGCAATGGCTAAGGCAAAAAGCGTTATGCGTATCCAGCCACGTGCTGCCGAGTAGTCGGGCATAAGCTCCTTGAGCGTTGCAGGGTTACCCATACGGCGTAGCTTATAGCGACGCAGGTAGGCTAATGCCCAGTATATCAGAAGTATGATAGGCACTACCAGGAGTAGCCACAGCAACTCAGGCTTACCAAATTCAAACTCTCCCATCTATATAACTTTTTACTTATTCAATTCACTATGGGTGCAGGACCCAATAAATTATCTCACTATGGTAGACGATTGAGGAGCAATCGCGCAACCAAGAACTCCGCTACAAGGAGCAGGAGAGCCAATATCAGCCACGTGACAAACAACTCGTCGTGGTGCTGATACTCCAACACCTGCACTTCGCTCTTCTCGAGTTCATTAATCTGCTCGTAGATATTCTCCAATGCCTCCTCATCGGTAGCTCTAAAGTATTGGCCTCCGGTCATATCGGCCATCTCCTTGAGCAACGCCTCATCAATCTCCACAGGCATCATCGCCAACTGATAGTTGCCAAATATGTCGTATGCAGGGTATGGGGCTTCGCCCTCGCTACCAACACCTATGGTGTAGAGCTTAACGCCCATGTCACGAGCAATCTCCGCCGCCATCATAGGCGATATCTGACCACTGTTGTTTACACCATCAGTGAGCAATACCACGACCCTCGACTCGGCCTCACTATCTCTAAGGCGATTGAGAGCCGTAGCAAGACCATTACCTATCGCCGTACCATCCGTCACCGTACCGCTACGCATGCTGCTGAGCAGTGTCTGCACATCACCACGATTGGCGGTTATGGGCGTTAGCGAGTACGCCTCACCAGCAAATGCCACCAATGAGAAGCGATCGCTCTCACGGTCGGAAACGAACTTCGAGGCCATCTCCTTGGCTACCTCCAGACGGTCGGGCTCAAAGTCTTGCGCGAGCATCGAGCTTGAGATATCTATCGAGAGGACGATATCTATACCCTCTACCGACACCTCTCGTGTCTCATACTTATCTACGGGGCGTGCCAACGCTACGATGAGCACACCTATGGCACCGAGGCGTAGTATTATTGGCAGTGGGCGTAGCCAGTAGCGCAGTGTACGTGGCGTACGTCGTGCGCCAAGAGTGGTGACGCTAAGTGTCGCCTTGCGACGTCCCACCCATATATAGTAGGCTGCAAGTAGCGGTATGATGACCGCCAACCACAACAATTTAGGATGTAGGAACTCCATAGCTTACCAATTTTTCTTACCAGGGGCATAGACTGCTGCTGCGCCCTCATCTAACTTCTCTTGTGTCTTATCCTCCTCGCCCTGTATGGCATCGAGCAGACGCTCCTGCTCATCACTCAAACCCTTGGGCTGCTTTCCACCCTCACTCTCAGGCGGGGTGTTATCATCTTGCTTTTCGTTGCCGTCTTGCTTATTGTCACCCTTCTGCTGGTCATCATCACCCTTGGGCTGCTCTTTGTCATTCTCTTTGTTGTCGCCCTCCTTATTATCATCACCATTCTGCTGATCATCATTCTTCTGCTGATCCTGGTTCTGATCCTGCTGCTGGTTCTGATCCTGCTGCTGATTGTTCTGATTGTCCTGATTCTGATTATTCTGCTGACGCATCTGGTCAACTATACGCTTGGCAAGCACATAGTTATACTTAGTCTCCGCATCGTCACTATTGAGCAACAATGACTCTCTGAAGGCGTTGAGTGCCGCCTCATACTCCTGCTGTGTCATCAAGCTCTCGCCCACATTGCGAAGCACCTCGGCACGCTGAGCATCGCTGAGGCGCTCATCAGCGAGCATATCCTCATAATACTTGTTCGACTGCTGCCATGTGATTGTCGAGTCGCGACCATCGCTAGTGCGCATCACATGGTGGTAGGCATTAGCCCTATTATATGTCGCCTCCATACAGTCAGGCGCAATGTCAAGAGCCTCGTTATAAAGGTCGAGACTCTGGCGATACTCCCCCGCCTTGAAGGCCTCGTTACCCTCACGAACAACCTTGCGCTCCTTATGGTTTTGTGCCGAGAGGCTCTCCACGCACAACGTGCTAAGGGCTGTAACCAGAAGCATCACATATATGTTAACGTGTCTCATTACTCCCCAATTTTAGTATCAATGGTTATATCATTCTTACCCTCAACCTCATGCTCATTGATAAGCTTGGTGTTCTCCACAAAGTAGTATGCCATTGTATAGCACTCCTCGTTGAGCTCGTCATCGGGCTCCGCTTTGGCAAACTTAGCCATGTCGGCCGTGCGGAATATGGTGCTGAGGTTGGCGCGGCTATCCACCGACATCTCACACCCGCGCAACGCCGCCATAATCTCATCGGAGGTGTACTCCATGGCACGAATATCCCAGCGGCGAGAGATATATCTACGCAAGATATCTGTAAGCAGCGTGTAGTATAGATTATACTTACCATTCTGCCATAGCTTACGGTGATGAAGCTCCTCGAGTGCCTTATTAGCCTCGATATGTGGAGGCAGCAACACCTCGGCACTGCCCACCACACCCCTACGACGTAGGTGACGCCATACGAAGTACGCTATGACGCCAAGGAGAATAACAGCAGCGATGATAGCGACTACCATCCAGTAGCTCTTCTCGGGCTTTGGCTCCAACTCCTCATCGATAAAAGGCATATCTTGCATCTCCATGATACCCTCGCGCTTAACGAGCTGGTTAACAAGCGTTGTGTCAACCATAGCTCCCTGTGCAGGCATGGCACCAGGAGCCGCAAAGGCGTTGTTACTCATGAAGTTGAGTGTATCGAGATCGGCATACGATGCCACATTGAGCGTCAGCGTATAGTCGGCATACAACGTATCGGGCTGCTCGCTATTCTTTGGGAAGTATAGCACCGCAGGCTGTAGGTTGAGAGCTCCCGTCTCCATGGCAGCAAGGCGATAGCGCTTGCGTAGGTGAAGGGTTCTACCATCCTCCGAGATAGTGTCAATAGGATAATCTTTGACAATCTCCAACTGATCCTCATCATACGTCTTGTATGTCGATATGTTGCGGCGTATCTTCTCGCGATCGGCATTTGACACCACCTCACCAAAATCGGGCATGCCCAAGATTGTGGCGCGGTCGGCCTTGATGTCGAGGATATACTCCACCTGGTCGCCCACCTCGATGCTATCCTCAGAGAAGCGAGCCTCGAAGGTTGGCTGCTGGGCATATGCCTCGGTAGCCCCTAGCACGAGTGCCATGAGCGTCAGACGTGAGAGTATGTTTAGTGAATGTTTCATCGTTTCTTAAACATCTTTATTAGGTTAACGACATAGTCGTCGTCGGTGGCTACATCGGCAACATCTACTCTATTGTGGCGTAGCAGCGAGGTAACCCTCTCGTGGCGTTCACGATAGCTCTCGGCCCAGAAGTTACGCACCTTGCGTGATGAGGTGTCCACCCACTCTGTGCGTCCACTCTCCGAGTCACGAAGCTCAACAATACCTACATTGGGCAGCACGCTATCACGCTCGTCGTAGACGCGTATGGCCATTATGTCGTGCTTCGACGAGGCGATCTTGAGGGCATCTTCGAGTGCAAGGTTATCCTCTGGCGAGTTAACAAAGTCCGACAACAAAAACGACGTGGTACGCTTCTTATTTACACCCACAAGGTAGCGTAGTGCCTCCGATATGTTTGTTGAGGTACCAACAGGCTCGAAGCCTACAAGCTCGCGGATGATGGCGAGGATATGGCTACGGCCCTTCTTGGGTGGGATGAACTTCTCCACACGATCCGAGAAGAGTATGCAACCCACTTTATCGTTGTTCTTAGCTGCCGAGAAGGCGAGTGTCGCCGCTATCTCGGTGATGACATTCTTCTTTGTCAGCTCCTTGCTACCAAACATACGCGAGGGTGATACATCCACTAGGAGCATCATCGTCAACTCACGCTCCTCCTCGTAGACCTTGACATGGGTGCGCTCCGAGCGTGCCGAGACATTCCAGTCGATGTCGCGTACATCGTCGCCCACACGATACTCTCTAACCTCCGAAAACGACATGCCTCGACCACGAAACGCAGTGTGATACTTACCGGCGAATATCTCGTCGGAAAGACCGCGTGTCTTTATCTCAACCTTGCGCACTCGGCGCAATATATCGTTCTCACTAAGGTGCATACTATGGTACTATGACGTTGTTCAAAATCTCGGTGATGATCTGCTCAGAGGTGATGTTCTCAGCCTCAGCCTCATATGTAAGACCTATGCGATGGCGCAATACGTCGTGGCATACGGCACGCACATCCTCAGGGATGACATAGCCGCGGCGCTGGATAAAGGCGTATGCCTTGGCAGCCTTAGCCAGCGAGATGCTTGCACGTGGTGAGCCACCATAGGCGATGAGAGGCTGTAGGTTGCTAAGATTATACTCCGAAGGCTCACGTGTAGCGAAGATGATGTCAATTATATACTTCTCGATCTTCTCATCCATATAGACCTTCGACACAACCTCGCGAGCGCGGATGATATCCTCAGGTGTCACCACCTTATTGACCTCCGGAAGAGAGCTTCCAGCAAGGTTCATGCGTATGATATCGAGCTCCTCACTGCGCTTTGGATATGATATTTTAGCCTTGAGCATGAAGCGGTCTACCTGCGCCTCAGGTAGAGGATAGGTACCCTCCTGCTCTAATGGGTTCTGTGTTGCCAATACCAGGAATGGCTTTGGAAGAGCGTAGGTAGCATCACCAATAGTCACTTGCCCCTCCTGCATAGCCTCCAAGAGTGCCGACTGCACCTTGGCTGGTGAGCGGTTGATCTCATCGGCGAGGATGAAGTTGGCAAAGATAGGACCTCGCTTGACGGTGAACTCCTCGTTGCGCTGTGAGTAGATAAGCGTACCGATAAGGTCGGCAGGCAAGAGGTCTGGGGTAAACTGGATACGTGCAAACTTGGCATCAACAGCCTTAGATAGTGTTGTTATTGCCAATGTCTTAGCCAGGCCAGGAACACCCTCAAGAAGGATGTGACCATTCGATAGCAAACCGATAAGAAGGGTGTCTACAAGGTGCTGCTGACCTACGATGACGCGTCCCATCTCACGGCGTAGGGCGTCTACGAATACCGACTCACGCTCGATATGAGCATTGAGCTCTCTAATGTTAACTACTTCGTTCATTGTTCTATATATTTTGTCTTCTTTCTTCCTAAACCAACAGGTTGGTTAAGCTCCGCGCCAAGGATGACTCCTCGGCAATTCTACCTCTAAACGGTACACTTAGCCAAATTATTGCAAATGTAACCATTTTCTTTGAAAACATCAATAGTTTAGCCATATTTATAAAGAGCATACATCTCTTGTGCCTTCGTACAGTTGTTGAGTATGGTAATTTTCGTCTTTTTTGAGGGTTCGGTTTGCTCAATGCAGAAAAAAGGGTTATCTTTGTAGGATGATGGCAAACAACGAATATAAATATCTTGAGCGTGTGACCACCCCCGATGACCTTCGTAGGTTGTCGGTGGCAGAGCTTAAGCTCTACTGTCAGGAGGTGAGAGAGTATATCGTGGCGTGCTGCGCCAGCAACCCTGGCCACCTCGGCTCAAGCCTTGGTGCTGTGGAACTTACCGTAGCCCTACACTACGTCTACAACACGCCCAACGACCGCATCGTCTGGGATGTGGGCCATCAAGCATACACCCATAAGATTATCACCGAGCGCCGTGAGGCATTCAGGCAAAACCGCATGCGTGGAGGCATCAGCGGTTTCCCACGCATGGAGGAGAGCCGCTACGACTCGTTTGGCGCGGGGCACTCGTCGGTGAGCATATCTGCCGCCTTTGGCATGGCCAAGGCTATAGAGATGCGAGGTGGCAAGGAGCATGTTGTGGCTGTCATTGGCGATGGTGCAATGACTGGCGGCCTCGCCTTCGAGGGACTAAATAATGCAGGTGCATCACCCAAGAGCGACCTTCTTGTTGTACTAAACGACAACGAGATGTCAATAGACAAGCCCACAGGAGCCCTCGACCGCTACCTTGTGCGAATGTCTACATCGAAGTGGTATAACTCCTTGAAGCGTACGCTATGGCGTGGCCTCAGTGTGGTACCTCCGTTGCATCGCGCCGTGCGCAAGACGGGTAATGCCGTGAAGCATGGCTTGCTTCAGAATAGCAACCTCTTCGAGAGTCTCAACTTCAGATACTTCGGTCCTGTCGATGGTCATAATATCGAGGAGCTTATTCATACCTTCCGTGCACTAAAGGATATTGGAGGTCCCAAGTTATTGCATATCAAGACCGTTAAAGGCAAGGGTTATGCCCCTGCCGAGGCAGATCCTGCGGTATGGCACGCACCAGGTCGTTTCGACGTAGCCACCGGCAAACGCGTCAAGAGTAACTACCCAGCAGCACGCTACCAGGATGTCTTCGGGCAGTCGCTTCTCGACATAGCGCGAGAGAACGAGCGCGTGGTAGGTATCACCCCAGCTATGCCCTCGGGTTGTTCGCTAAATATCATGATGCGCGAGATGCCCGATAGATGTTTCGACGTGGGCATTGCCGAGGGCCATGCAGTGACCTTCTCTGCAGGCATGGCGGCAGCAGGCTATCGTCCCGTATGCAACATCTACTCGTCATTCATGCAGCGCGCCTACGACAACCTTATCCACGACGTGGCACTCCAGCGTCTCCCCGTGGTGTTATGTCTTGACCGTGCAGGCCTTGTTGGTGAGGATGGAGCAACACACCATGGCGCATTCGATTTGGCATACCTCAGCTGTGTCCCCAATATGGTTGTAGCAGCCCCACGTAACGAGTGGATGCTCCGCCAAATGTTGTACACCGCAGTGTCGGCAGACTATCCTACGGCCATACGATACCCACGCGGTATTGGTGAGGGTGTAGAGTGGGAAAATACCCCATTTACGACTATTGAGATAGGCCGTGGTGAGCAGCTTCGCGAGGGTAACGATGTTGCTATCTTGGCTGTTGGTCCTATGGCAAATGTTGCTATGCGAGCAGCTGAACGTAGCTCTCGTAGTGTGGCTGTATACGACATGCGATATGCCAAGCCTCTTGATATAGAGCTTATTAGGAGCGTCGCATCACGCTATAAACATATCATAACCATTGAGGATGGTGTTGTTCGTGGTGGTGTGGGCGAGGCTATCACTTCACATATCCTTAAGATGGGCTATACCCCAATGGTAGAGAATCTCGGCATCGATGACCGCTTTGTTGAGCAGGGCACACCTAAGGAGCTATATGCCGAGTGTGGCTACGACGAGGAGGCATTGCTTCAACACCTCGAGAAGAGCTTATAATGGATATCGTGAAATAGGGCCAATAAGGGCCATTTTACCCCATTGTCATCTCCCCTTTTAGACCTACCTTTGTGTGATAAATGAATTTTAAACTTAAACTTAAATTATTATGAATTCAGAGTCACGCTACAATGTTGGTCAGTATGGTTTGAAGCCATGGATGGCAAATGTTATCATGGGTATCGCTGAGATCGTTGCCGTTATTATATGGTATGTATGCTCAGCACAGGCACTCTTCTCTTCAGTTATGTCAATGAATGTAGAGAATGTTGAGGAGACAAGTATGGGTGTTACAGTTGCTATCTGCGCTATCTACCTTGCATGGAGCGCCCTTGTATGGTTCGTTAAGCCACTCCGCACAAAGTTCAACGCGAGTGTTGCTAAGTGGAACCTTATCTTCATCGCGCTTACTATCGTTGAGATGGTTATGTAATATTGCGTTTAGCAAACTAATAGAGGGTGTCCAACAGTTGTTGCGACACCCTCTATCTTTATCTTGTGCTATGCCCTATCCGCAGTGGAAGTATTTGTGAACAAGGGCGAGCATCTGCTCACGGTCGTTGCCTATGTCACTACGCAGTGTGCGGTCGTCGTATGAGCGCAACGACTTCAAAATGCCATCAATCATCGCTGGGCTGAAGACGCCGCGACTCTCGAAGATAGCGCGCTGGCGCTCCAGGCAGTCTGCCGAGGCGGCGCAGCTATCGGGAAGCTGGGCGAGGGTTGTCAGCTTGTCGGCATTCTCCTTGAGGTGGATATTTACATTGACGTATGTGCGCTCGGCAATGTCGAGGGCGTTCTCCAGTTCGAAGCCATAGCGGCATGCCACGGCGAGGCCTGCGATAAGTTCATAGACATCAGCAGAGCCATCTGGCGAGCGCATCTCCACAGTCTGCTTCTGCGAGGTGTCGTATGTAGACTCCCTCTCCAATGGGTTGGCTATGCGACACATATCGCTCTTGGCAGCCCAGCCCAGAGGCACACGCACCAATACCGAACGGTTGCGGTCGCCCCAGCAGATGTTTGTTGGCGCCTCCTGGTGTGGCACAAGGCGGAAGTAGGATGTAGGATTGGTATTGCCAAAGGCTGTGATTGATGGTGCGAGCTCCATCATGCCGGCGATGGCGCGGCGTGCCACAGGCGATAGTACACCATTCTCCAACATCATATTCTTGCCATCCTTGACAATACGCATATGGATGTGCAGACCCGAGCCCGCCTTACCAGCGGTGATCTTTGGTGCGAACGTCACGTCGAAGCCATATCGGTATGCGAGGTTGCGAATTATCCACTTGGCAATAACGAGCTGGTCGGCAGCGTCGGCAGCAGCCACAGGCAAGAACTCTATCTCGTTCTGCTCATATATAAGGCCATCTATCGAGAAGTTACCCACCTCCGAATGGCCATACTTAATCTGACCACCCGCCTGTGCTATATACGCCATACACTCGGTGCGGAACTCGTTGAACTTAGCATATGGTGCCGACTCGTGGTAGCCCTTCTGGTCAGTAGCAGGGAAGAGACCCTCATCTTCGGCTATCACGTAGTACTCCAACTCACCCATAGCCTCAAACTGCATGCCTGTAACCTCCTCGAAGGCTGCGCACGCCTTGAGCAGGGTGTAGCGTGGTGCTGAAGCGAGAGGCTCGCCATCCTTGTTGAAGAAGGAGCAGAGCATGGTGAGTGTTGGTATCTCGGCAAATGGATCGTGGAAGGCGGTGCTGAAGCGAGGCACTACATAGAGGTCGCTACTTCCCGCCTCGATAAAGGGGAAGAGGCTTGAGCCATCAACACGCTCGCCACAGGTGAGTATGGCATCGAGATATGCTGCGTTGTTGATTACGAAGTTAAGGGTTTTCAATCGTCCGTCGCCCGCGGGATACATGAAGTTGACCATGCGGATGCCATTCTCGGTGATGTAATGCACCACATCCTCTTTGGTGAACTCTCTTGCAGGCTTGCCCAAGAAGGCAACCACCTTGTTGGGATTTAGTTCTAACTCCTGTTTCATAGCCTGAAATATTATCGATTAAACAATGTTCAATAAGAATGCTACATTGCAAAGCTCTCTACAAATATAGGGAAAAATTTTGCAACAACGCACGCAGATGAGTATAATTTCGTAATTATTTTTGCATCCCCACCCTCAGCCTGTGTTTAGATTGATTGAGGGTATGCGCATAAAAATATAGTCTACCGCATGGTAGACTATATTTACGCTATATGGGGATTATCGCTATTTGCTGAGTACCTTCCATACTACGGCACTCAATGCTGCACCTACAAATGGGCCTACGATAAATACCCACAAATGATCCATTGCAACACCACCCTCGAATACTGCTGGGGCGATACTACGTGCAGGATTTACAGAGGTGCCTGTATAGTGAATGCCCACCAAGTGAATAAGGATGAGGGTTAGTCCGATAGCCAAGCCAGCGAAGTTGCCAGCGCCCCTCTTCTCGTCTGTTGTTCCCAACACCACAAGCACGAAGATGAATGTCAATACAATCTCGGCAATAAGACCGTTTGTGGTACCACCAGCACACGCATTAGCGCCTGTCTCGGTGCCAAGTGGAGTTAGATCCTCGACCAATAGGGCCAATATTGCCGAGCCGATGAATGCACCAATAACCTGGAATAGCATGTACATGAGCGCCTCGTTGCTTTTCATGCGGCCACTAATGAGACATGCGAGGGTGATTGCAGGGTTGATGTGGCAACCGCTGATACCACCAATGGTGTATGCCATGGCCACAACTGCTAAACCGAATGCTGCTGCCGTTCCCACCACAGAAGCTGTGTCGACACCACAATTAAGGCTTACCGCTGCACCACAACCCATCAATACCAAGACCATGGTACCGATCATTTCTGCTAAATACTTTTTCATAAGCATTACGTTTTAGAGTGAATAACTGACTCAAAGTTATAATTTTTTGTCCACATTTCCAAAACAATAACGCAAAAAAGAGCCTTAACGAGAATTTAAGTTACTTGTCCAACAAACGATTTATAATCCAGTGTGGCAGTAAAAATCTATCCAAGATTGCAGTTGCCGCCATTAAAACTCCGCCTCAGAGAGTATAGATACCCTCTCGCCTGTATGTGGGTGGACAAATTCCAACATCGAGGCATGAAGACAGAGTCGATGTCCATCGTCAAGGTCGGCATGGCACTCTCGACCATAGATGTTGTCACCAACGATGGGGGTGTTAAGCCCCTTGTGATGCGCCGAGTGAAGACGTAGCTGATGAGTACGGCCAGTAATAGGGTAGAAATATATGCGTGTCTTGCCCTCCTCAATAGCTACCACGCGATACTCGGTAATGGCGCGCTTACCATCGTCGGCAACCATCTGGCGCGGGCGATTGTCGTAGTCGAGTCTCATGGCAAGGTCAATAACGCCACTCTCAGTGGCAATGACACCATCGAGAAGTGCCGTATATCGCTTCGTCACTTTGCGCCCTGCGAACTGCTCCTGCATCGCCTTATGCGTTGCCTTATCCTTGGCGAGGAGGAGGATGCCCGACGTTGATTGGTCGAGGCGGTGTATGATGATAGGTCCTGTCGCCTCACTATAACGCTCATGTGCCCACGCCTCGACACTTCGAACGCCCGACTTACCCTCGACAGAGAGCATGCCACAAGGCTTATCTATAGCCACAAGCCACTCATCCTCCCAAAGTATTGTAGGCTCAGCAGGCTTTATAGCCGTAAGGGGGTTAGGCTCAACATCTAAGCCCTTCAACATATGGGTTAATATAGGCTTGCACTTACCGTTGCACGCTGGATAGTAGGCTCCATGATGACGCACCTCGCCACGCGGTGATGCCCCCTGCCAGAACTCGGCCATGGCTATGGGCCTCAGCTTATTAAGATAGGCATATTGCAGCAGTTTGGGCGCCGCACACTCACCAGCGCCAGCTGGAGGAGTGCCCTGCGACGTAGGGGCAAAGAGTTCACACAGGTCACGCACCTCGCCACGAGCATTCATAATACGAAACTGCTCGAAGAGCTGCATCTGAAGTTGTGCCGAACGCTGCTGACGCTCACCCTTTAGAGCCTCGATATGCTCATGCAACATATCGAAGCGTTGCTGCTGTTCGGCCACTCTCTCACGCAACACACGTTTAAGGCGCTGCATATCAGCATTATCGCGCTGACTATCACGAATCAACGCCTCGTCATTATCTCCCGCAGCACGTCGTCTATCACGCTCCGCCTTGCGTTCCTTAAGATGCTCCTTGAAGATTGCAAGCTCATGCTCTGCCTCCTGCTTAACACGCTCCAAAGCGCCCTTTGCCCCACTGTAGTCGGGGCTTCTCAATAGTTCGGCTATGCGGCAGTTGATAGCTGAAATCTCCGCCTCCTCACAGCGAAAGAAGTCGTCGGGCTGCAACATATCGTAGATTGGCGGCACGAAGTAGTCGTGGTGGTTCTTACCGTCGAGGTTACCCGAAAAGGCAGCGAGGAAGCCAAGCTCACCACCCCTATCCTCGACAACAAGCACGCCGAACATCTTGCCACGAGCAATCTCATCGCGCCACTCCTCACGCTCCGCAATATAAGCCTGAACCTGCTCGGCAGCCATACACGCAAGGGGGTGTGGCACATAGTGGAATGGCCATGTGAAGAGCCTCGGCAGCTCTATATTTGATATGTCGTTAATGAAGCTGTGTAGCATAATCTCCATTCTCTACTCCTCGGGGTAGATCATCTTCTTGGTGACACCACCATCAACAGTTATGCACTCGCCATTTATAAAGTCGCTCTTGGCATCACACAAGAATAGAGATGTGCGAGCGATATCCTCGGCACGACCCACTCTGCCCGAGAGGTGGAAGTGGTGATCTTCGGGGCGTAGCACCTCGTTCTCATTGACACTTATCCAGCCTGGGGCTATGCAGTTTACGGTGATGTGATATGGTGCCAACGAGACTGCCAACGCGTGCGTTAGCGACCATACGCCACCCTTAGATGCCGAGTATGCCTCGGTGCCAGCCTCGCTCTGTAGATAGCGTGTTGAGCATAGGTTTACGATACGACCATAGGGGTTTGTAGCGCCCTGCTTATGGCGGTGCATGGCGAGCATGCGCGAGGTGATAAATACCGAGCGTAGGTTAGTGTTAAGTACTCGCTCAAAGTCCTCAACCGACGTCTCTACTATCGGTGCAAAGTTGCCGACACCCACATTATTAACGATAATGTCGATATCGCCCCACTCCTCAAGGAGTAGGCTGATGGCATCTTCCAAGGCCTGCTTATCGCACACATCGAGCTCAAAGAAGCGAGCGCCTGTTGCAGCGGCGACCTCCTCGCCACGCCCAGCATCAATATCGCAGAAAGCTACCCTATCGCCCTCATTTGCAAATGCCTCAACAATAGCACGTCCTATTCCATGCCCTGCACCTGTAACAAATACTCGTCGCATAAATATCGGTTTTACTCTTTGCAAAGGTAATCAAAAACATTGTGACGACGGCGAGGTAGATAAAAATTGTTTCATGCACAACGATATTTCACCAATTTTAATGATTTTTTTTTAATTTTGTAAATGATTGTAAGTTATAACCTCAATCTATAATTTGACAAGACAGAGTTTACCCTATATAGGGTGCTGATAACATAATCCGCAAGTATATGAAGATAGCGATAATTGGAGCAGGTAATATGGGTGGTGCTGTGGCACGCGGTCTGGCGCAGGGTAGCCACATAGAGACATCCGACATCTACGTATCGAACCCCTCGACAGCGAAGCTCGAGGCACTAAAGAGGGAGTATCCCGAGATAAACATAACGACAAATAACAACGAGGCAGCGGCAGCCGCAGAGATGATAATCCTTGCCGTGAAGCCCTGGAAGGTGGAGGGTGTCCTCAACGAGCTTAAGCCTCACCTCGACTACTCACGCCAGGCTGTAGCCTCGATGGTCGGCGGTCTGGGCATAGCGCAGCTTAGCGAGTGGCTCGACAAGGGTGATGGTGTGCTTCCCACCACATATATCATAATACCAAATACGGCAATAGCGACGCTTAGCAGCATGACATTCATCGCCTCGTCGCGCTCCACAGAGGCTCAAGATGCATATCTTGTCGAGGTGTTCAACGAGTTGGGCAGGGCGATGCTCATAGATGAGGGGCTTATGCCCGCAGCAACATCACTCGCATCGTGCGGCATAGCCTACGCACTGCGATATATACGTGCTGCAATGGAGGGTGGCGTAGAACTCGGCATGCGTGCCGACGATGCAAAGCATATCGTGATGCAGACACTACGTGGCGCCGCCGACATTCTTGAAGCCAACAACACCCACCCCGAGGCGGAGATAGACCGTGTGACAACGCCTGGCGGACTAACAATCAGAGGCCTCAACGCCATGGAGGCCGCAGGCTTCACCCATAGCGTCATCGAGGGACTACGTGCATCTACCAAGAGGTAGGGGAGGTCATTAACCACACCAACTAATGGAGATTACCGAGAGACTATACACGACCAGCCGCAACGAGTGGCGCGAATGGCTCGCCGCAAACCACTCCACAAAGCGCGAGATATGGATATCTACAAGCCAACAAGATGGGCTACAATATCTCGACTCGGTGGAGGAGGCTCTATGCTTCGGATGGATAGACTCGACAATAAAATCTGGAGATGGCGTTATGTGGCGACGATTCTCTCCTCGCCGCAAACAGAGCCCATGGACAGAGCTTAACAAGGAGCGCTGCCGACGACTAGAACGATTAGGGCTTATGACCGATGCTGGGCGCGCAGTGCTCCCAGATATGAATTTCCATATCGACGATGAGATCATCGCGGTGCTGCAGAGCGACGAGACCCTATGGCATAACTTTCAAGCCTTACCGCCGCTCTACATAAGAGTTCGCATCGACAATATCCAAAACATACGCAAGCGCAATCCCGAGGCATATGAGCGTCGTCTGCAGAAGTTCGTCGACAACACCCGCAAGGGGGTTATGTATGGCGAGTGGCACGACAACGGGCGCCTACTAAGCGATGATGAGTTATAGGCTATTGGCGCAACTAAGAGACTATCACATTACAACGCCTTAACATAGGCTCGGCGACGCTTATGTTGGATATGTTCAAAGTCCGCAAAGTTGGCCTGGCTCTTATGGTTGTCCTCGAGAATAGCTGTCGTCTCAACACGCCTAATACCATACTTCTGGAAGTGGGGCGTCATCTCATTGAAGATGAGAGCCGTAACGCCCTTATCCTGGTAATCGGGGCGTACCGCAATAATCAACAAATCGAAGTCGGTCATCCTCTTTGCCTTCAACGCCTTGAGGAGGTGATACCAACCAAAGGGGAAGAGATGACCACCACACTTACGCAACGCCACCGAGAGCGATGGCATACCTAATCCTACGGCCACAATCTCGTCCTGCTCGTTAGCCACCAATGTGACGAAATCGAAGTTTAGTATCGGGAAATACATCTTGCTGTAGTACTCCTTCTGTCGAGGCGTCATCGGCTGATAGTTATACAACTTCTGGTACGCCGCATCCAAGACATCGAAGTAGCTATATCCATACCTCTTTCTCAGCTCCCTGGAGTTTTTAACCTTCACGATGTGTAATCCACAACGTCTCTCGACAAGTTCTACAAGACGTCTCATACGCTCGGGTGCCTCCGCCGGTGGCGTAATCTGATACTCTATCCAGTCGGCCTCCTTGCTCAACCCATATCGTTCGTAATGACCAACATAATAGGGATGAGTATAGAGGCTTGCCATAGGAGCATTGTAATCGAAGCCCTCCAATAAGAGACCCTGATGGTCGAAATCGGTAAAGCCAACAGGGCCATTCAAGCAGAGCATGCCCTTGCTTCTACCCCACTCGGCAACAGCATCCAACAGGGCCTTGAAGACATCGTAATCGTCAATAAAATCGAACCAGCCAAAGCGACATTTCTTAACGCCCCAAGCCTCGTTGGCGCGATGGTTTACAATGCCTACGATACGACCTACAATCTGTTTGTTACGGTAGGCCATATATATCACAAAGTCACAAACCTCGAGTGCGGGGTTACTCTTGGGGTTGAAGGTATTCACCTCATCGAAGAATATCGGTGGGCAATAGTAAGGGTTACCCTTGTACAGGTCTATTCCGAACTGCACAAATCGTTTAATGTCGCGTTTGGTTGTCACCTCTCTAATGAGAACGGTGTTGGGGTTAGTAGTAGGCATAAAAGTTATATTTCAATCTCCTTGGGTAGTCATTCATCATTCCCTTCTACATTGAAGGGTGGGTGAGTATTTGGGGGCCTCACCAATGTATCGTCTCAAATAAAAGAGAGCCTGTCTAATAATACTCATGGACAGGCTCTTAGTATGTCGTTGTACAGAGGCTAATATTACTCCTCGGCGGTAGTTGCTGCTGCAGCAGCCTCACGCAAAGCGCGCGCCTCCTTACGAATCTTAAGTGGCGTCTTAGTTAGATACTTGCGACAGAAGAGCGCGAAGTGGCCATGGTTAGTAAAGCCATACATCTTGATGATGCTCTTCAGAGGCACGTTGGTCTGCGTTAGTAGTCGCTCAATCTCAGCGATACGCTGCTTCTGCATCCAGCTATAAGGGGTGTCGTGGAACTCCTGCTTGAACATATTATTGAAGTGCTGAATGCTGAAACCACAGATGTCGGCAAGCTCCTCAACGGTCTTCACGCGTGGTGCGTTGTTACGCACGAGCGATGCGAAAGATTGGTTGCGGTCGAAGAGGTTATAGAATGTGCGTAGCTGCACCTGCTGCGAGTAGAAGAACTTGAAGATGATGAACATCTCCTGGATCTTCGCACGGTGTAGGTGGTTGCAGTGCATATCACTCTGAAGATATATCATCTTCGAACGAAGGAACAAATCGAGTGGCTCGTTGATAGCCACCTGTGTGAATTTGTAGTTTATCTTCTTGATCTTACCGACGATGCTATTGAACGGTATCATGTCGCAGATAGCACCAGGAGTAATGAAGTGCGCACGGATAATCTCAACATCTGTCAATGCCGTAATCTCGTACTGATAGGCTCGGAAGCAGAATACGAAGTGCTTCTCTCTAACGGTATAGTCCTGACGCTCCTCAGAGTCTATATTGATATTTCCCGACATGAGAAATACTAGACTATTGTAGTCACCTCGTTGCACAATAATCTTCTCACCCTCCTTTAGCGTGATATACTTAAAGCCCGCTTCAGGATCTAAAGAGTAGGAGTGGCAGGTCGCTGGACAATGGTTTGACATATTTAAGTTAGTTGTTTTGGTTGTAAAATAAATCTTCTCTATCCATATTCACAAAGGCAAATATACGCAAATATTTTAGTTTTACAAGCATTTAGTCACTAAAATATTAAAAAAATATGCAAAATAAATTGCTTTAGGGTCTTTTTATCACTAGAAATAACCCTAAAGCAATCAATAAAGAATACTTTTATTTTGTCGCGGAGAGTAGTACTACGGCTCGAAGTTACAACGTAACATAGGCTCGGGCTCTCGCTTCGACTTAATATCACCAATCATCCTATCGAGATACTCCTGTATGTCGTCGCGCAACTTCTTATACAACGGACAAGAGGTATAGTTCTCATTATCAAGTAACACATCGCGTATCGAGCGCAGTGTATTAGTATAGTTTTGAAGTTCGTTTTGCAGCGCTACGCCCTCCACCTTCGAGTTGTGTATCTTAGCAACGGAGAGCTGTCGTAGCTTGTCGCAAACGGCATTTAGCAGCGGCATGACGACATTATCCATCAGCGTATGACCATGCATATAGAGGTAGCAATTATCGCTCTCCACGCCCTTTTTCTTTATCTCATGACCGAAAGCCTCGACTGCGGCAACCATAGCAGGGTTATCCTCCTCCAAGGCGCGCTGACGACGCTCCACATTGCGCTCCAGCCACGCCAAGGTACTCTCGCCATTACGACGTATATCGACATAGTTCAGGCGCACCGAGGCCCTAAACTCGCTGAGCGTGAAGACACTCTCCGTAGAGAGCTGCGCCGAGTAGGCATACCACAAAAAGAGGGGGTATATAACCCTCGAGTAGTTAGCAAAGAAGCGCTCGAAGTCGAAGATGCGCGTATCGTTCTTCGTGGCCTTCACGCATACGTTGCGCAACGAGGGGGCATAGCATAGGTAGTTCTCCGTGGCGTAGGTGTAGGTATGGAACATATTCACCGCGCCGAGGATCTCGCGCGACTGCTCCGTAGCACCATCAAAGAGGTAGTCGAAGTCGGAGTCCACACATAGTATCACACGCTCAGGGTCGCTCTTGCCGAGCATCGACATGAGCACCTTCTTACCCTTAGGAAGGTCATCGCGGTTTGGCACCGATATCTCGAAGCGAAGATAGGGGTTGCGGAAGTGGTCGAAGATACCACGCCAGAAGGCTACATCCTCATACCCTTCGACAAAGACATTCACAAGGTGGCGATCATCCTCAGGTGGTAGCACCTCAGGGAGTCGCTCGGGATTATATTGCGCAAGATTACGCTTACGGCGGTTATGTCTTACTCCTTTCATAGTCGTAAAGTTACGACATTTTTAGATATTGCCCAAATTTTTGAGCCACAATCGACTACACATAAATAGAAATTAAGCTTAACAAATAGAGAAGAGACCCATAATAAAGAGGGTATTATTTTTAATACCCGTGTCACCTGGATGGGGCTGGGCACTTTTTTGAGTACCCACATTGTATTCCTCCCATTCCGAGGACTTCCACTTTTACCGTCATCCCGAGGACACACCCCACCGTCATCCTGAGCCCCCCACCGTCATCCCGAGGAGCAAAGCGACGTGGGGATCTGTCCGCAGCAGGACACGCTAATGACTCAGAGATTGCCACGGGCTATCGCCCTCGCAATGACGCATGGATGTTCATGGGTATCTTTTTGAGTACCCACATTATGGGGGAAGTGCGTGTAGGTGAGGT
>JAZOOI010000010.1:0-39812 GCA_045654925.1 Alistipes sp. | reverse complement strand
CAGAAGAAGGAGGGCGTTACACGCAAGCTCGTAGGCTTCAAGCTTATCGACCGTGGTGTGCCTCGTCACGAGTATGAGTTGGCAGACCTCGAGGGTAATGTCATCGGCCACGTTACATCTGGTACCATGTCGCCTTGCTTGAAGGTGGGCATCGGCATGGGTTATGTTAAGCCCGAGTTCGCAAAGGCTGGTACACAGATCGCAGTTGTTGTACGTGGTCGCTTGTTGAAGGCTGAGGTTATACGTCTTCCCTTCGTATAACAGCTAAAATATGCGGGTATTCCACGCTTTTTCAGGCGCATAATACCCGTTTTCTCTATTTTTGTAAAAAATTTCCTCAAAGGTGGACATTATTAGAATAATTTGTCTATCTTTGTGTGACTATTCATTAGTAATAGGGAGCAAACAAGAAAACACATAAAGTTTAATCATTTTATAATAACCTTTTAACTTAACTAAAACTATGGATGTAAAAGTTATTATGGCCAATTTGGAGGCCAAGCACCCCGGTGAGGCAGAGTACTTGCAGGCGGTTCAGGAGGTATTGGAGTCTATCGAGGAGGTATACAACCAGCACCCCGAGTATGAGAAGGCAAAGATCGTTGAGCGTATGGTTGAGCCTGATCGTATCTTCACTTTCCGTGTTACATGGGTAGACGACAATGGCGATGTACAGACTAACCTCGGTTACCGTGTACAGTTCAACTCAGCTATCGGTCCTTACAAGGGCGGTTTGCGTTTCCACCCAGCTGTTAACCCTTCAATGTTGAAGTTCCTCGGTTTCGAGCAGACTTTCAAGAACGCGTTGACAACCCTTCCTATGGGTGGCGCTAAGGGTGGTGCTGATTTCAACCCAGTTGGCAAGTCTAACGGTGAGATCATGCGCTTCTGCCAGGCATTCATGCAGGAGTTGTGGAACAACATCGGCGTAGATACTGACGTTCCTGCTGGTGACGTAGGTGTTGGTGGTCGTGAGATCGGTTTCCTTAACGGTATGTACCAGAAGCTCGCTCGTCAGTACCACACAGTTGTATTGACTGGTAAGGGTGAGACTTGGGGTGGTTCTATCCTCCGTCCTGAGGCTACTGGTTACGGTGCTTTGTACTTCACTGAGCACATGTTGGCTAAGGCTGGCAAGGATCTTAAGGGCAAGACTGTTGCAGTTTCAGGTTTCGGTAACGTAGCTTGGGGTGCATCACAGAAGGCTGTTGAGCTCGGCGCTAAGGTTGTTGCTATCTCTGGTCCAGACGGCGTTTGCGAGATCCCTGCTGGTATCACTAACGAGATGATCGACTACATGCTTGTAATGCGTTCTTCAAACCGTAACAAGGTTGAGGATATGGCTACTAAGTTCCCAGAGGCTTGTAAGTTCACTGCAGGTAAGAAGGCATGGTCAGTTAAGTGTGACATCGCTCTTCCTTGCGCATTCCAGAACGAGTTGAACGAGGCTGATGCTAAGGAGCTTTTGGCTAACGGTACATGGTGCGTAGCTGAGGTTTCTAACATGGGTTGTACTCCAGAGGCTATCAAGGCATTCCAGGAGGCAGGTATCCTCTTCGCTCCAGGTAAGGCTGTTAACGCAGGTGGTGTAGCAACTTCTGGTCTTGAGATGACTCAGAACTGTATGCACATTTCATGGTCTGGTAAGGAGGTTGACGAGAAGCTTCACTTCATCATGGAGTCTATCCACAGCGCATGTGTGAAGTATGGTCAGCAGCCTGATGGCACTGTTAACTACGTTAAGGGTGCTAACATCGCCGGCTTCATGAAGGTTGCACAGGCTATGCTTGAGCAGGGTATCATCTAATATCTTTTCGATTTTAGAGGGCACCTTTGAGCCTTTACAAACAAAACCCCACGGGCTGTACTTCGGTACTATCCCGTAGGGCTTTTTTATTGCAAAAACTCAAATCTGCTCCACTAAAATCAAAAAGCGTCACGCTTCTGAGAGCATGTCCATCCGGGGCTTCTTCATGTCAGCGCCGCTACTGCACCACTCTGACATGAAAGTTTTCCACAGAGTGACAAGACCACACAACCCCACGGGCTATACCTCGGTATAAAGTCTCTTTGCCTATCACATCATTATAGCTATCCACCTATCCCCTTGTTCAAAAAAAATAGGGCTACCCACGTGGGTAGCCCTTGATATTAGCTAAAATCTATTTTAGCGACGGAAGTCAACCTTCTGGCTCTTAACGCTCATATGAGCTCTATTAGCCTGCTTTGCGCTTAGTGCCTTTGCAGAGTAGCCACCAGCATAAGCCTCAGCAGCAACGCTACCAGTGATCTTATTACCATTATCGTCTACGCAGTCGTAAGCAATAGTCATCGCGCCATCTGCACCTGCTGTGATTGTGATAGTACCATCGGCGATAGGAGCCATAGCACCACCGATACCACCATCTGCAAGCTCTGCATACCAGCAGCCCAGCATATAACCCTCAGCGTCAACGCCACCAGCTACGAACTTGCCCTTAGCATCGCTGAGGTCTGTAAGAACGGTGTATGTGCCTCTCCAGTCGTCGTTTGCTGGGTCTACCAAGAGGTCGAGCAATAAGTAACCACCATTACCGGTATATGGATCCTCGTATATCTCTACAAACCAGTTGTCGGTATCTGCAGTGTAGTAGTCGCTATAGTACTGTGCGAGGTGTGTCCAGCCTGTACCATTAAGCTCAAGGTCACCCTCGAGTGTAGACATGCCGCCGCCTTCGTTGCCACCTGTATTGCCCAATGAGATATTACCCTCATATGT
This sequence comes from Alistipes sp., assembly GCA_045654925.1. Taxonomy (GTDB): domain Bacteria; phylum Bacteroidota; class Bacteroidia; order Bacteroidales; family Rikenellaceae; genus Alistipes. The sequence continues at coordinate 37,054 of JAZOOI010000010.1, read as the reverse complement.
AACGGTAGCCTTGCGACCATCCTCCAATAAGAGCTCTGCTACGATCTTGTTATCGCTAACGGTTACTGTACCTGATGTAGGCATATACCAAATGATTGTCTCTGAGTCCTGTACGTAGAAACCGTATGTATAGTATGCTCCAGCTGTCAAGTTGTCGCAGCTATCTGTTGTGTCAAATGTATAGACACCATTAGGAATTGTGATAGTCTCGTTGAATTCGGTGTTGTAAAGGTCGAAATAGAAGTAAGTAGCGCCTACAACAGCATTGCCGCCATCTACCACTGCATCAGAGAGTGCGAAGTAGTAGTTGTAAGTATCCTTGCCTGCGCCCACCTCACTTGGAGTGTAATACTCGCCAGCGAAGTAAGGAGCATTAAACACTATATCCTCAGCTGGCTCTGGAGTCTCGCCGCCAAAGGTGAAACCATCGATAACGCCTGTCCAGTTGATATTTAGGTGGTCGCCATACTCAGACTCAATGAAGCCCACGATTGTTGATGTGCCATCATCGTTGTGTGAGAGTGCTATCTCTGCATCTACAACATAAGCGCCCTCGTCAGTCTCGATGTTCCACAAGAAGTTTGACCAGCTTGTAACACCACCATTAGCTATAGTGTAGTTACCCTCAGATAGATATTTGTCGTTAGGATTTACGAGATCCTGCATATCCAATGAGTGGTAGTTTGTCTCGTCAATATAGAGGTCGAGCTCGAAGTTGCCAAGATCCCAGCTATCTGCGCGGTATGCCTCAACCTTCACAGGGTTGAATTCCTGTGGCTCTGGCTTCTCAGCTGGCTCCATATCCATTACAACGCCCTCATATGTGAAGTGGTAAACAGCCTCTGCCTCGTCAGCAAGCTCGATGTCGAATGAGTAGTTCTCGCCATCCAAAGCTACGGTTGCAACACCTGCAACAAAGCTGTAACCAGCTGCAGGCTCCCAAACGATAACCTTACACTCCTCTGCTACGAGGGTGTCATCGTCGCTTGCGTAGTCGCCTGCCTGCAAGATAGTCTCACCCTCAGCACCTACCAATACAAGGCCGAGCTCTACGTTCTCAGTGTCATCAACGAATGCCAAGAAGAAGTAGTTGTCGCCATGGCCCATCTCTGCGCTTGGAATGCGTGCTGCAGCAGCCATCTCAACATCCATTGCGTACTCTGGCTCTGGCTCCTCGCCCTTAGCAGCCTGCTTTACAGCAACCTCGAAAGATGCCTTGCCGTAAGCAACAACAACCTTAGTCTCACGTGCCTCCTCAGTCTCGTTAGCAACAACGGTGAATGTCACATTCTCGCCAGCAGCTACGTTAGTAACCCACTCAGCCTCGCATGTAGCCTCGAGGTTTGTACCCTCAACAGCGTTCTCAAGAGTATAGGCGATAACGCCCTCGCCACCCTCAGCTGCGAAGTTCAAAGTAGCCTCAGATGTAAGAGTCAAAACAGGATCCTTAACCTCAGGCTGTGGCTCTGGTGCAGGTTCTGGATCACATGCAGCAAATGCCAATGGCAATGCCAACAAAAGATAGAATAACTTTTTCATAGTGGTAAAATTTTAGGTTTAGTTATTTAGTATTCTCATTTCGTTATTACAAATATACAAAAAATAATTAAAATGCAATAATTTTAGCACAAAAAAATCTACATATATATATAATAATAGCGGGTGGACACCCACCCGCTATCATCATCTTTTATGCCGAAGTAGCGCTATTAGTAGCGAGCATCTATAATAGTTGCCTGGCCGCTAAATACTACGCGGTGCTTGATACCAGCTGTAGAGCACTCGAGAGTTGCGCCATCCTCGGTAACTACCAATGTTGCATTGTCGAGAGCAACCTCCTCTGGAGACATACCTGTAGAGTCAGTCTCGCGGTAGTGTGAGTATTTCCAACCCATGGTCCACATATGTGGCTCATTATCCGTATTCAAAGTATATGTACCAATAGGGAGGGTAATCTCACCGCCGTCAGGACCCTCATAAAGTGGTCCGTAGAGATCCATGCAGTAGTACTTCGAGTTAGGCATATCCATACCCTTATCATTGAAACCATTATCTGAAAGGAAGAGGTAGTAGTTGCCCATACCTGGACTATAGAGGCTACCGTAGTACTCGCCACCGAAGTAGGAAGCCTTGAGTGCTGCCTCGTTGTGCGATAACTGCTTAACTATAATCTGCTTCTCGCTATTGCCATACTTCACAACGATAGGGGCAAGGCGCGACTCGTCGCTCTCGTTGGTAAGGACGAAGAGGGTGATGCTCTCATCCACGGTAATATCAGTAATCCAATCTGCATTGCAGATAACGGTGGGCTTAGCACCCTCCTTAGCACCCTCCAAGGTGTAGGTAATCTCGAATGAGCCACCCTCGTGGTTTACCTCCATAGTATCGCCCGAGGTGATTGTGAGTGTAGCATTCTCCTCTGCAGGGGTATTCGTAGGCTCGCATGCTGCGAATAGAAGAGCTATAGTTGCAAATGATAATAAAAGTCTATTCATGGTTATCTTTCTTAGTTTAAAAATGGACTGCCCCTAAGAGCAGTCCATATAATGCATCGAAAGGTTTAGTAAGAGAAACCGTTTGATGTTCCAGTGTATGTTACGCCGTTGATAACAAGGCTGATATTAACATGTGTCTGTCTAATCTCAATGTATGAGTCTGGTGTTACATTAGTTGTTGGTACACCATCAACAGTAATATCTGAGATGTAGTCTGCACGGGTTGGGTCAGCGTAGAACTTAGCGAATGCCAACTCGTCTGTCTTTGCGGTGATAACACGGCTATCCTCCTTGCTTGTGAGTGTAATTATAGCTGATGAGGTGTCGTAGAAAGCTGAGAAGTTCCAATCGGTGTAATCCTCACCACCTGTATTGCCACCATCGCCACCACCCTGACCAGCGTCTGGGTTAGCCTCGGTGGTGAATGTAGCAGTACCTGCGTCAGAAGCGCTGTTTACCGATGAGTCTGCTGGGTTAGCAACAACCGATACGCTGTAGGTTGTCTCCCATGCAAGGTCCTGGTAAACGATGTAGGCTGTTGCTACGGTCTTAACATCTGTGCCATTCAATGTCACGGTGTAGTCCTTGGCACCAGCAATCTCGTTCCAGCTGACAGTAGCAGCATTGCCCGATACAAGACCTGAGACTGATGGTGTAGCAAGCTTTGTGAGCTCTGTAGAGCCACCCTCGTTTGCTGAGCCACCAACCTTACCATTGTACGTTACCTTGAACTGGTCGCCAGACTGCATAACAAGGTTAAGAGTGATAACAACGTTGCTGCCGTCGCCCTCAACACTCATTGTAGATGCCTCAGAAGCCTTGTATGTCACGCCGTCGAGCTTGAAGCTATCCACAAAGAAGTAGTTCTTGTTGCCTACCATGCTCTTCTCTGGAGCGTATGTGTAGCTACCTGCAAGAATCTGATTATTCTTAGCCTGGTACTCGTTTACCAAGAGGTTGAACGAGAAGTTCTCACCCTCAGCCTTGAATGTGTAGAAGTAGTACGATGAGTTGTAAGTACCCTCGCCAAGAGTGTTAACTACAAGAGTATTGCCCTCGCCGCCAACATCGTCCTTGTCGTTGAGCTTGCCGTTGTACTCAATCATATACTTGAAGCCGTCACGACCCATCAAAGTCATCTCGATGTGGTACTCGTCGCCCTGGTTGCTAACAACTGCCATACCACCATCTACAGCTACAGACTGACCATCAACGGTGAATGTGCGTGTTGTGAACTCCTCGAAGTCGTTGTAACCCCACATTGTTGTTGTTGTCCACGTGTACTCGCCCGCAACGATGGCAGTCTCGGTTGCGTTCTTTGGCTGGAAGTGAACATCTACTGAGAAGCCATCGCCTGCAACCATATACTTGTTGCCGTAGTTTGATGAGCCGCCCCAATACCACTTATCAGCAACGTGTGTGGCCTCGAACTCCGATGGCTGCTGGCTGCCGCCATCCTCAACGGTGAGTTCACCCTCGAATACTACATGGTGGATAGAACCATCGCGCTCAAGCTCGATGTTTGCCTCAATCTTACCGTTTGAGATAACTACATTAGCATCCTTATATACCTCGAAGCCGTTAGCAGGCGCGCCATTCTCCATCTGATAGCGGTATGCATAGTCTGAGATGATAGTGTTTGCCGAGTAGCTATCCGAAAGAGAGTATGTGCCATTTGGAAGTACGCCGTTACCCTTTGATGAAGAGATGATAGCGAATGAGTAGTAGGTACCGCCATCAACGCCCCAGCCATTGTCGCTCCACTCCTTATCGCCAAGCTCAAATACATAGATGTTCAAGCCCTCCTCGTTAGAGTAGTCAGTGACAATCTTTGTTGCAACGAACTCAACCTTTGAAGGCTCAGGCTGCTCACCTGTAGCTACCTGCTTAACCTGAACCTCGAACTCGTCGTTGTGGTATGATACGACAATCTTACCCTCACGAGCAGCGCCATCGTTAGATGCAACTGTGAAGCTGATCTTCTCTCCAGCAGTGGCGTTGATCCACTCTACATCGGCTGTAGCCTCAACCACTGCGCCAGGTACAGAGTTGATAATCTCATACTCAATCTCTCCCTCGCCGCCCTCAGCTGCAAATGATACCTCAGCTGCAGACTTAAGCTTAATGAAATCAGAAGGCTCTGAGCCACTAGGCAAGGTGTTCTTTATTTCGATTGCCTTAACAACGGCCTTGCTGTTCTGTGCAGCTGCAACGATAGTGTACTCGGTCTCTGCCTTAAGCTCAGTGGCAGTCACCTCAACGCTCTTGTTTACCTCAACCTCAGTACCATTTGCCAATACCTCAGATGCGGTAGGAGCCTCAGTACCCTCAATAACGAGGTAGGCAACCTTCTCGGCATCGGTAGATGTGATGACAAAAGAGATTGTGTTCTCAGTAACATCGCCCGCAACAATAGTTACGGTAGGCTCCTTAACCTCAACAGCAGGAGTGTCGGGCTCACAAGCCACAAAGAGTAGTGGCAATGCGAAGAGCGCCAAAAATAAGTTCTTGATTCTCATGTTTTTAGATTTTAGTATTTAGTTTGATATTTCGTTCCCAACTCTTATAGATTGCAAAAATATATATATTTTTCCAAAAAAGCAAATGAGAGAGTCCCAAATGGGGCACTTGTGATGTGCTATCCACTTGGGACTCTCTGGTTTAGTGTCGCTTGGTGCGGCCTGTTGTTAGCTCCTATTTGAGGTACTTATTCAACCAACCGAAGAACTCGCGGTTCCAGACAATTGAGTTCTGTGGCTGGAATACCTGGTGTGCCTCGTTCTCGAACGATACCAGGCGAGCATCGATGCCCTGTACGCGTGCAGCAGTGAATGCCTCGAGTGACTGGCTATAAGGAATACGATAGTCCTTCTCGCCGGTGATAATCATGATTGGCGAATCCCAGTTTTGCACATACTTATGTGGCGAATGTGCGTAAGAGCGCTGTGCTACAGCATTATCCTTATCCCAGTATGCGCCACCATAGTCGTTAGTGACAAAGAAGAGCTCCTCGGTGTGACCATACATAGACTCGAAGTTGAAGATACCGCAGTGGGCAATGAAGGCCTTAAATCGACCCTCGTGGTTGCCCGCAAGGAAGTATGTCGAGTAGCCACCATATGATGCACCAACGCAACCACGCTTGTCCTTGTCAACGAAAGGCTCCTTAGATACCTCGTCAATTGCTGCGAGGTAGTCCTGGATATTCTGACCTGAGTAGTCGCAAGAGATCTGGTCGGTCCACTCCTGGCCAAATGATGGACAACCACGGCGGTTAGGTGCTACGATGATGTAGCCCTCAGCAGCCATAAGCTGGAAGTTCCAACGATAGCTCCAGAACTGTGATACGGTGCTCTGAGGACCACCCTGGCAGTAGAGGAGTGTAGGATACTTCTTCGATGGGTCGAAGTGTGGAGGATAGATGACCCATGTGAGCATCTTCTTACCGTCGGTTGTTGTTATCCAACGCTCCTCGACCTTACCGAAGTCAATGTTGTCGTATATCTCACGGTTTACGTCGGTAATCTGTGTGAACTCGCCACTCTCGAGGTTTACGTCGTAGAGCTCAACACCCTTAGAGATTGTATTCATGTTGGCTACAATCTTACCATTAGCAAAGGTGAAGGTGTTGAAGTCGTAGTTGCCCTTGGTGATGTGCTTCATGTTACCTGCAAGGTCGATGTGTGCCACCTGGTGTGTGCCACGCCATGGGAGGATGAAGTACATAGCATCGTTGCCATCCCATGCTACCTCTGTTACGCAGTAGTCCTGGCCACGAGTGATGTAGTCACACTTGTTGGTCTCGAGGTCGAATACCCAAAGACGCTGCTGGTCAGCCTCGTTGCCTGGGCGGCGCTGTGAGCGGAAGGCGATCTTCTTGCCGTTAGGTGAGAATACAGGATACTTATCGTAGCCCACAAACTCATCTACGCCTGTTGCTGCGGCCTCCTTTGAGAGGTTGCGTGTTGTGCCTGTAGCAAAGTCGTAGAGGAAGATGTCAGAGTCGGTAGATAGTGCATACTCGGTGCCAGTGAGTGGCTTGCAGGTGTAGGCAAGCATCGAGCCATCGGGTGATAGGCGAATCTCGGCGTTATCGAAGTATGGAGCAAGAGGCGCATCGTAAGCCTTGTCGGCACCGATGATATCCTTACCCTCTGCAATCTTACCATCCTTGTAGTCGGCAGCAAATACATGGAGGTATGAGCCATCATCCCAGTAGTCCCAGTGGCGTACCATGAGGTCGTCGTAGATGCGTACCTTCGACTTATCCATGTCGGCATACTGGTCAGAACCCTTCATTGGGGCTACCTTGACGCGCTGAACGTAGAAGGCGTGGTCGCCAGCAATGCCGAAGCCCTCAACATCCTTCTCGAAGGCAGTTAGCTGACGCACCTCCTCACCCTTGTGGTTCATAGCCCATACCTGTGATGAGCCTGAACGGTTTGAGAGGAATGCAATGGTCTGGTTGTCAAGCCACTGTGGTGAGTGGTTGTTTGAGGTGTTGTCGGTGATGCGCACCTCCTGACCTGTGGCCATGTCGCGAACATAGATGAAGGTGATACCGCGGTTCTCAGCCATGTTGTACTGTGTAAGGGTGTAGGCGAGCTTCGATGCGTCGGGCGATAGTGCCTGGGCACCAATGCGTCCCATCTTCCACATCACCTCAGGGGTGAACTTACGTGCTGCCTTCTCAGCCTCTGTTAGCGAGTTGTCGATAACGAGAGCCTTGGGCGCTGCTGTCTCCTCCTGGGCCTTTTGAGCAGGTTTGGTGCTGGCGCAACCAACCAGAAGTGCTGCAAATGACATAATGAATAGTGATTTTCTCATAAATTAGTTTTATCTATTTAGTTTGTTGTTGTTCGTTTTTTGTATATTTGCACTTGTATTTATGACAAACGCAACACAATATACCATCTTCTTTGGCGATGCAAAGCTGGTAATATCCAACACTCTGCCCGCTGGCTGTCACTCTCAACTGGTGGCGGATGATACATTGTCAGTTTCGCGAGCGAAAATAATAAAAAAAGTTGAGACTGACAAATTTGTAACACTATTATCCTCAAACCCCGCAGCCACTTATAGGCTCTTTGCCTCGTTTTTTGTTGAGGTGCATGCTTCGGGTGGCGTTGTTGAGGCCGAGAGTGGCGAGGTGCTCTTCATTAGACTTCGAGGCAGATGGGATTTACCTAAGGGACATGTCGAGGCTGGGGAGTCGAGTCGCGATGCAGCCTGCCGCGAGGTGCTTGAGGAGACAGGCGTCACAGCGCAGATTGTTGGTGATGGTCCGCTTATGACAACGCTCCATGCCTACGACACCTATGGACGCTGGGAGTTGAAGCGTACCGACTGGTGGTATATGCGAGCAATGAATGGTGTGTTATGTGCTCAGCAGGAGGAGGGTATTACCGATGTTATGTGGTGTGCCCCATCGAACTTAGAAGAGGTGCTAAAAGGTAGCTATCCCACAATTAAAGCTGTGGTTGCTGCGTTACACGGTAAATGAAAAAGATTGAGCTATGAATAAGATACTCTGGGTTGACGATGAGATAGATTTGCTCAAACCCCACGTTATGTTTTTGCAGTCTAAGGGCTATGAGGTAGACACATGTAATAATGGCTATGATGCTGTTGATATGGTTGGCGATATCTCCTATGATCTTGTCATCCTTGATGAGATGATGCCCGGTATGACGGGCTTGGAGACGTTGCCCTTAATCAAGGCGGCGCGTCCCTCGTTGCCAGTCATCATGGTGACCAAGAGCGAGGAGGAGAATATCATGGATAAGGCCATAGGCTCGAAGATAGCTGATTATATAATCAAGCCTGTAAATCCCAACCAGGTATTGCTCTCGATAAAGAAGAATCTACACTCGCAGCAACTTGTTACGGAGCGCACCACGGCAGATTACCGCTCTGAGTTCGGACGTATCAGTTCCCAGCAGCAGAGCGCCAATAGCTTTGCGGAGTGGTGTGCCCTATATCGTAAGCTTGTGGCGTGGGAGATTGAGCTTGCTACATCATCCGATGCGAGCATTAAAGAGGTGTTGTCCTATCAGAAGAATGAGGCGAATGCTGAGTTTTCGAAGTTTGTGCGTCGCAACTACTATAATTGGATAAACAAGCGTGTAGACGATGAGGAGATTCCCGTAATGTCGCATACGCTCATGCGCCGAAGAATTCTTCCCGAGGTCGATGAGGGTAAGACAACACTCATCCTCATAGATAATATGCGCTACGATCAGTGGCGCACCATAGAGCCGCTGTTGCGCGGTCTCTACGATGTTGCTGTCGACGACTTCTACTGCGCCATACTGCCCACTGCTACACAGTACGCACGTAATGCCCTCTTTGCAGGTCTCATGCCCCTCGCTATTGATAAGCTGATGCCTGAGAAGTGGCTCAACGATAATGAGGATGGCGGCAAGAATATGTATGAGGAGGAGTTTTTGCGCCGTCTGCTCCAGCAGTCGGGTCGTCAGTGTCGATTGTCGTTCGATAAGCTTGTGCGCCCCGAGGCGGGACGTAAGCTCCTCGATAATATGCAGCGTGTCTACGATGCCGACTTCTCGGTTATCGTCTACAACTTCCTCGACATCCTCTCGCATGCTCGTACCGAGACCGATATCATCCGTGACCTTACTGATGATGAGGCAGCCTTCTGTTCGCTAACACGCTCATGGTTCGAACATTCGGAGTTGTATACACTGCTTAAGTTGCTCTCGGAGCGTGGTCATAAGGTCGTCATCACCTCGGATCATGGTACCATACGTGTTGATAACCCAATACGTGTTACGGGTGACAAGGAGACCTCGCCCAATTTGCGTTATAAGACTGGTCGTAACCTCGCGTACGACTCGCGCGATGTATATGAGGTGTTGCGTCCAGAAGATGTGCAGTTGCCATCGGGGCGTCTAACCTCGACCTATATCTTCGCTTATAGTCGCGACTTCTTGGTCTACAATAATGACGCAAACAAGTTTATACGCTACTATAAAAATACATTCCAGCATGGCGGTATATCGATGGAGGAGATGATTGTTCCCTTTGCTGTGCTGAAGCCTAAACGAAAATAATATATACTTATGGAAAAGATAATTGAGATTGCTTCGATAGATGAGCTTGATGGTGTGGCTCAGGCGATTATAGATTCGCTTGGTGGCCGCACGGTTGTTGCCTTTGATGCTCCTATGGGCGCAGGTAAGACAACGATAATAAGTCGTATTGCAGCGCTTCTTGGTGCCGAGGACTCGGTGACAAGTCCAACCTTTGCCATCGTAAATCAGTATATGGGTCATAATGGCGCCATCTATCACTTCGATATGTATCGTATCGAGCGCATTGAGGAGGCGTTGGATTTTGGCTCGGAGGAGTATCTCTCGTCGGGTGAGCTATGCCTTGTGGAGTGGCCCGAGAAGATTGAGGCCCTTCTTCCAGAGGATACTATGGTTGTGAAGATTGAGATATTGTCCGATAGCGCACGTCGTTTTGTTATTCGCTAAAAAATGAGTATCTTTGCGCTCTAAATTTTTTGATTATGGAGAAATACGAATCGAAACAACAACAGATACACCATCCAGCAGCGTTGATCTTCCCCATTATATCGCGCATGGATCTTCTAAGTCCAGCGATGAAGGATAAGGTTGAGGAGTGGGAGGCAACACCCGATAGCTGCTCGTTTAAGGTCAAGGGTATGAAGATATGCTTGCGTATCGATGAGCGCGTGGAGAATAAGCATGTCAAGATTGTGGCTGCTGAGGGTGGCATCCCTATCGACTTTGCATTTTGGATTCAGCTCCACCAGGTCGATGAGCGCGATACGCGTGTTCGCATGGTGTTGCATGCAGAGTTGAATATGATGATGCGCATGATGATTGGTAGTAAGTTGCAGTCGGGCTTGGACCAGGCGGTGGAGGGTTTGGCTACGGCGCTTAATAATTTCAGATAGTCGCTCTTCAATAGGCATATTATTTGCAAAACAGAGGGTTGCGGTGGTGCGATAATTTATTTTTTTCGGATTTTTGTTGCAAATTAACGCAATATGCCGTATATTTGCCCACCGTTTGAGATTGCAAAGCATGAGGGGGTGCTGAAAAAATGAGGTTTTGCGCCTTCAGATGTGTGTAAATTATTGGAATACTTGTTATTAATATAAACTTAAATAAACTTTTTAAGACATGACAAAGGCAGATATCGTAAATCAGATAGCTAAGTCAACAGGCGTTGAGAAGATTCAGGTTCAGGCTATCGTTGAGGCGTTCATGGAGAGCGTTAAGGAGGCTATGGTTAACGGTGAGAACGTTTACCTCCGTGGTTTTGGTAGCTTCATCATCAAGAAGCGTGCTATGAAGGTTGCTCGTAACATCTCTAAGAACACAACCATCACTATCCCTGAGCACAACATCCCAGCTTTCAAGCCTTCTAAGAGCTTCGCAGGCGAGATTAAGTAATTAAGAGGACATTTAACCTAAATAAATAATACAATTATGCCAAACGGAAAGAAGCACAAGCGTCATAAGATGGCGACGCACAAGCGTAAGAAGCGTCTTCGCAAGAATCGTCATAAGAAGAAGTAATCATCTTCTTATTGCACAATAGATAGGGCTAAGGGTTTTAGACTCTTAGCTTTGTCTATTTTTGAAAAGAGACTGTCGGCCACAAGGTGTGCCACAGTGGTTAACTATCGATTTACATTGTAATAGCTATGAACAGAGAATTAATTATCAGTGTAAATCCAACGGAGGTGTCGATAGCACTTTGTGAAGATAAGGTGCTTGTCGAACTTAACAAAGAGCAGTGTCAAACAGGCTTTGCCGTGGGCGACATATATCTTGGTCGTGTGCGCAAGATTATGCCTGGCTTGAATGCTGCATTTGTGAACATAGGTCACGAGAAGGATGCCTTTATCCACTACCTCGACCTCGGCGAGAACTACGCATCGTTGCAGCGCGTTGTCGATAGCCGCGATGCTAATAAGCGCCCCGTGAAGGTCGAGACCATGAAACTTGAGCCTAAGTTGGAGAAGGAGGGTCGCATCGGCGATCACCTTAAGGTGGGCGATACGGTAATGGTGCAAATCGCCAAGGAGGCAATCTCGACAAAGGGCCCACGCCTAACAGCAGACATATCGTTAGCGGGCCGAAATGTGGTCTTAGTACCCTTCTCGAATAAGGTGTATGTATCTACAAAGATACGTTCGAACACTGCAAAGAAACGACTTCGTAAGGTAGCACAGGAGGTGCTTCCACAAAACTTCGGTGTCATCGTGCGTACGGCAGCTGCCGACGCAGAGGATATCGACATTATGCAAGATATACTCTCTCTTGTTGAGAGATGGAATAAGGCTGTTGGAGCCATGCGCAAGAGCGAAGCTCCCGCTCGCCTGATGAGCGAGATGAGCCGTGTGAATACAATTATTCGCGACTCGTTGAACGACACCTTCTCTCAGATATTGGTCGATGATGAGACCATGTATTCTGAGATTAAGAGCTATATACACGCCATTAAGCCCGAGATGGAGCGTATGGTTAAGTTGTATAAAGGTAAGGTGCCCATTTTCGATCAGTATGATGTCGCAAGACAGATAAAGTCGTTATTTGCTAAGTATGTGTCGCTCAAGCGCGGCGCCTATCTTATTGTTGAGCATACCGAGGCCATGCACGTCATTGACGTCAACTCGGGTAACCGAACAAAATCGGAGGATGATCAGGAGCAGACGGCTCTCGAGGTAAACCTAGCGGCAGCGGCAGAGATCGCACGTCAGCTACGTCTACGCGATATGGGTGGTATTGTCATCATTGACTTTATCGACCTACGTAAGGCACAGAGTAGACAGATTCTCCAGCAGGAGATGCAGAAGCTGATGGCGTCGGACAAGGCTAAACACACCATCTTGCCCCTCACGAAGTTCGGACTTATGCAGATTACGCGCCAGCGTGTGCGCCCCATCGCCATGGCGGAGACCTCGGATGTGTGTCCAACATGTCATGGTTCGGGTAAGATAGAGCCTACGATACTCTTCGAACGAAAGATCGAGGATCAGATACAGCTCCTTGCAGAGAAACATTGTCGCTATGTCAACTTGCGTCTTAGTCCCTATGTTGCAGCCTATTTGCGTCAAGGTGTATGGTCACTACGCCTGCGTTGGATGTTAAAGTACAAGATGCGCATCAAGATTACGGCCGATATGAGTGTCGGAATGGTTGATGTCAGCTACCTCGATAAGGAGGGTAAGTCGCTTCTAAATATAGAGAAGTAGGGTAGATGCCCATTGAAGCGATAAATGGGATGTTTTATTAATTGCTAACAAAAGCAACCTCCCATGAACTATTTAAAAGGTGTCGTTCACAAATCCAAACGTGCGAACGAATTAAGAAAAAGTTTGGAAAAGAGAGGCTCTACCGTCCATCTTGAACAGATGGTCGGTGGAGCCTATTCGCTTTATGCTGCCGATGCCGTGGAGTCGTGTGGCGGTGTCCATATCTTCCTCGCCGAGGATAAGGATCGTGCTGCCTACCTTGTTAACGACTTCTATGAGCTATTGGATGAGGAGCGTGTTGTCTTCTTCTCGTCGGGCTATAAGCGCTCGGCGGCCTATGGCGCTGAGGATGCTCAGGGCGTTGTGCGCCGTACTGCAGCCTTGAATGCTATTAGTGGCTTTAAGGGTGGCTATATTGTCGTCTGCACCTACCCTGAGGCGTTGGCCGAGGCTGTTGCCGAGCGTGATGACCTGGCGAGCGTCTCTCGTCGCATACGTGTGGGTGATAGACTATCGCAGGCTGAGCTTGTCGAATGGCTGGGTGAGCATGGCTTTATGAAGGTAGACTTTGTCTATGAGCCTGGCCAGTACTCGGTGCGTGGTGGTCTTGTCGATATATTCTCCTATGTCGAGTCACGCCCCTATCGTGTCGACTTCTTTGGTGACGAGGTGGAGTCGTTGCGCCGCTTCGACATATCGAGCCAGCTCTCTGCGGAGCGCCCCGATGAGGTAGAGATCATCCCCAATATCATGCGCGACGATGCGGAGCGTGGTCGTGTATCACTTGCTCGCTTTGCCGAGGGTGCCACATGGTGGATGGAGGATGGTGACTACGCCCTACGTAAGGTCAACGACATACGTCGTAAGGTGCTTGAGCAGACTGCCGAGGATGAGGATGCTGAGGTTGTGGCACGTCGTGTCACCTCTCGCCAGATAATCCTCAATGATTTGTCTGATAGCGTATTAGTATTGCTAAGGGATAACCTTCGTGAGCGCAAGGCCGATACGACAATACTCTTCGACACCACGCCGCAGCCAGCCTTCAATCGTAACTTCGAGATGCTTGCCGATGATATACGTTGGAATGGGCAACGTGGCTATGCTACGGCCATACTATCGCATAATAAGGCGCAGATAGAGCGTCTTACAAATATCTTCCACCAGGTGGGTCGTGGCCAGGTGGAGTTCCGAGCTGAGGATATTGTGCTCCATGAGGGTTTTGTGGACAATAGTCTCAAACTATGTGTATATACTGACCATCAAATTTTTGATAGATATCAGCGTTATCGCATCCGTGGTGAGATAAAGCGCGACGAGCAGATGACTGTTGCCGAGCTTAACGCCCTTAAGGTGGGTGATTATGTGGTGCATATCGACCATGGCGTGGGTCGCTTTGGTGGCTTGGTTAAGCTCAATGAGAATGGCCGTACAAAGGAGGCTATTAAGCTGATATACAAGGATAACGATATACTATTTGTCAATGTTCACGCCCTTCACCGCATATCGCGATATAAGAGTGGCGAGGGTGATCCACCAAAGATATACAAACTTGGCAATGGCGCATGGCAGAAGCTTAAGGCTACGACCAAGAAGGCCGTAAAGGATATATCGCGTGAGCTGATAGCCCTCTATGCTAAGCGCAAGGCCTCTACTGGCTTTGCCTTTTCGGCTGATAGTTACCTGCAACAGGAGCTCGAGGCCTCGTTTAAGTGGGAGGATACTCCTGACCAGATAACCGCTATTGCAGCCGTAAAACGCGACATGGAGTCCGATCAGCCGATGGATAGATTGGTGTGTGGCGATGTGGGCTTTGGTAAGACTGAGGTGGCAATACGTGCAGCCTTCAAGGCAGCGGTAGATGGCAAGCAGACTGCGGTGCTGGTGCCTACGACAATCCTTGCCCTGCAACACTATCGCTCATTCTCTGAGCGACTTAGGGATCTGCCTGTGACTGTTGAGTATATCAACCGCACCAAGTCGGCGCGCGATGCACGCCGCATAGCCGAGGAGCTTAAGGCTGGCAAGATTGATATCCTCATCGGTACACACAAGATGCTCTCGAAGAGCATCGAGTTCCACGACTTGGGCCTACTCATCATCGACGAGGAGCAGAAGTTCGGCGTGGCAGCCAAGGAGAAGCTTACACAGATGGCCGTGTCGGTAGATACGCTGACGCTTACTGCAACGCCCATACCGCGCACGTTGCAATTCTCGCTTATGGGCTCGCGTGACCTCTCTGTGATATCGACACCTCCACCCAATCGTCAGCCTATAGTCACTGAGTCGCACATATTTAGCGAGGAGGTAATCCGCGATGCTATCGAGGAGGAGTTGGCGCGTGGTGGTCAGGTATACTTCGTGCATAATCGCGTTGAGGACCTTGTTACCATGCAGGGCATGATAACACGCCTATGTCCTAAGGCGCGCGTGGCAGTGGGTCATGGACGTATGCCAGCAGATCAGCTGGAGAAGCTTATCATGGACTTCATTTATGGCGAATTCGACGTCTTGTTGTCGACGACAATCGTAGAGAATGGTATCGACATCGCCAATGCTAACACCATCATTATCAACGATGCACATCGCTTTGGCCTTAGCGACTTGCATCAGTTGCGAGGTCGTGTGGGACGTTCCGACCGCAAGGGCTTCTGCTATCTGTTGTCGCCTCCCGAGGAGTTAATAGGCGGTGATGCACGTCGTCGATTGAGGGCTATCGAGGAGTTCTCGGATTTGGGCTCAGGATTTAACATTGCCATGCAGGACCTCGATATTCGAGGCGCGGGTAACCTGCTCGGTGCTGAGCAGAGTGGCTTTATTGCAGATGTTGGTATCGAGACCTACCAGAAGATTTTGCAGCAGGCTATATCGGAGCTTCGTGCCGAGGGTCTCGATACGTCGGGCCTCAGCCAGGCGGAGAACGATGCTATGAAGGATATATCGTTTGTGGATGATGCAACTATCGATATCGATATTGATGCCTCAATCCCCGATAGCTATGTGCGTTCGCAGAGTGAGAAATTGCGTCTCTATCGAGAGATTGATGCCATGCGTACCGACGAACAGTTCGATGGATTTGCGGCTCGCCTGCTCGATCGCTTTGGTGCTATCCCTCAATCGGTTAGAGAGCTCATAGATGTGGTTAAGCTGCGTCGCGAGGCTGTTAATTTGGGTATGGAGCACGTCAAGGTTAAGAACGGATTGATGATCGTAAGGTTTGTGGGTGATAACAACTCGCCATTCTTTAAGACCGATACCTTCCTCAATATGCTCCGCCGTGTTGTTGCCGAGCCTGAGCGTTTTGTTGTCAAGCAATACAATAATCGACTCTCGATGACCGTTAGAAAGATACATAGTATTGCCGATGGTGTTGCTATGTTGCGCCATTTAGCGAGTGTGGCCTCGGGCGAGGAGCAGGTCAAATAGAGATAACTTATTATGAATCTGATTGTTGATATAGGAAATAGCCGTATTAAGGTTGTCGCAATGAACGATGATGGGATTGTGGCGGAGTACGTTTCGGCCGTAGTCGACGCACAGTGGGTTGTATCCTTAGCCCAAGAGCATGATGTTCAGCGCGCCATTGTCTCCTCTACTGGAGGATGTGGTGAGGATGTGGCCGAGGCTCTGCGTGGTGCCGTAGACTACGTTCTATACTTCGAGCCATCTAGAACCCCAGTGCCTGTGGGCAACGCCTATGCAACGCCCAATACGTTGGGTGCCGATAGGTTGGCGGCGGCGGTTGGTGGCGTGGAGTTATTCCCCGATAGCGACCTTATGATTGTCGACTTCGGCACAGCCATAACCATCGATTATGTGGAGGGCGGAGTCTTCCTTGGTGGTAACATATCGCCTGGCATGACCACTCGCTTCAGGGCGTTGGCAGACTATACAGCAAAGTTGCCACTTTGTGGTGCAACAGATAGCCAGCTCGCCTATGGCCGTACTACAGTGGAGGCCATCGAGCAGGGCGTTATGCAAGGCATAACACACGAGATTGAGGGCTACATTGAGGCCTTTTCAAAGAAAAAAACAAAAAAATGCACTATTTTTACTGGTGGCGACGCAAAATATTTTGCAAAGAGAATTAAAAATGCGATATTTGCAGACTGTGAGCCAGTATTAATTGGACTCAACCGAATATTGAACTATAATGCTGAGAAAAAATAACATACTTTACCTTGTAGCTTTGGTGCTTGTCATGCTACCATTTTGTGCTTCGGCGCAGACGAGTAGCGTGAATGCTTACTCTCCATACTCAATGTACGGACCTGGTGAATTGCTTACCCCTGGTTCTGTGCAGGTGCGTAGTATGGGTGGCGTTGGTATCGCTCAGCGATCGATAAATAGCGTCAATGTGCTTAACCCTGCGGCAGCTAGTGTCGTCCCACAGAAGAGCTTCCTCTTTGAGGCCTCGTTCGATGCCACACACTATCGCAATAGCCAGGTGAAGTTCGGTGCTGATGCAAACAATGCCAAGGCGCGTACGGCATATAACACCATCAACATCCACAACATATCGTTGATGTTCCCATTGGCAAAGTCGCTAGGTCTCTCTTTTAGCCTTGCTCCGTATAGTAGTGTGGGTTATAAGATGAAGGTGCCCGATGAGAATCAGGATAATTGGGCAGATATCGGCCGTGTGATGTATGGCTATAGTGGTGAGGGCGATATCACTGAGGTGAAACTATCGGTAGGCTGGGCGCCATGGCGAAACTTCTCGATAGGTGTAGCTGCCAAGTATTTCTGGGGAAATGTCCAGCGCACATATGTTGCCGAGGTGACACACCCAATAACTGGCATTGGTACTTTCAACGCAACACGAGGTGTCGATGAGTATGTAGTGAATAACTTCAAGATGCAGGTGGGTCTTCAGTGGAATATCATCTCGAACGACACTCGCAAGTTTACCTTGGGTGCTACCTACGATCTCGGTGGTCACTTGAACCCTAAGAGAAGGAGCTACGTATATACCGATAATACGATTAACTCTATCACCTCATTCCCTGTTCGCGATAAGTTGCAGACACTCGATCTCGTAGTACCTCATCAGGTGGGCGCAGGTGTCTACTACCACGATAGAATGATTGCCTGGGGTATAGACTATAACTTTGCAGCGTGGGGTGCAAATAATGGCGACTTTAACGAGAATGCCTCGTATGACATCCCTGTGAAGTATATGGATACTCATGTCATCAAGGCTGGTTTCGAGATTACTCCACGCGCCAACGATGTGCGCAACTACTTCAACCGCATGAGCTACCGCGTTGGTGCTCGAGTGGGTAACTACTACCAGACTTTCGGTGGTGAGCGCATCAACCAGATGGCAATCACCGCAGGTATTGGTTTCCCAGTTAAAGTGTGGGGCTCGTCATCGATAAACATCGCCTTTGAGTATGGACGTATGTCGTCACCTAAGACACTGTCTATAGATGCTCAGAAGGTGGGTCTTGTGACGCAGAACTACTATAAAATAAGCTTGGGCTTCGATCTATTCTCGGCGGATACATCAGACTATTGGTTCGTACGCCAAAAGTTCGACTAAAGATCGGAACTATTCACGCGAAGAGATATAGAGTACGGAATTATCCACCGTGTATAGGTGGCGAATATGGAAATGTTCAAACATAGAGATACAGAAACAAAATAGAATAAAACTCAGATTTATGAAAAGCGTAAAGTTTTTATTAGCTGCTGTAGCGATGCTTGTTTCAATGTCAGCATCTGCACAGCACGACTACAGCGATGATGCTAAGTTCGGTATGTGGGGCGCTACCGCAGAGGAGCGTGAGGCAAACATTGAGGCTCAGAACCTCTTCAAGGATGCCATGGACAACAAGGATTATGACAACGCAAGAACCTACTTCTGGCAGTTGGCAAATAGCTGTCCTAAGGCCTCTGTTAACACCTTCACCCGTGGTGTGACTCTTTATCGTACAAAGGTTGCACGTTCACGCGATGTTAAGGAGAAGCGTTTGTATGTAGATACATTGCTCACTATCTACGATATGCGCGTTGAGCACTTTGGTGATCGTACAGACAAGGGTCGTGACTTTATCCTCGACGCTAAGGCTCGTGATATGGTTAAGTATTGTGCTTCTGACAGACCACGTTTGCGCGGCGGTCTTAAGGATGCTATCGATGCAGCTATCGAGAAGGGCTATGTTAAGCACGACTTGGCATCTATGTACTTCAAGAACCTTTGCGAGGACTACGAGTTGGATGATAATGTAACAAGCGATATCATCCTCGATGAGTACGAGCGTTTGGCACCATACTTCGCTGAGGTGGGTGAGGATGCTGCTCAGTATAAGGAGGTATTTGAGAATGCATTCGCTAACAGCGCTGCTGCTAGCTGCGAGAACCTTGAGGCTTTGTATTCTGAGAAACTTGCTGCTGATCCTGAGAATACCGACCTTCTTGCTAAGGCCGTGTCACTCATGTCACGCCGTCAGTGCTCAAGCGACTTCTATTTCAGCATCTTGGAGCGTTACTACACTATCAGCCCATCAGCTGAGACTGCTCTCTTCCTTGCACAGGGCTTCCAGCAGCGTGGTGAGTACGACAAGGCTCTCAAGTATTTGCGTGAGGCACTTGCTGTAGAGACCAACCCAGCATCTAAGGAGCCTTTGTATGCTCAGATTGCTATCATTGAGGTTACTAAGCGCAACTATACTGCTGCTGCACAGGCTGCACGTGAGCTCCGCGCTATCAACCCACAGAACGGTTACTCATACTTTGTTCTTGGTCAGTGCTATGCATCAACAACTTGTCCTAACGATAAGATTGGTGGTACTTCAAACTTCTGGGCAGCTTATGATGCAATGAATACTGCTGCTAACTACTTCAAGTCGGAGCCAGAGTTGCAGAAGCTTGCCCTCCAGCTTGCAAGCCAGTATAGAGCTAACTTCCCAACTCAGGAGTCATGCTTCTTCGCAGAGCTCGCTGAGGGTGCAGCTTACACCGTATCATGTGGCTTCGCACAGGGTATCTCTACAACTGTTCGTTACCGCTAATTGCGGGTCGCATAGATAGTTAACCTATGCACCTATTATCTAATAAATGTGCAATGATAGCACTCCTCATTGTGGGGAGTGCTACATTGCTATTCTCATGTAAGGAGGAGCCTGCGCCTACGAGTTTCGATCCCGAGACACTGATGACAGAGTCGAGCGAGAACAGAACAATCGCCATGATTGAAGATGGCAAATGCTCCTATACATTCTCAGCACCCCTTATCGAGGGCTATAGCATGGCGACAAACCCCTATCAGGAGTTTCGTCGCGGCATTCGCCTTGTTACCTACCAGCAGGATACAATCACCATCGTTGCCGATACCACATATATTGCTAATCAGATAGATGCCACCATCACGGCAAACTATGCTATATACTATGAGAAGCAGGATCTGTGGGAGGCTAAGGGCGATGTTGTGGTTATCAAGAATGAGCGTGATGATGGCGATACACTCGTAATGAGCACCACAGAGGTGTATACTCAACAGTTATATTGGGATGCCAAAATTGGTAAGATTTACTCCAATGTGGATACTCGCGTAATAACTGCTGATGGACCTCAGTATGGTGAGGGCTTCGATACGGATGAGAAACTTACGGAGATACACTTCAGAAAGTATGTCGGCGAGGTTGAGTTTGACTTTACTCCCGCACCTATGGACTCGACAGCTGTTGATGACAAGGGCGCTATGAAGAGTGAGGAGAACAAAAGGGGTAGTGAGATAAAGGCACCAAGTAGGGAGATTGCCCCCAAATCGATGCCTAATAACGACCCTAAGCCGATGGTAGATACTAAGCCGTTGCCTATAAATGCGCAGCGACCAGTGAGTGCCGACATGAAGAGTACTAATGCTAAGCTCGATGCTACGTTAAGGAGCGATTTATAGTCTACGTAACAAATGTTCAGATTGTAGAATGGCTACTATTGTAATTATAATTGCTGTGATGCTGCTCTTCTCGGCATTCTTCTCGGGTATGGAGATCGCCTTCTTGGGACGTAACCGCCTGCGCGAGGAGATTGATCGTAAGCAGAGCCCTATGTTCGATTACATAGCTAACCGCTTTTCGCATAACTCAAGCAACTATATTACCACCATCCTTGTAGGTAATAACATTGCTCTGGTCATATACTCCATGTATATGTCCATGTTGTTGTTTGACCTCTTCGGTATGGAGAATGCCTTGTCGCAGACTATTGTCTCTACCATTGTCATCCTCTTTATTGGTGAGTATATCCCTAAGTCGGTTGTTAGGCGCAACCCTAACTTCTACTATCTGGTGCTCTCTCCAGTGATCTACTTCTTCTATATTCTCCTCTATCCCGTCACTCGCCTGACAACAATGTTATCGCATCTCCTTATGCGCCTTGTGGGGCGTCGTATAGAGCAGCGTGACGAGCCTCTTGAATTTAACCGCGACGACCTCGCATCGCTTGTCGAGGCGGAGAATATCGAGACCAACGAGGAGCAGGAGGAGGATATACGTCTCTTTCAAAATGCACTTGATTTTGCGGACTTGCGTGTGCGTGATTGCATGGTGCAACGAGTTGATGTAGAGGCTGTAGACCTTGAGTCGACAACCATTGAGGAGCTTACAGAACGCTTTGTCGAGACTAAGTTCTCGCGAATATTTGTGTGGCACGACACAATAGACAATATCATTGGCTATGTAAACTCAAAGAGTCTCTTTGAGAACCCTAAGTCAATATCAGATGTTCTTATCAAGACCATATACGTTGCTGAGACTATGCCTCTGCAGGCTATGCTTGAGACCTTCACTAAGCGCAAGGCGAGCATCGCGGTTGTCATCGACGAGTTTGGTGGTACGGCGGGTATCATCTCGCTGGAGGATGTTCTTGAACAGATATTCGGAGAGATTGAGGATGAGCACGACGTGCAGGAGATGGTAGAGAAGTGCGTGGGTGATGGTGAGTGGATCTTCTCATCGCGCCTCGAGGTGGAGTATCTCAACGAGACCTATGGGCTAAACCTCGAGGAGAGCGAGGAGTATGATACGTTGGCAGGATATGTCATTGCTGCCCACGGGGGTATACCTCACGAGGGCGAGGATGTTGTGGTTGGTGGCTACTGCATTACTATCCTCAAACGTGAGCTCTCGCGATTGGAACTTGTGCGTCTTCGTAGGGTAGAGTAGTAGTGTGGATAGGGCTGCGTAACTCGTTATATTTATCACCCATAGTGTGGGCGGATAAAAAAAACATGGTTAACGTGCACTATTTCACAAAAAATTACTACCTTTGAAGGCTTATTTGAAAATAACAATAAAAATAGATATTTTATGGCATCACTAAACACATTAAGAACCAAGTACGGTATTGTGCTTTCGATTGTTATTGCACTCGTGCTTGTTGCATTTATTCTTGGTGACCAGCTATCAATGAGTGGCCGTGAGGAGGCTGCCGAGGAGGTTGAGTTGGTAATCAATGGTAAGGAGATTCTCTCTAAGGAGTACTCTGAGGCTTACCAGACTGTAGGTAATGAGCAGGATGTACGTCCTTATTTGATTTATGAGCACTTCTTCGCTCCTGAGTTCAAGAACCTTGGTCTCACATCTCTTGACGAGGTGACTATGAAGAGCGTTATCGCTCAGGCTGCAGCTGATGAGGGCGCTACCAAGGAGGATGTTACTACCTACCTCAATAGCTTAACTCCAGCTATGCTTCGTCTTGAGTATGCTCAGGTTGTATCAGCAAAGGCTATCACTGAGGCAGCATACTACAACACTATCGATCTTGAGCAGTTCGAGGCTCAGAACAAGAACAAGTACTCTGGTCGCTATGTTAAGTATCCTTATAGCGAGGTTGCTGAGGTTGTTGTTACAGATGAGGAGGTTGAGGCTTACTACGCTTCACACCCACTTACCAACACCGAGCTCGGCGCACGTACACTCGTTTATGTTGAGTTCGAGCACCCAGTAGTTATTGCTGAGGATGGCACAACAACACCTGCTGACCCTGCTGCTATGCGTGAGCTTGCAGCGAGCGTAGATGCATTTGTTGATGAGGCTAAGGGCGACGTAGAGACATTTAAGGCTGTCGCAGGTGAGAATTTGCTTACCTTGGATGCTTCAATGGCTCAGTTGCGTTATATGCAGCAGATGGCACAGATGACTGGTAACATCTCTGCACTCTCACTCCTTGGCTCTACAGAGCTCGCACAGTGGGCTTATACCACTAACGTAAATGCTATCAACAAGTTCAACGTTGGTGATAAGACTATCGTTGCTATGGTTGAGTCTATCGATGAGAACGAGAATATTCCTTTCGAGGACCGTCAGGCTGAGATCCGACGCGTGCTTGAGAACAATAAGAAGTATGAGATCCTCGCTAAGGAGATGACCTTCAATGCTGCAAAGGCTGAGAAGTTCGAGGAGGTAATGTTCAGCGAGACATCTCTTGATGCTCACCTCGTAGGTGCTATCTGCGCATCATCACAGGCTGATGTTGACGCTAAGGCAGAGGTTAAGGTTAAGGGTGATGACGCTGCATACATCTTCGTTGTTGAGAACATCGAGAACAATGTTGTTGACGCAGCTTCACAGCGTATCTCTTATACCGAGAAGAACAACATCGGTCTTAAGAACGCTGCTATGAACAGTCTTCTCTCAAACCTTGAGGTTGAGGACCCACGCGAGAAGTAGTCTTAATATAGTAAATATAGAGGAGATGTTCGACAAGTTTGTTGGACATCTCCTTTTTTTTAAGATAAATTTTGTTCTTTACAAAAATAGTTGTATCTTTGCATCGCTCTTTAGAAGAGAAGGTTTAAGGAGGGTTGGGTGAGTGGCTTAAACCAGCAGTTTGCTAAACTGCCGATATCGTAAGGTATCCGCTGGTTCGAATCCAGTGCCCTCCGCAGATGGCGATCGACAAATGTCGGTCGCCTTTTGTTTTTTCTATGGTGTTGCTTGTGCCGATGCTCAGTGAGCATCGAGGTTGCTGCTGAGGCAGTGCCACGATGCAAGCATCAGCCTTACTACGATGTAAGCATATCAGCCATTTGGAGTGGAATTATATGTCCTGTGTCAACTATTTGCGTACTTTGCGCAAATAGCTGATACGGGACTTTTCGTCTATCTGCTACCATGTTACTATATGTTTTCCCTATATGACCATAAGAATATATTATAAAAGAAAAAGACTAAAAATGTTTTTGTAATATAATTTTTCTATACCTTTGCAGCGGAATAGAAATTGAAAGAGATTGTAATCGTAAATAATAATAATAAAATATATAATGACTATGAAGACAAGAATGAAGAGTTGTTGTTGTAGCTCTAAGAAGCAGGATGGTACGAGCCTATACGACTTTGAGGTAATGGCGCAGGATGGTAGCATCGTGAAGCTTGATAAGTTTAAAGGCAAGGTTGTGCTTGTTGTAAATACTGCCAGCAAGTGTGGCTTTACACCGCAGTATGCCGACCTTGAGGCGCTATATGCCAAGTATAGGGAGCATGGCTTCGAGATTATCGACATCCCATGTAATCAGTTTGGTGGTCAGTCACCCGAGAGTGATGCAGAGACTACGCAGTTCTGCCAGCTCAACTATGGCACAACCTTTGCGCAGATGAAGAAGGCTGAGGTTAATGGTTGCAATGAGTTGCCGCTCTACACTTGGCTAAAGTCTCAGCAGGGCTTCAAAGGATTTGATGAGGGTAATAACCTTACGCCAATCCTTGATAAGTTGTTGCGCGAGGCGAATCCCGACTACGATAAGTCGGCCGACATCAAGTGGAACTTCACGAAGTTCCTTGTCGACCGCGATGGTCATGTTGTGGCGCGCTTCGAGCCTACGGCCGATATGAAGCTCGTTGAGCAGAAGATTGAGGAGTTGCTGTAATCGTAGTACATCGCGGGTTGTTCACTTATGGCACACCCCCTTTGTAGATATAGAGCTCCTTTAGCTATTAGGTTGGACCTATCCCATGGTGTGGGGTAGGTCTTTTGTTGTGGCAAGCTAAAGGCTTGTCATAAGCCCCTCCCTTATCAAAGGGAGGTTTGGAGGGATTGTAAATATAATCACTCAACAATGAGGGCTGCACACCCGGGACTCGAACTGCGTTCAGCAGAGCGAGAGCAGACCAAGGTGAATTGATTGAGCGAAATACCGTAGGTATAGAAGATGGGGTGAGTGTTAGTGCCAAGCTTGCTTGAGCGACTTGCACTCACCCTATATTCGTAGTCGCATAGCAACTCGCACAATCAATCACCGCCGATAAGTCTGCCGAGCCGCCACAGTCAGTTCGAGTCCTATCCTGGGCACAAAAAAAAGAGCAGTCTTTCGAACTGCTCTTTGTGCCCAGGATAGGACTCGAACCTACATGCCGCAAAGCACTCGCACCTGAAACGAGCGCGTCTACCATTTCGCCACCTGGGCATATTTAGGCTTGCAAAAGTAGTATATTTTTTTTATTTTTAGTATATTTGTGCGAAATTTATTTGTTTTATAAGGTTGGTGCTGTTAGCCAACCACTATGTATGTTAATTATTGGAGTAGTATGACTTTGAAGAGTATACCCGCAGGATATAAGATTGCGATAGCTACATTTGCCCTTGTGCTCATCGACCAGGTTGTTAAGATGCTTGTGCATTTCAACCTTGAGCCACCCACCATCTATGGCCACGACTCGATAAGGGTCTTCCCGTGGTTCGATCTCTGCTATGTGGAGAATCCTGGCTTCGCCTTTGGCATGCAGCTCGGTGGTGATGGCGCAGTGTGGGGTAAGCTCTTCCTCAGCCTCTTCCGCCTTGTGATGATTGGCGCTTTGATATATGGCATACGCTACCTTCTAAAGAAGGGCTCTGAGGTGCCCAAGGGTGTTATTGTTGGCGCTGTGCTCATCTTGGCGGGTGCCATTGGCAACCTCATAGATAGTATGTTCTACGGCCTCTTGTTGGATAGCCAGGATGGTGGCTTCCT
This sequence comes from Alistipes sp., assembly GCA_045654925.1. Classification (GTDB taxonomy): domain Bacteria; phylum Bacteroidota; class Bacteroidia; order Bacteroidales; family Rikenellaceae; genus Alistipes. The sequence goes on along the minus strand of JAZOOI010000010.1, from coordinate 11,352 downwards.
TATGGGTCGCGTCATAGACATGATACACCTTCCACTCTTCAAGTGGGAGAACTGCCCCGACTTCCTTAGCTTCTTGGTTGGTCACGATGGCTATTTCTTCGGCGCGGTATTCAATGTCGCTGATGCCTATATATCATGTGCTGTTGTCTATCTGCTTATCTTTCAGTATAAGTTCCTCAATAAGAGTGGCTTTTAGTGGGCTATGAACCTCGTTGATGATTTCTTGCGCTATATCGAGACGGAGCGCCGCCTCTCGTCTTATACTGTGCGTAGCTATCGTCACGACATCACACACTTTGTAGAGTGGCTCGGCCAGACACCCGATAGCTTCGATGCTAAGGGTGTAGATAGGGGGACTATAGAGGGGTGGATGGAGCATCTCATCGAGGAGGAGAAGTATAAATCTTCGTCACTAAATCGTGCTGTTGCTGCGTTGCGCTCGTTCTGGAAGTGGATGTTGCAGCATAAACATATAGAGCGCGATATTCTCTCCACCATCAAACATCAGCGTTTGCCACGCCGCCTGCCTACTTTTGTTCCCGACTCACGCATGGATGATGTTGTGAGGGATGTTGTTGATGACCTTCAGTCGGAGGATTTCGATAGGGTGCGAGATGCTGTTGTCGTTGTTCTCTTCTTCACCTTGGGTGTGCGTCTCAGCGAGTTACATGGTGCCAATGATGACGATATATCGGCTGATTTCAGATATATACGTGTCTTGGGTAAGGGTAACAAGATGCGCCTTGTGCCAATCATTGGCGCTGTAGGCGATATCCTAAAAAAATATTTTAGTCTAAAATCTTCGCAAAATATTTGCATAGCTCAAAAAAAAGCACTAATTTTATCTTCGAAAGGGGAGCGTTTGAGCCAGCGTACCATGCAGCGCATCGTCGAGAGGAGGCTCAGGGCGTCGGGTGTTCAGGGCAAGAGTTCGCCCCACGTGTTGCGACACACGTTTGCCACCCACCTGTTGAATAGGGGTGCCGATCTGAGGGAGATCCAGGAGCTTCTTGGGCATAGCTCCTTGAGAGCAACACAGATATATACCCATAATAATATCGAGCAGCTCAAGGTGATATACAGCGAGGCTCACCCCCACGAACGAGATTAAGTCGAGACAGCCCATGCCACGCGAGTGTGGGCACTATATATAAACTTAATACTTTTGAGCTATGAACGTACAGATTCAGTCAGTGAAATTCGATGCAGGTAAGCAATTGCTTGAGTTTATTCAGAAGAAGATGGATAGATTGGATCGCTTTGTCGATGAGAGAGCCGGAGATGTTGAGGTAGTTTTGCGCCTTGACCCCGATTCAGAGAAGGGCAACAAAGTAGTAGTTGTATCGCTTCACGTTCCTGGTGGCGATATTCGCGTTGAGGAGCGTGCTTTCACCTTTGAGGAGGCTATCGATAACTCTATGGATGTAATCAAGCGTCAGCTTGAGAAGGCAAAGGCAAAGTTCGAGAAGTAGTCATTATGGGAGTTGTGGCTCCCTAACCCAACAATATAGGATAAACCTGCGGCGGTGGCTTCGGCTGCCGCCTTTTTTTATGCTGTCTCGCTGTGCGTTATGTTGGCTAGCGGTGAATGGGTAGGTGTAAAAAGAGAGGGCCATCCTTTTGGATAGCCCTCTTGAACTTAAATACCAAGGTATTACTCCTCCTTCTTAACGATTCGGCGCTCCTTGATACGTGCCTTCTTACCCGTAAGATCACGCAAGTAGTAGATACGTGCACGGCGAACAACACCATACTTGTTTACCTCGATCTTGTCGATGTGTGGTGAGTAAAGAGGGAAGATACGCTCTACACCTACACCATTCGATACCTTACGAATAGTAAACATCTTAGTCTTGCCAGTACCCTTAATCTGGATTACTACACCACGGAAGCTCTGCAAACGCTCCTTGTTACCCTCCACGATACGGTAAGTAACTGTGATAGTGTCACCGGCACCAAACTGAGGCACGTCAGCCTCTGTCTTGGTCCACATCTGCTCGTTAACGAGTCTAATCAATGCATCCTTGTTCATTGTTGCAACAATTGTTAAATGGTTATCGTTCAACATTATCGCTGCGCCTGCTATACCATATCGGCACCTTCGCCGATAATCCTCAGTAGCCTTTTGCGGCCACCGCTACCAAGCCTACGCCCTATATAAGAGGTTGATACGGGCTGCAAAGATAAGCATAAATTCTCAATTTGCAACCTATTGAATAACTTTTTGTTAGTGATCGTCAATATTATACTGTTATTTATGCCTTCTATGTTTCGTCAGGCGGTATAGTATTTGCCCAGTGTTTGAGGACTAAAACCTCTTATTATGACACCTTCGCGGAGCACATATGCACATACGGCTTTAATCTTTTGTAATATTATATGGGCCTGTGATTACCCCTTCTATAGCCTTGTGCTTGGCACATATATATCACCCATGGCGATGGTCACCGCATCGTTGGTTATTGCGGCGCTTCTATCGCTTGTGCCACTGCTGTGGGAGAGTCCCGAGAGTGTGGAGCCCAGTGATAGGTTTATGCTCCTTGGCGCGGCATTGCTTATGGGTGTAGGTCGTAAGCTCTGCATGATGTTTGGACTTGCCGAGACCTCGGCCATTGATGGCTCTATTATCAGCACTACTACACCGTTGTTGGTGTTGCTACTCTCGCTATTTGTTGGTGCTGAGCGCTTTACACGCTGGCGCTTAATCGGTTTGTTGTTAGGTATGGTGGGCACTATAGCTGTGATTGTGTCGAGCAGTAGCGCTGCTCATCAACACTCGAGTGCGTGGGGTAATATCCTTATCCTCAGTTCGGCATGTATCTCGGCAATGTATATGGTGTGGTTCAGGAAGTTTATCTCTAAGTATCGTGTTACGACGGTTCTTAGGTGGATATATTGCTCTTCGGCGGCGGTGATACTCCCCTTTGGTGTCGATGATGTTGTTGCTACGAGCCTCTCGACGGCGACTCCTCTTGTTATCTTTGCCTCGCTATTTGTCCTTATCGTGCCCACCTATCTTCCCAATCTGCTGCTTAACTACTCGCTACGTATCGTTGCACCTACGGTCTCGAGCATCTACTCCTACCTGCAGCCAGTCGTCGCTGTGGGGCTTGCCGTGGCCATGGGGCTGGATCGGTTGCATGCGGATACGTTGTTCTTCGCTATTGTCATTTTTCTTGGCGTTGGTATTGTTCTTCGGTCGTATCGAAGAGCATAAGATGCGTTTTGTATTGTTCGAAAAGGGTAGGTGCCATCCTCTTTTTTTGTACTTTTTGCCTTGCTTGCATTTATAGATAAATAGTATAATATTGGACTGTATGTAAGTTTGATATTGGTTTTTTTATCATGGGTTAATTAGCCTATTTTTCCTATCTAATATACGTTTCCCACCTCTCTTTTATCTCCTTTTTCCAGGCATTTTTTATTGTCTGTTTTACCCCTATTTTTAGTCGAAAAAAAATAGTAAAAAAGAGCCCTGTTTTTCTTTGTGGAATAAGAAAAAAATGCTATATTTGTATATACAAAACTGGGCTAATCACCCCCCCCCTATTTGGGTCTAAGCGCTGATAGTCAGCTGTTTGGGCTTTGAAGATTAGGGTTGCACGTTGTGCGGGTTGGGTGATAGCTTAAGAGTGTGCAACACTTTTTTAAGATTTTTTGAACTGAAAATAGAAATTTGATAACCGAAATTAATCATCATACGGCTGTTCTTGCCTCGTGCTAACGTGCTGGTGGCCGATGGTGATTTGCACAAGATATTTTTGGAGCAATGAAGAAATTATTATTGGTATTGTGTTTATCGGCACTTCTCCCTTTTGTGGCCAGCGCTCAAATTGATCGCGAGGTCAAAAAGTCTGTGAAGGTCTATTTCCGTCAGGGCTCCTCATCTATTGATGAGAGCTACATGGGTAATAAGGCAACGCTGAGTGAATTTGCTGCTGAGGTGAAAAAGTATTACGGCGATTCGACTGCGCAGTTCCGTCAGATTCGCATCGTGTCGAGTGTTTCGCCTGAGGGTGGTAAGGCTGTTAACGATCGCATCGGTAAGCAGCGTGCCGAGGCAATCACCCAGTGGATCAGTCGTGAGATTGCTGTCAATTTGGACTATGCTGTTGAGTCTACTGGCATCGACTGGGATTTGTTCAGGATGCTTATCCTCTCGAACGAGGATGTGCCTTATCGCGATGAGGTGCTCGAGTTGTTGGAGACTGTCCCTGCCATTGCTATTGAGAATGGCAAGGAGGTAGAGGTACGCTACAACAAGCTTAAGGCTTTGCATGGTGGTGTTCCCTATCGCTGGATATATGCCAATCTCTTCCCAGAGTTGCGTTACGCCTCTGCTCGTTGTGAGTTCTGGTGGGAGATTCATCCAGAGCTTCTCCTTGGCCCTGCTCCAGATCGCTTCGTAGCCGATGGTGGCGAGGGCGTTGTCACATATACCAAGAATGTCGAGGATGATCAGAAACCCATTGTCTTGAGCAATGCTGATTGGGTTAAGCCTCTTGAGACTACTGCTGGCGAGATTCGTTTTGTTGTCGCTCCAAACAACAGTACAGAGCCACGCACCACAACACTCTCTGTAGAGTGCTACGATAAGGCTCAGGATATTGTCGTTGAGCAGGAGGGTGCAACACCAAGCATGCGCATCACCTCTGCCAGCGAGAAGAGCTATCCTGCCGAGGGCGCTGAGGATGAGATTCTCTTCGAGAAGCGCGTCGACGATGGCGTGGTTCCCGTGGCTAAGAGCTCGGCAGATTGGATCGATTCAATCGTTGCCACCGAAAATGGCGTCTCTTATGTTGTGAAAGAGAACCCAGCAGAGGAGGCTCGTACAGCCACAATCACTATCGAGAGCTACGGTGAGGAGCACGAGGTTGAGGTAACGCAGCTTGCAGCCGAGCCTAAGTGCAAGCCCTTCTACATGGCTATAAAGACCAATATGCTATATGATGTTGCTGCGGTGCCTAATATTGGTGCTGAGTTCTACCTCGGCAAGAATTTCTCTATCGCGGCTAACTACATGCACGCATGGTGGAGCAAGGAGGCTAATAACTTCTACTGGCGCTACTATGGTGCTGATGTGTCTATCCGTTGGTGGTTTGGTAAGCCTACGCGTGTGAAGCCTTTGCAGGGCCATCACATCGGTGTTAACTATCAGATTCTCACCTACGACTTCCAGCTTGGTAACAAGGGTCTCATGGCGGGTATGCCTAATGGTAACCTCGTTGACCGTGCTAACCACATTGTCGCACTCGAGTACGGCTATTCATTGCCTATTGCTCGTCGCCTAAATCTCGACTTTGGTATTGGCTTCGGCTACCACTGGGGTCTCTTCGAGGAGTATACTCCTGTCGATGGACACCCTGTATGGCAGGCTACCAAGCGTCGTCAGTATTTCGGCCCCACAAAGCTTGAGGTGTCGCTCGTATGGCTTATTGGCTGCGGTAACTATAACAAGGATAAAGGAGGCAAGAGATGAAAAGATATTCAAGTTTACTAATTTTGGCGATTGTGGTTGCACTCTCATCGTGCACCCATAAGGAGTTGTGTGAAGACCACCGTGAACATGCGCATCGCTACCATATCAATGTCATAGCGGACTATCGCTACGATTGGGAGGAGTGCTGTGGCGGCACCGACTGGGAGTACCGTTGGCCCGATAACTATATGCCATATGATGAGTTGCGCCCAGGTAAGCCTTCGGGACTTCGTGTTGTTACCTACAACGAAAAGGATGACCACAACATCCATAATATCAAGCCTGATGGCGGTGTCATCTCTCTATATGAGGGTATGAACGACCTGTTGTTCTATAACAACGATACTGAGTATATCATCTTCTCGCGTAACGGCGCTACCACACGTGCGACCACTCGTACGCGTACCCGTTCAACATACCGAGGCAACACCTTCGCTAATGAGGGCGAGTCTACCGTTGCACCTCCCGATATGCTCTATGCTAACTATATCGAGGATTACTTCGCTGAGAAGGTTCTTGAGCCTACCGATGTTGAGGTTACGCTCCAGCCACTTGTATTTACCTATAAGGTGCGTTATGAGTTTGCCGAGGGCTTGAAGTATGTATCTATGTCCGATGGTGCGCTCTCTGGTATGGCTAAGTCGGTGGATATGAATACTGGTGAGACCTCTGCGGAGGCTGCTACCGTACTCTACGACTGTGAGATTACCGACTATGGTATCCGTGCGTTGGTTAATTCGTTCGGTGCTCCCGCCTTCCCACACCCTAACTACCCAACACGTACCGACAATAAGCACGCGTTGAACCTCTACGTCAAGTTGCGTAACGGTAAGGATACTACCATGGAGTGGGATGTTACCGACCAGGTTAAGGCTCAGCCTCATGGTGGTGTTATCGTAGTTAAGGATATTGTCATCCCTGAGGCTCAGGGTATGTCGGGTTCTGGTGGTTTCGATGTTGATGTCGACGACTGGGGCGAGTACGAGGATGTGCCATTGCCATTGTAGGGTGGTATACCTATATATATAATAGACACAAACAATTATTAACCTATAAATTAACTTTTATGAAAAAGATCCTATTGGGCATACTTGCACTTGCTGCAGTTGCTTGTAACAATGATGTGGTCGTAAATGAGCAGACCTCATCGGAGATTACATTTGGAGATTCGTTCGTTGAGGTAAAGACTCGTGGTGCAGAGGACCCTAGTACCACCACAGCTACTATCAACGCATTCGATGTGTGGGGCTTTATGGATAAGACTTCTGGTACTGTATTCAACCAGGAGCGCGTAACTCGCGATGCTAATGGCTGGTCATATGACAACATTCAGTGGTGGTTCCCTTCTAAGGAGTACTACTTCTACGCTGTCTCTCCAGTTGATGACTCAAACATCGTTGTCAACACCGATGCTATGAATACAGATGGTTTGGGTAACATTGCGTTTACTAACTTTAATGGTACTACCGACCTTCTCTATGCATCAAAGTCTGTTGAGACTGACGATACAGATCCATATTTCGAGGATTCAAACACTGGTGATAAGGTTAGCTTGCAGTTTATGCACCTTCTCTCAAAGATTAAGTTCACCTTCACTAATGGCTTCCCTAATGAAAATACCACTTTGAAGGTTACTAACATCAAGATCGTTGATGCTCCAGCAAAGGGTGATGTCGATGTTAACATTGAGAGCCGTCTCGACTATGCTTGGAACCTCGTTCAGGGTGAGACTACAACTCTTGAGTTCGGTAATGTAAACGGTGGTCAGCCTTTGGCTTCTGCAGAGTCTCAGGAGTGTGATTTTGAACGTTTGACTATCCCTGCTGATGCTTCACGCACATACACTATCGAGTTCGACCTTGAGATCTTCACTGGTACCGAGAGTGGTTTGACAAGCCATAAGGTTGTGACCCTTGAGAACCAGGCATTTGCTATTGGTAAGAACTACAATATCGTAGCTGTTATCAACGATGAGAACTTTGCTGAGGAGGCACTTCGTCCTATCGAGTTCGACGTTGTTGTTGAAGAGTGGCTTGAGAACAACTTCAATGGCAACTTGGATTATGATAGCAACCAGCAGCCAGTAGCTCTTGCAGCTCCAGCTGTTACTGCCGATGTAGCTGTTAACGTTGTTACATTGACATGGGATGCTATCGAGGGTGCATCGCACTACACCGTACAGGTTGACGATGATGTTGAGGAGGTAGTAAACGCTACATCTTACATCTTCACTGGCGACTACGAGGTGGAGTATATGTTCACTGTTAAGGCTATTGCTGCCGACACAGCCAAGAATGCCGACTCTGAGGCTACTGTTGTTAAGGCAACCACTGAGGCTGAGCCACAGCCAGCTGAGCCAGTAGTTCTCTACTTGAACCCAACTATGTGGAATGTTGACGGTGCACGTTATGCTGCTTACATGTGGAATGATGCTGGCAACATCTGGGTTGACTTGACACTTGCTGCTGGCGAGACAGATATCTATGAGTTTACAGCGCCTAACGGCTACTCTAACCTCATCTTCTGCCGCATGAACCCAAGTGGTGGTAACAACTGGGAGAACAAGTGGAACCAGACTAAGGACCTTACAGTTCCTACTGATGGTAACAATCTCTTTACTATTACTGGCTGGGATGACTCTGACAACAGCAACTGGACTGTTTACACTCCAACTCCAGCTCCTGTTGTTCCAACATACACATCAGTTGCTGAGTTCTTGGCTGCTGCTGAGGATGAGTCTGCAACTGCACCTATGTACACATTGAAGGGTACTATCACAGCTGTTGCTAACACATCATATGGTAACTTCGACCTTACTGACGACACTGGCACTGTATACATCTATGGTCTTTGCTCTCCTGATGGTGCTACTCAGAAGTATTGGGCTACATCGGGTGCTAAGCTTGGTGACGATATCGTAATTAAGACTGTTCGCACATCGTTCAATGGCTCAGCTCAGGGTAAGAACGCATGGTTCGTTGAGCTTGTTTCTCCAGGTACACGTGCATTCTACACAGTAGACCCTGCCGCTGTTGATTTCGTATCTGCAGGTGGTGAGCAGGATATCGAGGTATTTGCATATAACACTACTGCTGCTGTTACCGCAACATCTGACAATAGCGCATTCACAGTTGCAATTAATGGCTACGTTGTTACCGTAACTGCTGCAGCTAACGAGCTTGAGGAGGAAGTAACTGGCAACATCACTATCAAGGTTGGTGATTTGGAGTCTACTGTTGTTAAGGCAACTCTTGCAGCTAAGCCAGCTTCTGGTCAGGTTGAGGGTGGTTCTGACGACTTCCACACTATCTCTGCAACTAACACATCTTACGTAACAGGCAAGACTACTGCTGGTTGGAACTATAAGAACTGTGCAATCTTCAAGGGCGGTACTTCTGACGCAAGCCCTGCATTCAAGATGATTGGTGATGCTAATAACCGTGCTCTTTGTATGAACGGTAAGACATCAGCAGTTGGCTCAATTACATCTCCAACCCTTACTACTGGTTGCGGCACATTGAAGTTCAACTATGGTCTTCCATTCTCTGATACTCAGATGAAGTTCCGTGTTGACATCATGCAGGATGGTGAAGTTGTTAAGACCTTCACTATTAACAATTCTTCAGCTACTAAGTTGACCAAGTACTCACACGAGGAGAATATTAACGTGGCAGGTGATTTCCAGATTGTCTTCACTAACTTGAGTCCATCAAATAGCACAAGCAACAAGGACCGTACAGCAATTTGGGATGTTGAGTGGACTGGTTACAACAACTAATCTTCACACCCCCCCCCTTTGGCTATAGGCGTTTGATCGCGCCTATGGCCCCAATGCTGAGGCTGAAAAATAGATATGCCGAGGCAAAACGAAAGAAAAGATAGAAGATAACAAAATAACAAACAAAAATTAACTTTAAATTACCTAAATTATGAAAAAGCTATTCGTAAGCATTCTTGCTCTTGCTGGTCTTGCAGCATGTAGCAATGAGTCGGTAGTTCGCGAGCAGGACCTCTCGCAGACTATCACTTTCGATGGTATCTTCGTTGAGAACTCAACACGTTCTAACGACCCAAGTACCACATCTAACAACATCAACGAGTTCTACGTATGGGCTATCATGGACGATGCTACCGGTACAGTATTTACCGATGAGAATGTAAAGAAGGTAGACGGCGTATGGGGCTACGACAATACCCAGGTATGGGCTCCTAACCACGAGTATTACTTCTCAGCTCTCGCTGGTAACCGCGATAATATTGAGATTGACTTCGCATATAATACTGGTCGCGATAAGGATGGTCTTGGTACTGTTACCTTCACTAATGTTGACGGTACTAACGACTTGCTCTATGCTGAGCAGTACTGTGAGACTCCTGAGGAGATAACTACTGCTCCTGAGGCTGTTAAGTTCTCATTCGACCACCTTTTGTCAAAGGTTAAGTTCACCTTCATCAACGGCTTCACTAACCCTAACAACACTGTTGTTATTACCGGTGTTACTATCGATGCTCCTAAGACTGCTTCTATCGACCTCTGCGCTGATAATTACGCTTGGAATGACCACTCTTCTGAGAAGGTAACCCTCGCTATGGGTGATGTTGATAACGGTAATCGCATTGCTATGGGCGCTAAGAAGTCATCAGACAATGAGCGCTTGACTATCCCTGCAGACAGCTATGAGTACACTGTTAAGTTCCACGTTCAGACTCTCATGGGTGATCTTACCTCTACTGAGTCAGATAAGGAGATTACCCTCAGCGGTGTAGAGCTTCTTCCTGGCCGTGCTTATAACTTCGTTGCTACTATCAACGAGGAGAATGCTGCCGATAACCCAATGTATGAGATCGTCTTCGACGTAGAGGAGGTTAACGATTGGATCACTTCTGAGACTCCAGACTCACAGGTTGAGGAGGCTGAGCTTCGTGCAGCTCTTCAGCTTGGTGGTGAGGTGAAGCTTACTCGTGATATTACCGTGAATGAGCCACTCGTTGTTCCAGCTGGCGTATCAGCAACTATCGACCTCAACAACTACTACATTGTTAACAATACCAAGACTGATGAGTACGGTAAGGGCGAGGCTATCGTTGTTTATGGTGACTTGACTATCAATGGCGAGGGTACTGTAAAGGGTAGCACACGTGCCGTATGGGCTCGTGGTACTGAGGGCGCCACTGTAACTATCAACGGCGGTACTTATTATGGTTGCGAGCAGGACTTCGCTAAGGGCGGTTGCTCTGTAATCTACGCTTCAAGCGGCAATACCATTAACATCTACGGTGGTACTTTCCAGGCTTTGGCTGCTGATAAGACATCTTATGCTAACAAGACTGAGGGTGTATACGCTGCTCTTAACGTTGCTGATAACAACGGTATGATCAACGTATATGGTGGTGAGTTCTACAAGCAGAACCCTGCTGCTCCTGGCACCGAGCCTGCTGCATGGAATGCTGCTCACCCTAACGGCTTCGTTGCTGAGGGTTACTTCGCAACTAAGGTTGGTGACTACTATGTTGTTGCTGATGCACAGGTTGTAGCTACTGCTGAGGATTTCGCTGCAGCTATGAAGTCTGACGCTGAGACCATCGCTGTTAAGTTGAACTCTGACCTCGATGTTGCTATCTCATCACTCGGCCAGCAGACTGGCGGTAGCGGCGAGTACAAGCTCGGTGGCGTGAACACTAAGAACATCACTATCGACCTTAATGGCAAGACGCTTAACATCACTACTACTTACTGGTCAAACCTTGGTGCTAAGAACAACGACGCTCTCTTCACCATCAAGAACGGTACAATGACCAGCTCACAGCCTACTGGTACTTGGAACTCTTACGACCTCACATTCTCTAACTGCGACTACGCTATCGAGGATGTT
>JAZOOI010000009.1:0-64270 GCA_045654925.1 Alistipes sp. | reverse complement strand
TTGGAAATTATGCATTCGCGGGTTGTAAAAATCTTACAAGCGTAACAATTCCAGAAAGCGTAACTTCGATTGGAGACAGCGCATTCTCTGGTTGCACAAGCCTTACAAGTATAATAATTCCCAACAGCGTAACTTCAATTGGAAATTATGCATTCGCGGGTTGTAAAAATCTTACAAGCGTAACAATTCCAGAAAGCGTAACTTCGATTGGAGACAGCGCATTCTCTGGTTGCACAAGCCTTACAAGTATAATAATTCCCGAAAGCGTAACATCTATCAATGATTATCCGTTCTATGATTGCACAAACTTGAAGGAGATATATTGCAAGGCTAAGACGCCTCCAACAATCGGCTACATTAATGATACTGAAGGCCGCAAGTTTTATGTGCCTAAAGAGTCTGTTGAAGCATACAAGAAAGCGGACGTCTGGAGTAAATATGCATCAGAGATTGTCGGCTACGACTTTGAGTAATAGAAAAAGGGGTTGGTGAGCTAACTACCACCAACCCCATTATATCAGAAATATGAGGGTGACTAATGAACTATTAGTCACCCTCAATTTACGTTAAGATTACTTATACTCAACCAACGACTCGCCAGTCATCTCGGCAGGCTTGGCCAAGCCCATCAAGTCGAGAACCGTAGGAGCAACATCGGCCAAGATACCATCCTTAACCTTTGCCACGCGCTCCGATACAACAACGATAGGCACTGGATTCAATGAGTGAGCCGTATTTGGTGTGCCGTCGGCATTAACAGCGTTGTCGGCATTACCGTGGTCGGCAATCTGAACAACCTCGTAGCCATTAGCCTTAGCAGCCTCGACAACATCCTTGACGCACTCGTCAACTGCCTTAACAGCCTTCTCAATAGCCTCATACACACCTGTATGGCCAACCATATCGCCATTAGCGAAGTTCAAGCAGATGAAGTCGTACTTCTGCTCACCAAGAGCCTCAACAAGCTTATCCTTAACCTCGTAGGCCGACATCTCAGGCTGGAGGTCATAGGTGGCAACCTTAGGAGAGGCTACAAGGATACGATCCTCATTAGCGAACTCCTCCTCGCGGCCACCATTAAGGAAGAAGGTGACGTGAGCATACTTCTCAGTCTCGGCAATACGCAACTGCTTCAAGCCCTGGTTAGCGATATACTCGCCGATGGTGTTAGCAACATTTTCCTTATCGAAGAGGATGTGCAAGCCCTGGAACTTAGCATCATAAGGGGTCATACAGCAGTAGTACAATGGCATGGTGTGCATACCCTCAGCAGGCATATCCTCCTGTGTGAGAACGATGGTGAGCTCCTTGGCGCGGTCGTTACGATAGTTGAAGAAGATAACAACATCGTTAGGCTTGATAGTGCCAATAGCATTGCCCTCAGCATCTACGTTTACGATAGGCTTAACGAACTCGTCGGTGACACCCTCGTCGTATGACTTCTGCATAGCCTCAACCATATTTGTAGACTTCTCGCCAACGCCATTTACAAGTTGGTCGTAGGCAATCTTAACGCGCTCCCAACGCTTATCGCGGTCCATAGCGTAGTAGCGACCAATGATAGATGCGATCTTACCTGTAGACTTTGCCATGTGCTCCTCCAAGGCTGCGATGAAGCCCTTACCGCTACGTGGATCGGTATCACGACCAACCATGAAGCAGTGAACGAAGGTATTCTCAATGCCGTAGTGCTTAGAAATGTCACACAACTTGAAGAGGTGATCCAACGAAGAGTGAACACCACCGTCAGAGACAAGACCCATGAAGTGAACATTAACACCGTTAGCCTTAGCATACTCGAAAGCAGCAACAATCTCCTTGTTCTCAAGAATAGAGTTATCGCGACAAGCGCGGTTAATCTTCACGAGGTCCTGGTAAACAACACGACCAGCGCCGATGTTCAAGTGACCAACCTCCGAGTTACCCATCTGGCCCTCGGGCAAACCTACATTCTCGCCATCGGTCTTAAGCTCAGCATGGGGATACTGAGCAGTCATGGCGTTGATATACTCTGGGTTGGTTGAGTAGATGACATCCGACTTCGACTTGTCGCCATTGCCCCAACCATCCAATATCATCAATAATACCTTATTGCTCATAATAATATTTCGTTACTTAATAGTTTATCTTATTTCAACTTCTCCATGATAAGCTCTACTGCCTTATCGACAGCAGCCTGCAAGCCCTCAGGGTTCTTACCACCAGCCGTAGCGTAGTGCTTCTGACCACCGCCACCACCATTGATAAGCTTAGCAGCCTCACGAACAGTAGCACCTGCGTCTACGCCCGCTACAACAACATCATCCGAGAGCATAACGTTGATTGTAGGCTTACCCTCGTGGAGGTTACCAACAACCATAACAAGACGCTCGGCTACACGCTGACGCAAGCCAAATGCCAAATCCTTCATCACCTCAGGCTGATACTTGGTGAGCTCCTTGATGAGCATAACGCCATCAGTAGGCTGAGTATTTGCAGCGAGGTTCTCAGCGATAGCAGCAACCTTCTCCTTACGCATCTCCTCGATCTCGCGACCAAGAGCCGCGTTGTTCTCAACCATCTTCTCGATAGCCTGCACAAGCTTAGGATTGTGAACAAGCTGCTCGATAGAGTTGATTGTATCCTGTGTAGCATATACCAAGTTGTCAGCAGCATCGCCAGTGACAGCCTCGATACGGCGTACACCAGCAGAGATGGCGCTCTCCGACACAATCTTAAAGAGACCGATAGTACCTGTTGCAGATGTGTGGGTACCACCACAAAGCTCTGTTGAAGGACCGAAGTTAACGATACGAACCTTATCACCATACTTCTCACCGAAGAGCATGATAGCACCAGCTGCCTCAGCCTCGGCCATGGTAGCCTCGCGATTCTCAACCAATGGGTAGTTGGTACGGATAAGCTTGTTCACAAGGCGCTCAACCTCACGAAGCTCCTCGGCAGTCACCTTCTGGAAGTGTGAGAAGTCGAAGCGCAAGCCCTGAGGAGTTACCATTGAACCCTTCTGCTCAACATGAGTACCAAGAACGGTGCGCAATGCATAGTCTACAAGGTGGGTTGCGGTGTGGTTGTTAGCAGCCTGCTGACGAGCCTCGGGGTTAACCACAGCGCGGAATGTAGCCTCTGGGTTCTCTGGAAGCTGCTTAGCGATATGGATGATAAGGCCATTCTCCTTCTCGGTAGCAACAATATCAATCTTCTCGTTAGCACTCTCGATATAGCCGATATCACCAATCTGACCACCTGAGTTACCATAGAATGGAGTGTGGTCGAACACAAGCTGGTATGTAACGTTGTTCTTTGTCTTCACACGACGGTAGCGAGCAATACGGACATCTGCCTCGAGGTTGTCGTAGCCGATAAACTCGCTCTCCTTGATGGCCATCACCTCCTGCCAGTCGTCGATATCCTGTGACGCTGCGTTACGTGAACGCTCCTTCTGCACCTGGAGCTCCTTCTCGAACTCCTCGATATCTACCTCTACGCCCTGCTCCTTAGCGATAAGCTCTGTAAGGTCGATAGGGAAACCATAAGTATCGTACAACACAAAGGCATCCTTACCAGAGATCTTACCGTTGGCTGACTTCTTGATAACACCCTCCAAGAGGTTGATACCTGTAGCCAAGGTGCGGAGGAATGATGCCTCCTCCTCCTCGATGACGCGCTCGATGAGTGTCTGCTGTGCGACGAGCTCTGGGAACTGGTGACCCATCTGCTCAACAAGGCCCTTTACAAGCTTGCAGATAAATGGCTCGGTGAAGCCGAGGTAGGTATAACCATAGCGAACGGCACGGCGCAAGATACGGCGGATAACATAACCTGCCTTTGCGTTTGCTGGAAGCTGACCATCGGCGATAGAGAAAGAGATAGCACGTAGGTGGTCGGCGATAACGCGCATAGCGATATCTGCCTTCTCATCCTTGCCATACTCCTTACCCGACAATGCAGCGATGCGAGCGATTGTTGGCTGGAAGACGTCGGTATCGTAGTTAGACTTCTTGCCCTGCATAATCATACAAAGACGCTCGAAGCCCATACCTGTATCTACGTTCTTTGCTGGTAGTGGCTCCAATGAGCCGTTAGCCTTACGGTTGAACTGCATGAACACAAGGTTCCAAATCTCGATAACCTGTGGGTGGCTCATATTAACCATCTCGCGACCTGGGATCTTGTCTACCTCCTCCTGGTCACGAAGGTCGAAGTGGATCTCACTACATGGACCACATGGGCCAGTCTCACCCATCTCCCAGAAGTTATCCTTCTTATTACCACGAATGATATGATCCTCAGGGAGGAACTGCTTCCAGTAGTCGTATGCCTCCTGATCAAAGGCTACGCCATCCTCCTCAGAGCCCTCGAATACTGTTGCATACATGCGGCTCTTATCCAACTTGTACACCTCGGTGAGCAACTCCCATGCCCACTCGATAGCCTCCTTCTTGAAGTAGTCGCCATAAGACCAGTTACCAAGCATCTCAAACATAGTGTGGTGATAGGTATCATGACCTACCTCCTCCAAGTCGTTGTGCTTACCCGATACACGCAAACACTTCTGGGTGTCGGCTACGCGGGGCCACTTGCGAGGTGCATTGCCAAGGAAGATATCCTTGAACTGGTTCATACCTGCATTGGTAAACATCAAGGTTGGGTCGTTCTTTACGACCATAGGAGCTGAGGCTACAATCTCATGCTCTTTGCTTCTAAAGAAGTCCAAAAAGGCTTGTCTAATCTGATTCGATTCCATATATTTTGCTGTTTATTTTTATCTATATTTTATACGCGGTTGCAAAATTACACAAATTACCTTAATTTTGTAGCGCAAAACTGATATTTTTAATATTTTTATTTTCATAGGGATGGTAACAACTGGTAGAAGCAGCAGAAAAAGGGTATCTAAACCCCTACGCATTGCCATTAAGTTGGGCATATCCCTCGTCATTGCAGCTATACTAAACATTGCCATCACCTCGCTTGCCGAGACACCAAAGATGTCGAGAATACAGGAGGAACACCGCCTCATAGAGAACGACTTCGACATCCTCCAACAAAAGATTGCCACAGCAAAGCAGACCATCAGAGAGGTCATACAGCGCGACCACCAGGTATATCGTCCCCTGCTCGACATCGACACCCTCGATATACCCGAGGTATATGCAGAATATAACGATTCGAAGTATAGCACTATAGCTGAGGATGAGCTGTATGGAAATGATATTCTTCAAACATGGCGCGACATCGACCAGCTCACACGTCTTGTCTACTACGCATCACGAAGCCTTGACGAGACACAGCATATGGCCGAGAATAAGGAGGAATTCTCATTGGTTATCCCCGCAATATGGCCTATCGACCGCACCAAGCTACGCAGCATAAGCAGCCTCTATGGCGCTCGTCTACACCCCAAGCTGGGCTACCGACGCATGCATGAGGGTGTAGACCTCGCTGCCCCAACAGGAACAGAGACATACGCCACTGGCGATGCCGTTGTGGTGAAGGCTGGATGGCAGAATGGCTACGGCAAGGTCATCGAGCTTAACCACGGCTTCGGCTACCGCACACGTTATGCACACCTTTCGGAGATATTCGTAAATGCGGGCGACAGCGTTGCACGTGGTCAGATTATTGGTAAGGTTGGCAACACTGGCATATCAACAGGTTCGCACCTCCATTATGAAGTACACTTTAGAGGCAACCATGTCGACCCAATGAACTACTTCAACAAGAATATCGACACGGCATCTTACCGCGACTTAATGAATCAGATAACCACCGATAAATAATGGCAAATAGCAACATAGATGTCAAACTACGTCACTTCAGACGATACTTCATACCACGCCTACTCAAAGGTCTGGTATGGGGTGGTATGATATTGGGGTGGTATCTAATCCTCACACTATTTATCGACACGCCAAGCGAGCATAAGCTACGCCACTCGACTGACAACCTAAAGAGTGAATACGAGGAGCTATCAGCACACTACAATGAGCTTGACGAGGTGATTACGAATATCAGCGACCGTGACATAAACGTCTTCCGCAAACTATTCGAGAGCAACCCCTATGACCTTGGCGCTGCTGACAAACGTAAACAACAAGAGCTTTACGAGGAGTTAGTCAACATGGATAACACCACCTTATTGGCACGCCTTAACAACGACATAACAGATGTAGGACACTCGCTCGACAGATTTAATAAGTCATATGACATGCTATGCCAAATAGCCGAGAGCGGCAACATAGAGCATGATAAGATCCCTGCAATACAGCCTATAAACAACAAACAACTAACGCTATTGGCTGCGGGTAAAAAAACTTTAATTAATCCATTCCATCGCATTGAGCGTGAGCACCATGGAGTAGACTATCTCATACCAGAGGGCACCCCTATTTTTGCCACTGCAAACGGAACGATAGAGACTCTTATAAATAGCAATACCGCACATGGCAAATCGATAACCATCAACCATGGCAATGGGTACAAAACAACCTATGGACACCTTTCGGAAATACGCGTAAAAAACGGCGCAAGCGTTAAGCGTGGCGACATCATCGCCCTATCTGGAAATAGTGGATTATCATTCGCCCCACACCTCCACTATGAGGTTATATTTAATGGCACAAGAGTCGATCCAATACACTACTTCTTCATGGAGCTTTCGCCCGAAGAGTACAAACGAATTAAGCAGATTGCCATCTCAAGTATGCAGTCTTTTGATTAGGTGATATATTACGAGTAAATAACTACACATCAATAATATAGCATGGCACAGCTGAAGCTTATTCTACTTGACTTTGACGGTACTCTAGTGGATACACGTCGCGCCAATGCACTTGCATACATCGAGACGCTATCTGAGATCGGGATATCGCTCAGCGAGGAGGAGTATCTACGCTCCTACTTTGGAGTGCGTTGCATTGAGTTCATGCAGATGGTAGGCATCAGCGATGTCGCACAAATCAAGCAGCTACGACAGCGTAAGGTTGAACTATACCCAAAGTACTTCAATACTGTGGTCTTAAACGATGCACTATGGCAGTGGTGTATGATGATGCGCAAAATGGGCAGCAAGGTATGGATAGTATCTACAGGTCACATAGATAACATACGCAATGTGATGCATCACTTGAATATCACAGAGGGCATAGATGGCATAATCTCGGGCGACGATGTAGCTAACGCAAAGCCCGCGCCCGACGCCTTTCTTTTAGCAATGGAGCGCGAGGGTGCATCACCTTCCGAGACAATTATTTTCGAAGACTCAGAGGTTGGATTGAAGGCTGCTCATAGCAGTGGGGCCGCCTTTGTTAAGATTTCGTTATAGGCCATCATCAAAGATGAACTGACAAAAAAAACGGGGATTATATTTGTATAATCCCTCTTTTTTTACTACCTTGCGCTATTATTTGCAACAAAGATATCAGATATGAGAACAATTTTGTTGATTATAGCAACCCTCATCACGGCCGTACAACTTTCCGCCCAAGAGGTACCCACAACCGCAAGTGGACCCATTAAGCAGGGGCTCACTCGATTTAGTTCAATAGATGTAGACGCTCCAATAAAGCTCACGCTAATAGAGATTTCAGAAGACGAGATACCCTACATCGTATACGACACCAAGGAGGTATACACCTCAAAATTCTCGTTTGAGGTTGACAAGAATGGCGTTCTCAAAATCCGCGAGCGCAACGACCCTAAGCGCGAGAGTATAACCGAGGTACAGGTCTATTACAACTATCTCGAGAATATAAACATCGCCAAGGCGGATGTAGTGGCAGAGAGCATTATCGACGCCCCACTTCTCGACATATACATCTCAAACGATGCTCACTTCATTGCTGAGATCGACACCCAAGATTTGAAGATTTACATCACAGGCAGGTGTCGTGTGGAGATTAGCGGCGAGGCATTATACCAGACAGCCGACGTAGCATCGGCCGTATACAATGCCGTAAACCTATCGACGATGTCTACTACTGTATCGGTATCACACAACGCAAATGCAACAGTCGATGCATATCAGCGACTTGAAGCTAAAAGTTCTACAGGAGGTACTATAAACTACAAGTCATTCCCTGAGATATATCGTCAGGATCTATCTCTATTTGGCGGAGAGGTTAAGAAACTTTAAAAGATAGTAACCCAAATATGTCTCAAACGACCTTTCAACAGGAGCTCGCCAATGAGCTCCTTGCTAAATATAATGGGGACCTATCATCGTTAGTTATCATCTTCCCATCGTTACGTGCACGCACCTTTTTCAACGATGCCCTAGCCTCAATCCACAAGCGCCCTATATGGCAGCCAAGATGGCTCAGCATCGACGATATCATGGAGCAGGCATCGGGACTAAGACGCGGTGAGCGCATACGCCTCATCAGCGAGCTTCATCATGTATACTCAGCTTACCACACCGAGAGCTTCGATAAGTTCTATTTCTGGGGCGACATGCTCATCAACGACTTCGATATGATCGATCGTTACATGATTGACGCCATGCAGCTCCTACGCAATATCGAGGATATCAAGGAGTTGGAGGCGGATGTGTCGTACCTAACGCCTGAGCAGCTACGCATCATCGCCTTCTGGCGCAGCATTGGCGATAGCGACTCATTAAGCGAGCATAAGCTACGTTTCTTGAGGATATGGCGCACATTGCCACAGATATACAACGAGTATAAAGCACGCCTTGCGAAGTTAGGCATAGCCTATCCAGGCATGATATACCGTACCACAGCCGAGCGTATTAAGCGTGGCGAGGAGATACCTCTTCCGCAGCAGCGATTTATCATCGCAGGCTTCAACGCCCTATCGGGTAGCGAGAAGATACTCTTCGATTACATAGCCACACGCCCTGCAGGTGCCGAGTTTTACTGGGACTACGATAGCTACTACACTACCGAAAGAGAGTGGCACGAGGCGGGAATGTTCATGCGCGACAACATTATTCGCTACCCCGCTGGCAATAACATCACGACGAATAACTTCCTCGGCAGAGAGAAGCATATAGAGTCTATTGCCTGCGTATCGAACATCGCACAGTGCAAATATGTTTCAAAGATTCTCGAGTCACTACCTAAGGAGGAGCTCGATAAGCATACGGCCATAGTGCTCACCGATGAGAATATGCTCATTCCACTAATCCACTCGCTACCCGAGAGCATCGATAAGGTGAATGTGACGATGGGCTATCCTCTGAAAAACTCTATAGTCTACTCCTTCATCGAGCGCATCATAGCACTGCAAGCACACAGTCGTGCTAAAGATGATGAGGCGGTCTTCTACCACATGGATGTCACAGGGTTGCTCTCGCATCCATACATATCGGCTATCAGCACGCAGGAGACGGCGGAGTTGTTGGATGAGATTAACAACAATAGGATAATCTCCATTAAGGCATCGACACTTGCCCGCACAGAGCTACTGGGCCAGCTATTCAGTCGACATACAGATTGGGGCGAGCTGGGTCGCTATATAGCCTCTGTACTACAGCTCATAGCATACGATACGACCGATAAACTTCAGTGCGAGTACCTACGCATTGCTCACGATGAGACGATGAAGCTCATACGCTCTATCGAGCAGTGTAATAGAGATATCTCGGTGGAGATATTCACCTCGTTACTACGACGTCACCTTCAGACGATATCCATGCCATATGTCGGTGAGCCACTGGAGGGTATACAGATAATGGGTATTCTTGAGACTCGTAATATCGACTTCAAGAATGTCATCATACTATCGATGACCGACGACACCTTTCCGGGTGATAAGACTGGACAGTCCTCATTCATACCCTACAACCTACGTGCTGCCTACGGCATGCCTACGCCCGAGGAGCACGAGGCGATGTATGCCTACTACTTCTACCGCCTAATACAGCGTGCCGAGCGAGTCTCTATGCTCTACTGCTCACGCGCCGACGAGAAGAGCACGGGTGAGCGTAGCAGATATATCTATCAGTTGGAGTATGAGACGCCATTCAACATCACCAAACGCTCGGTGGGTGTCGATCTAAGCCTTGGTGAAGATGAGCCTATTGAGGTAGCTAAAGGTGCTATAGAGCAACGATTGCTCGATAGGTATCTAAACGATGACCAAAAGCATACACTATCTCCAACAGCACTATTCAGATATATCGAGTGTCCGCTAAAGTTTTATTTTAACTCAATAGCGAAACTGCGTGTACAAGACGAGGTTAGCGACACGATAGATGCTCCGATGTTTGGTAATATACTACACGAGAGTATGGAGGAGCTATACAAGCCTCTTATCGGCAAAAAGAATCCGATGCAGGAGATTAGCAAGCTATGCAAGCGTGATATTGTAGAGCGTGCTGTCGACAAGACCATAGGCCGTCTTTTGCTCAATGATGAGAGTGCCACGACGAGTGACTTTACGGGCGACACACTCCTTGTTCGCGACATCATAATCAAGTATATACTGCGTGGAATAATGCGATATGATAGCTCACAGGAGGGATTTACCATAGTTAGTCTTGAGGATGATCAGGTTATGTGTCGCTACGAGATATCAAATGGTCGCAAGGTAAATCTATCGGGACGTGCCGACAGATTGGATAGACTCCCCAATGGCACAATGCAGATTATTGACTACAAGAGCGGTAACACCCCCCATTTGGAGTTCAACGGCATGAATAGTCTATTTACGGGTGAGGCCAAGGAGCGCATATCTAACATCTTCCAGACGTTGCTCTACTCAATGATGCTATCGAAGCGTAACGGTGTGGACACCGTGCCCTCGCTATACTTTGCCGCAAAGATGCATGACGACAAATACTCGCCAATGATTATCAATAAGGAGAGTGGCGAGGTTATAAATAGCTACCACTCCCAGGCCGAGGAGTTTGAGCAGTTGCTCAGCGAAACCCTTGAAGAGCTATTCGACTACAACACTCCATTTAAACAGGTGGAGGACGTTGAGATGTGTAAATATTGTGATTATAAGAGGATATGTCGACGATGAAACGAGCAAGGATATTGAGCGCAAGTGCTGGTTCTGGAAAGACATACCAGCTGGCATATAAGTATGTTCGCGATGTCGTGGAGCATCCCGAACTATATCGTAGTATCCTCGCTGTGACCTTCACCAATAAGGCTACCGAGGAGATGAAGTCGCGCATATTGAGCGAGATTCACATATTGGCCTCGGGCGTAAAGAGCAACTATATGGACTCCCTCGTCGAGGAGTTAGGCTTTAGCGAGAGAGTAATCAGGGAGCGAGCTATGCGCGTACGCCAATTCATCTTACACGACTACTCGCGCTTCACGATACTCACCATCGACCGCTTCTTCCAGCGTATCATACGCGCCTTTATCAAGGAGTTGGGCATAGACCTCAACTACAATATCGAGCTCGACACCTCGACACTACTTACGCGCGGTGCCGACAACCTTGTGGAGAGCATCAGTAAAAACGACGAGCTCAGAGAGTGGCTTTTGGAGTTTGCCGAAGATCGTATAGCCGATGGTAACCGCTGGGATATGCGCAGTGATATCAACGCCTTAGGCAGGGAGATATTCAAGGAGCATTGCCACGAGCGCCTTAAGGTAGAGCAATCAAAGGAGCAGCTGCGCGAGATTATCGATCGCATAACAGCACGCGCCGACAGTATCAAAGAGCATATCAAGAGTTTGGGCGACAAGGGCGCAAAACGCATGGAGCAAATGGGTGTATCGTACAACCAGTTCAAGGGTGGAGTAAATAGCTTTGCCAAGTGCTTCATGCTCTACGCTACTGGCGAGATGAAGGCACCAACAGCGACAATGCTAAAGGCTGCCCAGGATGTCGAGCTATGGACAAAGAAGGGTGATGATGCCAACATAAGAGGTGCAGCCGCAGAGCTACAGCCTCTACTCAAGGAGATATGCGACACCTATAACAATGGTATTGGGCATATCAACACCGCCACCCTACTACGCGAAAACTATCGTAGCTTTGCACTACTTTCCGACCTTTACAACAAGGTGCTCGACATATGCAATAAGGAGAATATCATGGTCCTTGGCGAGACCAAGCATATCCTCTCCACCTTCATCAACGATAGCAACGCCCCATTCATCTACGAAAAGGTGGGCAACCGCTTTGAGCGCTTTATGATAGATGAGTTCCAGGACACCTCGATTGGCGAGTGGAAGAACATGCTCCCACTATTACAGAATGCCATGGCCTCAAGCGAGGAGTGCTCGGTATTTATCGTTGGCGACGTGAAGCAGTCTATATATAGATGGCGTGGTGGCGATTGGCGACTTCTTCAGGAGCGAGCAAAGCAGATGCTGGGCGAGGAGAGCGTGGAGGTCAAACATCTCGAAAAGAACTATCGCAGTCTTAAGAACATTGTTGAGTTCAATAACAATATCATAAGCAAGGTTGTTGAATGCGACAATAGTCATCTTAATGCAACACTTGACGAGGCCTTAGGTAATGGCCACATAAGCAACGAGTTACACACTTCACTAAGAGGCATAGTTGAGGCAGCCTATGATAAGCATGCCCAGGAGCCAGCACGCAAGGGTGATGAGATGGGATATGCCGAGGCTACAATCTACGACAGCACACTCCTCGACTCACCATTCATCGAGGCAATACACAACGCCAAGGAGCGAGGTTATGACTATTGCGACATGCTTATCTTGGTGCGTGGTGCTACGGATGGTCGTAAGGTGGCTGATGCACTCTTCGCATACAAGGAGCAACTAATTGCCGAGGGCAAGGAGACATTCAACGTTCTCACTTCGGACGCACTCACCATTGAGAGCAATGCCATCACCGAGTTTATAATTGCTGTATTACGCCTGGCCACAAACGCAAACAACAATATCGAGCGAGGTATCTATAACCGCTTCCTTAAGAAGCCTTTCGACCACGAGTTTGAGGTGGAGGAGATAGAGCTACTGCATAGCATAGCCCACCTCTCACCAATGGAGGCCTTTGAGCTTATAGTCGAGCGTTTCCACCTAAACGAGAATAGTGAGCATATAGCCTTTCTTCAAGCTATGCATGAGCAGGTCATCGCCTTTACCACATCGCGCAATGCCGACATACAGCGCTACCTTAGCTGGTGGGACGAGAAGGGACGCAACGACTCTATTAGTGTAGAGATGAGTGATAACACCATAGAGATTATGACCATACATAAGGCCAAAGGTCTGGAGCGCCCCGTGGTGATACTACCATATGCCAAGTGGGACACCTCACCACGCGCAGCACTACGCCCTGTTGTATGGGCTAAGGCCGAGAGTGAGGATAGAGAGGCTGCAGCCGTTGGAGAGTTCCCCGTGATATTTGGAAACACTATGCAGCAGTCATCGTTCAGCGAAGAGTATTATCGCGAGTTGGTGATGAGCCATGTAGATGCTATCAATCTACTATATGTTGCACTCACAAGAGCCTCAGAGGAGCTATACATATACCTTCCATCGCGTCTCAACACCAAGAGCAAGGGTGAGGATGACAAGATAACAAGCATCGTCCCGCTAGTTAGCGGTGCACTTAGTAAGGTATGCTCAACGCCTGAGGAGTACAATGGCGTCGAGGGCAAGGAGCGTATTGTTTTCAACTATGGTCATAAGGTGACAACACACTCTGCAAAGAGGGGTAGCACGTCGGAGGATATAATCCTCAACTTCTACCCTACGCACCAGCCTACACTTAGTATACACACGCCATCGAAGCGATACGATGACGAGGGTCTCAGAGCGGGCAGCAAGGAGCGCGATATGGGTATCAAGCTACACCGCATCTTTGAGCGTGCACACAACATCGAGGAGCTACACAACGCCATCAACGCTCTTGAGGTCGACTGCATGATAGGTGCCGAGGAGGCGGTATCGCTACACGCCAATATCGACCAGGCGATGCAGAACCCAAATGCCAAGGAGTGGTTCACCAGAGCGTGGGACGATGTTAAGACCGAGGCAGAGATTATAACATCGAGCGACATACGACGTCCCGATAGAGTGATGATTGAGGGTGGTCGTGCCGTTGTTGTAGACTACAAATTTGGACATATAAAGAGCAAGACACACATCAAGCAGGTGAACGACTATATCGATATTCTCAATCAGATGGGCATATACTCAGAGATTGAGGGATATGTGTGGTATATAACACTTGGTGAGGTAGTCGCAGTTACTAAATAGCAAGATCGGATGAATAGGCTTTGGCATACCATTCCCAAAACAGAGAGGCGACGAGCATTGCTTGTGGCAGTGACCATCTTTGTGCGTGCGCTACTCAACTTTGTTGGTGTTGCGATGATGATACCACTACTCATCATCATGCTTGACAGAGAGTCTATCGCCACGACACCCCTCTTTGGCGATATATACGACCTTGTTGGTTTTGCCAGCTATGAGGGCTTTGTAGGTAGCATGTGTGGGGCTATTGTAGCTCTCATACTCCTCAAAAATATCCTCATTGTCATTCTCTATCGCTTTGAGCGCGACTATATCTACTCGCTATACCGCACCCTATCGACACGACTCTTCACAAACTACTATGGCCGAGGTCTTGGTTTTGTGAAGCAGAATAATTCGGCGGTGCTCACACGCAACGTCAATGTCGTCAGCCTAATGTTCGTGGCAGGCGTATTGAAGCCTATAGCCACCATCGCGGGTGAGGTGATGCTCCTTTTAATGCTCTTCGTTGCGCTACTATGCTACTCTCCATTGGCCGCATTACTTGCCATTGTGGTATTCATGCCTATAATGGCACTATTCTATGTTGCGGTGCGTCGTCGCCTAAACGATATAGGCACAAGGGAGAATGAGGCACAGCGCACAAAGAGCCGCATTGTTGCTGAGTGCTTCCGTGGCTACGCCGACATTGAGGTGGCCGGAGCCTTCGACCAGATGCTCAAGCGCTTCAACAACGCTATGGATGAGGTTGTCGCACTACGTAAACGTAGCTCTACGATAAGCATGCTACCACAGATGTTCACCGAGGTGGGCCTCGCCGTGGCACTATCAGCCCTCCTAATCATTAGCCTCTACGCCTCGACCAATAATCTTGCACTCCTCTTCGGCATCTTTGCCGTGGCGGCAGTGAGACTCATACCCTCGATGCGCAACATACTAACCAGCTGGAGTGCCATACGCCTTAACGAGTATAGTATTGATACACTTATCGATATAGAGGGTAACAACATAGATTTATCATCAAAGAGCTGCACAAAACTAACTCTGAAAAATAAGCTAACAATAGACAATCTATCGTTTACCTACGACGATGCAACGTCACCAACGATAAGTAACCTAACACTTGAGATAGAGAGGGGTGAGTGTCTAGGCATACGTGGCACGTCGGGCGTGGGCAAGACAACACTCTTCAACCTCCTGCTGGGTCTCTACCACCCCACATCGGGACGTATACTCATCGACGATGTTGAGCTCAACGAGACAAACCGCCACGCATGGCACAATGCCGTGGGCTACGTGTCGCAGCATGTCTTCATTGCCGATATGACGCTCGCCGAGAACATAGCTTTGGGCTGCGACGGTGAGGAGATTGACTATGAGAGACTAAAACGAGCTATTACACTTGCCAACATTGGCGACTTCATAGACTCACTTCCCGAGGGTGTCAACTCACGCATTGGTGAGCAAGGGTGTCGTCTATCAGGAGGCCAGCGTCAGCGTATAGGCATAGCACGAGCACTATATAAGGGTTGCGACATTTTGCTCTTCGATGAGGCTACATCGTCGCTCGACAATAAGACCGAGCAGAGTATTAACCGCGCTATCCACCAGCTATCGACAGATAACCGCGAGCTCACTATTGTGGTCATTGCACACCGCGATAGTTCATTGGAGTACTGCGATAGAGTAATAACTTTAGAGTGATGAAATACGAATATACCATAGCAGAGGTCACTCTGCATAGCCAAAGAGATCTTGTGGCACTCGGCCTAAAGGGTTTTAAGCCCTTTGAGTCGCAAGGTGGTGTTGCCGATTGCTCACTACACTTTGCGGAGGAGTTGTCGGCCAATAGCTTTACAATCACTAAGAACATTGCAAAGAGCTATATTGCTGAGGCGCAGACAGATGCTATTTTCGCACGTACGACAACGGGTTATCTATACTCAATAAAGAGTGGAGATAGCAACGATTATGACATTGTATTTCATATCGATACATCAACAAACACCATAACAACAAACATTGTTTGCAACACGTTGTTAGATGTAGCGCTACTACGCTTTGGGCTATGGATTATGTTTGGCGTGGTGATTGCACCCAAAGGGGGCATTGCGATACACTCATCAGCCATCGCACACAACCATAGAGCTGTACTATTTCTTGGCGAATCGGGAACAGGTAAGAGTACCCACACCCGCCTATGGCGTGAGCATATAGATGGGGCAACGCTTCTAAACGACGACTCGCCAATACTACGCATTGTGGATGGTCAGGTACGCATATATGGCTCGCCATGGAGTGGCAAGACACCATGTTACAAAAATGTCAGCTACCCCATCGCGGGTTTATGCCGTCTTAGCCAAGCGCCACACAACAAGATACGACCTCTGCGCTCCATAGCAGCAATAGGGGCATTACTACCATCGTGTCCGCCACAATTTGCCAACGACAACGACCTGCAAGATGCAATATGTCGCACCTTGGGTGAGGTACTACGCTCGGTAGCCGTATACCACCTGGAGTGCCTACCAAATAGCGAGGCAGCAGAGCTATCCTTTAACACTATCATGGGCGATGCATAAGGTACTTGATAACATAGAGGAGCTAATACCCATTGGCGAGTGCTTCGAGCTTTGCGTTACGGGCTACAGCATGCTACCACTCCTTGGACGAAAGGGCGACACGATCATAGTACGTCGCACAACACCTCAGGAGCCCATCGAAGGTAGGATAGCGATGTTTCGCAGAGATGGGCACATCGTCGTCCATCGCGTAAAGAGCATCAACAATGGCATGGTGACACTTATGGGTGACGGCAATACCAAGGGTTATGAGCAGTGCCCACGAGAGAGTATTGTGGGCGTTGTGGAGCGAGTACGCCGCAAGGGGGGAGAGATTGTCAGCTGCACCTCTTGGTGGTGGCGCACAAGAGAGCATCTATGGCTATGGCAGCCCCGCATTATAAGACAATATTCATTGGCACTTATGCGCCGATGGTTAAACAGATAAATGAGAGAATTATGGACATTCGTATAGGACATGGTTACGATGTGCACGCACTGGGCGAGGGTCTTCGTCTGGTGTTGTGTGGCGTGGAGATAGAGCACTACAAGGGTTGCATCGCCCACTCCGATGGCGATGTGGCGATACACGCCATATGCGACGCTCTACTTGGAGCACTAGCACTGGGAGATATTGGCAAGCTATTTCCAGATAGCGATGCTAAATATAAGGGTATCGACTCCACCCTACTACTTAAAGAGGTCGTTGACATAGTGTACAACAAAGGGTATGCTATCAGCAACATAGACTGCACGATAGCCATGCAGCGACCAAGGCTACGCCCCCATATCGACACCATGCGTGAGCGTCTTGCTGAGGTTATAGGCATAGGCGTGGAGCGCATATCGGTGAAGGCAACGACAACTGAGCACCTCGGCTTTGAGGGTCGCGAGGAGGGTGTGTCAACCACGGCAGTGGTGTTGGTCACCAAGGAGTAGCAACTAAAAAGGACAGCCTAACAAGCTGTCCTTCATATTATATATAGCACCCACTATAGGCACATCTCATAAATCTTAACCACATCCTCGGGTGTTAGAGTCTTGAAGCCCTTGATATCACCATAGCGACAAGCCTTGCGAGCCATTAAGTCGAAATCCTCGCGTTTGATACCCACCTCTGTGAATGTGCGCTGAAGACCAAGCTCCTCAAAGAGGAGTCGCTCCAAACGCTTGATACTCTCCTTGGCAATGGCCATAGGCTCCATAGTCGAGTCGATGCCAAAGACATTGACACCAAATGAGACATATCGCTGAACATTACTCTCGTCCAAACAGTACTCCATCCAGCGTGGTGTGAGCATAGCGAGGCCGAGACCATGGGTGATATCGTATACTGCCGATAGCTCATGCTCCATTGGGTGGCAGCTCCACGCCTTGCGCTTACCGCCATTTATAAAGCCATTGATAGCCCATGACGACGCCCACATAAGATTTGCACGCGCCTCGTAGTTCTCTGGCTCGTTATAGGCTATAGGGGCAAACTTAACAACGGTCTTCATAAGGCCCTCCATCATGGTGTCGAGCATATAGAGGTCCTTATTCATATTGAAATAGACCTCCATAATATGCGACAATATATCGGCAGCGCCACATGCTGTCTGATACTTGCTTACCGAGTAGGTAAGTGTTGGGTCGAGGAACGACACCTTAGGCTGCATGACAGGAGCCAAACGGCCAAGCTTATCACCAGTCTCGAGGTTTGAGATAACGCCACCAGAGTCCATCTCCGAGCCTGTTGCCGAGAGTGTAAGGATGGTAACGATGGGCAGAGCGCGCTCTATAGGCTTAGCATTAGCGCCAAAGAACTCCCAGGCGTCGTGATCTACACAAGCGCCTGCCGCCATAAACTTTGTGGCGTCGATAGTCGAGCCACCACCAACAGCCAAGAGCACATCGATACTCTGCTCCTTACATATCTTCACACCAGCACGCACTGAGTCGATGCGAGGATTAGGCTCGATGCCCGACAACTCGAAGACCTCCATATCGGCCTCACGAAGCTCCGCCATCACCCTATCGTAGAGGCCTATGCGTTTGATAGAGCCACCGCCATAGGTAAGCAAGACACGACGACCGAACTTCTGAAGCTCCTTGCCGAGGTTATGCAACTGATTTTCACCAAAGTAAACCCTTGTAGGGATATCGTAAACAAAGCTATTCATATCTAAACATTTTAAGATTGACTCCTACAAATATAAGCATTTATCTCAAGTTAAGCAAGATGCATGTGAAATAGTTTTCAGATAAAAGAGATACTACACCATATCACACAACTTGCAGTTGAGTATAACAAAGCCCTCGAGACTACTCATTAACTATTTTATAGCCTTTGGAACGAAGAGTATCCATCACTCTTATGGCTGTACGCCTGTCATACTCACGCTCATCGTCCGACAACTCATCATAGGAGACCAAGCATGGGTGGGTCTTAAGTTCATCATCACGTTTAATACCATAAATCCAGCCATTGCGCCTACGCTCGTCTGCCCACTCGTTGTGAACAGCCTCGGCGAGCTCCTCGATAAGATGTGCAGATGACACTATATTTTTATCGTTGTACTCCATAAATCCACACACTCTATAGAGCTACTGCACTCTTCTCATCTGACAATTTTACGGCCTCATCAATAGACTTCTGTCTCTCGGCGAGTTGCTCCTGAATCTCAAACATCTCCTTCATACGCGCAGCATTCTCACGCGCCTTAACAGTATCAATGGCCATAGGTTGTAAGAGATAAG
This sequence comes from Alistipes sp., assembly GCA_045654925.1. GTDB lineage: Bacteria > Bacteroidota > Bacteroidia > Bacteroidales > Rikenellaceae > Alistipes. The sequence goes on along the minus strand of JAZOOI010000009.1, from coordinate 44,808 downwards.
AAAATTCAGATTGCATCTGTTCTTTCATCTCCCGCTCCATCGCCTCTACCTTTGAACTTGCCTTATTATCATTGAAAACAGAAAAGCTAATAGCTGTCGATACTGCTATCATAAGGATGATTTTAAAGAGTCTCATATGCACAAATTATATAGGATTTTAATTATCTATTTGTACATATAGAGCAATCTACGCGCTAAAATCTATCACTCCTACAAGCTATTACTCAAACTTACCGAAGCCAAGAGCCTCGTAGTTAGCCTTCATATAGCCAATGGATTCACGATAACTCGCAATGAAACTCTCTGAGGTAGCTCGCTCCTCTTCAACAATGTTCATATCAGCACCTATAGACTTATAACAAACAGTCATTGCATCTATATACTCTTTGCTACATGCCTCCAATTTGTTGATAACAGCCTCGACATACTCTATCTTCGCGCGTGCCGACTCCTCGGTATCATTCTCATTGAGCAAATAATTTTCAAGTCCATCCAAAGATGCAAAAGCCTCTTCCAATGCCTTGCATGCGTTATCAAAACGTGCGCTATCCTCCTCGAGAGTCATCACATCGTTACCCATTTTATTTGTCATCTCAGCAAGCTTACTATTTATTCGTTGCATCTTCTGAATTGTCGCATCTGCCATACGCTGATACTCCGATGTTGGGAGATTAGTATCTATCCCAAATTGATAGTTAAGCTTAGCCATACAATCGGTTAGTTTCTTATCATATATAGTATCAGGAAACTGTGAGAAGGTATGTAACATACTTAAGTATGAACACTTAAGAGAGAGCTTATCACTATCGTAACCAAGAATACTTCCCTCAACTAACATACTGACATTTTGTTGCTGCACTTTCATTTTCAAGACATCTATACAATAACACATTTGACTATAAAATGCCTCAAACTCAATATTATGAGATAACATTTCAGATGGTTTTATACCCTTGCTTCTAAATGCAAGAACCTCGTCCTCCGAAAGAGTTATCTCTGTAGGTTGCTTGAATGCTGCTTTATAGGATTCAAAGGTCTTTATGTAACGCTCTACATCCGCCTGGGAAGTAGACTCACTGAAATTCTTTGCAAACTCAAGCCACATATTAAAGGCCTTATCGTACAGAGCAAAATTATAATCTAACTTTGAGTACTCGTTAAGTACCTTGCCTGCAAATCCTCGACACACCTCATCGTAGCTTGGCTTCTGACTATTGAGGTTACTTGCACCAAATGACATCGGCAGAAAGCATATCTGCGCTACCAACACTAATACTAAAATCTTAGTTAGCTTCTTCATAATAGGTTATTTTTTATTGATTGATTTCTCACATCTATTCCACCATACCCAACATTTTGCGGTGCATAGTCTCGATATTATTCTTCAGCTGCTTTTGTCTTCGTTGATACTCCTCTGCTTTATCTCTCATCGACATATCGGTGAAATACTCCAAGCATACTATTGTATCATAGATAGTATCGTAGATCGATTCAGGCATCTTGGAGAAGATCTCCAAGAGTATACAGTAATTATACTCCAACATTGTTAAGTAGTACTTCTTAGATATCTCGATATATTCATAGTAGCGTTTAGGAGTAGAAGATATTTGCTTTAAAGTGCCAAAATGGTCACACATCACAGTGTTATACTCCTTTACACTACTCTCATAATCCTCTATATCCTTGACCGAAATACCTAAATCTGCAAGCACATCATAGTCGCTATCCAATATTATCAACTGTGGCAGATAGTGTAGTTGTAGCTCATTCATCGTTACATCCGACTTGAATTGCTCTATATTACTATTTGTAACCTCACCTCTTACGAATAGTCGCTCCCAATTATTGTATGTCTGATCAAGTAGTTGCATATTGATATCCGACAACATATATAGGTTCATCAGCTGCCCAGCACACTCATCACAAATCATCACCTCTTCACTGGTCAGCGATTTATCGGAAACTACTTCTTCAGAGGTCTTCTCAACATCACTTGTCACACTTTCAGTCTCACCATCCCTACCCATCGTCAGTATAAGAGCTACTGCGATGGCGACGAAGATAAGGGCAAAAAGAGCTATACGCCACACCTTGCGATTTGGGCGTGAGATAAGGAAGCTATGCTTAAGACGCTCGATGTTTTCGACAAACACATTTGGGTCGGATGCCGTAATTGCATTATAATGAGGCAACTCTCGAAGGCTCTCTGGCATGGAGTCAATTGGTGGCCACTCAAAGCCGCGGAGCATAATCGGAACGATATTTTTCTTATGCTTCATGGCATGCTCCACCTCCAAGCGCACCCAATCACCCTCATCGCTGCATCTATCCAAAGCATCGGGCGGCAGCACCAATATAATATCTTTACACTGCTCTATGACCTCAAAAAGTTGCTCATTAAATTTACCAGAACGCAAGGTCTCCACATCGAAGAATACCGAATAACCTGCCATCTGGAGTTTGGTGGCAATGAGATTTGCTGTTTCAAAAGAGGTACGACGATAACTCACAAAAATATCATACTTCTGCATACCCATTTTCCTCAAATATTATAAGTTAAAAAAGATTATAGTCGCGAACGTCACGCTTAAGGCTGATAACGCCATCGTCGATGACCACAACACCCACAGCTGCGCGAATGAACGAACGCAATGTCATGGCATCGATAGCATAACATGGTTTATCGAGTATTGAGGCAACACGTTCAGCATCACCCGACGTTACAATAACGCTACTATCGTCGATAATGCTCTTGGCAGCCTTGAGACGTACGCCAGCAAGAGCATCCACATCATTAATGCAGAGCCATACAACACTACCCTCGCGCTCAAGAAGAGATATTGTAATATCCTCGCCCTCAGCATTGTATACCCTAAAGTCATCGAAGGTCATAGGCTCAACATCATCATGGACCGTATAGGCATCTATATACTCAAGGTTCTCATCCATCCAGCAATCGACAGCATCGCTGGGATACTCAACTCTCTCGCCCGTAGCGATATTCTCGAAGAGCAATACACTGCGCACAGCATTGTTCTCTGCCGCGTCTATGGCAGCAACCTCATCGCGAAGATTTAGGCCGACCTTATAGGGCATAAAGTCGATAAGCGGCAGGAAGCGTAGAGCAACGCCATTAACACCCAAGGCAAAGAGTATCGAGAGAAGTAACACCTCGATACTCCATCTACCACTACTCTCGCGACGACTGAGCAGCCACAACGCCACAGACATAGGTAGCAGAGCTAGATTTTTGTAGAATGTCTGCCAGGGAGTGAGCTTCACAGCATCGCCAAAGCAGCCACAATCGCCAATGGGCAGTATCGTAGCACTGAGGAGTGTAATGATTGTGAATATAGCGAGGAAGAGTGTAGCGCCACAAGCGGCACGCGAACGATAGGCACCCGCAACAAGGAGGATGCCGAGCATAAGCTCCATAGCACCAAGCACCACGGCAATGGTAAGAGCCATGGGCATAAGCACCTCGAGCGAGTAGGTGGCGAGGTACTTCTCAACAAATATAGAGGTGCCAACAGGGTCTACGGACTTGACAAAGCCCGAGAAGATGAAGGTACCACCAATAATTAACGACAGGAGGATGGTGGCAATATGTCGCACCCTCGCACTCATGTTATAGTCTATCAACAAGAGTGGTCACATGAGCCATGATACGCTCGAAAATCTGTTCTGGCGATGCCATAGAGCCATCATCAGCCGAGCAGTCGACAACCTTTAGGTCGTTGCCCACAGCCGCCGACTCGAGATATACCTCGCGCACACGACGTTGCAGGTCGAGCGACGCCTCATGAATATCCTTACCACCCTGGAGGTATGCTCTATCGTCGCCATCGCGGGTCTCGGTGAGCTTACGTTCGGTAAACGAGAAGGGGACATCGAGGAAGAGCGAGAGGTCGGGCTTAGGGATATTGAACTCCTCGAACTCGGTATGTAAAATCCACTCACGAAGCTTTGTGCGCTCCTCACCAGCAGCCATCTTAGCACACTGGTAGCCAATGTTAGAGTAGACATATCTATCGACAATAACCACCTTACCCTCATCTATCCACTGACGGATGGTCTTAGCTGCATCGGCTCTATCACCTGCATAGAGCAACGCCACTAGATATGGGTTCACGCCCTCGACAGTTCCGAGGTCGCCACGCAAGAAGCGCGCTATGAGCTCGCCATATACAGGAGCGTCGAAACGTGGAAAGTGGAGATACTCCGACTCGATACCACGCTCGTGGAACATATCTCTTAGCTTGGCAATCTGTGTAGACTTGCCAGCGCCATCCAAACCCTCAAGTACGATAAACATAGGTATTAACGAGTGATTAGTAGTGAGTAAAATTATTGGTTATCAGCCCTTTATCGAAGCATTCGCACTGCGCGCTCAACGCCCTGCGCCAAGACCTCAACCTCATCCAAGGTGTTATACATGCCTATCGAGGCACGACACATACCTGGAACACCGAAGTGGGTCATCACAGGCTCGGCACAATGGTGTCCTGTACGTATTGCAACGCCAAGCTTATCGAGAATCATACCCACATCGTAGGGGTGTGTACCCTCAATGGTGAACGACACAATGGGACACTTCTTCTCAGCCTCGCCATATATACGCAAGCCATCGATAGCACCAAGACGTTGTGTCATAGCACGAAGTATCTCATGTTCATGCGCCTCAATAGCTAACACTCCGATAGCCTCAATATAGTCGATAGCCTCGGCAAGGGCAACAGCGCCTATAAAGTTCGATGTGCCAGCCTCATACTTCAATGGCAGAGGTGCATATGTAGTCTTTGCAAAGGTGACCTTATCGACCATATCACCACCGCCCATATATGGGGGCATTGAGTCGAGCAACTCGCGACGGCCATACAAGACGCCGATACCCGTAGGTCCATAGAGCTTATGGCCCGAGAAGGCGTAGAAGTCGTAGCCACGCTCTGCTACCCTACCGCCGCCATGCACGATACCCTGGCATCCGTCGACCATGACAACAGCGCCCACGGCGTGTGCCGCAGCTATGATGGTATCTACATCGGGTGTAGTGCCAAGAGTATTAGAGGCCTCGGTGATGGCCACAAGACGTGTTCTCGAGTCTATGAGTGTCGATAGTAGCTCCATGCGTAACTCACCACGCTCATCGAAGGGCAAGACACGAAGCTCAGCACCATGACGCTCCGCAGCGAGCTGCCAAGGCACGATATTGGAGTGGTGCTCCATCTCGCTAACGACAATGTTATCGCCTTCACGGAGATACTTAGCACTCCACGCCTGAGCAACAAGGTTTATAGAGGCTGTGGCACCAGCCGTGAAGATTACCTCCTCGCGGTGCTCAGCACCAATAAAGCGACGTATGGTCTCGCGTGCCTGCTCATACATATCGGTCATCACACCCGAGAGGTGATGAACACCACGGTGTATATTGGCATTATAGCGACGCATAAGCTCATCCATGCGGTTGATGACCTGCAGGGGCTTCTGGGCCGTAGCTCCCGAGTCGAAATAGACAAGGGGACGGTTATTCACCTGCTCACCAAGAATGGGGAAGTCGCCACGTATCTTACCAACGTCGAAGCTCATAGCTATTACAATTTAGCAAGTTTATCCATAAGTAGCTCCATCATAGCCTCGCCACAACCAGCGATAGAGGCATGGAGCGTAGTGTCGGCAACGAAGCCGTGTATCTGCAAACGCTTGGCATCCGCCTTCGACAGACCGCGCTGACGCATATATAGTATGGCATCCTCATCCATCTGACCAACGGTAGCGCCATGGCTACATCTAACATCGTCGGCATAGATCTCCATCTGAGGCTCAGTGTGGATTAGCGCCTCGTCCATAGTCACATTGCGACTGAGCTGCTCGGCATCGGTCTTCTGTGCATCCTTGGCGATATATACCAAGCCCGAGAAGCGACCCTGAGCCTTGCCCGAAGCGACACCCCTATATGCTGTGCGCGATACGCAGTTAGCCACGGCGTGCTCCACATCGACCGTAACACTACCCCTCTCCTCGTCGGTGAGCACAAAGCTACCACCGAGCTGGAAGCGGCCATTCTCGCCATTAAGGTGTGTGCGTGTAGCCACCTCGGCAGCCGAGAGCACAAGCTGTGTCATATTAACCTCTGCCTGCTCACCAATGCGAATATCAACCTTATGGTCGCACGCCTTGGTTACCACCTGCACGATGTTGAGAACACCCCTTGCGGGCACCTCGATATCGATAACCGAGGGCACATCAGCCTCATCATCGACAATAATAAGGTCGACGCTCTGCTCACCCTGGGCGACGATGCGAACATCCTCGCTTGCGGCAACAACCCAGCGGCCTGCAGAGAGCTCTCCACCACCGAAAGGCTGAGCATCAACGCTACGAATTAGGTTATCTACACACATGGTTACTCCTCCTTATAGTCGTTAATAAGCCAGTCGTAACCCTCCTTCTCAAGCTTTAGGGCGAGGGTCTTGTCGCCTGTATAGATGATGCGACCCTTATACAATACGTGCACATAGTCGGGCACGATGTAGTCCAAGAGACGCTGGTAGTGGGTGATGACGATAGTTGCATTCTCAGGGGTCTTGAGGCGTGTTACGCCAGTAGCCACGATACGCAAGGCGTCGATATCCAAACCCGAGTCGGTCTCATCCAAGATGGCGAGCTTAGGCTCAAGCATGGCCATCTGGAAGATCTCGTTCTTCTTCTTCTCACCACCCGAGAAGCCCTCGTTCACGGCACGCGCGGTGAGCTTCGAGTCAAGCTCCACGATGGCACTCTTCTCACGCATGAGCTTGATATACTCGGCAGCGGTGAGAGGCTCCTCACCACGCGCCTTACGCTGCTCATTAACGGCAATCTTCATGAAGTTAGCCATGGTGACACCTGGAATCTCCACAGGGTACTGGAAGCCAAGGAATACGCCCTTGCGTGAACGCTCCTCGATAGCGAGGTCCAAGAGGTTCTCGCCCTCGAACTCAACCTTACCATCGGTAACTGTGAACTTCTCATTGCCTGCCAACACCGATGCAAGAGTCGACTTACCCGAGCCGTTAGGGCCCATGATAGCGTGCACCTCGCCAGCCTTAACCTCGAGGTTTATACCCTTCAATATCTCTTTCTCGCCAACAGAGGCGTGTAGATTTTCAATCTTTAGCATATCTATTATCTTTTTCTTTTTTCTTCATTAAACCATTAACCTACCGAGCCCTCAAGGCTTATAGATAGGAGTTTCTGTGCCTCAACGGCAAACTCCATAGGGAGCTTTGCGAGCACCTCGCGAGCATAGCCATTGACGATGAGGCCCACAGCATCCTCTGCCGAGAGACCACGCTGCTGACAGTAGAAGAGCTGGTCGTCCGAGATTTTTGAGGTTGTTGCCTCATGCTCCAACACCGCCGATGGGTTTGACGACTTGATGACAGGGAAGGTGTGAGCACCACACTTATCACCGATAAGCAACGAGTCGCACTGCGAGTAGTTACGGGCATTATCCGCACCCTTGGCCACCTGCACAAGACCGCGATAGGCATTCTGCGACTTACCAGCCGAGATACCCTTAGAGACGATGCGCGAGCGAGTGTTGCGACCGATGTGTATCATCTTTGTACCCGTATCGGCCTGCTGATAGTTGTTAGTCATGGCCACCGAGTAGAACTCACCCGATGAGTTATCGCCAAGCAAGACGCAGCTTGGGTACTTCCATGTGATGGCTGAACCTGTCTCCACCTGTGTCCATGAGAGGTGAGCACCCTCCTTGCACATGCCACGCTTGGTCACGAAGTTGTAGATACCGCCCTTACCCTCCTTGTCGCCTGGATACCAGTTCTGCACCGTAGAGTACTTAACATCGGCATCCTTCTCAACGACAATCTCAACAACGGCAGCATGGAGCTGGTTCTCATCGCGACGTGGCGCGGTGCAACCCTCAAGGTAGCTGACATAGGCACCCTCGTCGGCGACGATGAGCGTACGCTCAAACTGACCTGTGCCCTCGGCATTGATACGGAAGTAGGTCGATAGCTCCATAGGGCAACGCACACCCTTGGGGATGTAGCAGAACGAGCCGTCGGAGAATACTGCGGCGTTGAGTGCTGCGTAGAAGTTATCGGTATAGGGCACCACCGAGCCGAGATACTTCTTAATAAGCTCGGGGTGCTCCTTGATAGCCTCGGATATTGAGCAGAAGATGATACCCTTCTCGGCGAGAGTATCGCGGAAGGTGGTCTTCACCGACACCGAGTCCATCACAGCATCGACAGCAACACCCGCAAGAGCCATCTGCTCCTCGAGTGGAATACCGAGCTTGTCGAAGGTACGCTTCAACTCGGGGTCTACCTCATCCATAGAGTTAAGCTGCTTCTTTGGCTTAGGTGCAGCATAGTAGATTACATCCTGGAAGTCAATCTCTGGAATATCGAGATGCGCCCAGTTGGGGTGTTTCAAGGTGAGCCAATGGCGATAGGCCTTCAGACGGCGCTCCAACATCCACTCGGGCTCTCCCTTCTTCTCGGAGATAAGGCGTATGACATCCTCATTGAGGCCACGACCAATGGTTTCGGTCTCAATATCAGTCACAAAGCCATATTTATAATCGCTCGTTTCGAGCTCTTCTAATATATTTTTTGTTTCGTTTTCCATCTGTTTATAATAATAGCGTGCAAATATAGCAAAAATTATTCATATTGGCAACCCCTTTCGGGGAGCATTTAGCTATCATTAATAATTATACCACCATAAACGATAGCAATGGACAACTATTGTCGGCGAGCACCCTTAGAAAGGTAGGTCCATATCGTCGTGGGGCAAGGCGGGACCTATACTCTTGACCTCCACCTCGATACCCGAGGCGGCGAAGATGTCGATAGCCCTCTGCGTAGCAGGACTAAGCTCCTTAATACTATTCATACCATTAACATCATTCACGCCATTCACAGGGGTGGGGGCAGCGTGAATAATACTATTAACATCATTAACGCCGTTCACACCATTAACATCATTAACACCATTAACATCATTAACACCCACCACACCCCTGTGAATGTGTGAATGTGTGAATGGGGTTAATGGCTGAGTGCTATTAGCTGAGATGTGTGAGACGCTCACCACCCTATCGCCATCGGCACGCAGAAGCCCTCTGTCGATGAGGCGCTTAACACGCATATGAGCTGCAGCCTTGGCGCAGTTGAGCGTCTCCATAAGTCTGTTAATAAGCGTACTACGCTCGATAGTACCACCGTAGATATCCTCGACAATAGCGACCACCTCGTTGCGATTCGCTGGGGCCACAGGCATATCACAGAGACGAGGAATACCCTCCTCCGACACAGTGAAGGCGAAGCGCTCGAAGGGCTCATTACGGCAGAACTGAGGCTCAACAATGGAGCAGTCGCCAGCACGATGCACAAAGATTACGCTCTCGGCCTTACGCTGCAACGACGAGCCGAGATGGCCTCGCGCCTTGTCCGAGCCTGGATTGGTATGCAACACACAGAGTATATGGGTGTTACTGAGCGTAGATAGAGCCATAAGCTCGGCTACAAGAGCGTCGCTCTCCCCAAGGTCATTGGTATTACGCTGCAGGTCGGCAATACCATCAATGACAATGAGGTCGTAGACACCCAGACGCATGGCATCATACATCATGGCCTTGCGCTCGTGGGGCGAAAGCTCACGCAGAGCCAAGGTGGTGAGACGAGGCTCTACTGCAGCACCACCGAGTGCAGCACCTGTCATTGTCGCGATACGCTGGATGACACGGCGTACATGTTGCTCACCCTGCTCGGTATCAACCCATAGCACATTGATAGATGGGTTGTTGGCAACATTTTTGAAGTTATCAATACGCGCGCTTGGTATGGCCATAGCCGAGGCTACAAGGGCCGAAGCAAGGAAGGTCTTCTTGCTCTTGGCCTCGCCACAGATGGCCGAGATATTACCACGCGAGCATACGCAACTACCATTGATACTAACCAATGGCTCTATGTCGGGGAGCGCCTTAGTCATATCAATAATATATGGCCTTACACGCTCCTCTGCAAGGTCGTATTCGAATTTGCGCACCTCACGAGCAGTAGCCTCAGCGCTCGAGAGCGAAGCTAAAGAATTCAATGATTTATCCATCAACTTACTATTGATGACTAAATCTAAATTACTTGTATACATAATATTTATAATATTGGATTATAAATATATACCAGAGGTCTATATATCAATAATATATTAATATATAGTATATATAGGTATATATTTGTTGTTAGAACTACGAGGACTCGGTCGACTAATAGTCCTCGACTCTTACGAAGGAATTCCGCTACAAATATACAACATTTAACAGCCGTTGTCAAGTATTTTAACAAAAATATTTTTCCATATTTGATGGAAGGGACAAAAGGGACAAAAGGGAAGGCGGATATCAATAGAGCGTCATGGCGAGGTTGATAGAGCGCCAGTCGCTATAGGGAGGACCGCTTCGCTCTAGGGATAACCGAGGGCTTTGCCCTCTCTGGGGAGAGCCGCTCCGCTCTGGGGAGAGCCGCTCCGCTCTAGGGCTTTGAGTCGTACCCAGAGCAAGCCTTGGCTTGCGGTGTTACCCAGAGTGCGCTTGCGCACGGTGTTACCCAGAGCAAGCCCTGCTTGCGGTGTTACCCATCTGCTTCATTCACGCCATTCACACTTTCACAGGGGTGTGGAGGTTGTGAATGATGTTAATGGAGTGAACGGTGTTAATGATGTTAATGGGGTTAATGGTGTTAATAGTATTGTTCACGCGGCCCCGCCCCGAATGAATGTGTGAATGGCGTGAATGTGTGAATGGCGCGAATAGGAGATAGTCTGCCGAAGAGACAAAAAAAAGGAGAGCCTAACACTGTTAAACTCTCCAAAACACAAGGTTACTACGCCCCTCTATTTGCGATATGTGATTTCGTAAACCGTCTGGCTTATAGGCAAAAGCGCCTCACTTGAATATTTAGTCATCTCAACCATACTTCCCATGGAGTCGTATTTATAAATATGCTTCCAATCCAACGAACCATCTGGCTTATATTCAGCCTCCACAACTATATTTCCCTCGGCGTCGTACTTATAAATATGCTTCCAACCCAACGAGCCGTCTGGATTGAATTGAGCCGTCTCAACCACATTTCCCTCGGAGTCATATTTATAAGTATACTTCTTATCCAACAAACCATCGGAGTTATACCGAGCCACCTCAATTACATTTCCCGCAGAGTCATATTTACCATTCTCCGTCATATCCAAAGAGCCATCTGAGTTGTACTCAGTCACCTCAATTAGATTTCCTTCGGAGTCATATCTATAGATAAGCTTACAATCCAACGAGCTGTCTGAATTGCGTATACCCTCCTCGACTATATTTCCTGCTGAGTCGTATTTATAGATATGCTTCCAATCCAACGAGCCGTCTGAATCGTAGTTAGCCCACTCAATCTGATTTCCTGCTGAGTCGTATTTATATATATATTTCCAACTCAACGAGCCGTCTGGCCTATACCAAGCATCTTCAACCCCATTTCCATCGGAATCATATTTACAAATACGTTTCCATCTTAACGAACCATCTGAGTCATATTCAGTATTCTCAACCACATCTCCAGCCTCATTAAAGAGGTATTTATTGCAACTCTTGATATCACCTCGCACAACCTCTCCAAATTTATCTGCAAGCTCATACTCTGTCTCAACCACCGACTCAACATCTCCATAAAGCGGAGCATTATACCAACCGTGACGTTTGGTAGGCTCTGGCTTGGAAGCCGAGTCGCTTTGTGACTCTTGCTTAGAAGACGAGCCACAAGAGCAACATATAGTCACAAGAATGATGGCAAAAAATAGTCTTTTCATGGTTTATATGGTTTATTTATTGGTCGAAAATAATTATCACGATATACAAAGGTAGTAAACATCGAAAATAAAAACAAATATTTTGGGCTTTTACTTGCAAATAGTTGAAATGTTTTCTAATTTTGCAAGGATATTTGCAAACGACGCAATTACATTAAATTATATAAACAACTTAAAAAGATTAAAACTATGGCTTTTCTTACTGATGACAAGCTCGTTATCGTTGGTGCTGCCGGCATGATCGGCTCTAACATGGTTCAGTCAGCTCTTATGATGAACCTCACATCTAACATCTGCCTCTACGACGTATTCTCTCCAGAGGGCGTTGCTGAGGAGATGCGCCAGAGCGGCTTCGACAATGTGAACATCACAGCTACTACCGATGTTGCTGTGGCGTTCAAGGATGCTAAGTATATCATCTCTTCTGGTGGTGCTCCACGTAAGGTGGGTATGACACGTGTGGATTTGTTGAAGGGTAACTGCGAGATCGCTGAGCAGCTTGGTAAGAACATCAAGACATACTGCCCAGATGTTAAGCACGTTGTTATCATCTTCAACCCAGCTGACCTTACTGGTCTTGTAACATTGCTCTACTCTGGCTTGAAGCCAGGTCAGGTGACTACACTCGCAGGTCTCGACACTACACGTCTTAAGAGCGCTTTGGCTAAGAAGTTCAACGTTATGCAGTCTGAGATCGAGGGTTGCGCTACCTATGGTGGCCACGGCGAGCAGATGGCAGTATTCGGCAGCGCAGTGAAGGTTGCTGGTCGCAAGCTTACCGACATCATCGGCACTGAGGAGTTCCCAGCTGAGGAGTGGGCAGAGATGAAGAAGGCTGTATGCCAGGGTGGTGCAGCTATCATCAAGCTTCGTGGTCGTTCATCATTCCAGAGCCCATCATACCTCTCTGTAGAGATGATTCGCTCGGTGATGGGTGGCGAGCCTTTCCGCTTCCCTGCAGGTACATACGTATCTAACGAGAAGTACAACCACATCATGATGGCTATGGACACTGTTCTCGACCAGAACGGCTGCTCATACAAGATGCCTGTAGGCACTGAGGAGGAGATTGCAGCGCTCGACGCTTCATACGCACACCTCTGCAAGATGCGTGACGAGTTGGTAACTTTGGGTATCATTCCTGCTGTTGAGGAGTGGTCAACAATCAACCCTAACTTGTAATCAATTGCGGATATCTACCGCTATGAGAATAACAAAGGCAGGCGATAGTGCCTGCCTTTATCTATTTAAGAGATACCAACTATGAAACTTGCTGTACCAACACGCGATGGACATGTGGATGACCACTTCGGTCACTGCGCCTACTATACCATCTTCGAGATTGAGAATAAGCAGATTGTCGCAACCTCACGCCTCGACTCTCCTGAGGGTTGCGGCTGTAAGTCGAACATCGCATCAGTAATGGAGGAGATGGGCATCGAGGTGATGCTTGCTGGCAACATGGGCGAGGGCGCTAAGAACAAACTCGAGAGCCACAATATCAAGGTGATACGTGGCTGCAAGGGTGATATCGACGCCGTTGTCAAGGGCTATCTTCTCGGCTTTGTGATGGACTCGGGCGAGGGATGCAACCACCACGAGTGCCACAACCATTAATAGATGACTAACGAATAAACAATGAGGCTGTCCGCAATTTGTTGGACAGCCTCATTATTTATAAAGGTGTGGGAATAGACCTATTACTTCTTCTCCTTCAAAAGGTCGCGAATCTCGGTGAGAAGTGTCTCCTCCTTGGTTGGCTCTGGAGCAGGTGCTGGCTCAGCAGCAACCTCCTCCTCCTTCTTCTTGCGAATCTCAGAAAGGCGTGTGATAACCTTGATGACGATGAAGATGCTGAATGCGATGATAGCAAAGTCCACACATGTCTTGATAAACTCACCATACTTGAGGAATACCTCGGGCTGCTCAGCAACGAGAACATTACCAGCATCATCCAACTCTGCTGGCTTAGCATCCTGAAGCTTAACACTAAGGTCCTTGAAGTCCTTATTACCCATCAACACACCGAGTGGAGGCATGATGATATTATCAACGAGCGAAGTAACAATCTTGCTGAATGCACCGCCGACAACTACACCGACAGCCATATCAACGACATTACCCTTGAGGGCAAATGCCTTAAAATCCTGCAAAAATCCCATAATGATACTTATTGTTTTAGAGTTAGTTTGATGCAAAATTAGTATTTTTTTTCAATAATTAGCAAACACAGCACAAAAAAAAGGACCACCACACCCATAGTGGCAGTCCCCCAACAAACTTTATACTTAACTATGCATGGGTAAAAGTATCTCTTAGTCGCCAACGACGATGGTCTCATCAACCTCCACATCCCAGTCGAAGAGTCCCGATGCACACTGGTTTTGAAGTTGCATCATGGTCGATGTAGGGAGTGTATCGGCAAGTATGGCATTGAAGAACTCATCTATCGAGGCGAAGTTATTATCCACCTTACGGGCAAGGCACTCATAGAAGGCACGCTGCTCCTTGGGGCTTAGGCCCATGGGCAACACTCCCTCGGCAACGAGCTGAGGATAGGGGTATATGTTGCGCATATTATGGGCATCGGCACGCAGCTCCTCAACGATTGTCGACACGACATATACCTCGAGAGTATCACCCCTGCCAGGCATCTCCACAAAGGTGGTGTAGACTGGGTAGTCGACCTCTATGGCATCGACAACATCATAGGAGAAGTCGTCGAACTCCTCATCCTCGAGGTTATTAAGGTAGACCATCTCGCGATAGGCATTGAGCTCGCCGCGTAGCTCCTCACGCTCCTTCTCGTTCCAACGTTCACGCTCCTTGGAGCATCCAACGACCATGCACACCGTCATGGTGGAGACAATAACATAGAATAGAATTTTTCTCATCATTATAGAATTTATGGTTTAGCCATAGATGTACAACTCCCGTGCCACACTACCGCTTGGAGGCTATATCGTAGAGCGAGGTTATATAGACGGTAAAGACGGGGAGCATCGCCATGCCCAAGATTGGAAGGACGACACATATAACCTTGCCAAGGGCCGTGACAGGGGTTATCGTCGAGCCCACAGTGGCGAGGTTCATCCATGCCCACCACATGGCGTCGCCGAAGCCGCCCACGGCACTATTTACCGGAGCCTCAAACTCATAGAACATAAGGGCGGCGAAGTAGGTGCAGACGAGCACCGTGGTGATATATGCCCAGAAGAGACGCGTTGTGCGTCGTTCGATGAGCCAGCGCAGGGTGATGAAGAGCGCCATGACTCCTCTAAGCACCACTACCCCACTAAGCACCATCTGTCCCGTATGACCGAGGTTGATACCCAGTAGCGGAAGGAGCGTATGGTAAGGGATGGAGAGGATGAGGATATGAATATTATGGAGTAGATAACGCCATGGGTGGTCGTTACTCACCGAGAGAGCTATGAGGTCGACAAGAAATATTATGCATACCGTGAACATCGCCCATGAATATGCCGACGAGAGATGAGCAAGCTCTCGCGAGTAGATTATCTCCACCGAGAGCGAGGCGAGCAACAGCAGGCTCGCCAAAAGTGTTAGTATGTTTATTGAGCGTAGAAACATATCTATATAGATATGTGGACAAAAATGAGGCCATTTTTTAAGGGGGGGGGATTTTTTTGGAGGATTATCATTTAAATACTATATTTGTCGTTCAATCAGACTATCAATAGTAAAAATTTTAAAAATATGAAGCGACTTTTTCTCTTCATCGCTCTTGTTTTTTCCATGCTCAACGTGGCGTGCGACAAGAACAACGAGGGCGATATCCAGGTGAAGATTACCTCGGAGAGCGAGGTTACACTTGGAATGTATGGTAAGGATGTAACCATCACTTACGACATCCTCGGCATTGAGGACGTCGAGGCTAACGTGACTCTCAGCGACAATTCATGGTTGCGCGTAAAGGAGCACGAGTCTGGCTCACTCATCATCTCAGTTGCCGACAACGAGACAGGTGGTAGCCGCATGGCAGCCGTGACCCTAAGCTACGAGAGTAGCTCTGCTACGGTTGTAATCAGCCAGTCGGCAGAGGCTACAAAGCCAATCATCACCTCGCTTTCGGGCGATGAGATGGAGATTGAGCGCGCTGGCCGTAAGGTCTCAATCAACTACTCACTCGAGAATACCAACCCTGTAGACTACGCCTATGCCAAGACATCGGCAGATTGGATCTACTCTATCGACACAACAAAGGAGGGCGTTGTGGAGCTTGGCGTGGCATCTAACACCACCAAGGCTATGCGCGAGACTGTCGTAACCGTAGGCTATGGCTCTGCATCGTTCGACATCACCCTCAAGCAGCGCGGCGATGGCGAGATCAACTTCCAGGCTACAGTGATGAGCGGCGAGTACCTCGGCGATGCACTTACACCTGGCGCTGGTAACTACTGGTTCATCCTCAGCGACCGTGGCTTCGACGAGGAGGGCAAGGCACTGCCTAATGCTACATACTATCGTATCGACGCCTATGGCGTGCCATACTCAGGCTACGACTCTATGGTGCCTATCGCCAATGGCACATACACCTTCGATAAGAATGACACCTATGCTGTTGGCACATTCACCGCAGAGTATAGCGGCTACTGGGTGACAAACAAGAATGGTAAGCGCGATGAGGATATCACAACATTTGAGTCGGGAACCATTGTTGTTGAGAATGGCAAGATCGTACTCGACGTAGTGGTTAATGGCGAGGCACACCACGTGGTATATGTTGGTAACACAACACTCAGCGACTCTCAGGGCGAGGTTACCTTCTACTCAACCCTCGAGGGCGACTACAAGGCCGACCTATCAGACCACTATATGATATATGAGTGTTACGGCGACTACTACGAGTGTGGCTACACCAACTGGATGATTGTCATCAGACCTAACGACGAGACTAAGGGCGACTGCTTCCAGTTCGACTTCATCACCGACAAGAAAACTGAGGAGGAGGGCTTCTGCGGTGACTACAAATCATCAGATTTCATCGCTACAAATGCCTTCATTCCTGGTTGGACCGATGGTGTTAACCTCCTTTGCAGCTGGTATTTCAATGCCGAGCAGACCGAGTTTGCACCATTCCGTGACGGTAACATGTCTATTCGTGAGAATGGCGATGGCACAGTGACAGTAGATATCGACGTTCAGGATGACCGACGCAACCGCATCACTGGTACATGGACAGGCAAGCCTATAGCTAACAAATAAATATATATAAATAAGTATGAAGAGAGTATTTGCATTATTCGCACTTGTTGCCACCATCGCCTTTGTAGGTTGCGAGAAGGGTGGTGACGACTCAAAGGGTGCTACTTTCACCCTTGAGCAGACTGAGATTGAGGTTACGGCAGATGGCGGTGCTCAGGCGGTAAACTACACCATCAAGAATGCACAGCAGGGCGCCGTGGTACTAACCGTATGCTCAGCAAACTGGATTAAGGAGCTTAGCACAGCTACCGTAGGTCAGATTAAGTTCAACGTAGAGCCTAACTACACAGGCAAGGTACGCGAGGCTGTAATCGGCGTTAAGTACACAGCCCTTGACGAGAACTACGAGATTAAGGTTAAGCAGGCAGCATCGGACAAGCCATCGTTCGAGATTGAGGTGGTGAGCAACCAGCCTACAACACTATCACTCAACGTGACACCCGCTGACCTTACAACTGCCTATGTATGTCGTGCATACACCGAGGAGCACATCAAGGCATTCTACCTTGAGTCGGACGAGGCATTGATTGCCTACGACTTGGATGCTATCGAGTATGAGGCATACTTCATGGGTCAGACCACGCTCAACTACTTGCGTAACATCACACACACAGGTAAGAGCTTCGACATCGAGTTCACACGCCTATTCCCTGACACCAACTATGTTGTATACTGCTACCATATCGACCTTACAACAGGCGAGGCTACAGGCAACGTACATCGCGAGGTAATACGCACAGCTAAGCCAAACACCGAGGCATTCGACGTTGAGATGACCTTCGATATTAGTGGTGCCGTGATTACTCAGACCATCACCCCTACGGACAAGGAGGTATACTACTACACAGGTTGCTGGAGCGTTAACGACTTCTACACCTACTATGGCATGAGCGCTGTAATGGAGGAGACCTTCGTGGCTAAGTGGAACGAGAGCGTAACACTTGCCCTCAACAGCGGCTCTTACGCCTACCAGCATGTGGAGGCCCACTGCTTCAAGGGCGACAAGGAGATTGTTCACGACAGCCTCAAGGCTAACACCGACTATGTATTCTTCATCTTCTCGGTAGACCACGAGACAGGCTTCGCATCATCGGACATCACCATCGTTGAGAAGCGCACAGACGAGGCTCACGCATCCGACATGACTATCGAGATTGAGGTTAAGGATATCTTCCAGACAACAGCCAACGTATATTGGACAGCAAGCGACCCTAACGGCAAGTTCGCACGCTCGGTATTCACCAAGGCTGAGTTCGACGCTCTTGGTGAAACCGACGAGGAGAAGCTCGAGAGATGTTTGAGCGACTACGGCTTCTACCAGGCTGTTGGCTCAACAGATATGAACCTCACAAAGCTCTCACCAGGCACTACATATGTAGCCTTCGCTTACGGTCTCGATGGTGAGACTCCTAACACCCGCATCTTCAAGAAGGAGTTTACAACATTGAGCGACATTGCAGGTAACTCTAACATCGCTATCAGCTGGGATGAGCACTATAACGCTGCTGAGTTGGCAGCTGTAGACAGCCACTGGGCTGACTATGCAGATTATAGCGGCTATGCTGTAGTACCAATGGCAATCAGCGGTGTGACAGCTTCAGACGATGTATATATCATGGTTACAACACTACCTATCGACTACTACAACAACGAGGCGGAGTGGTTGCGCGACGTGGTTAAGGAGCAGTACAAGCTCAACCTCACAACCAACTACAACTACGTTGCTGAGTATGAGAAGGAGTACACCGTTATTGCGGTAGCTAAGGATACTAATGGCCACTACGGTAGGCTCTTCCTCGAGGAGATGTACCTCTACAAGAGTGACTCAAAGCCAGCAGCAGACTACGTATATAGCGAGAATAAGTAATCGGCTAAGATACTCAACAAAAGGAGGGGGTGACCATTAATGGTCATCCCCTCTCTTTATGCCCTCAACCAACGTTGGTATATAGACAAAAAAAACACCCCGATTTTCATCGAGGTGTTAGGAGTAGCGAGAGAGAGACTTGAACTCTCGACCTCATGATTATGAATCATGCGCTCTAACCAGCTGAGCTATCTCGCCATTGCTCTAAAAGCGAGTGCAAAGATAGATATAATTTTTATACTTGCAAACTTTTTAGCAACTTTTTTTAATATTTTTCGAAAATCACCACTTATAGCACGTTTTTACGTTCGAATAGTAACAAGGCATAGGGGTGAGGGTTTAAGTGATATAGGGAGTTTAGGGAAGTTAAGGAAAATAGTGTATCACCTAGATAACGTAATCTTAAACAAACAAAAAAGTAGCGTGGGCATTAATATTACCCACGCTACTACATATTTGGACGACAAAGTCTCTTAGTCCTTCTCTATTACACCAGTCCAGTTGCAGGTGATATTGTTACCCTTATGGTCGTAACCATCGAGGATTACGGTATGTGTACCATCACCATTGTCAATGAACTCCGCAGTGCCGCTCTTAATCATGGCGTAATTTTTGTAGCCACTTGCCGAGCCACTACCATACTCGTAGAACCAGCTACCCACAGCCTGTGCATACTTATTGGTAAAGCCTGCAACCATAACCATCTTGCCAGGCTTATCCGAAATGGTATACTTACCTGCAAACTGACCATCTGACGACTTATTGTCGGTGATGAGGTCGAACTGCAAGGTATCGCCATAGACATAGCCACCCGACTTATTCATAATATATATTGTATAGTTAGAATAACCTGTCTGCCAGTAGTCACCCTCGTAGCCCCACTTAGCGCGGTGCTCGCCATCGAAGGTCACATGACGGTCTGTGGTAAGTGTAGACTGCGCCTCGCCATCCTGGCCACCTGTAATATCATCATCACCTCCATTATTACCATTCTCTTCGCTAACATCCTCCAACGCAAGATCACCCATATAGGTCACCTCATGCACCTCACCATTGATTGTTGCAACAAGCGTAATAGAGTTTACCGACACGGTGAGCGTAGCATCGGTCATCATTATCGACTCAGATGTCTCAACATTGTCAGTTGTGAGGATAAGCTGGCTATTGTTAGTTATAGAGTATGCCACACCACCATTCGAGCCATCGTTTGAGCCATCGAAGGTATATGTACCCAAAGGTAGTGATGTTGACTTTGTTGCGGGTGAGAAGCAATCGATATAGTAGTATGTACCGTTAGTATATGCCTGACCGCCATTATTTAGACCCTTATCCGAAAGGAAGAAGGCATAGCGGTCTGCGCCAGCGCCATACTTCTCACCATAGTAGTAGCCATCCATGCTCTGAGCGGTGAATGTCACATCGGCATTGCCACCTGTATTACCACCACCAGAGTTGCTTCCAGCCTGGAGGAATACAAGCGATACTGCCTTTTCATCGGCACACACCTCAACAACAGCCGAGCGTATAGCACCAGTGGTGTTAGCCCTGAAGTTCACCACAACGATACCCGCAGCAGGGGTCTTGATTGAACTGATAGCCTCCTGGCCGCTCTTGATTGTTGCTGTCACAGCCTCTGCACCTGTGTAGGTTACATAGACATCACCGCCAGTCATATCCACCTTATACTCGGTGCCGGTGGTTACAACAAGGCCCTTTTTAGGAGCCTCGTTATTAGGCTCGCATGATACAAACATCGCCACAAGGGCAATTGTCATAATTGCAAAAACTCTTCTCATTCTTTAGTATTTTTAGATTGTTATCATTAACCGCCACAAAGATAGGTATTTTCCGCCATAAAGCAATAGTCCCACAGAAAATATGCAACGAAAACGGCAAAGGTATGATGGACATACGACATATCTCAGAGGCGTTTTAAGGGGCTTTCGAATGTTTTAGGAGCCACACACACCCACTTCCACATCCTTTTTTCAAAAATTAGCTGTTTTATTTTGGTTTATGCCAAAAATTGCTTATCTTTGTGTGACTATATTATAAACCCTCGTTAAGAGCTATAGTATAGCACACGAAAAGCAGACAACAGAAGACATTTATTCATACACATTTAAAACATTAAAACCTATGAAACACAATTTCAACGCAGGTCCTTGCGTACTTCCAAAGCAGGCTATTGAGGCAGCTATCGAGGCTATCCGCGATTTCGATGGCACAGGTATCGGTATCCTTGAGATCTCTCACCGTACTCCAGGTTGGGAGCGCGTAATGGCAGAGGTTGAGCAGCTTTGGCGCGACCTTTTGAACATCCCTGAGGATTACGCTGTATTCTTCGTTGGTGGTGGTGCTTCAACTCAGTTCTTCCAGGTTCCAGCTAACCTTCTCAAGACTAAGGCTGCTTACTTGCAGACTGGCGTTTGGGCAAAGAAGGCTGCTAAGGAGGCTAAGTTCTATGGCGATGTAGAGATCGTTGCTTCTTCTGAGGACAAGACCTACAGCTACATTCCAAAGGGTTACACTATCCCAACTGATGTTGACTACTTCCACATCACAACTAACAACACTATCTACGGTACTGAGATCCACGAGGACATCGACTCACCTGTAACTTTGGTTGCTGATATGTCTTCAGATATCATGTCACGTCCTATCGACGTTAAGAAGTATGGTATGATCTACGGTGGTGCTCAGAAGAACGTAGGTCCTGCTGGTGTAACATTCGTTATCATCCGCAAGGATCTTCTCGGCCAGTCAGAGCGCAAGCTCCAGTCAATGGTTGACTACGCTACACACTACCCAGAGGAGGCTCGCAACCACTCTATGTACAACACTCCTCCAGTATTCCCTATCTTCGTAATGTACCAGACTTTGAAGTGGGTAAAGGAGATCGGTGGTGTTGAGGTTATGTACAAGATGAACAAGGAGAAGGCTGAGTTGCTCTACAACGAGATCGACCGCAACTCTATGTTCGTTGGTACTGCCGCTAAGGAGGACCGCTCTTTGATGAACGTTTGCTTCGTAATGGCTCCAGGTAAGGAGGAGTTCGAGAAGGAGTTCATGGAGTTCGCTAAGGAGAAGGGTATGGTAGGTATCAAGGGTCACCGCTCAGTAGGTGGTTTCCGCGCTTCTATCTACAACGCTTGTCCAAAGGAGTCTGTTGAGGCTTTGGTAGCTTGCATGAAGGAGTTCGAGGCACTTCACAAGTAATCCTAATATACATTATATTAAATATGGTAGCCGTCGGCATAATCCCCGATGGCTACCTTAATCACAAAAAATTAAAAGTAAGATTAACCTATTATGAAGGTACTTATTGCAACCGAGAAGCCCTTTGCTAAGACAGCCGTTGAGGGTATCGAGTCAATTTTGAAGGAGGCTAACTATGAGGTAGTACGCCTTGAGAAGTATGCCGATAAGGCTGAGTTGTTGGCAGCTGTTGCTGACGTTGACGCTCTTATCATCCGTAGCGACAAGGTTACTGCTGAGGTTATCGAGGCTGCTAAGCAGCTCAAGATTGTTGTTCGCGCAGGTGCTGGTTTCGACAACGTAGACCTCGCTGCTGCAACTGCTCACAACGTAGTTGTAATGAACACTCCAGGTCAGAACTCAAACGCTGTTGCTGAGTTGGCTCTTGGTATGATGGTATACATGGCTCGTAACCAGTTCAACCCAGGTACAGGTTCTGAGCTTCAGGGCAAGACTCTCGCTATCCACGCTTACGGTAACGTAGGTCGCTTGGTAGGCTTGAAGGGTAAGGCTCTCGGCATGAACGTTATCGCATACGATCCATTCATCACCGACGAGGCAGTATTCGAGCGTGACGGCGTTAAGAAGATGAACTCTATCGCTGAGCTCTACGCTGCTGCTGACTACCTCTCATTGCACATTCCTGCAACTGCTGAGACTAAGGGCTCTATCGGCTACGACCTCGCTATGTCAATGCCTAAGGGCGCTACCATCGTTAATACCGCTCGTAAGGAGGTTATCAACGAGGAGGGTCTTGCAAAGGCTATGACTGAGCGTGAGGACTTGAAGTACATCACCGACATCGCTCCAGATGCTAAGGAGGAGTACGCAGAGAAGTTCGGCAAGCGCTACTTCGGCACTCCTAAGAAGCAGGGCGCTGAGACTGCTGAGGCTAACGTAAACGCTGGTCTTGCTGCTGCTCGTCAGATCGTTGACTTCTTTGTTAACGGTAACGTCCGCTTCCAGGTTACCAAATAGTCTAATTGGATATTTCGACGCCTGCCTCGATTGAAAATTATTCATTTACCTCGAGTAAACTGCGCATTTTCAATCTTCGAGCAGTCGCCAAACGATCTCAATTATACCACTTGTTAATATAATAATAGGGTGTCAAGCTATTTGACACCCTTCCTAAGAAAATAAACCAAGCTAAAACTATTTACAAATATGGTAAGAATTAAACCTTTCAAGGGTATCCGCCCTCCAAAGGAGTTGGCATCAGAGGTAGCATCACGCCCATACGACGTTCTTAACTCAGTAGAGGCTAAGGCTGAGGCTGGTGAGCGTTCACTCTTGCACATCATCAAGCCTGAGATCGACTTCGATCCTATCGCTGACGAGCACTCACAGGAGGCTTACGAGAAGGCTATGGAGAACTTCCGCATCTGGAAGGAGAAGGGCTGGTTGGCTCAGGACGACGAGGAGTACTACTACATCTACGCTCAGACAATGAACGGCCGTACTCAGTATGGTATCGCTATGTGCTGCCACTATGAGGACTACCTCTCAGGCGCTATCAAGAAGCACGAGCTTACTCGCGTAGATAAGGAGGAGGATCGTATGATCCACGTTCGCAACCAGAAGGCTAACATCGAGCCAGTATTCTTCGCTTACCCAGATGAGGCTGAGATCGACGCTATCATCTCTAAGTGGGTTGCTGAGCACGAGGCAGACTACGATTTCGTTGCTGAGGACGGCTTCGGTCACCACATGTGGGTTATCCGCTGCAAGGAGACTAACGACCGCATCACTGAGTTGTTCAAGGGTATCCCAGCTTTGTATGTTGCTGATGGTCACCACCGTACAGCTGCTGCTGCACGTGTAGGTCAGGAGTGCGCTTCAAAGAATCCTAACCACACTGGCGACGAGGAGTACTGCTTCTTCCTCGCAGTTACCTTCCCTGCATCACACCTCCGCATCATCGACTACAACCGCGTAGTTAAGGATCTCAATGGCCTCTCTAAGGAGGAGTTCTTGGCTGCTGTTGGCGAGTCATTCGTAGTTGAGAAGAAGGGTGCAGAGATTTACACTCCTAACGCATTGCACAACTTCGCAATGTACATCGACGGCGAGTGGTACTCAATGACTGCTAAGGAGGGTACTTATGACGATAACGATCCTATCGGTGTTCTCGACGTATCAGTTCTCTCTAACCTCGTATTGGACAAGGTTCTCGGCATCGCTGACTTGCGTACATCAAAGCGTATCGACTTCGTTGGCGGTATCCGCGGTTTGGGCGAGTTGCAGAAGCGCGTTGACAGCGGCGAGATGAAGGTTGCCTTCGCATTGTATCCAGTATCAATGCAGCAGCTCTTCGACATCGCTGACACTGGCAACATCATGCCTCCTAAGACAACTTGGTTTGAGCCTAAGTTGCGTTCTGGCGTGGTTATCCACTCATTCGAGTAATCATTTCTTGTGATAAGGGCGCATCTGCGGCCTTTCAATCAAAGCCCCGAATGGGACGTACGTCAAGTACTACCCATCCGGGGCTTCTTCATGTCAAGGCCACATCTGCAACCCTTCTGACAAGAAATTAGTGCGCTGAGAGAGGTTTGCACGGTCAAAACGCAAAGGTTTGTGATTATTAAATGCAGTTTATTTTTATTATTTTTGTAACACTAATATTATTTGACTTGACATAATAGTGCTATGGATAATTATTTGGTGGAAAAAATTGCAAAATTTTATAGAGTGTGCCTATTTGGTAGTAGTGAGTCGGATGTTTACAAGGCTGCTGCTGACCGAGCATATCGAGATTTGTGCCGAACAATAAAGTTTAAGGATAAAGATGATAAAAATAAAAATGATCAGTGCAGACACAGTGTGAATGAACTCATCATAGAAAAGATCAAAAACTTGCCAAATGCCAACCAAGAGGCGTATGATGAATTTCATTTAGGACTATGTGGGCAAATTATTGAGGAGTATAGAAAAAGTGGTGTGGCGGAGCTGACCTATGGTCAGGCTCAGAAGTGGGTTAATATGACAATGAAATATCTTTGTGTGTTGTCAGAAGGTAATTTTACGGGAAAATTTGAATGGTTAGGTAGATTTTACCCATACTTGCATGTGCCTATTGATAGTATTATATTAACTAAGGCACAGGACAATAAATATCTCTCTTGTAAATCTTATTCATGTTGGAGTAAACTTGACTATAAAGATTATGAAGAAATTCAGAAGATATTACGTAAAAGTATAAATGGAAAGTCGCCCATGGATTGGGAATTTGAGGTTTGGGGGTAGAAATCTTTTTATTATTGACGCAAATTGTCAAAACGTGGGTGTAACTTTGTAGTGTTGAATTTTTAAAATGGTAAAGTTATGCGCTACGATTTTATTGCAGAGTTCTTTGCGAAGCCTACAGACAAAGAGCCAATCTACAGAACACGACTCAACGAGATTCAGTCTGAGTACAATTTTCTGAAAGATAATGGTTTTGTATATGTTCCATTTAATTCGGATTACGACTATATTCTTGAGACAAACATCGAGCATCTACAAAAGATTGTTCCGGGTGAGTCTAACCCCGAGTTACTAACAATATGTTTCGAGGGCGAAGTGTGTGAGCGTGTGCGAATTACGGCCTACGAATTTTGTGAGGGCGAGGCAGCATTTGTTGGCTTTTGCTACGGTGAAGATTTCGAGTATAGCGTAGTGTTCAACGGTAATAGACCTGATGATGAGGTTGTTATCGAAACGTGCGGGGGACCAATTATCATTCCGCTTCGCATATTGAAAGATTACTACAAGTTAATGACACAATTTGAAGTTGCTGAGCGTTTAGAGCAAAGAATAAAAGATGTGTTAAAATATGGCATAGAGAGTAATCCTAATAGTTAAGAAGTGGGCAGCATAGTTTCCAAAGCCCCACGGGTTGTGTTTCGACACTTCTCGTGGGGTTTTTCAACATTATTGTTGAATAGCCCACATTTCGTGATAATCAAATTTCTGATTTATCATTTTATTTGTATCTTTGCATCGAATATTGACTTATAACTAATAACAATCATAGAGATGAAAAAACTATTTCTTTTATTCACAATGTGCGCAGTGATGTTCACCGCGTGCGAGAATGAGGGTGGCGAGAACTACACATCGGCACTCATCCCTACAACGCGCAACGTTAAGTTCAGCAAGAGTGGTGGCGAGCAGATTATCAAGTTCACCATCCAGAACCCTGTAGGTGGCAAAGTAACTGTTGAGGAGAATGCCGATTGGCTCGAGGCTATTGTTGAGATGAACTCGGAGCTTAAGATTACAGCTGAGGCTAACGAGGGCGAGGCACGCGAGGCTATCATAACTCTCAAGTACACAGGCGCCAAGGATGTTGAGTTTACCGTAACACAGAAGGCTGGCAACAGCAGCGACTACGATGTTGAGTTCGAGGCAAGACACTTCGAGGGTACATACTTCGGCACACAGTACTCTAACAACTACAACTACTTTGTAATCATCTCAGATACAGGCGCAACCATGAAGGGAGAGGTTAAGAGCAATGGTACATACTACTTCTTCGATTTCTACTCAACAGTAGCAGGCAACGAGGATGCTCCAGTACTTCCTAACGGCACCTACACTTTCGATGCAAAGAACACATTGGGCAACCTAACCTTCAGCAACGATGGCAGCTGGTTCCAGGTGCAGGAGGACGGCAAGACTGTTAGCGCAGCAAGCTACAAAAGCGCAACAGCAATCGTTGAGAATGGTTCGTTCGAGGCTATCATCGAGCTTACAAATGGTCAGATACACCGCGTAACATACGAGGGTGACCTCACAGTAGCATCAGACAACATCTACTCTACATTCACCGAGGACTTCAACTTCTCAATCGACGGTGCAAAGATCACCGCAACCAACTATGGTGACACCCAGGAGATGGGCTTGCAGTCATGGTTCATTGAGGCAGTTAAGGGCGACGACCTCTTTATGTTGGAGTTCTTCTCTGCTGACAGTTCAAGTCCTGCAGGTGTCTATACTGCATTTACGGAGGGTCAGTTCGAGAATAAGTTCATCCCTGGTTTTATAAATAATGGTTTGGTAGGCACATGGTATGCAAAGCTCACCAATGGCACGATCAAGGGTGATGTTATGGCTCCTATCGTAGATGGTCTTGTGAGGGTAACCGTTAACGGCAACACTGCTACTATCGAATACAGCGCAGAGGATGATGCTGGCAACAAGATTACTGGTAGCATATCAGGTAGCTATACCAAGGCAGAGCCAGAGGAGTAGTCCAAGCACAAGCGGATAATCACAAGGAGCGACAATGCGAGTCGCTCCTTTTTTTATGGTCTGGTTTTTGATTTGAAGTGGTAAAACCAAAACTGACGACCATGTTACGCAAATCAATTATCACGACATCGGCCATAGCACTGCTCGCAATAGGTGCATGGGCCATTAGCGACAAAGACCACGATGCGCAGAGTAGCACAAGCTGCCTAAACATCGAGAGTAGTACATCGCCTCATAAGCATACCCCTGAACAACAAGCGCGCATAGAGCGTCGTGCAGCACGCCTGGCTGAGTATGAGCGACATATCGACTCGCTCATCACGTCACACAACTTTAGGTTCATACCTCAAACCATGCAGCAGCTACCAGCAGGCATGATGCGCAACCTAAATAGCGCCATGTATGAGGTGACAGTGGGCAGCCAGGCGGTGGATGTTTGCATCCCCTATCTCAAGGGCTATGTACCACCCTACTATCCTGTAATTTTCAACTATGTATTGCCATCGGTCATGGGCTATAATGCCGAGAAGAGCAATAACGGCTGGCATATAACATTCAAGACAACGATGTTCTCGGCTACAGAGTACACCTTCCTCTTCGAGATTTCGCCACACTATGGTGACGCAATGCTCACCATATCGTCGCCCTACTACAACAGCGTTCAGTATACTGGCAATATAGTAGGTATCTGACGCGACCATCATATTCATAGTAGTGAGAGGGGGTGCTGCAGAAGCAACACCCCCAATTTATTATCTTTCGTCAACTTTGTTAATCTCGTCGTACAACTCCTCAATCTTGTCGCACATCGCCTGCCAAGTGAAACGCTTGCGTTCATCGTGCATGGCCTCAGCAAAACGCACTAAGTTATCACCCTCGAAGATACGTTCCAGAGCATTGGCAACACCCTCAACCGTAGGATCGCAGACATAGCCCACACGACCATCGGGGACAATCTCCTGAAGACCACCAACACGGGTGACAATAACAGGGGTGCAGAAGTTATAACATATCTGCGTTACGCCACTCTGCGTCGCCGTCTTATAGGGTAATACAACGCAGTCGGCAGCCGAGAAGTAGTGCTTCACATCCTCATCCTTAACAAAGAAGTCATGCAGCACCACATCATCCTTAAGACCAAGAGTA
Source organism: Alistipes sp. (assembly GCA_045654925.1). Lineage (GTDB taxonomy): Bacteria > Bacteroidota > Bacteroidia > Bacteroidales > Rikenellaceae > Alistipes. Next base: position 16,205 of record JAZOOI010000009.1, on the reverse strand, counting down.
TCAATAAGATTGATATACTTATCGCGTGATGTATAGAACTCACCAGCAACAATCAGCTTATGCCCCTTGCGTCGAAACTTCGCCCACGCCTGCAACAACGTATCGAGACCCTTATAGTCACGAATAAGGCCAAAGAATAGCGAATAGCGACACTTCGAGTCAAGGCCAAGATGAGCACACGCCTCCTCCTTCGATACCCTACTGCCGAAGTTATCGAACAGGGGGTGTGGCGAGAAGAGTGCCGGTGCTGAGGTGTACTCTGCAAGCTCGCGGTGCACCTGCTCCGACATATATATGAAGCCATCCACCGAACGCAAGAAGTAACGATTACAGGGCTTATCTATGATATGATGCTCATGAGGCTCGACATTATCGATCTGGCAGATAACCCTCGTATGACCATTCTTACGCGCTATGCGTGCCACACGTCCAAAGGCGGGAGCCATGAATGGAGTCCAATACTTCATCAGCACGATATCAGGGCGCATGCGTCTAAGCTCTCTACCTACGCTACCCCACGAAAATGGATTAACCGTAGAGAGACGACGACGAATACGCAGATCAGCAGGTGGCGGAGTATCCACCGTCTGGCTCTTGCCAGGGAATAGCAGTGAGGGGTATTGCAGAGTGAAGGTAAGTATCTCGACATCGTAGCCACGAGCCTGAAACTCGCGTGCCATGCTCTGCATGATGGCGGCAAGCCCACCCCTATATGGGTGCGCCGGGCCAACAATTGCTATCTTCAGCCTGCGACTCATCCTATTATCGTAGTTCAATCTGCGCACGACATAACACCCTGTCCTCCGATGTTATATCGAAATTCCATTTACCACCCTCGTTCACAGCGCCAATGGTCAAAGTCTCACCATAGCGTGCTTCCGACAAGAAGTTGATATCAAGACGCATACCGCAATTATTCTCGATAATCTCCAGTGGGAGCATATCGAAGATAAGGTCGATATAACGGAGTGTATTCACATGACGATTAAAGTCTATATCGCTATACACCACAGGGCGCGACATTGTCTGCGAGGGTTCAATGGCACGAAGACGTGCTGGCATTGCAATGGGCGATGGCTGGTCTACCATTGCCTTAAGATATACATCCTTGAGCATCGACATATCTACCGACTGGCGCTTCTCAATATCGAACATACACCACTGTGATACGCCCGATGCCACAGCACCCTGCGCATTGTGCATCACAAAGTTACGCGTAGAGCTAAGGCGGTTGAAGTCATTTACCCAAGTATCGATACCAACCTCCTCATACTGGGCTGGTTGCAAGGCGATGTCCACCGCGAAGCGCGACAACACCCATGTTACAGACTGACCTAAGAGAGCATCAACGCCAAAGCCCTTATTATGGGCATCTATACCCGCAACGTTGAGCATATAGTTGATAATTGATGATGCCGAAGCACGTAGTGTGAAGTCCACATCCTGTGGTTCGATACGATAGTTGTATGTTGTAATCTCTGCCATAGTCTATAAAATTATAGTGCAAATATACTAAATTTTAATAATATTAAGGCATAAATTACGTTCATAAATTGTGGTGTGTTGGTCTAATCTATAGGCATATAAGAAAAAAATATAACAAAGTTGCTAATAATAAAGCAAAAAAGAGTATCTTTGCTTGAATTATTAGGCTAAATAGAGAAACATAAGATTTAATTTATATTTTTAACTAATCATTAGCACTATGAAAAAACTACTTTTTTCACTTGTAGCATTCGTATTTGGTGTTACTTGTGTATGTGCTCAGGACCCCATGGAGCAGCTTCCAATGGATCCCGCAGTGCGTGTAGGTAAGCTCGACAACGGCATGACCTACTACATTCGCCACAACGAGAAGCCTAAGGGCCAGGCGAGCTTCTACATCTACCACGATGTAGGTGCTATCCAGGAGGACGACGACCAGCAGGGCTTGGCTCACTTCCTTGAGCACATGGCCTTCAACGGTACTAAGAACCTTCCTGACAAGGAGATCATCGAGAAGCTCGAGCTTATCGGTGTTCAGTTCGGTAACAACCTCAACGCCTTCACATCATGGGACTGCACACAGTACATGGTTATGGATTGCCCAGTAACTGAGGAGAACGTAGACCTTGCGCTTCTTATCCTCCACGACTGGTCACAGTACATCGCTTTGCAGCCAGAGGAGATTGACTCTGTGCGTGGCGTTATCATGGAGTAGCTTCGTACTCGTGACGGTGCAAACCTTCGTGCTCAGAACGACATGATCCAGAACCTCTTCAAGGGTTCACTCTATGAGCGTCGTAACCTCATCGGCTACTTGGATGGCTTGAAGTCTTTCGACCAGCAGGCATTGGTTAACTTCTATAAGAAGTGGTACCGTCCTGAGTATCAGGCACTCGTAATCGTTGGTGACATCGACGTTGACCAGATTGAGGCAAAGATCAAGGCTCTCATGGCAGACATTCCTGCTTCACCAGCAGACGCAGCACAGAAGGAGGTACACATGGTACCAGCTACTGAGGAGCCTATCATCTCTATCTTCTCAGATCCTGAGTTGACACGTTCAAGCGTTATGATGTTCGCACGCCGTGAGGCACTTCCAAAGGAGTACAAGAATACTATCGCTGGCTACTCTTACAACCTCATCTGCACCTTCGCATCGTTGATGATGAACGAGCGTTTCGAGGAGATTGCACAGGCTGCTGATGCTCCATTCCTCAATGGTGGCATGAGCGAGGGTGGCATCGGTATCTGCCCTACTATGGAGTCTACAATGTTCTCTGCAACAGCTCACGATGGTCGCGTCGACGAGGCATTCCGTGCTATGTACACCGAGATGGAGCGTATGCGTCGCCACGGCTTCACCGCTGGTGAGTTCGAGCGTGCTAAGCAGGAGATTCTTCGTTGGTCAGAGCGTCAGTACACAAACCGTAACGACGTTACCAACGCCGACTACGCACAGCGCTACCTCGACAACTACGCTGATAACAGCCCTATGATGGATGCTGAGACAGAGTGGCAGCTCGACCAGGCGTTCATCAACAGCCTTACTGTTGATGTAATCAACCAGGCATACCTCTCTATGGTTGCTCCTAACGAGAACCTTGTAATCCTTGTTCGCTCACCTAAGAAGGAGGGCATTGCAATCCCATCTGAGGAGGACATCTTGGCTATCAAGGCTGAGGTTGAGGCTTCTGAGATCGCTCCATTCGAGGATAACACCGTTATCGAGCCACTTATCGACCCATCACTCAAGTTGAAGGGTTCTAAGGTTAAGACTACCAAGACTAACGAGTCACTCGGCTACACTGAGTGGACTTTGAAGAACGGCATTAAGGTTGTTGTTCGCCCATCTACATTGAAGGCTGACGAGGTTATCATCACAGCTGAGGCTAAGGGTGGTAAGTCAATGCTCTCTGATGCTAACTACTTCCACGGCGACTACCTCCCAATGGTTATGCAGCAGTCAGGTATCAGCAAGTTCTCTGCTACTGAGCTTGCTAAGCAGCTCTCAGGTAAGAGCGCATACGCTTCAACAAGCGTTAGCGAGTACGACCACTCTGTAAACGCTGGTGGCTCACCAAAGGATATCGAGACTATCCTCCAGCTCATGTACCTCAACTTCACTGCTCCACGCTTCGACCAGACAGACCTTGACAACCTCAAGAAGATGTATGCTCCATACTTCCGTAACATGGAGGCTGATCCAAGCTACCTAATGAGCAAGGCATTCACTGAGACTTTGTATCAGAACCACAATCGTCGTCAGATCACCTCTGCAGATCAGATTGAGTCACTCAACCTCGAGACATTGGCAGCAGTACACAGCGAGCTCTTCACCTACGCTGATGACTTCCGCTTCGTTATCGCTGGTAACGTTGACCTCGAGACTTTGAAGCCACTCGTTGAGAAGTATATCGGTTCACTCCCAACCTCTAAGAAGGTTAAGTACGACGTTGTTGACGATGGCGTACGCATGGCTGAGGGTAAGGTAACTAACGACTTCCGCGTAAAGATGCAGCAGCCTAAGGTATCTGTATACCTCATCTTCAACGGTGCTATCGAGGATAACGCTAAGAACCGTCTCGTTCTTGACCTCCTCACACGTGCACTCGACTCACGCTACATGGTATCTATCCGTGAGGAGAAGGGCGGCACCTACGGTGTACACGTTCAGGGTGGCATCCAGAAGTACCCTGTTGAGGGCTACATGACAGCTATCATCTTCGACACTAACGAGCAGCTTGCTGATGAGTTGGTAGATATCTGCGACGCTGAGATCGCTAAGATTGCTAAGGAGGGTCCTTTGGCCGACGACGTAGCTAAGTCTAAGGAGTTCTTGCAGAAGAACTACGCTAACGTTTTGGAGAACAACAGCGGCTGGATGTCAGCTATCTACCGCTGGTACGAGGAGGGTTACAACTACAAGGAGGAGTACCTCGGCATTCTCGAGAGCATCACCCTTGAGGATATCCAGGCAATGGCACAGAAGCTCCTCGACGACGGTAACCGCACATTGGTTATCATGCGTCCTGAGCACGCTGAGTAATTAGCTCACCACACACAAGAGAGAGGGTTGTCCAGATGGGCAACCCTCTTTTATTGCAATATAGCAAACCTAATCGTCGGAGCCAAGCACCCTACTACGCGGTGCATAAAAGAGCGTAATGAGCGCCAAAAGGAAGATGACAATGGCGTTGAGCAGAAAGGCAAAGGTCGATGTATGCCTATCGAAGAGTGCATCTAAGCCATCGATGATAAATGGAGCGAGGAGTATAGCCAGGTAGTTTATAGCCATGACAATGGCAAGGGCATAGGTGGCAAGGTGTGGCGGAGCATTGGTTGCCGCCTTATCATATATTATAGGCTGCATGACACCATAGCCTAAGCCTGTGAGTATGGCACCCACACATAGCGTTAGTGCCGAGGGGTTGGGCATAGCCATAATCATAAGTCCCGCACCCATGACTATTAGCGACCACATATTCACCCAGCGACCTAGCATGCGCACAATGGGGTTAAGCATGAAGCCAGGAAGCATGATGGCAAGGAAGAAGAGAGAGATAATAGTTCCCGAAAGGTTGGCATCGAGGTGGTTGTCACCAACGATATATGAGGTGTTGAAGGTGACGACAAGCGAGCAGTAGGTGATGACAAAATAGAGCGCCATAAGCCCCACTATCACCCCACCATTCACCGATGTCTGCCTATGCTGCGCGCCATGCTCAGGCTCTGGTGAGGGTGGCGTACGGTTGAGCGCAGGAACAAGAAGGAGTGTTACAGCGGGTAAGAGATAGACAATAAAGGCGAGGTGCCACTCCACATCGGCAAGGTATCCTACGGCGAAGGTTGCCAAGACCAAGGTGAGGTTATTCACCGCCGAGCTGATACCGAGCATGCTAACACGCCTATCGCCCGTAAAGTAGTCGACAATAAGGCCGGTAGATAGAGGTATTATTATGCCAGCGCCGACACCTAACAGTGAGCTGGCGATGATAAGCTCGACGAGCGTATGCGAGATGATGCATCCCACGCCACTCATAAAGAATATCGCTGTGCCGATGACCAAGAGACGTATCTTGCTTATGCGCACCGACCAGCGGCCCGCAAGCAACATGAAGGGGATAATCATCAGCGAGGGCAACGACTCAAGCATCTCGACCTCAAGGCGCGAGGCGTGAGGGAAGATGGTGTCTATATAGTTCAGTATTGGCGATATAGCGAGGCCCGGGAGCGACACTATAGCCGATATAGACATAATCGCAACAACAGTAACAAGGGGTATATTACCCTTTCCAGTAGCTATCTTCATAGGACAAGAGTTTTAGGTGCTACCCTACAACTCTTGTGCCCAAGATATAGATGCTAAATGGTAAATGTCTTAGCACATTATACGCTTCACCTCGTCGATGCCGTCAATCTTGAGGATGTACTCCATGGCTGTCTGTAGCTCGATGAGCGAGTGAACCGAAAAGTCGATGGTACAGATGGCTATGCGGTCGATATTCTCCGTTGCAAGCGACTCCATAGATAGGTGTAGCTTGTCGGTGATGCAGTCGATAAGGTCACTCATTAGGTGATAGCGGTCGATACCTGTAATACGCAGACGCACAGGGTATAGGAACGACTCGTTCTCCTCGAAATTAACAGATATGATAGAGTCGCCATGCTGCGAGGCGAGGCGTATTGCTGCGGGGCAGTCGCGCTTATGGAGCGTTATATCGCCATTGTGGTCCTTAAAGCCCACGACCTCATCGCCAGGCAGCGGATGACAACGGTCGCAACGCTCATATTCGAGGCGTGGCAGGTTAGCGAAGTAACCCCTTAGGTAGCGCTTAGCACGATATGTCGAGACGTGCTCCATCCACTCCTGCTCGGGCTTAGCATCATCTGCCGTGCCTATCTCCACGCAGTCGCCACGGTGAAGCACCGTACGCAACGATGACAGCTTACCATTGATACGCGCATAGACAGCCTTCTCACCCACCTGGCTATGTATCTCGAAGGCGAAGTCGAGAGCCGTAGCACCCTTGGGGAGTATCACACCGCGACCCTTAGGGGTGAAGACCATGATATCGTCGTTATAGAATGATGAGGTGACGCCATCCATAAACTCCATGTCGTGGCTGCTATCGGCAACATCCTGAAGCACCGACTTAAACTTCTCGAGCCATGCCTTGACGTTATCGTCGGTGAACTCGGCGGCACAACCAAGACGCGAGTTACGCACCATGCGCTCAGAGGAGATGTGCACCTCCTCCCATATACCATGCTCGCTGAGTAGCTTCACATGGAAGCTCTGGTAGCCATTCTCCTTGGGGGCGTCGATGTAGTTAGCCACGCTGCCGGGCTTCTCCTTGAAGTGGTCGGTGAGCACTGAGTATATATTAAGACTCATACGCTTCTCGCTCTGAGCATCGCTATTTAGATAGATGATACGAATATAGTGTTTGCCGTCTACGTGCTTAACGTCGCTACCCTTGGCCTGCATCTTGCGCCACACACTATATGGCATACGGTAGCGCACCTCGGTACGAGCCTCAATGCCTGCATCGTTCAATATCTTCGATATGAGCGCCACAAAGCGGTCGATGCGTGGTCTATCAGCTGTGCGCTCCTCGCTGAGCATACGCTCCATGACGGCATACTCACGAGGACAACGATAGCGGAACGAGAGGTTCTCGAGCTCCGTCTTGATATGGTACAAGCCCAAACGGTTGGCTAGAGGAGCATAGAAGTAGTCGGTCTCACCAGCAATCTTCATCTGCTTATCGGCACGCATGCTGTCGAGTGTACGCATATTGTGTAGACGGTCGGCGAGCTTGATGAGCAAGGCACGGATATCGTAGTGCACCGACTCCAATATCTGGCGGTAGTTGTCCACCTGCTTGGAGTGCTGATAGCTATCCTTCTTGCGCTTGGTCACCGTGTCCACAAGGAAGGCTACATCATCGCCAAAGTGCGAGCGTATATCCTCAACAGTGTAGTCGGTATCCTCCACCACGTCGTGCAGGAAGGCCGAGATTATGGGGTTATCACCCAGCTCGAGCTCCTCGGCAACGATGGTCGCCACAGCGATAGGATGAATGATATAGGGCTCACCACTCTTACGTCGCTGCTGGCTGTGCGCCTCGAAGGCAAGGTCGTAGGCACGACGCATACGCTCCACCTCCTCGGGAGTTGCTCGTTGTGATATATAGTCGAAAAGTGACTGTACGCTACTATCAATCTGACGGGTGTAGATCTCGTTCATAGTCATTGTAGTTTGGGTAGACAATACGCAAATGTACAAAAAAATGCGTGTCGTTGTTCTATTTACGCTCAAAAAGTTGCTAAAATCTTGGATTTTATTTCTATCTTTGCCCAAAAGATAACTATATAACTTAACTATAATGAGAGAGATTTTACGCAGTACACTCGTCATGTTTGCCGTTGCGCTCTTCGCAGCCTGCAACAACAAACCAACACCCGAACCACCAACGCCCGAACCACAAAATAGTGAGTTCTCATTCGAGAATGAGGTGAAAAGCCATACGCGCTTCATCGTCGACATATGCCCCGAGGATAAGGATATGGAGTATGTCGTGCTACTATCGGAGATGAAACACTTTGTGATGAATAGCATCGATACACGCGAGGAGCTACTCGACGACGACCGCGAGTATATCGCTGGGCTTGCCACACAGTATGGCATGTCTACCCACGACTTCCTCAGCAAGATAGGCTGGCTAACAAAGGGCGACAAGAGAGAGTATGGCGCAATAAACCTATATCCCGACACCGAGTATGTGGTATATTGCTATGGCGTCAGCTTCGAGGGTGATAGCTTTGAGGCTACAACACCTGTGAACTATACGGTGATAAAGACCACAACGCCCGAGATGGTGGATGTAGAGTTCAACGTAAAGAGCCAGTGTGAGGGTAACATGGCAACAATAGAGGTCAACCCAGGACGCTACGAGGGGTTGTACTATAGCTACATAGTGCCCGACAGCGACCGCTACTTCATCTACGAGGGCATGGAGGTTACCGACGACTATGTAAGCTACTACCGCAACCGCGCCTTCGAGGAGTTCAACAACCGCATTAACGACCAGGGCATACCCGCAGAGGAGTTCTGCCATAGCGGCAAGAGCACCATCAAGCAGCGTCTCGAGCCTAATAGCAACTATCAGATTGTACTCTTTGCCGTGAGCCAGGAGCAGACGCCACTGCTATGCTCTAAGCCCGTGGTTCATTACTTCTCTACAGAGGAGGTGACGATGAGCGACCTTACGATAGATATCAAGGTTACGGAGATAACACCCTATACCGCACAGCTGACACTTACGCCATCGAACGATAAGGATACGTACGCCTGCGTATTCCTATCGAGCAGCCAGGTGCCACCCTACGAGGATGAGTATGAGCAGATGATGGCCATCATCAACGACTATATGCCCGCCACCTTCACCGGTGGCTGGAGCGAGGAGCTTATGCCCCTAATGCCCAATACGGAGTATAGCGTTCTTGCCTTCGGCATCGACAACAATATGCCTACAACAAAGCTCTTCCGCCACGACTTCACCTCAGCCACAGCCGCCGAGGGTAACATCAAAATTGAGAGTATCGACATTGTTAAGCTCTTCGATGCACAGGAGATCATAGCCCTCGATGCCAGCTATGCTAACACCCTTGCCGAGTGCGAGTGCGTGGCTATTGTCGAGGCTAAGACATCTACACCTACCGATAAGATATACTTCTGGTGGTATGAGGAGTGGATGAAGATAGAGTATAGCGACGAGGCCTTCCTCGAGGATTTGCTCCTCTACGACTACTCACCCAACCCATGCCTCATGGATATGTACTACTCGATGACCGAGGACGACAGGTTCTTATTTGCGGGCATCGCCGAGGATGACATGGGTAACATGAGCCCTATCTACTATGGCGAGATGTTCACCCTAACCAAGGAGCAGTGTGACCCTGCCGAGGAGTTCTTCAACTACGTAGACACGCGCTCTGCTAACACTCTTATCTTCGCACGATAGCGAACGATGACCACCAAACATAACAATCCCCCAAAGGTTTTAAGCCTTTGGGGGATACTTATTATATATCGTCCACGACTATTAGTTCTGGACCTTGAACGATGCGGGGAAGACAAACTTCATTTTCACCCTCTTAATAGGCCTGGGTGCTTTTTTTAGTACCCACAACAACGATGACCACTAACTCCGCGCAAGGATGTGGGTACTTTTTTGAGTACCTACTATGTAGCTACCTCACGTCATGCCGAGGAGGGTAGCGACGTGGGCATCTCACAAGGTGCAGAGAGAGCGCAGCCGTTAAGGAAGTTAGGGAATTTAAGGAAGTTAAGGAGGGCGCAGCCATCTTCTCCTTAAACTCATTAAGTTCCTTAAACTCCTTAATTCTCTCTTTGAGATTGCCACGTCTTGTTCGTTTTTTCAATTTTCAAATTTTCAAAAACCCTATCATTTTGAAATTTTGAAAAAAATACTTCCCTCTTCCAAGGGTTATCAGTGAAGTATTGCTTAGGGGTATAATGATAAATACATATATCAATATATATACTTTCTATCATTAATATATACATCTATATTATAGATATATATAGATGTATCAATGTAACGTGTAAACGACCCTTTACGGTGACACTGAGGACATACATGTCGAGTACCACGCCCTCTATATCTCTCAAGCTGATATCTATAATTATTATTCATATTGATACTATATATATTATATCATGATTGATATATTATATATCATTCGATATATATCATATATTGATTACATATTTTCAAAATTTCAAAATGATAGGGTTTTTGAAAATTTGAAAATCACTATTTGCTTAGTACGTAGTGTACTGCTGAGGCGCTCTTATACCCCAGCGCATCGGCTATCTCTTGCAACGTCTTTCCCTCCTCGCGCATGGCACGCGCCAAGATAATCTTCTCGTCCATATCATCGTTACGCTCCTTAAGCGCAGCAAAGGGTACACGTGCGCCCGTGGCCTCGAAGTTGAGCGCATATACGACAAATAGGTGTGACACATGGGTATCTTTTTGAGTCCCTACAACAGACGATGATCACTGACTCCGCACAAGGATTTGGGTATCTTTTTGAGTACCCACATTGCCAGTAATACATGGTACGCCCCAACATATCGGGCGCTTTTTTGAGTACCCGCAACAAAATATAACAAAATAATTTGTTGGTAGAGGAAATAGTACTACCTTTGTATTAGGCATTAACGTCTGCGACAAACAATCAACTAACAACCTACTCGCACCGCGATAGAGAATAATCCAATAACCTTTACGCCATGTCTTCAGCAAAAAAAGTAAACGTCACGAAGCATCGCAGCTGCATGCCCGATGGCGAAAATCCAATAGGCGACCTCTTCAACCGTTTCCCGATGCTCAACGTCAGGCAGGTATCTCAGGCTATGGGCGTAAACTACTCGCTCATGCAGCAGTATGTGAACGGGCGAAAGAGGCCTTCGTTTGAGCGAGCTATGGAGATAGAGGAATACATACACTCATTAGGCGAGGCGCTGACAAAGGCGCAAATAAGATAGTTAGCATGCGACACTTCAACTCAGACTACACAGCAGGGGCTCATGCAAAGGTGCTTGAGGCTCTCATCGAAACAAACATGGAGTACACCGTGGGGTATGGCAACGACCACTACACCGCAGAGGCTAAGGAGCTCATTCGCACAGCGATAGCTGCGCCCGACGCCGAGGTTATGTTCCTCGTGGGTGGCACACAGACAAATACCACGGCCATAGATGGCATACTATCGCGTCATGAGGGAGTGCTGGCTGCCGAGAGTGGCCACATTGCCGTGCACGAGGCGGGAGCGATAGAGGCTTCGGGACACAAGGTGCTAACGCTACCCCACCACGACGGCAAGGTAAGGGCCGAGGATGTGGAGCGTTTCATCGAGGAGTTCTATGCCGACGAGACATATCAGCATATGGTGGCACCAGGCATGCTATACATATCGCAGCCCACGGAGTATGGCACGATATACTCGCTCAAGGAGCTCGAGGCGTTAGGCGAGGTGTGTCACAAGAGGGCAATACCGCTATATATCGACGGAGCACGCATGGCCTATGCCTTAGCGGCCGAGGGTGCCGACTACACGCTCAGCGACATAGCGCGCATAGCCGATGTCTTCTACATTGGTGGCACGAAGTGCGGAACGCTCTTTGGCGAGGCCTTAGTGGTGACAAACAGCTGTCTGCTCAAGAACCTCTTTCCACTCGTCAAGCAGCATGGTGCCCTCCTGGCCAAGGGACGACTGTTAGGCATTCAGTTTGGCGTGCTCTTCCGCGACGGCCTCTACAACAACATAGGCAGCCACGCCGTGAGGTTGGCAATACGCCTACGCGAGGCATTCCGCGAGGCGGGATATGAGGTTGTCATCGAGTCGCCGACAAACCAGCAGTTCCTACGTCTTCCAAACGAGGTCATCGACAGGCTACGCAACGACATAGCTTTCGACTACTGGGGACCACGAGGGGCGACACATAGCATCGTGCGTTTTGTCACCAGCTGGGCAACGACAGAGGAGGATGTAGATGCCTTAGTGGCACTCCTAAGATAAGATAAGGGACGAGATTAATTCTCGTCCCTCTCTTTTACTCTATCTTTGTTCCGCATCTATCGCAATAGCGCTGACCCTCATAGAGGACACCTCCGCAGTGGGGGCATACACTCTCCTTATCGGCATGCTTGAGGCGATACTTAAGCGTATTATATAGCGTCGTACGCTGCTTCTTGATGATATCGTAGCCGAGCTTACGCATGAGGCTAATGGTCTGCATGGCCATCTCTCTGTCGTACTCCTTCTCCGACTCGGGGAGCTGTGAGTATGGCACCATGTCGGGCGTCTGCTTTAGCGTGTCGTTACGCTCGGGGCCATAGGTCCAACCCTCGGCCATACGGTTCTGCGCCCATATCTCGTGAGCGTTCTCGGCGATAGCCTCGCGTAGCTCCTCAATCTCGGAGCTGAGGACGACATCCGATATGTCGATAGGCTGTGGGGCGTAGGCCTTAGCATCCTTATAGTTAGATGTCACCATATAGTACTTAGAGTCGCTCCACGCCTCCATAAACTGAGCGAGTGGATAGCTATCCGAGGTGTTACGGCTATTGGGGTCGTAGATTGTCACCTCGCCCTTTACGGCATCGTAGGCCAAGACAACGACGGTGTGGTTGGGTGACATATCACCCTTTGAGGCCTCGAGAAGTAGGCTCTTATCGCAGAGGAGCACGCCCTCGCGCACAGCTACGATAACATCATCGCCACGCTCCAGGGCTGCGCTAAGGTCGTCTATTGTAGACATATAGCGACGCTCGACAATGAAGTCGAAGTTCTCGAGATGGCGACCCACATTGAAGAGGGCTGTACCATCCTCCTTCTGCCACTTATTGCGCATCGACACCTCGAGGAGGTGCTGTGGGTCATACTCCACACCTCGGCGTGTGAGGATATGTTTCTCGCACTCCAAGCAGCAGAAGTTACTCTCCTCGCACAATGCTGCCATGGCGGCAATATCCAATATCTCGACGCTCTGCTCGTCGATACCCAGCTCGGCATCTACCTCGTTAGATATTCTAAGAAGCTCGCGAAGCTTCGCGTCGGATGCCATACTATGGATGATATCCAAGCTCTCCTCAGCGGTGGCATTACCATCGAGGAATGCTGCCAAGGTCTCGTCGGAGAACTCTCTGTTATGCAAGTTCTTAATCATACTACCCTAAAACTTTAAGCGCCAGCTTTGTTAACTCAGCCATAGCGCGTTTCTTAATATTATATAAATTATCAACCGTCACGTCCATCTCCTCAGCCACATCCTGAGGGTCGGCCTCTTCGAGGACTAAGCGTCTGATTACATAGACATAGCGTCTATTGGGCATCAAGCTAAATAGGCGTGCCACATCCATCTGTGCATCGGTTGCCGACTCATAATCGCCACTCAGTCTCAACTGTCCTTTACCTATAAGAGGCTCTTCGGACTCCTTTTCTATCAGCTGGTCGCGTTTTGCTACGAAATATCTTATCGCAACAATCTTGAGCCACGAATATATCGTGCTTCGACCCTGGAACTGACGCAGACGGCGAGCATCATCCTCCATGAGGTAGATGTAGAACTCGCTGACAAACTCATCATAGTCGATACGATAGCTGAAAACGCTGCGTATAATGCTCCTAAACAGAGGCTCGCACTTGCCGAAGAAGAACTCCTGCGTGACCTTGCTGTCTCTCTCTATAAGAGCATTTACAATCTCTTGATCTGTCATTGGGTTAATAATTTTTCTATCGTTTGTATCACTAAATATCGTGTGAGAGGGGGGCGGGGATAGCATTACCCATGTCGAAGTCACCCCAACGCTCTGCCACATAGTCGAGCGTCGCGAGTATCTCGTCGACATCGAACGATGTCACAAGCTTGAGACGTGTCTGCTTGAAGTCGGGCAACCCCTTGAAGTAGTTTGTCAGGTGACGACGCATCTCGAGAATACCCACCCTATCGCCCTTTATCTCCAACGACTTAGCAAGGTGCTCCTTAGCTATCGCAACACGCTCCACAACAGAGGGTTGCGGCAACAACTCACCCGTCTCTATGTAGTGTTTACACTCTCTAAATATCCAGGGACGGCCATAGGTGGCACGCCCTATCATCACGCCATCGACGCCATACTCATCGAACATACGCTTGCACTTCTCGGCCGAGTCCACATCGCCATTGCCGATGATGGGTATTGTTATGCGTGGGTCGTTCTTAATCTTTCCAATGAGCGTCCAGTCGGCCTCGCCACGATACATCTGTGCACGTGTACGACCATGGATGGTGAGGGCAGCAATGCCCACATCCTGCAGACGGAGGGCTATCTCCTCGATGTTCTTCATCTCGTCGCTCCAGCCGAGGCGTGTTTTCACTGTGACGGGCTTATTTACAGCGCGTACTATCTGACGTGTCATCTCGACCATGAGGTCGGGGTCCTTCATCATTCCCGAGCCAGCACCACGTGCTGCAATCTTCTTCACGGGGCATCCGAAGTTAATGTCGATGATATCGGGGTTGGCGCTCTCGGCAATGCGTGCTGCCTCGACCATAGGCTCTATGAGGTGGCCATATATCTGTATGCCCACAGGGCGCTCATAGTCGGCTATATTGAGCTTTGCGCGTGACTTCCAGGCGTCGCGTATTAGGCCGTCGGACGATATAAACTCGGTGTAGACGACATCAGCACCGAACTTCTTGCACATATATCGAAACGATGGGTCGGTAACATCCTCCATGGGGGCAAGAAACAACGGCTGCGAGCCAAGCTCAATGTCTGCAATCTTCATAGTATTGACAATTTTTCACAAAGATAAGAAAATATGGTCAATCAACAAGCGCGGAGCCACTAAAAAGGGAGTTTAATGAGATTAAGGAGTTTAGGGAAAATGTTGACTGCACCTCCCTAAATTCCCTAACTTCCCTAAATTCCCTAATGACTGCGCTTAAGTTTTTCCCTCGAGGAAATGGATAGTTGCGAAAAAGTTTGTATATTTGCGCACTGATTATATAAATATAGGTAACAATGGTCAATATTGAAGTATTCATCGCAGATGTCGTGGCGCGTGCAGCACAGGAGCTATACGGCGTAAGCGACAACATTCAGATACAGAAGACACGCAAGGAGTTTGAGGGTGACTACACTGTCGTTGTATTCCCACTACTCCGTGCATCGAAGAAGTCTCCCGAGGCTACAGCAACAGAACTCGGCGAGAAGATTGTGGCTACAACACCCGAGATTAAGGCCTTCAACGTCATCAAGGGCTTCCTTAACCTCGTTGTGGACACATCGTTCTGGGCAAAGCGTCTTAGCGAGATTATCAACACCCCAGACTTCGGCATGGCACCAGCATCGGGACGCACAATGATGATTGAGTACTCATCGCCAAACACCAACAAGCCACTACACCTCGGACATATTCGTAACAACCTCCTCGGTTACTCAGTGGCCACCATCCTCAAGGCCAACGGTCACAACGTAATCAAGGTAAACCTTGTAAATGACCGTGGTATCCACATCTGCAAGTCGATGCTCGCATGGCAGCTCTATGGCGGTGGCGAGACACCAGCATCGTCGGGCATGAAGGGCGACCACCTCGTGGGTAAGTACTATGTGGAGTTCGACAAGCACTACAAAGCACAGATCAAGGAGCTCATGGCCGAGGGCAAGAGCGAGGAGGAGGCTAAGAAGAGCGCTCCAATACTCCTCCAGGCACAGGATATGTTGCGTAAGTGGGAGGCTAAGGACCCTGAGGTATATGGTCTATGGGAGACTATGAATGGATGGGTATACGAGGGCTTCGACGTGACATACAAGGCATTGGGCGTAGACTTCGACAAGGTATACTACGAGTCGCAGACCTACCTCTTGGGCAAGAGCCTCGTGGAGGATGGCCTCAAGAAGGGCGTCTTCTTCCGCAAGGAGGATAACTCGGTATGGATTGACCTTGAGGCAGATGGTCTCGACCAGAAGCTCCTGCTTCGTGGCGACGGCACATCGGTATATATGACCCAGGACCTCGGCACAGCACTAAGCCGCTTCGAGGAGAACAAGCTCGACGACATGGTATATGTTGTGGGCAACGAGCAGAACTACCACTTCCAGGTGCTCAAGCTCGTACTTAAGAAGCTCGGCTACGAG